>JBBIRB010000076.1:0-3091 GCA_037442025.1 Bacteroidales bacterium | reverse complement strand
TCAATAAATTTTGTACAAATATAATCTTTTTGGTACATTGGCGGATAATCATATAATTAAATTCTCAACCCAGTTTCCTGTGTAGGGATCGCATGTATTGGTAGGGTGGGGATTTGTGAATGATATGGCTCCTTTTTCAAGATATTCATCTATCGATTTTTGTATGTCGCTTTGCATTTGACCCCTTGTTGCCTTTGCCAAATGGTCTATTTCCAATTTTGATAAACTTTGTGAATATTCATAAATCATTAATCGTCGAACTTTTAGAAATGGACGTTCCAAGTCCCGTTCCTTCCATCCTAAATGCTTTTCTCTACCAATATACTCAGCTCGGTTGTGCAATTTTTTAAGTCGTTTCGAAACAATAGGATTATGCAAATTGGCACTAGTTGTAAAAACAATTGCGAAACTACCATTTATTTGCATAGCCCTGCTGTACCAATCATTTACATTGTAAATGTGCTCAAGTACATCCATGGAACACAGAATGCTGGGAGATATGCTGTTACGCTCAGTGAAATCTTTTAATGTTTCAATGTCGCCACAAATAAAATGATCGATAGTTATGCCTATACTCCCTAGAATTGTTGCAGCATCGGAAACCGAAACGTCATATATGTCGTTATAAATAACGGTTTTAAAGCCAACCTCTTTGGCAAATGCCGATAGTAAGCCGGTTCCCCCACCGTAATCGACAAAAATGGCCTGTTCAACAGAACACTTTAAATTCTCAATGGCTTTAGCCATTAATTGCGAGTATAAGGGCATATAAAAGCAAAGATCCCTAATGTAATCGTTTAGGTATCGCTTATTGTAACTCGAAATATTAAGGCTGTTTACATCAATTTTTGATAACTTTTCATTTAAAGAATTGGCGGCCAACTCAATTTTAATTAATTGCTCTTTTGGTAGCTTGTAACGGTTAGCAAAAATAAGGAATTTCATAAGTTAGGGTTTTTCGCAAATATAGGCCCTACAACAATATTAATGTACAAACGGACTGCGATTATTCGCTTGAACGAAAGTTGATAGAGTTATATAAGGTATCTTTGTCAGTAAATGTCTTTCTCAATGCAACCATCCTTTAAAAAACGTAAACTATTAATTATAATTATAGTTGCTGCTATTGGGATTTTTTCAATACTATTTCTATTACGTAACCCATTGCTTCGTCTGGTTGTTAATCGTAAAATTTCGACCATTGCGGCTTCAACTGGCTACTCAATTCACTATAAATCTCTTGGTTTTAAAGGAATTAGAAATGTTAAAATGGAGGGTATTGTAGTTAATTCCAACGACAGCCTGAAGTACTTTAGCATTGGAAAAGTAAATATGCAACTCTCTTTTTGGGATCTGGTACGCTTAAAAGCGAATCCTAAAAAAATTCATGTCGATACCCTTATAGTTAAAGTTAAAACAGCTGCTTCGAATTTATTGAAACAATCCGATTCGCTGGGTGTATTGCCTTTTATTCAATCGGACGAGTTAGTCCAAACCCGAAGGGTAAGTAGAATTATTAAAGCATTTATTGGGGTATCGACCGCTGAAATTGAAGTGAAGAATCTTTTAATTAAGTTTTCAAAAGACGAATACACACTCCGCATCGAAACGCCCATTTTTTTGAGTGAAAAAGGGTTGTTCAAATCGACATTAAGTATAACAGAGAATAACCATTCACAAATTCTTAGCATAAATGGCAATGCCATTAAAGCATCCAATTATATTGATGTTTCGATAAGGGGAAGCGAAATTGGTAAAGTGAAATTACCCCTTATTGAAAATATGTACGATTTAAAGTGCCAATTCGATTCGCTTCAATTTGCATTAAAGGGAAATGAACTATACACCGATAGCATTAGCTTAACGGTTTCTTCGGGGGTGTTCGGTTTGGAAACCGACCATCGGCATTTGTCCGATAAAACGGTAATTGTCGATAAAGCTTCGTTTAAATTAGGCTTTGGGTTTTCGAACCAATATATAACCATCGATTCGCTTTCGTATTTTAACCTAAATTCCTTTAAACTACCCATATCAATTGTTCTTACGAACAAGAGGAAACCAAGAGCAATAGTAAAAAGCGAAAACCGAAGGTTTTTAGCATCGAGCCTTTTCGAATCGTTACCGCGTGGGCTTTTTAATACATTGCAGGGGATTCGTGTTAAGGGAGAAATGGAGTTCGGCCTGTTTGTCGACCTCGATTTGGCAAACCCCGACAGCCTCAAATTCGATATAAATTTGAATCCGCATAATTTTGGCATTAATGCCTTTGGTTCGGAAAATTTTTACGCACTGAACGACACATTTACCTACGTAGCCTACGAAAATGGCATAGCCATAAGGCATATAGCAATCGATAGCACCAGAAAAAGTTTTGCTCGGTTGCATTCCATTTCGCCAAATTTAATGAATGCTATAGTAACCTCTGAGGATGGAGGATTCTTTTTTCACAAAGGTTTTGATTTCGATGGGATTCGTTACGCAATGGTTCAAAATCTTACGACTAAACGTTTTGCCCGGGGAGGCAGCACTATAACGCAGCAGCTGGTTAAGAATGTTTACTTAAGCAGAAGCAAAAATATTATGCGTAAAGCCGAAGAGGCTCTCATTGTTTGGCTTATCGAAACGCAGCGCCTGGTGACGAAGAGACGAATACTTGAAATTTACTTTAATATAATTGAATGGGGGCCAAATGTTTATGGAGTTAATGAGGCCTGCAGATTCTATTTCGATAAGTTACCCAGTGATTTAACCCTTAACGAAGCGCTCTTTTTAACAAGCGTTGTTCCCCGACCCAAAAGCATTCATTCGAGTGTAGATGCCGAAGGCTATTTAACCCCCTTTCTTTTCGAAAACCATTTACGCATAGCACGTATAATGCTTCAACGCCAAATGATTTCGCAGGAGGAATTCGATATCCTAGCCCCAAAGTTGCACCTTTCGCAAGCAGCATCCGAGTATCTAATAAGAAAAGGTAATATGACAGAAGAAAGCGATGTTATGTTGGAGGAGTGGAGTGATTGATGTTTAGGTTATTGGGTTATTGAGGTCCGAAGTCCGAAGTCCGAAGACCGAAGATCGAAGACCGAAGTCC
>JBBIRB010000075.1:4178-4594 GCA_037442025.1 Bacteroidales bacterium | reverse complement strand
AAGTGCCGAACCGCCACCACGAATCACCTCAACGCGCTCTATCATGTTCGATGGAATTAGCTCCAAGCCATAAACCCCAGCTAAACCACTAAAAATTGGGCGGCTATTTATGAGGATTTGCGAGTAAGGACCCTCCAGACCATTCATGCGAAGCTGAGTAAATCCACAGTTTCCGCAGTTGTTTTCCAAACGTAGCCCCGGACTAAAGTTTAATCCATCGCCCAGAGTAACCGACTGGGTCATATTGAAAAGTTTTGGAGAAATGGTGTTAACAATGGTCGACGATTCCTTACGACGCTGCTCGTTGCGGTCGGCAGTTACAACCACCTCATCGAGTCCAATGGCATCCTCGTCGAGTTCGAAATTCACTTCAAGGGTTTGTCCGGCCTCAATAGTTATTTCAACTTGCTGCAAAC
>JBBIRB010000075.1:0-4161 GCA_037442025.1 Bacteroidales bacterium | reverse complement strand
TGCCTTAGCCTCGATGGTGTGCTTGCCAACTGGTACGTTTATCATACGGAAGTGCCCCGTTTCGTCGGTTGCAGTGCCAATTGTTGTGCCCCTAATAATTATGCTTGCAAAGGGAAGATGCTCATTTCCATTAACAACGTGGCCAATAATATTGGCATCGGATTTCTTTTGAGTAAAGGCATTGGTTGCAAAAATCAACACAGAAAGGCAAATGATTGAGAAAGTTCTCATTTATTATAAGTTTATTATGTTAAACAAACCACCCAAACAACAATTGTTGTTGGCGTTGAAAAGGTTAAGAATAAAAATTGGGAATTAAATTCCTTAAAAAAGCAATTGGGGAGGTGCACGATTAGATTTTGCACCCAAATGGAATATTTCTGGAATTGAATAAGGGGAAAAATGAATTTTCGTTGTTTCGAAATTTCCTTTCTTGCAGTTTGAGAATGCTAAAAGCATGAAAAGCAACAATAACCCGCTTAGGAAAAATAGTTCGCCCTGTGTGTGGCTATGGTTATCGTTACTATTAAAGGGGTGGGCGTGGGTTTCGCTATGCCCATTTAAGAAAAAGTGTGTATGAATAAAAAATGAGTTGTTAATGGTTAGCAAACCAATTAACCCGAGTAGTCCTAAAACAAATCCCTTTTTAAAATGATATGATATGTGCGTGCTCATTATGGTTGCAAATATGCAACAACAATTTCATATCATAAATACCAACATATTATGATTTCGACAGAAAAGATGTTAAAAGTTTTAGATTTTAATAAAAAGAGGCTGTCTAAAAAAAAAAGTTTAACCACAAGAGGCTGTATCATAAGTTATAACTCACCAAATGGAGTTCGCCGAAGGCAAACACCTAACCACAAAGCCCACTAAGGTTTTTCAAAAAGTTCACAAGGATTTGTATGTATGCGTGCTGACTTCGTGACTCTTTGTTATTTCTTTGTGGTTAGGTGTATATTAACTATTTCTGCAGTCCTAATGCGAAATAGTTCAAATACTATATTACTCAAGTACCAACCTCATTTCTTTTGGGTACTCAACTTTATATACAAGTTTAAAGGTTTGGCTCTTTAGGGGTTCGAGAGTAATATCCCAATTTAATAATCCATTTTCGCTGCTTAGTTTACCCTTTGAGGCTTCAACCACATCTACCTTAATGCTCTTGTCGGTTGCAATGGGTATTTGGTCGGTTAGCCTAAGTTTTATGGGCGACTGCTTTAAACTGCGCACAGTAATTTCCCACCCTACGGTTTCGGTAATTTTGGTTCCAATAAAGCTTTTTGCTTTGAAATCCTTACTGCGATTGCGGGTAACGGTTATGGCATTATCGACCCCAAGAGGAAGTTTTAGCGTATCCTGCGCCATGCCCGGATCGATGTAAGCCGAGCCCGTATAGGCATTGTTTAGGTATATAGAAGCGTTTGCCGAAAGAAGATTTAAACGATCGGTATTTACAATTTTTGCCATTAAAAATACTTGCTTCGCAAGTTTGGGTATGGCCATATACTCGTATTCAGTTTCTAGCTGACTTTTTTCAATTTCAACCATAAGTGGGTCCTTTCCGGTTACTATTGTGTAAGGGGCAGGCAAAGTGTAATCGACCGAGGTAACAGCATCGTTCCGTTTGGTGAAATCGGCTACTGAACCTGCCATAACCATTACTTCTTCAAGTTCCATGGCATCCTTTGCAACCGACATTGGTGCCGCTTCTGCTCTGGTGCGTTTGGCCGAATAAGCCATTGGCGAAGGTGGTGAAACAGGACGTATATACCAGGGGTATATGGTAGGCGGATTGGCATTGAGCTGCGGTTGGCCTGTGCTGAAGGTAAGTTGAACATTATCCCAGTTTTCGCCCGTAAAGTTATTGGCCGATGCTTTAAGAATTAAGTTTACAGGAGTTCCGGGGCCATTGGATCGAATATCGTACATGGGTGCCCAATTGGCCGATGAAGTGAAGTACGAAACTTTTAACTTAGCCTTAACCGGCTTATCGGCAACAACCATAACGGTAAGCTCCTGATTCAACGATATTCTGTCGGCCGAATAGGGATAAAGCCTTGCCTTTATTCGTTCAATTTCCTCGTTCAACTTGGTAATTTTGCGCCTATTGGCTAAACTCCCCTTTTTAATTTCCGACAGGCGAGCCCGATAAAAGTCAGCAGCCTCTTTCAATTCGGTAATTTTAACACCCGTTTGCTGTCCGCCAATTGCCCTGTTTTGGTTCAGAAATTTCTCCTCCTCATCCCAAACAGTTTGGGCAGCATCGGCATCTTCCTTTTGCGCAAGCAAAAGTGTTAGGCTATCGCGCATTTGCCGAACCTCTTTGGGTACATTTTTAGGTTTATTGTCGTATCCCTCTTTAATCGACATTATGGTAAAAGCTCCTTCACCCTCAACCTGAAATGTTGATGCATCGATAGTATTAGGTAAATTCTTAAATACAACCGATGTACTTCCGGCCAATAGGTTAATGGAAGCGCTCCGCGTAATATGGGCTCCGCCAATGTATAACTTTACCGTTTCAACCTTCGATTGAACCGGCATTTCGGTATTTTGCTGGGCAAAACCTAATGCATATACTATGGTGAACAGCAATGTTAGCGTTATGGTTCTCATTTTAGTAAGTTTTAGTTGAATGTTTATTTACGTAGCATTGACGACTCTTTGATAGCAAATCCATAAAAAACTGCCAATTATTTTTTAAGTTTTTCCATAAAACGCTTACTGTCAATAATAAATCGGGTGTGGGTTCCCGATCCAATTTCCCCCTCTTCGTCCCATGCGCGAACATTAAAAACAAGTTTCCGACCTTCAATTTCAATTAAATCGGCTTCGGCAAAAACCTTCATGCCAAGCGGAGTGGCCTTTATGTGTTTTACACAAATTTCGGTGCCAACTGTATTGTGCCCTTCGGGCAAATGGGGTAGCACCGCGTGTAGAGCAGCGTTTTCCATAAGCGCAACCATGGCGGGAGTTGCAAAAACTTCAACTAAGCCCGAACCGTACTTGGCCGCTGTATTTTCGTATTCAACAATTTGCTGCGCAGTGTACTTTAATCCTATTTCCATTTTGTTTTTTATTCAAAAATAGGCAAGTTGGCATTAATGTGCATAACAAATAAGCTAAATAGTTAGATTTGCAAAAAACTTCAAAACTATGAGCAAGGTTATAATTGAGCATTTGAGCGAAGAGCAAAAGGCGAAGAGGAGCATTCCCTCGTGGCCCATTTGGGAAAAGGAAATCTCCCGTTTCGATTGGTTTTACGATTCCGATGAGGAGTGTCAAATACTTGAAGGTGAAGTTACCGTTGAAACTACCGACGGGAATTTTACCATTAAAGCGGGCGATTTTGTTACCTTTAAAATGGGGTTGAAATGTGTTTGGGATGTTAAAAAGCCCATAAAAAAACACTATAATTTTTTATAGTAAGCGAAGTTGGCTTTGTACTGCCCCAATATTACCCTAGCCCTTTTAGCCGGAGGAAAGGCAAGCCGAATGGGTGGCACCAATAAGGCTTTGCTTAAGCATAATGGAAAAACATTTGTGGAAATAATCCTTTCGAATTTAGGAGAGGTATTTCCCAAAACAATAATTATTGCTAACGAGGTTGAGACCTACGCCCAATTGGGCGTTTCGGTTTACGCAGATATTTTTAAGGAAAAAGGGCCTTTGGGAGGAATCCACTCTGCCCTTTATAACACAAAAACAGAACATGTTTTTGCCATCTCGTGCGATATGCCCCTTGCCAGTGCTCAAATTGCCAGCCAAATTGCAGCCATTGCCATTGAAGCACAAAGTTACGCTTACGTTCCAAAAGTAGCCGAAATGCTAGAACCCCTATTTGCTGTTTACAGCCGAAATGGGCTCAATACCCTTACCAAATTGCTTGAGCACAACAACAACGTGCCCATTAGGACATACCTTAATATTATACCAACACAGTATATAGAATTACCCAATACTCCCGAAACCCAAAAATGTTTTACAAACATTAATACTCAATCCGATTTTAGGGAACTGTTAGGATGCTAAAACCATATTATTTAGTTAAAAACATATCTAGCCATCAACCATCAACCACCAACCACCAACGATCAACAATCAACAATCAACAATCAACAATCAACAATCAACAATCAACAATCAACAATCAAC
>JBBIRB010000074.1:0-4635 GCA_037442025.1 Bacteroidales bacterium | reverse complement strand
ACAAAAAGGTTATCGAAAACCGTGTAACTAAAGGCTTAGAACTTCGCGAGATGCTTAAAGCTGAAGCTGCAAAGCAAGGCGTAAAGGTTGACACGTCGTTTGAAGGAACTACATGGACTGGCAAACCAGATACCTACGAGGCAAAATCGATGACAGTAGGTGTTCTTGCGGAAACCAACGAGGATATTCGCTCGCTTAAACAACTTATCACCTACGGTATTAAAGGTATGGCAGCTTACGTTGAGCACGCATACAACCTAGGTCACGAAGATGTAGCAAACTATGCCTTTATGCAAAAGGCTCTTGCCGATATCACCAAGGATTTATCGGTTGATGCATTGGTTGGACTTACCCTTGAAACTGGCAAACTAGGCGTTAATGCAATGGCATTACTCGACAAAGCAAACACTAGCAGCTACGGCAATCCTGAGATAACTAAGGTTAACATTGGCGTAAGCAACAAACCTGGTATCCTTATCAGCGGTCACGACCTAAAAGATATGGAAGAGCTACTTGCTCAAACCGACGGAACTGGAGTTGATGTTTACACCCACAGCGAGATGCTTCCTGCAAACTACTACCCTGCTTTCAAGAAATATAAACACTTTGTAGGAAACTATGGTAGCAGTTGGTGGCACCAACGAGAGGATTTCGAAACCTTCAACGGCCCAATACTTTTCACCACAAACTGTATTGTTCCTCCATCAAATAGTGCAAGTTATAAGGATAGAGTATTCACCACAGGTTCTGCTGGTTACCCTGGAAGCAAGCATATTGCCGACCGCGTAGCCTTTAAACAAAAAGATTTCTCGGAGATTATTGCATTAGCAAAAACCTGCAAAGTTCCAACCGAAATTGAAACTGGTGAGATTATTGGTGGATTTGCACACGCACAAGTATTCGCTTTAGCCGATAAAGTTGTTGATGCAGTTAAGAGTGGCGCTATCCGCAAGTTTATTGTAATGGCTGGTTGCGACGGCAGAATGAAGGACCGCGATTACTATACCCAATTTGCACAAAAACTTCCAAAGGATACCGTTATTTTAACAGCAGGTTGCGCTAAGTACCGCTATAACAAACTTCCTTTAGGCGATATAGGTGGAATACCTCGCGTACTTGATGCAGGTCAGTGTAACGACTCTTACTCATTGGCAGTTATCGCCCTTAAGTTAAAAGAGGTATTCCAGCTAAACGATATCAATGAGTTGCCAATTGCATACAACATTGCTTGGTACGAGCAAAAGGCCGTGATAGTTCTTCTTGCACTTCTTTACCTAGGCGTGAAGAATATCCACCTCGGCCCAACATTGCCAGCATTCCTTTCGCCAAACGTAGCAAACGTGCTAGTGAACAATTTTGGCATTGCTGGTATTACTACAGTAGATGAAGACATTAAGTTACTAGTTGGATAATATATCGAATCTCCAACCCTGTCAGGGTTTTAAACCTTGACAGGGTTATAAAACTTATAACTATGACAAACGAATTTGTAAAAGGACAAAAGTTCAGCTTCGTAAACGAGGTTGAGTACAATGCAGGTGGAATTGTTAGTAAGAACGTGCTTAAACGCCCCACCGGTAACATTTCACTTTTCGCATTCGATAAAGGCGAAGGATTAAGCGAACACACAGCCCCATTTGATGCAATGGTTCAGGTTATTGAAGGTAAAGCAAAAATCATTATTGGTGGAAACCCTCACGATTTGGTAGCAGGTGAAACCATAATAATGCCCGCTGGCATTCAGCATAGCGTTGAGGCAACTGAGCGGTTTAAGATGTTGCTAACGATGATAAAGGAATAGACCGAAGTCCGAAGTCAGGAGTCCGAAGTATTATAATTCATACCTTGCTTCGGTCTTCCGACTACTGACTTCAAACAAGTAAATCCATGCACTACACAACCCTCGAAACTGCGGAAAAGGTTCCCTTTAACCTCGATGGTCGCAAAATGTTTGTCGACTCACGGGCCGAAATAATTCACCTAAACCTAAAGCCTGGCGAAGTACTCGAAAAGCATACCAATCCGTTCGATGTGGCAATTTACATTGTTGAGGGAGAAGGCATTATTGAAACCGAAGGAGAAACTCAAGAGGTAGGGTCCAATTTTTGCATTGCAGTAAAAGCAAGCGCTCAAAGAGGACTCAGTAATACCGGAAAAAGTAATTTACGAGCCTTGGTATTCAAAATATTTTAAGGAGAGAAGTTGTAAGTCGGAAGACCGAAGTCGGAAGTCGGATAACTGAAAACCGAGAACTACTAAACACCCTTTTCTCCGGCTTTGTACACTATAACCTCCACGGGGGTGAACGTAATAGTGTAGCCTTTCTTGGCCTCGTCGAAGAGCCATTTTATATGGGTTAGCAGCACTTCCAACTTTTCGCGTTCGTCAACCATTTCAATTACTACAGGAGCTTTTTCGGCAACCTCCCAAAACTTTTGGGTGTGAATTTGACTGCTGGCGCCAAACCCCATAAAACCTTTGGTAAGCGATGCTCCGGCAATGCCATGGCGCTTCGCTTCGAGGGTAATAGCTTCGTAAAGGGGGGTTTCTCTAAACTTGTCGGTTGAGCTGATGAAAATTTTCATCGAAACGGTTTGCTTATCGGGCTTCATATGCTTTTTTATTAGCGGGTTATGGCAAATCCGAAGTAGGCTAATGAAATACCGAGAAAAACGCTTAATCCCGTATATCCCAAAGCATAAAGATACTCACCATCGCGAAGCAAAGCAAGATTTTCGCTGGCAAAAGTTGAAAAGGTTGTAAATCCACCACAAATACCAACTGCTAAAAAGAGTTTCCACTCCTGCGATATTAGGCTACCACGATCGGCCAGTCCAAAAAGTAGCCCTAAAACAAAACTACCTAATAAATTAACAGTAAATGTTCCGAAAGGAAAAATAACAGCAAACCTATTCTGCACAAAAACTGATAAAAGGTACCGTGCAACTGAACCCAAACCACCGCCAAGAGCAATAATTATAATGTTTTTAACCATTATTCAAAATTGTATTAAATTCCTTCAACCCATCCTTTAAATTAACCACATTTTCGAACCAATGCTTTGTAACTAAATACCTTAAAGCCGAAAGGCTTTTTATGCCATAGTCGCAAAGCAGAACGATTCGAGCTTCCCGAGAAAGTTCCGATACAAGATTAGGTAACTCGTATAAAGGAAGGGGTTTTACATGAAATTGTTTTAACCTAAACTCCTCCGTTTCATCGCTGAAGTATATCAATTTCAAAGGTTGATTGCTGTTCAGAAGTTCCAAAAACTGCTGCGATGTAATTTGCTTATCGGCCAGTATATGAGCAGGGCAGTGAAAATCGTACTCTGTCAGTTCGGTTATTTCCAGGTTCTTTGGATTGAGAGAAATATCGAAGGTAGAAAATTGCATGGTTAGTCCATCGAAATGGAGGAGTTTGCCCGAAAGGGTTTGGCCAACGCCTGTTAAAACTTTAAGCGCTTCGAGCGCTTGCAGGGTACCAATTACTCCTGGTACCATGCCAATTACTCCAGCCTCGCTGCACGATGGAACCTCCAAAGGGTCGGGCTCTTCGTCGATCAGGCAACGATAGGTTGGGCCTCCTTTATAGTTATACACAGAAAGTTGTCCCGAAAACTGAATGGCACCTCCTATAATAAAGGGCCTCCCTAGCATTACGCAGGCATCATTCACAAGGAATTTGGTTGGAAAATTATCGGAGCACTCAACAACCAAATCGTAGTTTTTAATTATTTCCAATGCATTGCCCTTGTGAAGGTGAACCTGATGTGGAGTGATGCTAATTGAGGGGTTCATGGCTTTCAACCGGCTTGCAGCCGATAATGCTTTTGGAATGCCTAAATCGGGATGGGTGTATAGTACCTGCCGGTGCAAATTGGTTATATCAACCTCGTCGGCATCGAGCACGCCAAGGGTTCCCACTCCCGAAGCTGCAAGGTACAGAAGCGCAGGGCAACCCAATGCACCTGCACCAACCACCAGAATTTTGGCATTTGCCAGTTTGTTTTGGCCATCGTTACCAAACTCGGGCACACGAATTTGACGTATATACTGCTTGTAATTACTATTGTATTGCATGTCGCACATAAATTATGGTAAAATTAATAAATAAATGCATTGGGGGCCAATGCTTGGGTGAAACAGAAAATACTTTTACCTTTAAGAGAAAAAATGGAAGTATTATTTCCCATATTAACAATCTCCTTTCTCATTTTCTTATTAATTCTCAACGGTGGAAAACTTTTTAAGGGTTTCATCTTGAGTGGGCGCCAACAGAAGGAACTCGATTCTTTTTTTCAAAACGAATTAGCTACTACAAAAAATTAAATGAGAAGCAGAAAAAACGCTTTCTTTATAGAGTATTCAACCAATCGAACGAAATAAAGATTATTGGCAGGAATGGGTTCGAAGTCACCAAAGAGGTTCGGTTAATCGTTATTGCCGCTTTTGTTCAAATAACATTCGGTTTTCGAAACTACAATCTTCCTAAATTTAAAACCGTGCTCGTGTACCCCGAATCGTATCGAAACCCATTCACGGGCAAACTGCACGATGGGGAGGTTAACCCACGTGGAGCCATTGTTCTTACATGGAATAAACTTGTTAAAGGCTATGCCGACGATTCCGATTC
>JBBIRB010000073.1:0-5478 GCA_037442025.1 Bacteroidales bacterium | reverse complement strand
TGGTTGTTGGATAAGCGCCAACCCAGATTGAAGAAAAGCTGAGCATCCTGTTTTAGTCCTTCGAGGTTATGCTCGCTGGCATTAAAATGATCGGATGGTTTGTGGTAGATATGCTTCCAGTAGAAGTCAATTAACTCCTGTGTTTTTGCTTTGCCCAGTTCAGTTTGATGACTGTACCCTTTAGCAAACAGCGAGGGTACGCCGGCTTTGAGAAATGGCAGCTGGTCGGAGCGAAAAAACATTCCATTCTCGGGATTGGGGTCGTTGCAAATGTACCTACCCTGCTTTAGGGCCTCCTGGCCCAGCAATTGATCGAGTTCGGAGTGGCCCAAGCCTGTTACTGTTACGTCGGAAAAACGACCTATCATAAGTATTACATCGTTATTAAAGCAGGCCACCGTTTTTTCAATGGGAAGGGGCGAATTGGCAACAAAATATTCTGAACCAAGCATGCCAGCCTCTTCGGCAGTGGGCGAAAAGAATACAACTGAGCGTTCGGGAGTTTTACCGACCGATTTGTATGCTTCGGCAATTGCAAGCATCCATGCTATTGCAGCAGCATTGTCCGATGCGCCATTGTAAATGCTGTCGCCATCAAAGGGTTTTCCTACCCCCAAATGGTCCCAATGTGCACAGTAAACAATCGATTCGGTGGGGTATTTCGAACCCTTAATGTACCCTGCCACGTTTTGCGAAACCGATTTCTTCCAGCTATTTTGCAATTGTATGCTAACATTTGCATTCAGCGCAATAGGTTTAAATCCTCGTTGGGAAGCCAATTGTTTCAGATGGTTGTAATTTAAACCCAGTTGGTTGAATAGTTTTTGGGCAGCACTTAAGGTTAGCCATCCCTGCAATTTGCATTTTTTGGTGAGAAGCGATTGGTCGTCGAGTAAAAAGTCGGGCCGATTAGTGCGGCCATTCACAACCCCCCAGGGGTAGCCGGCAGCAATATCTTCGTGAACAATAAGGCACCCTAGAGCGCCTTGACGTTCAGCCTCTTCGAATTTGTATCGCCACCTACCGTAGTAAGTCATTGTTTCCCCTTTGAAAAGCGTTGTGTCGCGCGAAACGAATCCAGGATCGTTTACAAGAACTACAAGAATTTTCCCACTTAAATCGAGCCCTTCAAAGTCGTTCCAAGCCCATTCGGGAGCATTAATTCCGAAGCCTGCAAATACTAATTGGGAGTCATTAATGTCAATTACATTTTCCAGCAATTGGCTCCATGCGGTATAATCAATCCCTGTTTTCAATTCAATAGTTGTTTTTGAAAGTCGAAGTGCCATTTTGCTGGGAAGGCTTGTAGTAATTTCCACCAGAGGTACTTCCTGAAGGAAACTACTGCCAAATGCAGGCTCTAATCCAATGGCTTCCATTCTTTCCTTTAAATAACGAATGGTCCGTTCTTCGCCCAAGGTAAGCGGGGCCCGTCCCAAAAGGCTGTCCGAAGCCAGCACTTCAATATCTTTGGCCATTTTCAGTGTGTCAAAGCTATCGTGGGCTAGTTTGACCTTGTCCGTACACGAAACGATTGTGGAAACAATAATCGAAAGTAAAATGAGTCGGTTAATCATAGGTTTCAATTTGGAGCATAAAATTATCTTTTTGTTTCACAAGTCGTACATGTTAGCCCTTTTTCTTTTAAATTCGCCAAAAACCAGCTAAGTTTACCCATCGAAATTGGAACCCAAATACCCCTGACCATGCGTATTCGACTTAAAATCAGGCAAAAAATACTGCTTTACATTTTAACCACATCGGCAGTGTTGTATATTGTAGCCATTGGCTATATAGTAAATTCTTCGAGGAAAACCCTTCTCGACGATGCCATTCGCAATGCACACCTAAATGCGCGACTTTCGGCAAAAGAGATTGAGAACCATTTCGAGCGCGATTTGGCTGTTACCCGCACATTAACTCAAGCCTTCAGCATATATAGGGAATTACCTGCCAAGCAGTGGCAAGAACTTTTTGCAAAAATGTACAAGCCCGTTTTGGATGGAAATAAGCATGCCTATTCGCTCTGGGATAGTTGGGAGTTTTATGGGTTTGTCCCAAATTATTCTAAAGATTATGGGCGGTTTTGTATCACTACCTGGCGCGAGGATGGTATAATTAATGAAAACACCGAGGAACGCAGCTTGAATGGCGACCCCGATAAGTATGGAACCTTTAAAAAGGGTAATCGGGAAGGGTTATGGGAACCCTATTACGATGAGGGTTTGCAAGGGAAAAGCGAACGAATTCTTATGACAACCATCGCATCGCCCATACAAATAGATGGGAAGTATATGGGACTTATAGGTCTCGATATTGGATTGAGCGAGTTGCAGGAAATGATAGCGAAGATTGAACCCGTTGAGGGTAGTTATGCCTTCCTAGTTTCATCGTCGGGGCTAATTGCTGCCCACCGAGATGGGGCATTGATAAATAAACCCTTGAAAGATATTTTAGGCCATTCGTTCGAAACTTATAAAGTTGGGGAAGTTGTGAGAAGCGGAGAGTTTGTAGGTTTTTACAGAAACAATGAAAAGGGCATTGAATACTATACCTGTTTTGCTCCCATTCGGGCTGGTAATTCCTACTCGGCCTGGTCGTTGGCTCTTAATATACCGGTTAGTGTTATAAACCAAAGCGCCGACGATAATCTGAATATTTCTCTAGTTGCTGGTATAATTGGGCTTTTTGTAATAATAATAGTTTTAATAATTGTTGCAAATACGCTTACAAAGCCCATTGGGCTTATTACAAGGGTACTTCGCAGATTAAGCAAGGGCGAAATTACGGGCGAAATGCAACTCGAATTGAAGACCGGCGATGAAATTGAGGATATGGCTTCGGCTTTGAATATATCTATTGATGGGCTAAACAGAAAGTCGCTTTTTGCTCAAAGTATTGGGCAGGGTGCGCTCGAAGTTAATTTTGATCAGTTAAGCGACGACGATGCGTTGGGTAAATCGCTTATTGATATGCGCAATAGCCTGAAAAGGGCTAAAGATGAAGAGACCCTAAGGGTTATTGAGGACAATAAGCGCAGCTGGGCCAACGAGGGTACAGCCCGTTTTGCCGAAATTCTCCGAAAGAATAGCGATGACCTGACCAATTTGGCCGATGAGGTCATTCGAAATATAACAAAGTACCTCGATTCTAACCAGGGAGCCATTTTTCTGCTGAATGAAGAGGAGAAAAACCATCATTTTTTGGAACTGGCAGCCACCTATGCCTGGGATCGTAAAAAGCATCATAGAATGACCCTCGAACTGGGCGAAGGGCTTGTTGGAGCTTGCGCCATTGAGGGTGAAACCATTCTGCTTACAGAAGTACCCGACGATTACATCACCATTTCATCGGGTCTGGGGGAAGCAAATCCACGTTGCATTTGCATTGTTCCGCTAAAGCACGACCATAAAGTATTGGGCGTTATCGAGTTGGCTTCGTTCAATCTGATTGAGCCATACCAAATTGAGTTTCTCGAACGTATGGGAGAGAGCATTGCAGCAACCATTTCAATGGTTCGAATCAATGCACGAACCAAAATGCTTTTAGAGCAATCGCAGCAACAGGCCGAAGAAATGCAGGCACAGGAAGAGGAGATGCGGCAAAACATGGAGGAGTTGCTTGCTACTCAGGAAGAGATGGCTCGAAAGGAGCGCGAAATGAATTCTACCATGGAGGCTATTAGCGGAATGGGAATGCTGTTAGAATACGATTTTAAAGGGATTATTATAAGCGTAAACAGCAAGTTCTGCGAAGTAATTGGCTATTACAAGGATGAACTAATTGGCCAGCATCACAGCATTCTTTTCGATTCTCAGGATGAGTTGAATTCAGAAAGGTATAGCAAATTCTGGAGCAACATGCGGATGGGTATTCCCTTTGAGGGTATTCTCAAAAGACACACAAAGAATGGTTCCGAAATTACAGTTAAAGGACTTAGTTACCCTATTTTTACTGAGGATGGACTGCCCCAAAAAGTTTTTGAATTAACTATTGACGTGTCGGATATTGTAAAGGAGTAACTACAACCCAAGCAGCATTTTATCGGGATTTCCGCCCTCGATTAGCAATCGCACGGGGTTTTCAATCAGGTTTTTAACGGTTACAACAAATCCAACCGAATCGCGACCATCAATTATGCGGTGGTCGTAACTCATGGCAATGTACATCATGGGGCGTATCTCCACTTTGCCGTTAACGGCAATTGGGCGATCCACAATGTTATGCATTCCCAGTATTCCCGATTGCGGGGGGTTGATAATTGGAGTCGATAGCAACGACCCAAAAACACCGCCATTAGTAATGGTAAATGTTCCCCCCTCGAGGTCGCTGGGCGATATTCGTCCTGCACGCGCCTTTTCGGCAATTACTGAAATTTGCTGCTCAATTTCGGGAAGGGTAAGGGTTTCAACGTTGCGAAGAACAGGAACCATCAACCCCTTAGGGGTTTGAACTGCAATGCCAATATCGATGAAATTGGGCGAAACTATTTCGTCGCCCTCAATGCGCGAGTTTACCAAAGGGTACTGCTTTAGGGCCATGGCTACTGCGCTGGTAAAGAACGACATGAATCCGAGTTTAACGCCATACTTGTTGCGGAACGCATCCTGATTGGCTTGCCTTATGCGCATAATGGCACTCATATCTACCTCGTTAAAGGTAGTGAGCATGGCAGTTTCGTTCTTAACGGCAACGAGTCGTTGGCTCAATTTTTTACGCAGCTGGCTCATCTTTACCCGTTCCTCGTTTCTGCTGGCAGCAGGTTTGGCTTTTGGGGTAGTTTTTGCTTTTTCGTGCGAAAGAACAGCATCCACATCGGCCGATGAAATGCGGCGCAGACCATTAATTATATCGTCAACGCTCAGGTTGTGCTCCTTCATCATCTCCCTGGCAACGGGCGATACTTTCACCTTATCGGCTTCAACCTTATCAACCTTAACTTCGGGTTTTGTAACTTTGGGTGATATAACCTCTTTTGCAGTTTGTTTTGTTTCCTCTGTTGGAGTTGCTGCTTTTTTAGCTTCGGCAGTTTTTTTCCCTGCGGTGTCGATTGTACAGGCCACCTGATTAACCTTAACAGTGGTTCCACTGGGAATAAGAATCTCGATGATTCCTTCGGAACTGGCCAGCAGCGGTAGGGTTGCCTTTTCCGATTCAACTTCGGCTATCTCTTGGTCCTTTTCGACCCATGAGCCATTATCGACCAGCCATTTGGCTAATTCAACTTCAGATATCGATTCTCCTGGACTAGGTATGCGGATTTCTATTTTCATTTTTGTGTCGGTTATCGGTTGTCGTTTGTTGGTTGTCAGTTGTTTACCCTGAGGCTCCCGAAGGGTCGGTTGTCCCTGCCTGCATGACGCCCGCCTGAACGGTTATGTCGGGCAGGCAGTCAGGCAGGGGTTGTCAGCTATCGTTTCTCAGTCTTCGGTCTTCGTACTTCCGCCTTCCGACTTCTGTCTTCCGACTTCCGCCTTC
>JBBIRB010000072.1:0-5896 GCA_037442025.1 Bacteroidales bacterium | reverse complement strand
AGGGGTAAATGAAGAAAATCAAGAATATATTTTAGGAACCAAAGCGGACAATCATTTAGTTTTATATGCTTAAAGACATAATACCTAAAAACAAATTGGTTCAAATTTTTCAATCTAATTAGAATGTTGGTTTTTAAAATATGGCTAACTTGAGTGCAAAAACTAATAAACATTAAGCTATGAGTGGTATTTTCAGCACATCAATTGGCAAGAAACTGGTTATGAGCATTTCGGGACTTTTCCTGGTTATGTTCCTGCTGGTGCACCTTACCGTTAACCTAATGCTTCTGGTCGATGAAGGTGAAACGTTCAACAAAGCCGCGCACTTTATGGCTACAAACCCGGCAATTAAAATAATTGAGCCGCTTTTAGCCTTTGGCTTCATTTTTCACATCCTGTTTTCGGGGTATCTCTACATCCGAAATCGAAAAGCAAGGCCAGTACAGTATGCCGTTTCGGCAACTGATGGGCTCTCAACCTGGGCATCGAAAAATATGCTCATTCTGGGGTCTACCATTCTTATTTTTATGGTGCTGCACATAGCCAACTTTTTCTGGAAAATGCGCTTTGGTGATGTCCCAACCATTTCGTACGATGGCGGCATAACCTATATGCAGGATGCTTACCCGCTGGTTTCGGGACTCTTTATTAACTTCTGGTGGTACGATGTAATTTACATTGTGTCGGCAATACTGCTAGGGTTGCACTTAAGCCACGGCTTCTGGAGCGCATTTCAAACCATTGGCTGGAATAACCAAAAGTGGATTAACCGATTAAAAACTGCCGCATACATTTTTGCTGCAGTAATTGCCTCGGGTTTTTCAATTATTCCGCTATACTTTCTCATTTTTAAGTAACCACTCCAAACCATACCGATATGAGTAGTAAACTAAATGCCAAAATACCGGCAGGGCCTTTGACCGAAAAATGGACAAACCACAAAGCCTCGCTGCGTTTGGTTAATCCTGCCAATAAAAAGAAGCTCGATATTATAGTAGTGGGAACAGGCCTTGCTGGTTCGGGGGCTGCATCAACTTTGGGCGAACTGGGCTACAACGTAAAAGTTTTTTGCTACCAGGACACTCCCCGAAGGGCTCACTCGGTTGCCGCACAGGGTGGAATAAATGCTGCAAAAAACTACAAAAACGATGGCGATAGCGTTTATCGCCTCTTTTACGATATGCTTAAGGGTGGCGACTACCGCGCACGCGAAGCGAATGTTTACCGCGCCGCCGAAGTGAGCAACTATGTAATTGATCATTACACTGCGCTCGGCGTTCCCTTTGCCCGCGACTACGGTGGAACCCTCGATAACCGATCGTTTGGAGGGGTTCAGGTGAGCCGAACCTTCTATGCAAAAGGACAAACTGGTCAGCAGTGCCTTTTGGGAGGTTACAGCGCTTTGGTAAGGCAAATAAATGCAGGCACAGTAACCATGTACTCGCGCCGCGAAATGCTCGATTTGGTTGTGGTTAACGGAAAAGCCCGTGGAATAATTGTTCGAAACCTGATTACCGGAGAAATTGAGCGCCACTCTGCACATGCAGTAGTTTTGGCAACTGGTGGTTACGGAACAATTTACTACTTATCTACTCTGGCGGTTAACTCTAACGGTTCGGCAGCATGGAAGGCACACAAGCGGGGAGCATTATTTGCCAATCCAAGTTTTATTCAAATACACCCAACGTCCATTCCGGTTCTCAACGATTTTCAATGTAAGTTAACCCTAATGAGCGAGTCGCTTCGAAACGATGGCAAAGTTTGGGTGCCCAAAGAGAAGGGCGATAAGCGCAATCCCAACGAAATTCCCGAAGAGGAACGCGACTACTACCTCGAACGGCGTTACCCAGCATTTGGCAATCTGGTACCTCGCGACGTTGCATCGCGAGCTGCAAAGGAGCGCTGCGATGCCGGTTATGGAGTTGGCGATACGGGGCTTTCGGTTTACCTCGATTTTCGGGATGCTATAAAAAAACAGGGAGAAAAAGCCATAGAAAATAAGTATGGCAACCTGTTCGAAATGTATGAGAAAATTACTGGCGAGTCGCCCTACAAAACTCCCATGCGAATTTACCCCGCTGGGCACTACACCATGGGAGGCCTATGGGTCGACTATAACTTAATGACTACCATTCCCGGACTTTTCGCTATTGGCGAATCGAACTTCTCCGACCATGGTGCCAACCGGCTTGGCGCAAGTTCGCTTATGCAATGCGCTGGCGATGGCTATTTCATTTTGCCCTATACCATTTCCGACTACCTGTCCGATGAAATAAAAACGCCAAAAATCGACACAAATCTTACCGAATTCGATGCCGCCGAAAAAGAGGCAAAAGAGAAAATAGACAGGCTACTCTCGATAAATGGAACGCAAACTGTAACTTCGTTCCATAAGCGATTGGGGAAAATTATGTGGGATTACTGCGGCATGGTTCGCAACGAGGAGGGACTTAATAAGGCCCTGGTGCTTATAAAAGAGCTTGAAAAGGAGTTTTGGACAAGCGTTAAGATAACTGGTTCGGGCAACGATATGAATCAGGAACTTGAAAAAGCCGGAAGAGTTGCCGATTATTTCGAACTAGCTTACCTGCTCTGCATCGATGCGCTAAACCGTCGCGAAAGCTGCGGAGCGCATTTCCGTGAGGAGAGCCAAACCGAAGGTGGCGAAGCCAAACGCGACGACGCCAATTACGCCTATGTAGCAGCCTGGGAGTACAAGGGCCCCGGTGCCGAGTACGAATTGCACAAGGAGGAGCTCAACTACGAATTTGTGAAGCTGCAGGAGCGTAGCTACAAGTAACCAATTGTTTCATCAAACAATCAATTGCCATGAATTTTAAAATAAAAATATGGAGGCAGCCCAATGCCAAGGCAAAAGGGAAGTTCGAAACCTACAGTTTAAACAATGTGTCGCCCGAAATGTCGTTTCTCGAAATGCTCGACTACCTCAACAGTACGCTAATTCTTGAAGGCAAAGAGCCTGTTGTTTTTGAACACGACTGCCGCGAGGGAATTTGCGGTTGTTGCGGGCTATACATTAATGGTCGTCCGCACGGAGTAATGAACCGAACAACCACCTGCGAACTGCACATGCGCGAATTTACCGAAGGAACAACCATTACCGTTGAACCCTGGCGTTCAGCCTCGTTTCCGGTAATTAAAGATGTAATGGTTGACCGAAATGCGTTCGACAAGATTATGCAAGCCGGAGGCTTCATTTCAATAAACGCCGGAGCAGCGCAGGATGCCAACTGCCTGCCCAATGCGAAAACCAATGCCGACGAAGCCTTCGATGCGGCATCGTGCATAGGCTGTGGGGCGTGTGTAGCGGCATGTAAAAACTCCTCGGCCATGCTTTTTATAGCCGCCAAAGTGTCGCAGTTTGCGCTAGTGCCACAGGGTAAAGCCGAAGCCAAAGAGCGGGTTACAAAAATGGTTGCCAAAATGGACGAGCTGGGCTTTGGCTCGTGCACCAACACCCGCGCTTGCGAAGCCGAATGCCCAAAGGGCATTTCAATTTCGCATATTGCCCGCTTAAATCGGGAGTTTTGGGTTGCAAAACTGAATGAATAGGAGTATAAAATTGTTACCTATAAGTAGGTAAATTAAGCAGCAAACTTTTTGGTTTACCTTCTTTTCCTTCAATGTGAAGTATTGTAAGAAGAGAATTTATTCCCATAAAAATACCATGAGGAATTATTGGCATTTCTAATACTTAAATCGTTAGTTAGTTTAAAGTTTAAAAACCTCATCCATATCGGTTTCTTTCACCTTAAGCGATTTATGTAAAAAGAATTCGTTGCTTCGCTTGCAGTAGCGGTAATCACTTGCCCAATGGGCAGCGTTTTCGGCCACTTGTGCTATAGCATTGGCAACGTACTCCATTTCGGCATTGGTGGTGGTAGGGTGAATGCTCCAGCGAACCCAGCCAGGTTTTTGCGATAGGTCGCCGTGGTTTATTTGGTCGGTAATAGCGTGCGACTGCTCCTTGGTTACGTTTAAAAGAAAGTGCCCATAAGTTCCGGCGCAAACGCAACCTCCACGTACCTGAATGCCAAAGCGATCGCTCAGAATGCGAACTATTAGGTTGTAATGCACATTTTCGATGTAGAACGAAATGGCACCAATTCGATCGAGGCAATTGTCGGCTAAAATTTTCACACCCTTAACTTCCCTTAGCATGGCAACAGCCTTGCAAACCAGCTCTTTTTCGCGAGCATGAATGTTTTCGACACCCATTTCGTCCTTTAGCCTAACACAAAGGGCTGCTCGAATGGCCTGTAAAAAACCGGGTGTTCCGCCGTCTTCGCGGCGTTCAATATCATCAATGTATTTATATTCACCCCAAGGGTTGGTCCAATCAACCGTACCACCACCGGGCTGGTCGGGAACGCGGCACTGGTAAAGTTTCGAGTCAAAAATTAGCACCCCCGAAGAGCCAGGACCTCCTAAAAATTTATGGGGCGAAAAGAAAATTGCATCCAAACGCTCCAAAGGGTCGGCTGGGTGCATATCAATTTTACAGTAGGGTGCCGATGCGGCAAAGTCGACAAAGCAAAGTCCGCCAAACTCGTGCATAACACGGGCAAGTTCGTGGTAAGGAGTAAGAATTCCGGTAACATTACTACAGGCAGTAAATGAGCCAAATAGAGCCAATCGATGTTTGTAGGGTTCAATTGCTTCGCGGAGTTTGGCAGGCGAAACGTGCATTTCGTTGTCGGGGTCGACCACCACTACTTCTGCAATGGTTTCGTACCACGAGGTTTGGTTGGAATGGTGCTCCATGTGGGTAACAAAAACCACGGGCCTATCGTTAGGGCTATCGAAAGTGAAAGCCTTGTTCTTAAAACCCAAAATGCGCTGAAATTTATTAATAGACGAGGTCATACCGAACCCACTCATTACAATCACATCGTTGGGGCCAGCATTCACATGGCGCTTTATCTCTTGCAGAGCAAAATGATATGCCTCGGTCATAAACCTTCCGCTCTGGCTGCTCTCGGTATGGGTATTGGCAACCATGGGGCCAAAAACGTTGAGCATTTTATCCTCAATGGGCTTGTAAAGCCTGCCGCTGGCAATCCAATCGGCATAAACCATTTTCTGCTTTCCGAAGGGCGAATCGTAAGTAGCATCGATTCCAATTATGTTTTGCCTAAACTTGTTGAAGTAGTGCTCGAGGTTTTCCATTGGTTTTTTCAATAGATTTCGCAGGCAAAAATATGTAAATTACGCAACCCTTAGTATGAAAAAATTCAGTTATATGAGATTGAGCGAATGTTTTAACGCATTTAGTTGTCCTGTCGTCAGATCCTATTAAACTGTACAAATTTACCAAACGATACTCCCTCGATGTTCTGAAAAGTTCTTTTGAGGGATTTTACTGAATTAAAACCCGAAAGTTCAGCAAGCTGCTCTAATGTGTAAGGGTTATTGGATAGAATAAGAGACTTGACGTAATTTATTCTGTAACGGTTTACAAACTGATTATAATTACATTGGTAAAAACTTTCGATTGTTGAACTTAGAGTCCGATTATCGACACCCAATTTTTTGCTTACCTCCCAAAGTGTAAGGCTGGGGCTTTTAAAGAGCAGGTTACGATCAAACAGATTTATAAGCAATAACCGAATTTCGTTTTTATCTAATGGCGACTGGCTTATTAGATCTGAATTTTCCTTCTCGAATTGTTGCGAAAAACCACCCCTTAGCTTATTGCCATGAAGCCCAATGAAAAACAGTAACGAACTGAATACCAGCGATGGAACAACAAGTAAGTAATCGTTTGTAAGGAAAAAGTTTCGACCAATTAAAACAAGCAGAATGCTTGCCAAGGAAATTGAAGCAAAAGTAATATTGAAAAATTGAACCCATTGTAACGATCGCCCTTCTATAT
>JBBIRB010000071.1:0-6330 GCA_037442025.1 Bacteroidales bacterium | reverse complement strand
GGTACAAACCCAACGGAAGGGGCCAAAACCATAGTCGAAAAACATGGGGCCCATTATATCCTGCACATACGATGGGTAAAGAAAATCGCCATTGGGTTTAAGTATATTGGCTCCTGCCCTGCTTGCTTCCAGTAAAAAAGCATTGCCATAATCGAAAAAGTACATCCCCCTTTGCGTTAGGGCGTTAATAGCATTTACATGCCGCCTTAGGCTTTCGTAAACCTTTTCTTTAAAAAGGGTGGGATTTTTTGCCATGAGTTCGTTCGACTCTTCGAATGTAAGCCCTGCAGGGTAGTAACCTCCGGCAAAGGGATTGTGCAACGAAGTTTGGTCGCTCCCCAAATCGACCGGAATATTCTCCAGCACCAACCTCTCCCAAAGGTCGACCACGTTGCCCAGATAGGCAATTGAAATGGCTTCTTTATTGGCAACCGCACTTCGAATTCGGGGCATCATATCGTTTAGGTCGCGGTAAACCTCGTCTACCCAACCCTGACTGTGTCGGACTTCGGTGGCTTTCGGATTCACTTCGGCGATAATACTTACCATTCCTGCAATAACCCCTGCCTTGGGTTGAGCCCCCGACATGCCCCCGAGCCCCGAAGAAACAAATATTTTTCCGCGCAAATCAGTCTCGCCCGGTTTCAGCCTTTTGCGTCCTGCATTCATAACCGTAATGGTGGTTCCGTGCACAATTCCCTGTGGGCCAATGTACATGAACGACCCAGCGGTCATTTGCCCATACTGTGTAACACCTAGCGCATTGAAGCGCTCCCAATCGTCCTTGCTGCTGTAGTTAGGAATCATCATGCCGTTGGTAACCACAACACGGGGTGCATCTTTATGCGAAGGGAAAAGCCCCATGGGATGGCCCGAGTAAAGAACAAGGGTTTGCTCATCGGTCATTTGGGCCAAATACTTCATGGTTAGCAGGTACTGAGCCCAGTTCTGAAACACGGCTCCATTTCCACCGTAGGTAATGAGTTCGTGCGGATGCTGTGCCACAGCATAATCGAGGTTATTGCTAAGCATAAGCATAATGGAGGCTGCCTGCACCGATTTATGTGGGAAATCCCAAATGCTTCGGGCCGTAATGGAGTAATCGGGGCGGAAGCGGTACATGTATATTCTTCCGTATTCGTTGAGTTCCTTTGCAAATTCTGGAGCCAAAACCGCGTGATGCTTCTCGGGGAAATAGCGAAGCGCATTCTTCAACGCCAACTTCTTTTCCTCGGCAGATAGAATCTGTTTACGCTTGGGAGCATGGTTTATAGTTGGGTCGAATGGATTTGGTGCTGGCAACTCCGTTGGAATTCCCTGAACTATTTGCTGCTGAAACTGTTCTCGTGTCATACTAATCAATATTTCTAACTGCAAAAGTAAACATTTTTGGCACTCGTGGCAATGGTACGAACCATTAGCACTCAACCCATAAGCGCAATACATTGTTAAAGAATGCTATATTGGCATAAAAACAGTTCGATAGAAATCTTAATTCCTTAAATTTACACACCACAAAAAACCAACACGTATGAAAAGAAAATCGATTATCTACCTTATAGCCCTTTCGCTGGCTATGCCATTTTTTAGCAGCTGCGGTTACAACCAAATGGTTTCGCTCGAAGAAGGAGTTACTGCACAATGGGCAAACGTTGAGAATGTTTACCAAAGACGCATGGACCTGATTCCCAATTTGATTAATACCGTAAAGGGTTACGCCAATTTCGAGCAGCAAACCCTAACCCAGGTTATTGAAGCTCGCGCCAAGGCTACTCAGGTAAGCATTAACCCACAGACTTTGAATGAGGAGAGCCTAAAAAAATTCCAAGCAGCACAAGGAGAGCTAAGCGGCGCCCTGTCGCGACTTCTGGTAACTGTTGAGCGCTACCCCGACCTGAAGGCAAACCAGAATTTTTTGGAACTGCAGGCCCAGCTCGAAGGAACTGAGAACCGCATTGCCGTTGAGCGACGAAAATTCAACGAAGATGTGATGGCATATAATGCGTATATCCGAAAATTTCCTCAGCTTATCTATTCGGGATGGTTTGGTTTCGAGAAGAAAGCCTATTTTGAAGCCGACCAGGGTGCCAGCACTGCCCCCAAGGTTGAATTTTAACTCCTTTGGCTTACCCTAAAACAGGCAATATGCAACCCATCGATTTTTTTACCGATATCCAAAAAAAAGCCATTGAGGATGCCATTCGACAAGCCGAGGTAAACACATCGGGCGAAATACGGCTCCACGTTGAACGGCTTTGTAAAGGCGACGTGCTCGACCGCGCTACCGAGGTATTTGCCATGCTACGCATGCACAAAACCCAGCTCCGGAACGGAGTTCTTTTCTATATGAGCATTGAAGACCGACAATTTGCCATTATTGGCGACGTGGGCATTAACAGGTACCTTCCGAATAATTTTTGGGACAATATTAAGGCCACCATGCTCGACGAATTTTCGCAAGGGAATGTTTCTACTGGACTCATTAGAGGAATTAGAATGACAGGAGAGATGCTTAAGAAACTCTTCCCATATAAAAGAAACGAAGACATTAACGAATTACCCGACCAAATTTCGTTTGGCAGCTAACCCCAATCCCAATGAGAGCAAGAGCACTTTTAGGCATACTTGTTGGCCTGACCCTGGCAACCAGCTTGGGAGCCAACATTCCCGACCCCATGCAGCCCCCAAGGCTGGTAAACGACTTTGCCAACATTCTTAAACCCGATGAATGGCGTATGCTCGAGGGCAAGCTGAGGAGTTATCACGACACTACCTCTACACAAATTTATGTAGTTACAGTTGCAACATTAGGCGACTATGCTATTAGCGATTTTGCTTTTCGTCTGGGCGAAAAGTGGGGAGTTGGACAAAAGGGCAAAAATAATGGAGCCGTTATAGTTATAAAGCCCCGCAACGAAGAGGGTGCTGGCGAAGTTTATATTGCTACTGGCTACGGACTAGAAGACGTTATACCCGATGCTACTGCCAAGCGCATTGTGGAGCGCGAACTCATTCCACATTTCAGGGAGGGCAACATATACGGTGGTATTGATGCTGCCACCAATACCATTATTAGCTTGGCATCGGGCAAGTTTACGGCCCAACAGTACAACGAAATTTCCTTTGCCCCCTTCATATTTTTAGCAATTGTTTTTTTAATTATTTTCTTCGCCATAGGCAAGGCCGCCAGCAAATCGAAGGGGCACTCGTTGGGGCACAATATCCCCTTTTGGATTGCACTGGGCATGTTGAGTGGAGGAGGAGGTAGAAGTGGTGGTTTTAGCAGTTTCAGTTCGGGAAGTGGTGGCTTTGGTGGTTTCAGTGGAGGTGGCGGTGGATCGTTTGGAGGCGGCGGCGCTGGAGGACGCTGGTAGGTGTTTGCACACAGTTTGAAAATACCTTAGGGAACTCACCGGACTACCAAACAGCATTGCAGATAGGTAACGTAAATACATGCGGACTGGTCTCAATGGCTGATGCCTTTTAAAATAGTTACGGCAGAGGGTGAAGGCTCGAGTGAGAAGGGGTGCCTGAGGTGATACAGTGAGCTGCGATGAACTGAGCTTGCCGAAGTGTCGAACTGCTCTCGAAGATACACTTGGCTAGAAACCGAAAGGTGCAAGAGCAATAGAAAACTTTTAATGAAACATGCAATCCTTCTGCTTGAAATGATTGCTACCTTTCACTATATTTGTATAAATTAAGTCCTTAAAAAAATCATGACTGATTTCGGTTCTATTGATAAAACCTTTTTACGAAAGGGTAAAATAAAAGATCAAGGAAACGATTTTCTTTTTTGGCAAACGCAGCCTTATGAAATAAGGATTGCAACACTCGAAAATATCAGGGAAGAGTACAATACATGGAAATATGGTTCTGAGCAAGGATTTCAGAGAGTTTATCGAATTGTTAAACGTTAACAACGTAAAGTATCTCATTGTAGGTGGCTATGCTGTTGGATTTCATGGATACCCTCGGTATACAAAAGATTTAGATATTTGGGTTCTGATTTCGGAAGAAAATTCCGAAAGGATTGTGAATGCCTTGGACCATTTCGGATTCAAAAATGCAGGACTGCAAAAGAAAGATTTCCTCAATCCCGAAGAATTTATTCAACTGGGTTATCCCCCTAATAGAATAGATATTATTATGTCGTGCGACGGGGTAGAGTTCAACAGCTGTTACAATTCGAGAGTTGAATTATTACTGGATGGGGTTCTACTAAACTTTATCGACTTAGAAAACTTAAAAGCGAATAAAAGGGCTTCGGGTCGGCCGCAGGATATTGCCGACTTAGACAACCTCTCTTAGGTTCGAACAGGTTTCGTAATTAAATGCCCCTCGGCAATTAAATCATTACACCAACTAAGTTTTTGCTCGCACTCATCCCGACGACACCCGCGAGCAATGCTGGGGCAGACCCTTACGCTGCCGGGTATGCTTCTGCTGTTGGGCATTGGGATCGGCTCTAATCTTACTTTCTTGTCTTGATACAAGAAAGTAGGCAAAGAAAATCAAGAAAATCTGAAGCTTCCGCCCGCAGGGCCTCCCCACCCTCGCCAGATTTTCGGGCGGCCCGCAGTGGGGCTAACGCCCCATGGGGGTTCTGCTCCGAAATGGGTAGCTAAATTGCACGCGGCATGACGAAGCGTGGGAGTAGAATAATTACTTATTTATCCTCTTTTCCAAAACAAAAAAATACTTTTGTTCTCCTCTGAAGACATAGAGTGTATCGGTGTTTGCTGGCTTGAGTATGAAATCACCTATTATTAAGAAATCACCCAGAAAATATGGATTGTTTTGAAAATTATACGCCCAAGGGAAAGAGTACTTTGTTCCATTTTCTATTTCCACAAAAGTTCTACTATGTGTATAATATCTTTTAAAGACAAAACCCCTATATTCGATTTCGAATTTTACTAATGGGTAATTTTTGTAAAACAATTTCTGTTTTAATAACTGCTTTTTAACAGAAAGTGTCCCAATTAGAATTACAATAGTAAAAATAATTAACAGGGAAATGAATTGACTTCTATTAATACGCATATTATCCTATCTTCTTTTTCTTAAAAATTTCATCATTGAGTAACCCGCAGAACCATTTACAAAAGGCACAGTTGATGCTCCTAATCCAATATAAATTCCATTGCCAGAATAACCTGCTTGATTATTCCATACTCTATTATACATTACATCAACGCCTGCAAATCCTGGTCCAACTGTCCCTCCAGCTTGCCAGAATCCTGCATCTCCCTCAAGTATTGAGATGTCCCAAGTTGAGTCACCAGTATAAAAGTATACAGTACTATTTATTCCAATTCCAACCCCTGGCTCACCTACATAGGCAACTGATCCAAAAAACCAACTACCTTCTCCATGATAATTAAATACATAGCCTATACTAAAGCCAGAACCACCCAAGGCGTTAACATTAATATCAAGACTTACTGATTGAGCAACAAAGGTATTTTCAAATACGTATTCCCAATTTGTTACTGTTAAAGGGCCTACCCAAAAAGAAGGTCTTCTATTATTCCTCCTCCATTCATTCATACTGTTTTGAAAATTTGAACTAATTTGACTATCAGAAATACCTCCTCCTCCCCAACTATTTGAAATTGTATTATATGCCAAAAAAGCCCCTCCGCCAGCAATAGTTGTATAGCCTATTCCATTTAAAATAACTCCAGAATTTGAAACTAAAAAATTAGCGCTTAAATTAATGGCATTCCCAACTCCAGTTTGAATACTACCAAAACCTGCCCCAATTGATAAATTAAATGAATAGCCCTGCGAAATTACACCCCAACTCATAGCAGCTGAAAAACCTCCTGCTAACCCTCCAAAAATAATACCCGCCCCGGTGCTGGAATTATTATAATCCCATTTAAGGGGGTTAAGATTTTTATTTGCTAAAGACCCACCAAAATATGCACCTATAATAAACCCTACTGCAAAGGCAATAAATGACTCCCCGCTCGGGTCGGTGTACATTAGCGGGTTGTTGAGGCAGTATGCGTAGCGGTTGTAGTTCTGCAAATTAAAGGGTTCCTGCACGTAGGGGTCGGGGCTGAGGAAACGCTGCAGGTAGGGGTCGTATAGGCGGCCATTCATATTTATAAGCCCAAAACCGCACATATGCTCGTGGCCAGTATAACCCCGATCGAACAGGGGCTGCATGGCTAACTTTCAAAGAACGTCAGGACTAAGATAGCAAATTTCCTCCTTTCTTTTTGCCTTGATGCAAAAAGAAACAAAAAGATTAAGACAAAACCAGCTTCCGCCCGCAGGGCCTCCCCACCCTCGCCAGATTTTCGGGCGGCCCGCAGT
>JBBIRB010000070.1:0-6941 GCA_037442025.1 Bacteroidales bacterium | reverse complement strand
ATATTATTGCACTTATTAATTTCTGCGCCAGTTAGGCCGAAGTGCTTTACCCAATATATCTGCCCACGTTCTTTGGCAAAGGAACGTGGGTTTTTTATTGATGCAAATACCTATATTTGCAAACTATAATAAACTAAATCATTCAAACTATGAAATTCTTTATCGATACTGCAAATCTTGATCAAATTCGGGAGGCCAATAATTTGGGAGTTCTCGATGGGGTTACTACCAATCCTTCGCTCATGGCAAAAGAGGGCATAAAGGGTGATGCCAATATTAAGCAGCATTACATAGATATTTGTAATATTGTTAAAGGGGGCGATGTTTCAGCTGAAGTAATTGCTACCGATTTTGAGGGAATGATTCGGGAAGGAAAGGAATTGGCCGCTCTTCATCCACAAATTGTTGTAAAAGTACCCTGTACTATTGAGGGAATTAAGGCCATAAAGTATTTTTCCGATAATGGAATTCGAACCAATTGTACGCTAGTATTTTCTGTAGGACAAGCATTACTTGCAGCCAAAGCGGGAGCAACCTATGTTTCACCATTCATTGGAAGGCTCGACGACGTTTCAACCGATGGTGTTGAGCTTATTAGGCAAATTGTTGATGTATACAATTACTACGAGTATACTACTCAGGTTCTTGCTGCCTCTATTCGTCATACTATGCACATAATCCAATGCTTAGAGGCAGGTGCCGATGTAGCAACATGCCCTCTGAGTGCAATAATGGGCCTAGTTAATCATCCTCTTACCGATATAGGTTTAGCCAAGTTTTTAGAGGACTTTAAAAAAGTTAACGGCTAAAGCGGGCATAAATGCTCATTAAAATTTATCCCGAAAACCCCAATCCCAAGGATATAGCTAAGGTGGTTGAAGTGCTCCGTAGCGGTGGGATTATTATTTATCCTACCGATACGGTTTATGGAATGGGATGCGATATTACCAAGGTGCGTGCGGTTGAACGGATTATAAAACTAAAAGGATTAAAATCGAAGGATACCCAGTTCTCCTTTATTTGCAGCGATTTGAGCCATATTTCCGACTTTGCTAAGGTTGAAAACTCGACATTCAAACTACTGAAGCGAAACCTTCCGGGTCCATTTACATTCATTCTCCCCGGTTTGCATAAGGTTCCCGACTATTTTATTAGCAAAAGAAAAACGGTTGGAATCCGTATACCTAACAATAAAATTCCTATTGAATTAGTAAAAGAGCTTGGAAATCCGTTAATGACCACATCGATAAAAGATGACGATGAGGTTATTGAATACACAACCGATCCGGAACTGATATACGAAAGGTATTTTGAGCAGGTTGATCTGGTTATTGATGGCGGTTATGGGGATAATGTAGCTTCAACGGTAGTTGATTGCACCGATGCCGAGCCAAAAATAATTAGAGAAGGAAAGGGTGCAATAACCTGGTAGTGCATTCAACTAATCTGCCAACCTATAACGGTACGAAGCGTTGAACTTTCCTTTGGCAATACCCTGTAGTTTCCCTTTTAGTATCTGCCTTCGGAGCGGCGATAGCCGGTCGGGGAAAAGTATGCCATCTAAATGATCGTACTCGTGCTGAATGATTCTGGCCGCTAAACCCTCGAAACTTTCCACCTTTTCCTCGAAGTTTTCGTTCAAATAACGCATAACAACAGTCGATTCTCTATTTACATCTTCGCGAAGCCCAGGTAAACTAAGGCAACCCTCATTATAAAGAACAGACTCGCCGGTTCGTTCGGTAATATGGGCATTAATAAAAACTCTTTTGAAATTTTTCATATCAGGATAGTCCTCTTCGAGCGGCGATGCATCAATAACAAAAAGCCTTATGGAAACCCCTATTTGAGGAGCTGCCAAGCCAATACCATCAGAATGGTACATGGTTTCGAACATGTCGGAAATTAATTCCTTTAGGTTGGGGTAATCGAGAGTTATATCGTTAGCAACTTTCCGAAGAACAGGTGTTCCGTAAATATATACAGGTCGTATCATGGTTTTATTTGTAAATTATCAAGATGTTCAAGGTACGATTGAAGAATAATGGTTGCACTAATGGTGTCGACAAGTGCTTTATTCTGCCTATCCTTTTTTTTTAGGCCAGCATCAATCATGGTTTGATGCGCCAATTTTGAAGTGAAGCGTTCGTCGATGAATTTAATGGGGATATTACTGTACATTTTTTTTAAACGATTAATAACTGGTTCAATATATTTAACAGCCTCGGAGGGTAGGTTGTTCATTTGTTTGGGCATGCCCACTATAAATTCATCTACTGTATTGGTAGCCATGTAAATGGCTAAGAATTCGAATAGTTTACCGGTTGAAACAGTTTCAAGTGCATTGGCAGTAATTCTCAAGGGATCGGTAACGGCTATGCCGGTTCTCTTTTTTCCTACATCGAGTGCCATTATTCGTCCCATTCCCAAAAAGGATTATTATTTGAAATGTTGAATTCTATCCAGAATCTCATCCTTGCTCATTTCGGTTAAAGGATAAGATTGCCCATTAGTTAATACAACTTTGCCACTAGCAGCCCTGTCTATCCTAGAAACTAGGGAAGTATTAATGTAAGTGTTTTCATGAATGTACATGAACCCTTTTTCATCGAGAACCGAGAGAATATCGAAATTGGCCAATTGATACTGAAAGATCGATTTATCATTCAAATTGAATGTAATTAGGTTATTGTGAATGACAATGGCTGCAATGGATTGGGTATCGAAATATTTAAATCCTTCGGTTGTTAATAGAACTAGTTTTCGAGGTATTATTTCTTTAAGATTATCGAAAAGAATGCTATATCGCTTTTGCGATGAGGTTTTGGAATTCAAAATTCCTTTCACCTTTTTAATCGATTCTTTGAGTTCATCAATATCGATTGGTTTTAGTATGTAATCGACTGCGCTATGCTTGAAGGCTTTCACTGCATAGTGATTGTATGCAGTAACGAAAATGACCTCAAAATCGATGTTTTGGCATTGGCTCAAGAAATCGAAACCCGTTTTTGGGGGCATTTCAACATCGAGAAAAACAAGGTCGGGGCCAATCTTACTTACGAGCGAAAGAGCTTCGTCGGCAGAGCGAGCAGTGCCAACTACGCTTATTTCGGGGCAATGGTCTCTGAGCAAAATTTCAAGAGATTTTATTGCAGCCAGCTCATCGTCTACCAGAATTGCCCGAATCATAAATTTTGATTTTAAGAAGTTACAAAAATAGTAAAAACCTGCGGTATTGGCTTTAAATTATTTGCAACGTAATATGAATAGCTATATTGGAATTCGAATGGTAACCTTGGTCCCTGTTGGTTCCCCATTGGTGTTTATAAGATCGTCGTATTCAATACTGAATGAATCTCTGTAAATTGTGTTCAGAAGCTCAATGCGTTGTGCTGTAATTTTGTAGCCGAGCGATTTATGCTGTTTATCGGTTTTTTTATTGAGTGCTATGGCCGCTTTACGCCCAATACCATCATCTTCAATTTGGCAAATCAGGTATTCATTTTGCCTTTCAACGGTTACGTTTACGTGCCCCGCCTTGGATTTTTTCATCATTATTCCATGCCAAATAGCGTTTTCAACAAAGGGTTGAATTAGGAGGGTTGGTATTTGGAAGCCCAATATTTCTGGGTGAGCAACATTAATATTGAAAGTGAATTTTCCCTCTAAGCGAAGCGACTCGAGTTCGAGGTATAGTTTAAGCGCTTCAATCTCATCTTTAACTGATACCTTGGTCTCTTGCGAGTTGTCGAGCGTCATACGAATCAATCGGGCAAACTTTGTTAAGTATTTATGTGAATTTAATGGGTCGTTTTCGAGGATGAAGAGTTGTATTGAATTGAGGGTATTGAAAATGAAGTGCGGATTCATTTGTTGCCTTAGGGCTTGTTGCTTGTATAGGTTGGTTGTGTTAAGCAACTCGTTTCGTTTACGTATGGACTGAATGCGAATACGATATATTGAAAATAATAGAACTGAAAAGGCTATTGTAACAAATACTATGAAGAGAGAAGTTTGCCAGTAGGGTTTCTTAATGTGAATCTCAAGTTTTTGGCTTGGACTCCAAATGCCATCGTTATTTTGTGCTTGAACTTCGAACGTGTAGTTGTAACTTTTTAAGTTAGAAAACAATGCGGAATTGCTGTTTGTATAGAGCCAAGTTGAGTCAGCGCCAATCAATCTATACCTATAGTTTACTTTACCTCTTGTAAGGTAAGAAAGCCCAATAAAATCGATATTTAGAAGGTTCTCATTGTAATTCAACTGTATTAACCCATTACGAAAAAATTTTTCAATATTATTGGCTCTAACTTTAGTTATATGACAAAATGCAAAAGTATTATTAGCTTGTATGTGTTCTTCATTAATAATGGTTAAACCTTTCTTAGTTGCAATGTATATATTTTTGTTGTCTTTAAATATTTTCTGTACTTCATTTATGGGTAGTCCGTTCGATTTACTGAGAGAGATAATCGATTGAAATTTAAAGTTTTCAGAAAAAATAATTCGATGTGCCCCTTCATTGTTGGCGATCCAAATTGAACTTTCATCAATTAGTACCTGATTTATTGTGTTGCTTTTTAATCCGTCTTTTTTTGTAAAATTTAATATTTCACCACTGGGCATCAAGACAACAAGACCAAGTCCCTTTGTACCAATGAATATGGGTCCATTTTTAATTGAATTAATTGTGAGGATTTGTTTCGAAAGCAAATGGGTATTCTCTCCTAAATATGAAAAACTAGAACCATCGTACTCCCATAAACCATTTGCACAACCCATTAAAATATTTCCATTTGGTTTTTCGAATACTGCATACACTGCAGCCATAAATTCTTTGTTGAAATATGAATCGTATGTTATTTTGTTTCCATCAAAACGTTTAAGACCAATTGTGCTAGCAATAATATAATCACCTTTAAACGATTTAATTATTTGCCTTGGCATAATACCTCTGAAATTATTTATTGAATAGTAATAATGGTTATAATTCCCTCTAAATAAACGATGTATCATTGTTGTTGAGGAAATCAATATTCCTTTTTTATCGTGAGGTTCAATAAAATCTCGAATTGTAGAACTGGTTAAATAATCCTTTGATGGTTCATCAAAAGAAATTTTTCCGTTAATTAATATCCCAATTTTGCCGTTATCGAAGCCTAAATAGGCTGTATCTGATTTTATGTATAAGTTGTTCAAATTATTTCCTTCGAATGCAAGCTCCTTTAAATATGTCTTTGCATTAATGTTCGAACAATAAAAAACACCATCATTTAAAGATGTGAACCAATAGCCATTTTCGTTGTCTTTTAATACAGAAGTGATTTGGTTTTTTTTCAAAATTTCTAAATAAGGTGCCTGAGATAAATCTGCGTTATTGTAACAATATACTCCACCCTCTACTGGGCTAACCCAGAGCCTTCCAAAATCATCAATGTTTAACCAAATAATTTCTACACCAAGCTTCCTTTTACTAATTACATTATTACAAAATTTTATTATATATCCTCTTAAACCTAAAAATAATATATCCTTATAGCATTCTCCAAACATATGAATACCCAAAAAATCTTGTTCAAATAGTTCACTGTTGCGCCAGTTAAATATATTATTGTACTTATCAATATACGTTACTGAAGAACCATTAGGTTTAAGAGGATTAGTTAGTATAACCTTATCATTGTGTAGTTGTTCTACAATTAATTCTGTACTATGAACTGGGTTGGAGTTATTTAGCAATAAACCTTCGGGTGAGATTTTTAATCTTCCAAACTTTTTAAATGAAATGTGAACGTTATCGCTTCTGTCCACATAAAACGATTTTTTTATTGGACCACGGGTGGCAGGAAGCAATTTTTGGATCTTATTGTTGTAAGGGTAGGCACTAAAATTACCGTTTTCGTAATAAACAAGGTTTCCAATATGCGAAATGAACCATATACGACCACGATAGTCGGAATAAATTTCATAAATAGTATTGTCAACTAGCCCATCTTCGAGGCCAAAGTTTTCGAAATAATAGCCATTGTATCGGCTCACACCATTGTTTGTGGCAAACCAAATATACCCCAGCGAATCCTGAATGGCATGATAAATTTCGTTGGATGGCAGCCCATCGTCGGTGGTTAAGTTGTCGAAAACAGGTTGTGGCTTAACTTCTTTATTTTGAGCATTCAAAGCATTTGGGCTGAAATAAATAACCATAATGCATGCTGCCAAGGAAGCATATCGTTTTAAAAAGATTATTAAAGGTTCAAACAACTTCATAGAAGGCTAATATAACAAAAAAAGGGATGCTAAATGAAGCACCCCTTTCTAATAATTACAAATAATTTATTTTGTAAAGTCCATAGCAGCCATGCGTTGATAGGATTTATACCTCCAACGGGCATTCTCCTCGGCGGCTTCGAATAGCTTCTCGGCATCATCGGGGAACGAGAGCTGAAGCGATGTGTAGCGAACCTCGCTCTTGAGGAAATCCTGGAATTTTTCCCACTTAGGCTCTTTCGAGTCGAGTTGGAACGGATTTTTACCTTCCATCTCGAGTAACGGATTATAGCGGTAATTGTGCCAGTAACCCGCTTCAACTGCCAATTCTGCTTGGTGCTGGGTTTTACCCATGCCGTTTCGTAAACCGTGGCTAATACATGGCGAGTAAGCAATTATAACGCTCGGCCCGGGGAATGCTTCGGCCTCCTTCATAGCTTTAAAGTACTGGTTCTGGTCGGCTCCCATAGCAACTTGAGCAACGTAAACGTACCCGTAGCTCATAGCCATCATTCCTAAATCTTTTTTACGAATGCGCTTGCCTGCTGCAGCAAATTTTGCTACAGATGCAATTGGAGTCGATTTCGATGCCTGGCCTCCGGTGTTCGAGTAAACCTCGGTATCCATTACCAATAGGTTAACATCCTCACCACTGGCAATTACGTGGTCAAGCC
>JBBIRB010000069.1:0-7288 GCA_037442025.1 Bacteroidales bacterium | reverse complement strand
CCATGTTCCACTTTAACCCCCGGCGTATTGAAGCGCACGTGTGTATTTGCTTTGTCGCATATAAGATGTACAAAGAACTTGAACGGGTACTGAAAATATCGGGGATAGAATTAAGCGTGGATAAAGTGTTGGACATCGCAAAAACAATAGCCACAATAAAAATCAAACTTCCCCTTCAAAACAAAACAACATCCCGGACTCTAATTCTAACAAAGCAACAAAACAAGATTAGCAAGCTTCTTTCAGACGACCACTGGCAAAATATTCAGGAATTTTAATTTGGGTGTCGCAATGACGAAGTCAGGAAAAAGTTGTGGTTTCAGGGTTGAAAATAAAAAACCCTGAAGGTCATTCAGGGTTTCGTTTTTTTATGCTACTATTTAGCACTTTACGCGGCTACCAATTAGGCCTTGAACATGCTGAGTTAGCGTTTCGGGAGTATGGTTTTCGGGGGAAACGGGCTGGAAAAAATTAACCCGGATACGGGTAAATGGCCGCGGAAACCAGCCTCCACTGGGAAGTGCCCTATTGGCACCACAAATAGCAACGGGCACTACCGGCACATTCAATTCCTTGCTCAGAATGGCAAATGTTTTCTTAAATTCTCCCAGTTCCCCTGTCTTGGATCGTGTACCCTCTGGGAAAATAATTACTTTCTTACCACTACGCAGCACCTCGGCCAGCTTCAGAATTGAATCCTTGAGGTCCTTGTTTACATCCATTACTATTACGTTGTTTCGGCTTGCAAGGAAGCGGAGAAACCAGCTGTTAACGTGCTTCTTTTTGGCGTAGAAGTAAGTTTTGCTCATGGTTTGCCACCTTATGAACGAAGCTACAAACAGCCCATCGAAAAAGCTTTGGTGGTTGGGTGCTATAATGCAGGGTCCTTCGGGAATGTGATTGGCTCCTTCGCCACGGAAGCGGAAATAAACTTTAAAAAACCATTTGGCAATATTTTTAAAAATATTTTGGGTAGGCCACGACTTGGGAAGCTTAACCTCAACGCGCTCCTTCAATGCCTCTGCCCAGTTTTGGGATTCCTCCTTGAACCATTTCATATTGGCCTTTACATGGTCGGTTAGGTGCTTAACCGAGGGGAAACTGGGAAGGTGATGCTCCTCAATTTTTACTCCAAAGGTTCTTTCAATATAGTCGATCAGGCTGATCTTTGCCAATGAGTCCATGGCAATATCGAACTCCAGGTGGTGGTGCGGAAGAACGTCCATGTCGACCTGGCTTTCAATAAAACTTTTCACCACATGGTACTCCTCGTAATCAGGATGCTCAATGGCTTGGCTGTTCTCTTTGGGTTTTTCAACAAATTCAGCTAGTTTGAAGCGTTGAATTTTACCCAACCGGGTACGCGGAATGTCCTCTTTGGTTAGAGTGAACTGCATAATGCGCTTGTACGAGGTGAGTTCGCTGTTGAACTGAGGAATTACTTTTTCGCGGAAGTGCTGCTCGGGGTTTGCTACTCCAATTTCGGAGAGGTGACCCCAGTTGGCATGAATAATGGCATGTAGCATTTCGGCATGAAGAAAAACGGCCGCCTCTTTTACAGCCGGGGAAGCCATTTCGAGTTTGCTTTCAATCTCAACAGGGTTTACATTCTTGCCGTTCGAAAGCACAATAATTTCCTTTTTACGGCCTGTGATATACAGATAGCCTTCCTTGTCAATTTCGCCCAAATCGCCAGTATGTAGCCAGCCATCAATTAATACATCGGCCGTTTCTTCGGGGCGATTGAAGTAACCCTGCATAATGTTTGGGCCTTTTGCCACAATTTCACCCTCGCGAATTTCCATCGATAATCCGGGTAAAACCTGACCTGGCGAACCAATTTTCACAGTACCCGGGCGAGTGAATGTTATCATAGGGGCTGCTTCTGTCATTCCGTAGCCCTCCAGTACTTCAAACCCAATGGTTTGAAAAAACTCACCCACCTCCTTATTAAGCGCAGCACCACCCGACACCATGTACTCCAATGCACCGCCAAAGCCCACATGAACCTTTTTGAATATTTTTTTGGCTAACGAACGCGCCCTTAACGTTTTAACAACTTTAAAAAGTACACGTGCAGCAATGTTTACATCAATTTTTGCTTTAATACCCTTGTACATGAGCTCGTAAAGGCGGGGTACACCAATCATTATGTTTACCCTGTTGTTTCGGAGGGTTTCCAAAATATCGCTCGATTGCATGGAAGGGGCCATTACTATAGTTCCGCCAACTTTCAGAGGAGCCATCATCGATCCGGCTAATGGAAAAATATGATGAAGTGGCAAAAGCATAAGAACTTGGCGTTCGGGAGTATAAACTTTAACATCTTCCGAAACGGCCATTACGTTGGCTAACAAATTGCGATACGAAAGCATAACCCCCTTGGGGCTTCCGGTGGTACCCGATGTGTAAATAATAACAGCGGTTAAGTCAATATCCGCTGGTCCCTCCCAGTAGGTTTGGGAAGAATTTACAGCGCTCGTTAAAAGATCAAAATTGACTACTTGGGGGGTATACAGCAACTTTTCCGATATTTTTGGCAAATTCTTTTCGGTAGTGGAGCTTATAAATAGGGCCTCGGGCCTTGAGTCGTTCAGAATGTAGGCAACATCTTCGGCCGATGCCATGAAGTCGATGGTTACTACCGTGCAGTTGTTTTGCCACGCTGCATAGAAGGCATAAATCCACTCGGGGCGGTTTTCGCTCTGTATGGCAATTTTTGTATAACCCTTACCCTCAATTTGCTTTGAAAATTCATTTACTTTTTCGAAAAGTTCTGCGTACGAAATTGACTCGTTTCGAGTAATGATGGCACTTTTCTGGAGGTTCGTTTTACTAATCATTTTCTGTTTTATTTATTAAGAAACAGTTGCTCTGCCCAAAGGTTTAATAACCAATAACTAGACAGCAATTAGCCCCCATTCAGGGGGCTAATTGCGGGCAAAAATAGTAAAAATTTGTTGGGTTATAACCAAAATGGTAAACGATTGTTCAAAATCATTGTTAATGGGGAACGGTAAGGTCGAATTCTGCTTTAAAAACCAATTCCCCTTTTTTACGGAGGCTATACGAAAAGAGAGAAAGATTGCCAGAGAACTCAGCGATCCATTCATTATCGCAAACGCGTTGTAGCAACCGGCAGGTATACTCGTCGGCAGGAAAAACCTGCTGAAAGGCCGTACCATTGTTGGTGGCGTAGCCGCCATACAAATTCAGGTCTTCGGGTGTACCATCGGTATGCCTATGATCGCGACGGAAACAAACTTTTTTCTCCGTTCTCCAGAATAAATATTTAGGTTTGCGAGGTATTTACACCCACCCGAAAGGGTACGTAGACTATAGTATCGAGGCTTTCCCGTATATGCATTTCCAACTCCTCGTTGGCCCAACTGTTCATGCCTTCGGCAATAAACACCTATTTTCATAAAATTTTTGGCCTTCGAACTGTTTGAACTTTTTGAAAAAGGCCTTCTGTGGGCAATCGGTTTGCGATAGATCAGCTTTGTGAGTGGTATTTTTGCAACCCCAAATTGCTGTTAAGGCGGTAATTACTAAAACAAACAAAAATGATCTCATAGTTTAATGCATTAGTTTAGTAGAAATCGGGAACAAAAGTTTGGTCGGTTATGGGAGGCCGTATGTATGAATGATCCTCGACCCTTGGGGGGAGTGTAATTGGAGGAGGGGTAAGGTCTTCGAATGGTATAAGCGAAAGCAGATGCTTTATTGTGTTTAACCTTGCCCTCCGCTTATCGTCGGCGTGAACCACATACCATGGAACCTGTTTTAGGTCGGTGTATGCAAACATTTCGTCTTTGGCCTTGGAGTATTCCACCCATTTGCTCCGCGATTCCAAATCCATTGGGCTCAGTTTCCAGCGTTTCACCGGATTGTCGATTCGTGCCCGGAAACGAGCTTCCTGCTCCTTGTCGCTAACCGACATCCAGTACTTTATAATATGAATACCTGAACGAACGAGCATTCGTTCGAATTCGGGGCAAGAACGAAGGAATTCAGTGTGTTCCTCGGGAGTGCAGAAACCCATTACCTTTTCAACTCCCGCACGGTTGTACCAACTTCTGTCGAACAGCACCATTTCACCTGCAGCTGGCAAATGTGCAACGTAGCGTTGAAAGTACCACTGAGTTTTTTCCTTTTCAGTGGGGACACCCAATGCAACAACCCTGCAAAAACGAGGATTTAAACATTCGGTAATGCACGATATGAGGCCCCCCTTGCCCGCTGCATCGCGACCCTCGAAAATGATAACTACCTTTAATTTCTTATGCTTTATCCACTCCTGCAATTTAATGAGTTCAATTTGCAGCTTGCCAAGTTCGGCTTCGTAGAATTCGCGGGGGAGTTTGGCTTTTTTATCCTCAATGGCCTCGTAATTAAAAGAATTGCTCCTTTTGCTGCCTTCTTTTTCAACTTTATTGGCGCCTATATTCTTGTCGCCCTTCTTATCATTATTTTTGGCCATAACGAATAGAATTAGGGTTTATAAAAAGGTTGTTGGCATGACAACCATAAAGATATGATAATAATTTAGCAGGCAGCACGTTAGCTGCAATCTTTTTGTTTAAATTGCAAAAACATTGTGTTAAAAGGCTATTTGCCTTTATTTTGGGTTATAAAGGTTTTTGAATGCCTTTTAGTAAACAAATTCTCCCTTGTCGGATTTAATAATTAATTGGTTCCCCTTGTTGCTCGTTTTACAGTAGCCAATTACCTGTGCTTCAACCCCAAATTTTTTTGAAATAGCAATAATTTCAGCAGCGTATTCTGGTGAAACATAAATTTCCATTCTATGGCCCATATTGAAAACTTTATACATTTCAGCCCAAGGGGTTTGCGATTGGTTTTGAATAATTTCGAAAAGGGGAGGAACGGGGAATAGGTTGTCCTTAACAATCAATAGGTTTTCCACAAAATTCAGCACTTTGGTCTGGGCGCCACCCGAGCAATGAACCAAACCATGAACTACCCGACGGTAGTTGGTAAGTACTTCATTTATTATGGGAGCATACGTGCGGGTTGGACTGAGCACTAACTTCCCAGCGGTTATCCCCAGTGGTTCAATAATATCGGTTAGTTTGTAGTTGCCAGAGTATACAAGATCGGAATCGATTCCCATATCGTAACTTTCGGGGTACTTCTGGGCCAAGTACTTTGCAAACACATCGTGGCGGGCCGATGTGAGTCCATTGCTGCCCATTCCGCCATTGTATTCCTTTTCGTAATTGGCCTGGCCAATGGAACTAAGTCCTACTATAGCATCGCCCTCTCGAATATTGGCGTTGTTTATTATATCGGATCGCTTAATGCGAGCGGTTACGGTTGAATCGACAATAATAGTACGAACCAGATCGCCAACGTCGGCGGTTTCGCCTCCTGTTAAATGGATGCCAATACCCAGTTTGCGCATATCTTCGCAGAATTCCTCAGTTCCCGAAACCAGGGCAGCAATAATCTCTCCGGGAATCAGGCGCTTGTTCCTGCCTATGGTTGAAGAGAGAATGATATTGTTTGTAACTCCTACGCAAAGTAAATCGTCGAGGTTCATAACAATAGCATCCTGAGCAATTCCTTTCCAAACGCTCATATCGCCGGTTTCGCGCCAGTATATGTAGGCAAGCGATGATTTGGTGCCTGCGCCATCGGCGTGCATTACCGTACAGTAGTTGGGGGCGCCTGAAAGCACATCGGGCACAACCTTACAGAATGCATGTGGAAACAAACCTTGATCTAAAAGGGATATTGCGGCGTGAACATCTTCTTTCGATGCGGATACGCCCCTTTGGTTGTAACGAGAATTATTCGTCATGATTTACTTTTGACTATTTCTTTGGGGAGTTATTTTCAGTAGATGCTTCTTTTTTTCGTTCACCCATCTCGATTCCTGAAAAGTGTCGACGAGCCAAATTTTCAGGTCAGAATCCTTCTCATCATCAACAAAAATGAGCAGCACATCGGCCAGTTTTGGATCGTCAACCTCCATCCAAATGCCGGTTTTGGTTATATCCTTTTCTTCATAAACAAAAAAAACTAGCAGGTCGGCATCCTTGGGGTCGTCAACGGCATAAATTTTTACCTGAGCATCTTCAACCCTTTCGGTTTCGAAGAATTTCTGGGCTGAAGCCGGAAGTTGGCACAGTAATACGAAAGGTAATATGTAGGCTAGCAGCTTCATGTTTACGAAAGTTGTTGCTTACACAATTCGTACCGTTTTTTTAATGGAGTTAACGTTTGTATTCAGTGCTAAGCACTCTGAATTCGGTTCTACGATTAACCTGATGAACGGTTTCCTTTTGCTCTTCCAATTTTAACTCGTCGATAATTTTTTGGTTCAGCACATTGCCCGTTTTCAGGAATGGAAACTGTGCTGCCAATTGCTCATCGACCACCTTGGGTTGCGACTGGGCAAATCCTCGGGCTCTTAGGCGGGCTGCAGGAATTCCTTTTTCAATTAGGTAATTCACTACCGATTGCGCACGCTTTTGCGATAGTTCGTAGTTGTATTCAAGGCTACCGCGGCTATCGGTATGCGCACCTAGTTCTATTATAATTGTTGGGTTATCGTTCAGCACTTCAACTAGCCTGTCGAGCGAAGCCATCGATTCGGGCCGGAGTTCCCAGCGGTTGAAATCGTAAAAAATATTGGGAAGTTCAATGGGGCGTGCGGTTGAAGTAAGAGCAATGACCTTTTTAAAATCTTTGCTTTCTGAAACACTTTTGGTGGTTTCTTTGGCTTTATTGTTCAAGTACCCTTCTTTAGAGGCTATAACAATGTAGTCGGTATTTGGGTTAAGAATGAATCGGAATGAACCGTCGTCGGCGGTTTCGGAGTTCTGAATATTACCATCGCTACCAACAATTTTAATTGCGGCACGGGCAATTGGACGACCTGTTTTTTCGTCGTTTACACCACCAATCATGTTAAAGTTGAGGGGTGGCAGGAAGAACATGTAAATGTTGTCGCCACCGCGTGCACCCATATCCCCACGGCGTGAAGAATAGTAGCCCGCCTCGCGGCTTTTTTCGAAAATGATTCCGAAATCGTCGGCCGATGAGTTGATGGGATATCGCATGTTTTCAATGGCCCAGCCACTTCCATCGGTGGGTCGGGCCCTGAAAATATCGAGTCCTCCCATACCGGGATGGCCATCGGATGAGAAGTAGAGAGTACCGTCGGGGTGAATGAAAGGGAACATTTCGTTGCCCTTAGTATTGATTTGGGGTCCCAAGTTAACGGGTTCGCCCCAGTTATCGCTTGCACTAACTCGAG
>JBBIRB010000068.1:0-7290 GCA_037442025.1 Bacteroidales bacterium | reverse complement strand
TTTAAAATCTAATCGTAATTTTTTAAATAATAAACAATTAAGTTGCGAAGTATAGGAATATTCTTTATTATGTTGGTTAACTCCACTTAATATTATCCTCATTTCGCTTTATTCAATATTGGATTTGTTAATATTTAATGATAACAATAATCGAAACCGAATTTTCAATTTTCTATTTTTGTGGGATTATTAATTTTTTAAGCATTGAGCGAAGAGCGCAACAAGATTGTTGAAACGCCGCTCATGAAGCAGTATAACGAAATTAAGAGAAAGCATCCCGATGCGATACTGCTTTTTAGGGTGGGCGATTTTTACGAAACATTCAGCGATGATGCCATAAAGGCATCCGAAATATTGGGCATAACCCTTACCCGAAGAGCTAATGGCGCTGCTTCGTTTGTTGAATTGGCTGGGTTTCCCCATCATGCTCTCGATACCTACCTGCCCAAATTGGTTAGGGCCGGTCAGCGGGTTGCCATTTGCGAGCAACTCGAAGACCCAAAACTTACGAAAACCATTGTAAAACGTGGAATTACCGAACTGGTAACTCCCGGCGTATCGTTCAACGATAATGTACTCGAAAGAAAAGAGAATAACTTTTTAGCTTGTATAAATCTCGATAAGCGGTATGCCGGAATAGCTCTTCTCGATGTTTCTACAGGTGAATTTTACGCAGCCGAGGGTTCGCTCGAATATATCGATAAGTTACTTACCAATTTCAGCCCCAAAGAGGTGCTTGTTGAGCGTAGTAAATTCAAAGAATTTATTGAGATCTTTGGCTCCCGTTATTACACCTACAAGCTCGATGAGTGGGCCTTCAATTACGATGGTGCAAAGGAAAAACTGCTTAACCATTTTAAAACGCAAACCCTCAAGGGGTTTGGAATTGATGGTCTTCGCTTCGGCATTGTTGCTGCGGGTGCTACTCTTTACTACCTCGATATTACCCAGCACCAGAGGGCCGAACATATTGCATCAATTTCCCGAATTGATGAGGACAAGCATGTTTGGCTCGACAAATTTACAATTCGCAATCTCGAACTCTTTTTTTCGCCAAACGAAGGCGCAAAAACGCTTATTGATATTATCGATCGAACCATTTCACCCATGGGGGCTCGGCTTCTAAAAAAGTGGATGGCTCTGCCATTGAAGGATGTTAAACCAATTGCCGAAAGGCAAAATGTGGTCGACTACTTCATTCAAAATGCTGAAATCGATTTGGCTTTACGTGAAACTCTTCGTGAAGTTGGCGACATGGAGCGAGTTATTTCTAAGGCTGCAGTTGGTCGTGTAAACCCACGTGAACTGGTAGCCCTTAAAAATTCTCTTTTTGCTCTGGTTAAAATAAAAGAATTTTGCGACACAGCTAAGGAGCCTACATTGCAACGGATTGGAGAGCAAATAAACCTTTGCTCCCGAATTCGCGATCGCATAGATAAAGAAATTCTCCCCGATCCACCCGCTCAAATTATAAAAGGAGGTGTTATTGCCCACGGAGTAAACCCCGAACTCGATGAGCTTCGCAATATTATGCGATTGGGAAAGGATTACCTGCTCGAATTGCAGCAACGCGAATCGGAACGAACCGGTATTTCTTCTCTTAAGGTTAGTTATAACAATGTATTTGGCTACTACATTGAAGTGCGTAATACGCATAAAGACAAAGTGCCAGCCGAGTGGATTCGCAAGCAAACCCTTACGCAAGCTGAACGATACATTACTCAGGAACTTAAGGACTACGAAGCGAAAATACTTGGAGCAGAAGAAAAGGTACTTGCCATTGAGCAGCAGCTTTTCGAACAAATTGTGTTTAACCTTTCTGAGTATATTCAGTCCATTCAGTTAAATGCCAATTTGGTGGCACAAGTTGATTGTTTGCTTTCGTTTGCGCTAAACGCAAGGGAGAATGGCTATTGTAAACCCAATGTGAATTCTTCAGATATTATCAATATACGCGACGGACGTCATCCCGTTATTGAGCGTATGCTGCCAACGGGTGAGGCATACATTGCCAATGATGTGCTGCTCGATTCAACGAATCAACAAATAATAATCATTACTGGGCCCAATATGTCTGGTAAGTCAGCCTTATTACGTCAAACCGCACTCATTGTTCTTTTGGCCCAAATGGGCTCCTTTGTTCCCGCAAATGAAGCCAATATTGGTGTGGTCGATAAGATTTTTACCCGGGTAGGCGCTTCGGATAACATTTCCCTGGGCGAATCCACCTTTATGGTCGAAATGCAGGAGGCAGCAAGTATCCTTAATAATATTTCCGATAGGAGCCTCGTTCTGCTCGATGAGATTGGTCGGGGTACCTCAACATACGACGGTATTTCCATTGCATGGGCCATGGCAGAATATATTCACGAGAATTCGCAGGGTCGGGCCAAAACTTTGTTTGCAACCCATTACCACGAGCTAAACGAAATGGCTGCAACATTCCCGCGAATAAAGAACTTCAATGTATCCATTAAGGAACTCGATAATAAGGTGATTTTTCTAAGAAAACTTGTGCCGGGAGGCAGCGAGCATAGTTTCGGTATTCATGTTGCTCGAATGGCTGGTATGCCAGCAAGTGTTGTAAAACGGGCAAACGAAATTTTGGCCGAACTCGAAAAGAAACCTTCCGATCATACCCTATCTCGACCCGGATCGGACATAGGAAAGCAGAGAGAAGGGTATCAACTCAGCATCTTCCAACTCGACGATCCTGTGCTTACGCAAATTCGCGAGCAACTTAAGGTTCTCGATATTAATACCTTAACACCCATTGAGGCGCTAAATAAGCTGAATGAAATTAAACGAATTACTGGCCTTTAGTGGTTCTTCATAACTATTCTTCTCCAATAAGATTTTCTTTTCCTCTTTTAATTATAATTTGAAATCATATATCCCGAAAACGTTTTCGGGATAGAGGGCCTAATATTTTTATTAAAAAATTATTAACATCACTAAATAGCAGAAATACAAAGACATGCAGTTTGCGAACTCGATTGCAAATATGTTATAAAGCATAGTTGTATAGCACATATTTATTGTTCGGTTGTTTTAATTCAATTATTATGCTTTACATTTGTCGCGTTAAAAATGCTTGGTGGATATGATAAAAAAAGTTCTAATTGCCAATCGTGGCGAAATAGCAGTGCGTATTATTCGCTCGTGCCGCGAATTGGGTATTGCCACTGTGGCGGTTTACTCCGATGCCGACAGGGCTGCAAAGCATGTTCGTTACGCTGGTGAAGCCTACCATATTGGCCCTTCTCCCTCCAAGGAGAGTTACCTCAATGGCGATCGAATTATTGAAACAGCTCTCGGGTGCAGTGCCGATGCCATTCACCCCGGTTACGGTTTTCTTTCGGAAAATGCCGAGTTTGCGCAGAAATGTGTCGATGCTGGCTTGGTTTTTATTGGTCCCGACCCCGATGCCATTGAGAAGATGGGCGATAAAATTACTGCTCGTGCAACTATGATAGCCGCTGGCGTTCCTGTTGTGCCTGGTACCAAAGATCGGGTCGATTCGCCCGAAAGTATTCGAAAAGTGCTCGATGAAATAGGTCTGCCTTTAATTGTTAAAGCGTCGGCTGGCGGTGGCGGTAAGGGTATGCGACTGGTTCGTAAAGCCGACGATTTAATGAATGCCGTTTCCCTTGCTCGTTCCGAGGCACAAGCTGCCTTTGGCGACGATACTGTATATATTGAAAAGTACATTGAAGGGCCACACCATATAGAATTTCAAATTATTGCCGACCGGCATGGAAACGTGGCGCACCTGTTCGAAAGGGAATGCTCCATTCAGCGTCGTCACCAAAAGGTGGTTGAGGAAACTCCTTCGCCATTTATTACTCAAGAACTGCGCGAGAAAATGGCAGCCGCTGCCATTGCAGCCGCAAAGGCTGTTAACTATGTTGGTGCTGGAACCATTGAGTTTCTGGTCGATGCCAACCGTAATTTCTACTTTCTCGAAATGAATACGCGCCTTCAGGTTGAACATCCAATTACCGAAAGGGTAACCGGAATCGATTTGGTGAAGGAGCAGTTGCTGGTTGCGTCGGGTAAGCCTTTGTCGTTTAAACAGGATGAAGTGGCGCAGTATGGCCATGCCATTGAGTGCCGCATTTCGGCCGAGGATCCCGCCAACAACTTTATGCCATCGCCCGGTGTTATTAGGCACGTTAGCGAACCCAACGGACTTGGCATTCGTACCGATGGTTACGTTTACGAAGGTTTCGAAATACCCATGTATTACGATCCCATGATTACAAAACTAATTGCCTGGGGACGAACCCGCGAAGAGGCCATCGACCGCATGAAACGGGCTCTCTACGAGTTTAAAATAACCGGAGTGAAAACTACCATTAAGTTCCTCGAACGAATTATGGATAATCAGGAGTTCCGTTCGGGTGTTTACGATACTCACTTCATCGAGAGGCACTTACCTGCACTTCTCGAAATGGCAAGCCACAACCGCACCGAGTATGTCGATATGGCCATTATTGCCACTTATCTCGACTACCTTTCGAAAATTGAAAAGTTTGCCATGAACGACTTCCTTGCCACTCGTAGTAATGGCGATAAATGGAAGGATTACGGAAAGAAAAAGAATTTGCAACGAATTTAACACTGCATGGCTCTCGATATTAAAATTGGCGATAGAACCGCCACAGTTCAGCTTGTGAGTAAAGATGGCTCGAAAGCAACTCTCGAAATCGATGGGAAAACCTTCCAAGTCGATGTTCTCATGGTGGAAGAGGGGGTTTACTCCATAATTCACGAAGGCAAATCGTACAACATTGAAATGATTCCTGGCGATGGCCCCAAAAACTACTTCGTAAATACCTATTACACTTCGCACGAGGTAGAGGTAATCGATGCTCAGAGCCGATACCTTAAGAATCGCAAGGGAAACGGCGACGACAGCGGCGATAAAATAATCAGCACCCCAATGCCCGGTAAGGTAGTGAAGATTCCCGTAAAAGAGGGCGATCCTGTTTCGAAGGGGGAAACGGTAATCGTTATTTCGGCCATGAAAATGGAGAGCGAGTACAAGGCGCCTGTCGATGGCATTGTAAAGCGAATATACGTAAGCGAAGGCCAAACCATAAATGGCAATCAGCCACTTGTTGAAATAGAATAACTTTGAAATGAAGACATTGCACGACAAATTCAATCTTTTCGAAGAAAAGGTTTCCCAATCGCTTGCCGGAGGTGGCGAAGCACGCATTAAACGTCAGCACGAAGCGGGTAAAAAAACTGCGCGTGAGCGCATCGAGCTGCTTCTCGATCCTAATACCTTTGTAGAGTTAGATCAGTTTGCCATGAATCGCTCATCGGAGTTGCCAACCGATCAGTCGCCCATTCCCGGCGATGGCGTAATCTCGGGCTATGGCAAAGTGGAGGGCCGTTTGGTTTTTGTTTACGCCTACGACTTTACTGTTTTCGGTGGAACGTTAAGCCGAACCAATGCCAACAAAATAATTAAGGTTCAGCAAATGGCACTGAAAATGGGTGCCCCCATCGTAGGATTAAACGATTCGGGTGGCGCACGAATTCAGGAGGGCGTTCAGAGCCTTGCAGGCTACGCCGATATTTTTTTCAATAACGTTCGAAGTTCGGGTGTAATTCCCCAAATTACCTGTATAATGGGCCCTTGTGCCGGTGGTGCTGTTTATTCTCCCGCTCTCAACGACTTCATTATTATGGTAAAGGAGAGCAGCTACATGTTTGTTACGGGTCCCGATGTTATTAAGGCCGTTACCCACGAAGATGTAACAAAAGAGGAACTTGGCGGTGCCATTAGCCATAATTCGAAGAGCGGTGTGGCTCACTTTGTAGCCGACGACGATGAGCAGGCGCTCATGCAAATTCGTGAATTGCTGGCATTCTTACCATCGAACAATATGGAAGAGGCTCCCATATTCCCAACGGCCGATTCAGTTGATCGAGTTGAGGAGAAACTTCAGGAGCTGGTACCGGCAGATCCCAATAAACCTTACGATATAAAGGAGTTGATAAATGCTGTAGTCGACGATGGAATTTTTCTTGAGGTACAACCCCTTTTTGCAAAGAACATAGTGGTTGGTTTTGCCCGCCTTGGCGGCAGTTCGGTGGGTATTGTAGCTAATCAGCCTGCCCATTTGGCTGGGGTTCTCGATATCGACTCATCGGTTAAAGGCGCTCGGTTCATTCGCTTCTGCGATGCATTTAATATTCCAATTGTATCGCTAGTCGATGTGCCAGGCTTTCTTCCCGGACTCGCGCAGGAGTCGAATGGTATTATAAAGCATGGAGCCAAGTTGCTATACGCATATTCCGAAGCAACCGTTCCTAAAATTACTTTAATAACCCGTAAGGCTTACGGTGGAGCCTACTGTGTAATGGGGAGCAAACATGTAGGAGCCGATATTAATTTTGCCTATCCCACCGCCGAAATTGCAGTAATGGGGCCCGAAGGAGCTGTGAATATTATTTATAAGAATAAGGTTAACGACCCTAGCGAACTTACCGAAAAAATTGAGGAGTACCGCGAAGCGTTTGCAAATCCCTATAGGGCTGCTGAATTAGGTTACATCGACGAGATTATTTATCCTCGCCAAACCAGAGCAAGGTTAATACAAGCCCTTGAAATGGCTAGTTCCAAAAGTCAGCAGAATCCGCCACGCAAGCATGGAAACATTGTTCTCTAGTATTTATGAGCACGTTGCCTTTTAAGAATTGGGTAGAGGTTGAAAATTTCGAAAAAAAATGCAAAAATGTTTGGGAGATTTTAATATTACACTTATTTTTGCCACGCTTAAAAGCAAAACGTTTTTTAAATTTATTGCGAAAGTAGCTCAGTTGGTAGAGCATAACCTTGCCAAGGTTAGGGTCGCGAGTTCGAGTCTCGTCTTTCGCTCAAAAGTAAATGGCGGATTAACTCCGCTGTTTTTGTATAGATAAAAACTACCATTAGGAGTCCGGATGGCGGAATTGGTAGACGCGCAGGACTTAAAATCCTGTGACCATTGAGGTTGTGCGGGTTCGATTCCCGCTCCGGGCACAAAACCAGAAGCTTGAGCAATCAAGCTTTTTTTGTATGTATTTCGTTTACGCAATATCAAGTACATCTCGAAAGTACATTTATGTTGGATTAACCAGCAATCCTGAAAAGCGGATAGCCCAGCATAACAATGGTTACGAGCGTACAACAAGGCCCTACAGGCCTTTTAGAGTTATTTCAGTTGAGGCTTTCGAGACCCGTGCGTTGGCGCGTAGCCGTGAGACGTATTTGAAGTCGGGCGCTGGAAAGGA
>JBBIRB010000067.1:0-7439 GCA_037442025.1 Bacteroidales bacterium | reverse complement strand
ACGGTACGCAGGGGCCAATGCCATTGGGGTTATAATGACCGGTATGGGGGGCGATGGTGCCCGTGGGCTCCTTGAAATGAAGCAGGCTGGTGCCAAAACTATTGCTCAGGATGAGAAAACCTGTGTAGTATTCGGAATGCCCAAAGAGGCTATAAAACTGGGAGCAGTCGATAAAATTTTACCGCTCGAAGCCATAGCCCCTTTTGTTATAAAACCCATTGGGTAATTAGCAAAAATATTGTAAAAAGAAACACCCTGAACTTTTCTAATATGTTTCAAAAAATGAAGATATATCAGATTTACAGAAAACCATGTTAAACTTAAAACCAATAACCATGAATTTTAAAAGCTTAAAACTTCGAACAAAGCTGTTGACTGGATTTATTTCATTAGCAGCAATAATTTTAATTCTTGGTGTTTTTAGTTACACAAGACTTCAATTAATTGGTAACGATTTGCGTGAAATAGCCGATGTTCGCCTGCCAGCTATTGAACAGCTGCTTTATATAAGCGATGCGCAAGCGGGAATGGAAGCATTCGAAAACGCCCTGTTGGCAACTACCATAACAAATGAGGAGCGTAACTGGCAGTACCAAAGAATGGATAATGCTAAAGCAAGGGTTAATGCAGCGTGGAAAATTTACGAATCGTTGCCGCATTCCCAGGAGGAAGCCATGGTTTGGAAAGAGTTTGTATCAGCATGGAATGAGTATATGCGTATGCATAATCGGTTTGTTGAAATTGCTCGTGAGTATGAGCGAAACCCTACCGAAGAGAACTACCTTAACATGGAACACTTTAATACACATACAATTACACCATATTTTGAGAAGGCAGATAACCTAAACGACAGGCTAGTAAAGATTAATGATGAATTGGCCAAAAATTCAAAAAAAGAAGCCTTTAAAAATGTTGCTTATGTTAATTCAACTATGTTGGTTGCCGTAATAGTTGGTTTATTTATAGCAATTATTTTGGGAATAGCAATTGCACGCAACGTTTTAAACGATGTTGGCGGCGAACCTGCCGAGGTGGTTCGCATAGCCAATGAAGTGGCCAACGGCAATTTAGCTCTTACGTTCGATACTGCTGATGGCAAGGGTATTTACGGAGCAATTATTGTTATGTCTGAAAAGTTAAAAGAAATTATTTCACATGTTGTAGCGGGGGCAAACAATATTGCATCTGCCACCGAGCAAATGAGCAGCACCTCACAGGTGCTGTCTCAAGGTGCTTCGGAGCAGGCATCGTCGGTTGAGGAGGTTTCGTCGTCAATGGAGGAAATGGCCAGCAATATTCAGCAGAACACCGATAATGCCCAACAAACAGATAAGATTGCTACATCTTCATCGCATAGCATTGCCCAGGTAAGCAAAGCTTCTGAAGAGAGTGCCGTTTCCATTAAAAACATTGCCGAAAAGATAGGAATTATCAATGATATTGCTTTTCAAACCAACCTTCTTGCCCTTAACGCTGCTGTTGAAGCAGCCAGAGCAGGAGAGCATGGCAGAGGTTTTGCGGTTGTAGCAGCCGAGGTACGAAAGCTGGCAGAGCGAAGCAAAATAGCTGCCGATGAGATAAATGTTTTGGCAAAAAATAGTGTGAGGACAGCTGAGGAGTCGGCTGTATTACTTAACAAGGTAATTCCTGAAATTGAGAAAACGGCAAAACTCGTCCAGGAGATTTCAGCCGCCAGCATGGAGCAAACCTCCGGAGCCGACCAGATAAATAATGCCATTCAGCAGTTTAACACTGTAACTCAACAAAATGCAGCTGCCAGTGAGGAGTTAGCTACCAGTGCCGAGGAGTTGGCGAGCCAAGCAGAGCAGTTAAAAGATATAATAAGCTTTTTTACGATTGATAACTTTAGAGCAACTGCCTCTATGGGACAGAACCACGCCACTAGCAAGGGTTTTGCTAAACCCAAAATAAAAAACAATGGCAAGCAGCAAACAAAGGGTTTTGCGCTAGAAATGAATGATGGCTCTCACGCAAAAAAGTCAGCCTATAGCCAAGGAGCACAGAATATTCATGCTGCAAAGGCTGGGAATAGCGACGACGATTTTATGAACTACTAGTCTACCGAAACCGAATCTGTCAGATAGTGTGAACCGGTCTGAGGGTTGGAGAATGCCGTATGATTGTTTATGTGTGGCATAGTACAGAAAGCAACAGCAACACAGCGGAAGGGATAAATTTTATAAGTAGTACAATTTCATCTTTTCCAAAAATATATGTTAAACGTGTGCGTTGCTTAAAAAGGGATTAAATAAAAAGCAAATTATAAAAAACAAGTTTGCTAACAAGGGGTGGGTTGCAGTAGGCCTCGGCTTCGGGAATGGAATATTTTCGTACCTTCGGTTCGGTTTCGGACCGGACAGCCACCCATTCTAATCGCCGACCGATAACTCGCCCCCAACCGTTTGTTACAGTTTTTCGGCATATTCCATTCTGAAAAAAAACCTAACTATTACCCTTGGGTGCCTGCAAAGCTATTTTTTTAGCAACATGTTGGAGTTGTTAAGAAATAATACCTATTTTTAGTCAAATTTTTTACACTATGCACGGCAACTATTCTAAGTGGTTTGTATTCCGCTATACCATTTTGGGTTTTGGAATCGGACTAATCTTTCTGTTTATTGCGCTATTTGTACAAGCATTCTCCTCCGATTTGGCAGTGTCATTCGAAAGTTTTATAGAGGCTCACCGCAGATTCCCCTCTTTCTTTATTATCGACATGGCACCCTTTGTGCTGGCTGTAATTTTCTATTACGCCTCCCGATATATATCTTCCTATCAAACCGATAATACAAAATACATTGAGCATGAACAGTCGCGTCAGCGGAAACTATACCGATTTGTTGAAAAGCTGCGCAGTGGTGAAATTGATGCCGAATATAAACCCGAAGATACCGACGTGCTGGGAAAAGCCATTGTGAACCTTCGCGATACACTGAAAAAAAGCACAGAGGAAGAGCAAGCCAGACGCACTGAGGACGAGCAACGCCGTTGGACAGCTGAGGGTTTAGCAATGTTTGGTGAGATTCTCCGTTCGGAGAAGGATAAAATCGACGAGCTTTCCTACCTCATAGTCAGCAATCTGGTTAAATACATCGATGCTAATCAGGGTGGTTTCTACCTGCTCGACGATAACGACCCAGGCAATAAATTCTTCCTGCTGAACGCTTGTTATGCATATGAGCGAAGAAAATATGCCGATACAAGAATTAACTGGGGCGAAGGTTTAGTAGGCGCATGCGCCTTGGAAAAGGAAACCACCATACTGAAAAAAATTCCCGATTCGTACCTGAAAATAACATCGGGACTGGGACAGGCTAACCCCTCGTACCTTATTCTGGTTCCCCTGAAAGTTAACGATGAGGTTCATGGTGTTCTCGAGTTAGCCTCATTCAAACCGCTCGATAAGTTCAAAATTGAGTTTGTTGAGAAGGTAGCCGAGAGCATAGCCTCAACCATTTCGAGCGTTAAAATTAATTTGCGTACCTCCCGTTTACTTAAGGAGTCGCAGGAAAGGGCCGATGCTTTTAGAATGCAGGAGGAGCAGTTACGCCAGAATATGGAGGAATTGCAGGCAACCCAGGAGGAAGCAACCCGCCAGGCCGACAAGTTCATAACATTTACCAATTCGGTAAATCATACCCTAATTCGGGCCGAGTACGATGTGAATGGCGTTTTACTTTATGCCAATACCAAGTTTCTTCAGAAGTTGGAATACTCCTCCAACTCCGATGTGGAGGGAAAGCATATTTCAATGTTTATTAATAAAAAAGACCGGGTTTGGTTCGAGGAAATTTGGGAAAGTTTGGCCCGGGGTGGGCACCACTTCGAGGGCGATATGAAACATGTTACCCGCACAGGTAAAGACTTGTGGACTATAGCTACTTACACTTGCATGCGCAACCCCAACGGAGCCGTTGAAAAAATTCTGTTTCTTGCCATCGATACAACCGAGCAGAAAAGCCAGAGCCTCGATTTTGAGGGACAAATTGAAGCGCTCAACCGTTCGTCCATAAAAAGCGAATTCACACCAACAGGCGATGTTATTGATGTGAACGATAAATTTCAGCTGGTTTTCGGCTGGGGTTTGGCTGAAGCCAAAACACGAAACGTGTTCGATTTTGTGAATGAGAGCGACAAGAAATTCCTCGAACGAATTTGGGACGATGTAACCCACGGAATGCCCTTTGAAGGTCAACTGAAAATGCACACCAAGGCCGGGGTAGAAAAATGGTTCCGAGGCACATTTACGGCAGTTAACGATATGTACGGAGAGGTGGCCAAAGTTGTATTCATTGCTCACGATACAACCCGCGAGAAGATTATGGAAATGGAAACCAAGGAGCAAACCGAGCAGCTTAAAAGGCAGGAGGAAATGCTCCGTCAGAACGAGGTGGAGCTCAATCGTAAGCTCAGAGAGGCCAAAGAGGAACTTAAAACCCAGTTTAAAGAGATTGAAAAATTCAAAATTCGAGCTGAGAAAACCCTCGAAGGTTTCCTCGATGCCATTATTACAACCGATCAGGATGGCGTAGTTGAGTTCTACAACAATGCAGCCGAAGAGCTGTTTGGAGTAAGCCGCGATGAAATATTAGGGCAGAATATCCGAATGCTTTTCCCCAGCGATGCATCGGAGAAAGACGAGTTTCTTGCAGCTTATCTCGATCCAACAAAACCCGCGATTGTGGGGCAGCGCCGCGAGGTTACCATTACAACCCGAGGCGGAGAGGAAATTCCAGTGCTAATGCTTATATCCGAGGCTAAAATTGGTCGCGAACATACCTTTACAGCATTCATTCAGAATATTTCGGTGGATCTGTTTTAGAGCCATTTTAAGTTAATTTTTAAAAAGACTATAGTTCAATATTCCTAATTGTTTTTTTAAAAGCATTATTAAACAAAATAATCATGAATATTTTTTTTCTTTCCCTTCTATTCTGTTTCTTTTCCAGTTTATTGACTTATGGTCAAAAAACTCCAACAACTCCTGTCGATGATTCCCTTAAAAGGGCCATAAAGCTCATTTATGATGGCAAGAAAGCCAAAGAACTCATTAAAGACATGGAAATGGTGGGAGAGATATCTGGTTATGGTTTAGACTACGCAAACGTTTATGCCACAATCTATTCAAACTGCGACATTGATCTTCGAAGGAAGGCCAGCAATCTTAAAGGGGAGGTTGTTATTACAAAATACAGACTCCAGGCTTGTGAGCACTTTGCAACTGGAAAGGTTTACAGAAGAAAACAAAATGTAGAACCTCAAAAGAAAGAAGAATAAAAAAAATAGTTTGTTTATATTCATGATTTTAATAGAAAATTAAAACCGACGGGAATCATTTTATTAGGATTTAGTTTAGTTTTCCTGAACTCACAAATTACAATCTGTTGAACAACTACTCTTACAAGACTCATAGGGTTAACAGAGTTCTCCTAATTAAATAAAAGCACTATTTTAAACTTTTATTGCCCGATAAACGAATCAGGACTTGCCAACCCTGCCTATGCCAGCAGGCTGGTGCAAGCAGACTAAAGTCCTTCAATTACAAAATGCAATATTAAGAATGGGCTTTCCCCTGAACGGAGGGCAGATAGCACTGATTTTGTTAGTAATATCGTACATCGGTGATTTTAAACCAGAACTTATTGTTAATTAGTTTGTCAACTACACCAACTAATATTATGTTTAAGGTTATTGTTGTAACTATAATCCGCACATAAACAAAAGAGTATTATATTTGTGAAAATGATTTTAGGCATGACAACTAAAGAATTTATATTGAGTTCATTAAAATCGAAGGAAAAAGATATTTCAAAATTTGGAATAAGAGCCATTGGATTATTTGGGTCATATGTAAGGGATGAACAGAGCGAAAATAGCGATATTGATATATTAATAGATTTTGAGCCTGATAAAGAAAACTTTGACAACTTCATGGCGGTTTACGACATGATTGAGAAGTTGTTTAAAAACCAAAGGGTTGATATTGTTACTAAGAATGGGTTAAGCCCCTATATTGGGCCTAAGATTTTAAACGAAGTTAAATATGTCTAAGAACCATATTGATTATTTAAAACATATTTGCGACGAAAGTTTATTCATACTTTCAGTAATTACACCCGAAAAAACAAAAGAGGAATTCATGTCTGATGAAACTCTTAAACGTGCAGTTATCAGAAGTTTAGAAATAATTGGAGAAGCAACTAAAAAGATTCCAGTAGAGTTTAAGGTGAAGTGGAGTAATATAATGTGGAAAGATATGGCTGGAATGAGAGATCGATTAATTCATGATTACATGGGGATTAACTATTCAATAGTTTGGGATGTTGTTAAAAATAGAATCCCCGATCTATATGATGAGATTAGAAAAGTTATTGAAAATGAATAAAATAATGAACTCAATAAAATTTACACTAGATCTTTTATCAATGGATTTTAACTAGCTTCAATTTATTATCAAGCCATTTTTATTATTGATTTATATTTTGAGTTTCAAACTTTCCCCCTCCCTCTTAAAAGCAAAAAAAGAATTGGAAGGCTTCCATTTTGTTACTATTTTTGAAAGGATTTTTCAAACCCTTTCATTCAGCAAAACATGGCAGAAATTGAAGTAACCATTGAAACAGCTAAAGAGCTTGGACTTCTTCCCGAAGAATTCGAAATGATAAAGGGCTACTTAGGTCGTACCCCCAATTTTACCGAGTTAAGCATATACTCCGTTATGTGGAGCGAGCATGCTTCGTATAAAAACTCCATTAAATGGCTGAAAACCCTGCCCCGAAAGGGGAATGCCATATTGGCCGAGGCGGGAACCGAAAATGCAGGATTGGTCGACTTGGGCGATGGTTTGGCCTGTGCATTTAAAATTGAAAGCCATAACCACCCCTGTGCAGTAGAACCATACCAGGGAGCCGCTACCGGAGTGGGAGGCATTAACCGCGACATTTTCACCATGGGTGCTCGTCCCGTTGCGCAGCTCAACTCCCTTCGGTTCGGAAATATTAAACTCGACCGCACCAAGTGGCTTATGAAGGGCGTTGTTAAGGGTATTGGAAATTACGGAAATGCCTTTGGCATTCCGGTAGTAGCCGGTGAAGTATTTTTCGACGATTCATTCAACACCAACCCGCTGGTTAATGCCATGTCGGTTGGTTTGGTGCGTAAAGACCAGGTTATTTCTGCCATATCGAAGGGTGCTGGTAACCCTGTTTTCATTGTAGGCTCATCAACCGGAAAGGATGGAATTCACGGAGCAACCTTTGCGTCGGCCGATATAACCGAGAACTCAGCCGAGGATTTACCTTCGGTTCAGGTGGGCGACCCCTTTGCCGAAAAGTTGCTGCTCGAGGCTACCCTCGAGGTTATTCCAACAGGAGCCCTGGTGGGTATGCAGGACATGGGTGCTGCAGGTATTATTTGCT
>JBBIRB010000066.1:0-7458 GCA_037442025.1 Bacteroidales bacterium | reverse complement strand
TTTGGTAGACTGGCTGTTGCTTTTATGTGTCTTTTTTTTAACCCTTAATTCGCATAATAAATTAATTGGTTTACAATAATTAGCATAACTTCCACTAACTTGAAAGGTAAGCTTGTTGACCAAACCGACGATGTATTGGTGTTGGGTTTGAAGGTATAAATTTCCCCTTAACTTTATGTAGGATTTGTTTCAACAAAAAAAGCCTCAGAGAAATCTGAGGCTTTTTTCGATTTTTGCGGTCCGGACGGGACTCGAACCCGCGACCTCCGCCGTGACAGGGCGGCATTCTAACCAACTGAACTACCGAACCAGAACTCTTGTCTGCTGACAATTGCGGTGCAAAAATAGTCAAACTTTTTATACCAACAAATATTCGCTATTATTTTTATTCAAATTTCGAAATTGAAAAAATGAGAGCAACCATGTTTTATGATTGGTTGCTCCCACTAAAATCTGTAAACTACTTCGACTTATCGGGCGCTACAGGAATTGCAGGTAAATCCTTACGGCTCTTCATTTGCTCCTTAATAAGTTCAATAGCTTTGCTCAGCTGATCGTCGATTCCCATGTACTCTTTATAGGGGTCGTTATCGAGATAAATATCGGGGTCTACACCATAGCCCTCAATTATCCACTCGCTCTTTTCGGAACTGTAGCTGGCAAACTCGGGTTTGCGAAGATCGCCACCATCGACAAACGGAAGCGAACCGCTAATACCAACAACTCCACCCCACGAGCGGGTTCCAATAATGGTTCCCAATCCCAACTGGCGGAAGCCATAGGGAAATAGGTCGCCATCGGATGCCGAATAGCGGTCGATTAGCAATACTTTTGGACCTATATGCGTTTGTGCAGGAATTGGGTTTGGCGAATCGAACCCACGACGTGCTGTAGCACGGTAGGGAACACGACTCAAACGCTCGAGTAGCATGGGCGATACGTTTCCTCCGCCATTGCCCCTATCGTCGATGATGAGGGCTTTTTTGGTTAACTGCGGATAAAAATGTTTAACAAACTCATTTAGCCCTTCTACTCCCATATCGGGAACATGAATATAGCCAACTTCGCCATTGGTTGCTTGGTTAACTTTACGAATATTTCCCTGAACCCATGTGTAGTAGTACAAAGGAGCCTCATCGGGTATAGGTGTAACAAGCACTTTTCGTGCACCTGCTGCTTCGGGCTTGGAGTTTACCAACAGCTCAACTGTTACATTGGCTTTGCCAATAAGGGCTTGGTAAATATCGTCGAACTGGTTCAACTGCTTACCATCAACTGCAATTATAAAATCGCCTTTATTCACATTTACACCAACATCGAGAAGTGGCGAACGAAGCGTGCTGCTCCACGATGCACCCTCAAGTATCTGCTCAATTTTAAAGTAGCCCGAAGCATGACGACTAAACTTGGCACCCAAAAGGCCCATGGGCGTTCTCGATGGTTTTGGCATATCGCCACTGTTTACGTAGGCATGGCCAACATTCAACTCGCCAATAAGTTCGCCAATAATATAGGTTAAATCGGCTCTATGGTTTACGTAAGGTAAAAGCACTTCGTACTTTTTGTGCATGGCTTTCCAATCGACCCCGTGCATATTCTCAACGTAGAAGAAGTCGCGCATTTGGCGCCAGCTTTCATCGTAAATCTGTTTCCACTCCTTACGATAATCAACCCAAACCTTCATATTCGAAAGGTCGACGGTTTTATCCATATTAATTTTTGCAGAAGGCAAATCGATTATTGCATAGGTACTTCCACGCATAACCAGCATCTTTTTTCCATTGGCCGAAAGGGTATATCCTAACCTCTCGCCCAATTCGGTTTCGCTCTTCTTTTTTAAATCGTACATTTTCAATGCACCGCCATTTCTTCTACCTTCGGTAGCCTGAACAAAGTAAACCTTATCGTCGACACACGAAACGTTCCAATAGTTTGCCACATCAATGGGCAACGAAATTATACGCGACTGAATACCAGCCAAATCGATTTTCACATCGACTACCTTTGGAACTTCGGGCTTCTTTTCTTCGGCTTTTTTACCTTTGTCGGCTGGTTTTTCGGTTGGAGCAGGAGTTTCTATTTTCACCTCGTTATTTTCGGGTGCAAAGGGCGATGGAGTATCCTTCGAAAGCATAACCATATAAATACGGCTCATGGCGCTGTATGCATGGTTCCACTCGGTACGGCTGTAAATTGGGTTGAAATCGCGATCGGAAACGAAAAGAAGGTATTTTCCATCGTTTGAGAATGTAACCTGCGACGATGAGTACCAGTTATCGGTAACGGCTGTTTTAGTGCCGTTTGCTAGGTTGAAAAGATAGATTACTGAGAAGCGGTTCTCATCGGCATTTGAGTAGGCAATCCACTTACTATCGGGCGACCATGCAGTAGAGAAAATATTACCATATTTTCCGTTATCGACTTGAGTTACCTTTTTGGTTGCAATATCTACATACATTAAGTCGCTTTTGCGATTGGCGAAAAGAATCTTTTTGCTATCGGGCGACCACGAAAGGCCAAAAATGTAGTTTTGCGAACCCGAAGTTATCCGCTCGGCAGGTGCCGAACCGTCCTGTGCCTGAATATAAATTTCGTACTCACCGCTAATGTCCGATAGGTAAGCAATGTACTTTCCATCGGGCGACCATGCTGCAGCACGTTCGTGAGCCTCGGAGGTTTGGGTTAAGTTGCGGGTTATACCGGCGGTTGCTGGAACCGTGAAGATATCGCCACGTGCCGAGAATAGCGCTCTTGCGCCATCGGGTGCAATTTGCGCCGAGAATATTCGCTTCGAAGCATCAACCAGTTCGGAGCGAGAGTAGCCAAAATCGTCGGTAATTGCAACCAGAATTTGAGCAACCTTTCGGCTCTTAGCATCGAAATGGAAAAGGTAACCGCCCTTTTCGAATACTATTGAATTGCCATTGTGGCTTGGAAACTTCACATCATAATCGGTGAAATTGGTAACCTTTTCAATTTTTTCGGTTTTTATATTGTAAACAAAAAGGTTGGCTGTACGATCGCGATCCGATACGAAGAATATCTCTTCACCAATCCACATTGGAAAAATATCCTGTGCAACGTTACTGGTTATATTCTTGGTTTGTTTGGTATTGAAATCGAATATCCAAATATCGTCGGCCATTCCGCCCTGATAGTATTTCCAGGTGCGGAATTCGCGGAAAACACGGTTGAAAGCCAGCTGCTTGCCATCGGGCGAGTATGAACAGAAACCTCCGGTTGACAATGGTAACTCCTCCGACATACCTCCCTTTAGCGAAACGCTGAAAAGATGGCCAACAAAATCGTTGAACGTTTGCTTGCGCGAACGGTACACGATGCTATTTCCATCGGGAGTCCAAGCCATAACAATATTATTTGGCCCCATTCGATCGGACACATCGTCGCGATTAAGGGTTGCTGTATGGGTTAGCCTGCGTGGCATTCCGCCTTCGGCGGGTATGGCAAACACCTCGGTATTGCCATCGTACTGACCAGTAAATGCAATGGTTTTACCATCGGGCGAAAATTTCGGAAACGTTTCGAAACCAACCTGGGAAGTTAGCTTCCGTGCCATTCCGCCTGCAAGTGGCACCGAGTAGAGGTCGCCGGCGTACGAAAAAACCACCTGGTTACTGCTAACCGTTGGAAAACGCATTAAACGTGCCTCCTGCGCTATAGCTGCTTCAAATAGCAATAGCACTCCCAGCACAATGGCCATTGAAAATAGGGTTTTCTTCATAGGGTAAGTATTTAGTTAGAAATTAGAAACTTCTCCTATGACAAGATACTAAAAAAATAGCTTAAATGCTGTAAGAGCTAAAGAGGGTTAAGGGGAATGGAGAGTTGTCCCTGCCTGCGTGACGCCCGCCTGAACGGCTTTGTCGGGCAGGCAGTCAGGCAGGGGTTGTCAGTTATCGGTTGCTTGCCCTGAGGTTCTCGAAGGGTCGGTACTCGGTCGTCAGTCTAAAGTCGGCAGTTGGCAGCTCGCTACGGACTAAATTTCACGCAAAGCCGCAATATTAGAAAATCCTATTGTGCCCTAATGTGTCTATGTGGTGAAAAACTTTTTGCACTCTTCGGTCTTCGGACTCCAATAACCTATTAACCCAAAAACCCAATACCTCCCTCAACCCCTTCCTTCGTACGAGCCTTTTCGTGTAGCAACGTACTCGCGTTTTAAAAATTGCCCAAGGGCAAGAATGTGCTTCACCTTAAAATCAGAATCGAGAAGAAGAATGTCAGCATCTTTACCAACCTCAATTCTACCCTTTTGTTTAAGTTTTAGTATATCAGCTGGGTTCGATGTTAATACTTTTATTGCTGTTTCGAGTGGAATATTTTCATCCTTCACTGCATCAACCAGCTCGCGAAGGTTTGCGCTAGGCATACCCATTTCGAGTTGCCGAAGTTCTCCGGTAACCGGGTCGAAATCGGGAAGTGAGCCACAGGCATCAGAGGTAAATGTTATATGCTCAATGGGAACGCCTGCTTCGAGGAGCAACTTAAGAGCCCGTGAGGGCTTTATTTCGTACTGTGGAAAATATGGGTAAGAGCTTGTGGTTATGTCAATCCACCCTTTTTTGCCGTACTCCTTGGCATCCTCAAAAATATAGTCGTTTCGATTTATATGAGTTGGAAAAAACTGTTTGTAGTTCAGTTCGCTCTGTGCAACCGCATCGTGAATGGGCTGAAAAGGATTTTTGGCGTCGCCCATATGTATGTTAACAATGCCAGCCTTTCCACCAAGCATTCCCCCTACCCTTGCGTGCTCGGTAATTCGGATTAGCTCGTTGGTGGTGGGACAAGACGACCGATGGTCGGAAATGGCCACCTCGCCAACACCTATAATTTCATCAATAATAGCTATGTCCTTGCCCACATCGCCAGTTATTGTGGGAGTTGGTACCTGATACGAGCCAGTATAAATCCACGACGAAACCCCTTCGTGTCGTAATGCTTTGGCTTTCATTAAAACGCTCTCAACGGTTCGAGTCATGCCATCGGTTCCCAAACAGCCAATAACAGTTGTTACACCGCCATCGATTAGCATACTAAGCTGAAGTTCGGGGGTACGAGTAGAAGGACCACCCTCGCCACCTGCACCAGCAATGTGAACATGCGCATCGATAAAGCCGGGAACCAGTTTTAAGCCACTGGCTTCAATAACCTCGCAATTCAGTTCTTTGGGAATTTCAATCGAGTTCTCAATGGCAGCTATGGTTTTTCCGGCTACCAATACGTCCTTTGTTCCAAGGTGGTTTGGCGAATATACTTCGGCATTTTTAAATAGTATCATAATCGAAATTATTTGTGTATTATAAATATAGTTGTTTATGGCGTTGTACCCTTAACGCAGCACGTTTTTAAATGTTTAAAAAACCCCGAATTCGAAAGAACCCGGGGTTTTTAGAAACCTTACTATTTAGGTTGAAGGAACTTATCGCCTGTTTTTTCAATCAAATTCTGTTTCCACTCATCGGGGTAATTGGGATGTTTCGGACTACGTGGAAAATCCCATGAATTTCGAAGAAACTCTCCATTCTGCTCCTGCTTCACGTTACCGTCGAGGTACTTAACCAGAAGGAAGTTGCCAAAATTTCGCCACTCGTTAACCAAATTTGTTGCTGTATTATGCGAGAACTCAGTAAGGAACTGCTTTGCCAATTGCGGATCCTTTTCGTACAATTTAAGAGCTCCAGCATCAACTGCTTCAACATAACTTTCGTATTTGGTTCTGTACTCACTTTGCTTTTTGCGCAAATCGACAATTACCCTGTTGTAAAACAGGTAGGCCATGTGCGACACACGCTGAAAGGTCCAAAAGGCTGAAGTTTCAGAATACGTTAGTATATCGCCATTCTGCTCTGAATGGGTAAATGGAACGCTGGTAATGCCTGCGTAAAACGGAACGTGAACGCTTAGGTTAGCATCGTCTAATCCGTACCAAAAAATACCACCAATTGGGTTGGGCAACCAGCTGCGCATTTGCGCTACCCACGAAAAAGCAGTTTGCTGGGTAGCGGTGGTACGCTCGTGAAAGTACTTTTTACCATCGTATTCCCAAGTCATTGGCCGCCAACGGTAAGGCAATCCATGCGGACCAGCACCAATATCCTTACTCATATCGAGTTCGGTACCCTGCAGGTGGTCGCCTTTGAACTCCATTAAATCGCGGGGCGAAAGTTTACGGTTTGGCTTTACGTAAAGGGGCATACGGGGGCCCTTGGTTTTACCAGTTGCATAATCCCAGTACTGATCCATGCCATCGCAAGCATGGTTAAACATAGCCCAAACCCTTAGGTCGCAGAAACGTGCCGCGCCAAAATTGAGCGGTGCATATGCATCGGAAAAACTGAAATCCTGATCGGCTCCATTGAAATACTTCATTTTACGGGCAAAATCGATAACATCGTGCGAGTAAACCACCTCCACTTCGGGATTGAAAATTTTGTTCAAATTTTTCGAACTAATCGACCTCACACCATCCTCCAAGGGGAAATTGGTAATACGCGAATGGTTAGCGTGAGCGCTAATGTAACCATCGGGGATACGAATGGCAACGAAAACAATTCCTTTATTGGCATTGTAGGTTTTTTTGGTTTTACGGTCGGTTTTCATATCGACCCCTTTGCCAATTATTTCGAGAAACCATACTTCGTTAGGGTCGGCAACCGAATACGACTGACCCGAGCTAAAGTAGCCATACTCATTAGCAAGTTCTACCATAACCTTAATGGCTTCGCGAGCCGTTTTTCCGCGCTGCAATCCCAAAAACATAATGCTACCCCAGTCGATAAACCCGGTACTATCCGAAAGTTCCTCCCGCCCACCAAAAGTGCTCTCGCCAATGGAAACCTGATATTCGTTCATAAAACCAACAACCTGATACGTTTCGTTGGGATAAGGAATTTGCCCAAGAGGTTTGTTCGAGCTGCGATCGTAAATGGTTTGCATTGAACCTGCAGGCCAAGTAGTTCGCGGTCGAAAGTATAGTTGACCATACCGAACGTGCGAATCGCCAGCATATGAAATTAAAGTTGCCCCATCGACCGAAGCTCCTTTTGATACCAAGTAGCTTGTACAGCCCCAAGAATTAAAATTTGAAAAAGTTGCAAATAATGGAATTGCAAACAAGGAAAAAACTAATTTTCTCATATTTAGATTTTTAGTTATAGTAACCCATTTAAAAACAAAAAGTTTCGAACATAAAACGAATTAGAAACCGATTTATATAAAGAGTTTAAAATACAATTTGCAATATAGCAAGCAAAAAGGATTGTTCAATAAGAGATTCAAGTTTAGAAAAAAATTTTATTGTTGGAATGTTTTTTATATTTTTGCAAACCTAAAATAAATGGTCCGGTAGCTCAGTTGGACAGAGCAACAGCCTTCTAAGCTGTGGGTCACAGGTTCGAATCCTGTCCGGATCACTGAGATGTTTTAAATTTGAACTAA
>JBBIRB010000065.1:0-7551 GCA_037442025.1 Bacteroidales bacterium | reverse complement strand
CAGAACCGCAAGATGGGCGATCCTGGCCCGGAGGGCTCGATCGGCAAGATGGCGTCCGCCGACCTGAACAAGGACGTGTGGGCCAAGACCATCAACGTGATGGCCTGAGGTGGTTGTGCGTTTAATACTATTAATTGTGAGGTAATTACAAAAGCCATAAGTACTTTCAGTAATAATGTCTTTGCTGTTGTTTTCATTGGTTATTTGGTTTTTGGTTTATTTTTTAATGTCTCCACATTAATTGTTATTCCACTTTTGCAACCCGAAAAGTTTTAAGAATTCTATTGCTCCTAGTTATTCTTAAAACATACATTCCATTGGCAATATGAGGAAGATGGAGTTCTTCCAAGTTACTGTTGGTTTTTTTTATCAAAATGCATCTTCCGAACATGTCGAAGAGTTGAATCCCCAGGGTTTCTGAGCTTTCAGTTGGAAGGTTAACATACAGAATTCCCTGAAACGGGTTGGGAAAAACGGTGAGGTTGGGCAATGGATATGGCGGAAAATCAGGGATATCGGTGGTGATGTAAACTGTTTGGTTAAATCCCTGTGTAAGAATCCCGACATTACTAGAAACCGTTTCGTAAAGGGGTTCACCTGCTGTCCACGTAAGTTGAACAGTTTCATTCTTTAGATTTCCACCAAAACTAGAGAAAACCTGTGGGTAAATCAGTTGCGCATCGAGTTTTGAAGACAAAACCATTATAAAAGCAAGTAGAGCAATCCTTTTCATGACATAAAAGCGTTTTGGTTTTAAGTAAAAAAATTGCAAATTTTATAATTGATATAACTTTTTTAACTTGAAATCCTAGTAAAGTTAGAGGATTGAATAGCGCAAAATCAATCCCCCATTGGGGGATTTTTTATTGATAAAGAGTGTATTGTTTAAAAACAAATGTTTAACTTTAGTTCACTTTAACTTACTTTATGTTACCGAGTATTATCAACATTGGTGGTTTAAAAGTTGCCTTTTACCAGAACAGGGAAGAAGGTATTCCCATTGTTTTTGTTCATGGCAACTCCCTTTCGGCTCTAACCTTTTCCCAACAGTTTACAGCGTTGGCACTAAGTCAGTACCGTTTAATTGCCTTCGATTTGCCTGGCCATGGCAATTCAGTTCGCTCCTCAAATCCCGAAAACGATTATATACCCGCAAAATTTATTGAGGTTTTGGTTGAGCTCTGCCACGCACTTGGCGCTGAGGATGCTGTACTGGTTGGTCACTCGCTGGGCGGGCATATGGCCATAAACGCCCTTCCCTACCTGCCAAAGGCCAAAGGTGTGGTTACCTTTGGAACCACCCCATTAACCTTACCACTCCGGTTCGATCTGGCGTTTCTGCCTAGCCCTGCCCTTGGCTTAATTTTTAAGCCCAACCTTACACTCGATGAGTTAAGTATTTTAGCCAATGAGTTTACCGCCAATGGCAATGATAAACCTGAAGTAATATTTGAAAACCTTAAACAGACCGACCCTATGGTTCGCCTTGAGGTTGGAAAAGCTCTTATGAGTGGCCAAACAGCAGATGAGGTGGCTATTATTAAAAATAGTAACATTCCCTATGCAGTGTTGCAGGGTGCTGGCGATAAACTTATAAACCCTAACTATTTCGATTTTATTGGGAACGATTTTATTTGGAAGCAACGCTTTCAAACCATCGAAAATGCTGGACATTGCCCACAGATTGAAAATCCTGCTGAATTTAATAGATTACTCCTTCATTTTATGACCTTTATTGAAAGTATTCAGTAATCTTACCCATTATTAAAAATGATCAGGCCAGAGGACGTTTCGGAAGATTTCAGAAAATTCAGTCGACAACTTGAATTCGACCTAAACTTAAACAACTATAAGGATCGGCTGATAGATTGGCAAAAACTCGACAACTCCTTAGTGCTTCCCAACCAGTTCTTCTACATTAACGACTTTGTAACGGCAAACAATGTGTATATTCATCCCAATGCTGAGCTTATAACCGGATATTCTCCCGATGAATTCATCGATATTGGGAAGATTTACGAGTTAACGCACCCCGATGACATGGAGTTCGTTTACGAATTTTCAAAACGCAGCATATCGTATTGCAAGTATTACAAGCAGGAGTTATTGGAAAACCCATTCCAATCTCTATTTACCATCGATTTTCGCCTAAAACACAAGAATGGCCATTACATTAAGCTTAACCGCCAAACCACATGCTTAAAAACCGACAAAGAAGGTAACATGGTTTATGCTCTTTGTTTCTTTAACGATGTTACTAAAACAAAAAACGGAGACGGTTATAATATTTCATGGATAGGAGATACTAAATTTCTATTTCATTTTGATGATTTACTTAAGAAGTATTCAAAGAATCACCATGTGACAAGTAGAGAAAAAGAGGTTTTAAAAATGCTGGCTCAAGGATATAGTGCCCATACAATAGCTGAAAAACTTTGCGTTTCGGAGCACACTGTAATTTCGCATCGCAAGCATTTACTCGAAAAAACTTGCACTAAGAATACAGCCGAACTTGTAAGATTTGCAATGCAAAAAGGAATATTGTAGAGGCAAACAAAAAAAAATTACCAACTAATTCCCAGTTGGGTTTTATAAGCTAAATTGCACAGAAATACAAAAAAGATAACTATGAAGAGCATAGCGTTAGTCATACTAATTGCCCTAACCCTGTTGGGCTGCAAGAATTCAGAACAAAAATTTTCCAATGCAGAGGTCGAAGAAACAGCCCTCGATTTCAACCCTTCAATTAGTTCGCGCAGTTTTAAAATGGAGGAATCCTATTCCGACCAAAGGGAAACCATTAACCCAATGGTAATTAGAACAGCCTACATGTCGGTTGAGGTTGATAGCTACGATGCCGGTCGCTCTAAGGTCGACTCTTTAGTTAAAATTTACAATGCTCGCATTGTAAACGAAAACATGCAGAATTACGATTACCGCAAATCCAACGATTTTAGCATTAGGGTCCCAGCCGCCAATCTCGATAAATTGCAAGTTGCACTAGGTGCTATTGCCAAACGAATCGATTTTCAAAGGGTCGAATCGACCGATGTAACCGAAGAGTACATCGATGTGGAGGCTCGGCTCAACAATCAGCGAAGGGTTGAGGAAACCTTTGTGAAGCTGCTTAAAAAAACCGATTCGGTTGAAGAGATCCTGAAAATTGAATCGAAACTAGGTGAGGTTCGGGGTCAAATTGAGTCGCTCATGGGACGCATGAAGTACCTCAAGAACCAGTCGGAGTATAGCACCATTCACCTAACCCTTTACCAGAAAATCGATTTCAAGTACGAGCCCGAAAAAACCAAACCCTTTAGCGAACAACTTAAAAAAGCCCTTACCATGGGTTGGCGCGGAATTGTTGCCATAATTTTAATAGTGATAGGTTTATGGCCTCTTTGGTTGCTGGGAGCTGCTGTTTGGGGAGGGATTGTAATTTTCAGAAGGCGCAAAAAGCAGGTAAAATTAAATCATAAAATTAAGAAGAAGGACAAAAGTAAAGAGAAAGCGAAGGGGAAGGACAAGGAGAAAGATAAAGTAAAAACCGGCATTGAACCAAAAAATTCTGAATTGTAGTAAAAAAACCAGGCGTACGTTATATTTTAAGAGGCTGTTCAAAAGTTAATCTGTGAAACTATTGTAATAACGAAGTTATGCTTCATGTTTTTTTGAAGAAAACAAACGATTTCCTTGTGAGTTACTATTTAAGTACTTATATTTGTACCGAATAAATAACTTAAAGACGATTGATTATGATGGCAGCGAATTTTACTGAATTCAGAGTTGGTCTCAAGAAATTCTTAGACAATGTTGAGAACAACAATGAAACACTGATAATTAAGAGAGGAGTAGGTAAAGGTGCAGTTATGATGTCGTTAGATGAATACAACTCTATCATGGAAACGCTTCACTTGTTGAGTTCAAAAGCAAATGCCGACAAACTTTATGAGTCAATTAAACAAATGAAGGAAGGGAAAGTAGTTCGAAACAAACTTATTGAAGAATGATGCGAATTACCTTTTCCAAGAACTCATGGGAGGAATATACATCTTGGCAAACTGAGGATAAACAAATGCTCAGAAAGATAAATGAGCTAATAAAAGACATTCAAAGACACCCGCATGAAGGTATTGGGAAACCTGAACCTTTAAAATATGATTTGGCTGGTTTTTGGTCAAGACGTATTGACCGAGAGCATAGATTAGTCTATCAAGTCATTGATCAAGAAATTCTGATTTATAGTTGTAAATACCACTACGACAAATAAAAACACGCAGCATAACACGTGGTTAAACCCACTGGGGCTGATTTGCTGACATGAAAGTTTTTCGTAACTTAGTAAAAGTTTAACGTGGGATAAGGACGTAGCTATTAACTCCCCAGCGTGCCCAACCACTGGAACGTTAACAAAAGTACCACAGGGAATCAATGAGTTTGAAATATTTTTTAGAACGGTATCTTTTTATTCTACTCTTATGAGCCAATCGTTTTTAGGCACCAACTTACCTATTGGGTTATAATGTAAACCTTGGTTTCGGAGTAAATCTTCAACCTCTCGCATAGCGTTTGGTTCAACTGCAATTAGGAGGCCTCCGCTGGTTTGCGGATCGCAAAGAAGCATTTTTTGAGTTGGGTCGGTTAATTCTATTTGGCAACCGTAGCTATCCCAGTTGCGATAGGTACCACCGGGAATGCATTTCTGTGCTATGTATTCAATCGATTCGGGTATAAAGGGCACACTGCTAAAATCAATTATGGCCGATAGGCCACTACCTTCGCACATTTCGGCCAAATGGCCCAAAAGTCCAAAGCCCGTAACGTCGGTCATGGCAGTAACCCCCGGAAAACCACCCAAGACTTTTCCCACAGAATTGAGTTGCATCATGGTATTGGGTGCAATTTGCTCGTGTTCAGCTTTCAGTTTTCCTTGCTTTTGTGCAGTTGAAAGAATACCTACCCCTAACGGTTTAGTTAAGTACAGGTGGCAACCTTCGGTAGCCGTATCGTTGCGCTTCAGTTTGCTCACCTCTACCTGCCCTGTTACGGCGAGCCCGAAAATGGGTTCCTCGCAGTCGATGCTGTGCCCGCCCGCCAGAGGAATACCAGCCTCTGTACAGGTTTGGCGGGCTCCATCGAGAACCACCGATGCTACTTCGGGTTCAATTTTGCTTATGGGCCAGCCCAGAATTGCAATGGCCAGAAGCGGCGTTCCGCCCATCGCATAAATATCGCTAATGGCGTTGGTCGCTGCAATTTTCCCGAATGTAAAAGGGTCGTCAACTATGGGCATGAAAAAGTCGGTAGTGCTTACAATAGCTGTTCCATTACCCAAATCGTAAACGGCAGCATCGTCGCGGCTTTCGTTTCCAACCAGTAGGTTGGGGTGGGGAATTGAGGGAATATTCCCATGCAGAATGCTGGTTAAAACCTTTGGCGATATTTTGCAGCCACAGCCAGCGCCATGGCTATATTGGGTAAGTTTAATGTTGCTCATGTGAATCTATATTTTCGACTATTAGTTTGTAGTTTTCAACGGCATTAGTACTGTTTGCGCTGATGGTAATTACATTTTGGGTGTGATTCTTCTCTAGTGAGTTTAAGTATGCCTTATCGTAGTATTTAAGAGTAATTAGAGCTACCTCGTAGTAATTCCCTTCACTGAGCTTTTGCAATGCTAGGGTAGCATTTTGTCCTCCTAGCCGTTTAGATATTTTACTAATGGCATGGGATAGGAAATCGGGACTTCTCATAGCATACTCATTAACCAGCAGTTTTGCGCGCTCCTCAATTGGAACATCGATAAAAAAAACGGTACTGCTTTTCATTTGAGAATATAGGTTCAGCGGAATGTAAACGCTTCCAATGGAATGGCTTTCGTCTTCGAGCCAAATGGTTTTGCCGATGTTGAGTTTACTGAATTGCTCATGCAAGTTGTTTTCGAATTGCTCGACCGATGGTTGAGTTTCGTTTTCGTACAAGCCAAATGCCGAACCTTTATGTTTTGCTAAAAATTCGAGGTCGACAACCTGATGGCCGTTGCTCTGGAGTTCCTCCAGTATGTGCGTTTTTCCCGACCCAGTGAACCCCCCCACAATTTTTAGTTTGAAAGGTGTATTGAAGAAGTTGAGTAAATGTTTCCGGTACGTTTTGTATCCACCGCTAAGCACAAGCACTCCTTCGAATCCATTGTTGCTAAGATGTTGGGCAAAAGCATGGCTACGCATGCCACCGCGCCAGCAGTGAACGGCCACCTGGCCGTTGGGTGCAATTTTCTTCGATTGGAATATGAACTGTTCCAGTTTGGGTGCAACCAATCGGTACCCCAAATCGATGGCTTCTTGTTGCGATTGCTGAACGTAAACAGTACCAACCTGGGCCCGCTCTTCGTTCGAGAAGAGTGGAATATTAAAGGCATCCGGAATATGTCCCTTTTCGAACTCGGCGGGTGAACGCACGTCGATTACAGGTAGTCCGGAAGTCAGGAATTCTTCTATTTCTACATCGAGAACCATAGGGCAAAAGTAGCGGTAAATGATTATGGGTGTTATCTCTATAGTGATTATTTTTAAAATGATTGTTCGCTTTGGTACCTAAAATATATTCTTGATTTTCTTCTTTTACTCCTACCCTAAAGGGAGTGATGAAAATCAAGTTGCTCCCTTCAGGGTAAGGGGCAAACAATTTGATTTTCTGAGCAATATGATTTTATTAGGAATCAATTCAGATACTCATTATTTTTAAATACTAGTTGCTACTCAGCAAACTTTCTGGAGCAAATCGGAATCAAACAAAAATATTATACTTGTGTTTATGTATATGATTAGTAAAGTTGAACAAAATTAATTCTTCGTATGATTCGCTTAATATCAATTCTTATCTTCATTGTTTCCCTTTCAGCTTGCAGTATAATTAGCACTCAACCAATTAAGAAAACTTCGCAGGAACGCTTTGAAACGTTTCCCACTGCAAACCTGCCTTTACGCGATAGCGTTTCGGTATACTGGAATAGCTATATGGTTCCCTTTATCGATGCAAATACCGATGCCGATGCTGCTTTCGTTTTGGGGCTTACGCATGCGCACCTGCGACTGGCGCAAATGGAACTTTTCCGCATGATAGCCTGGGGTCGTTTAGCCGAAATGGCAGGCCCGCTGGTGGCCGATATCGACCATTCGTTGCGAACCATTCAGCTGCAAAAATCGACACCCTATATTGCTGCCAACGACAGTCCCTTTACTCGCAATTGGATTGCCAGCTATGTTGACGGCATTAATTGGTACATCGACCATACAGAGGAGAAACCCATAGAATATAAACTCTTCAACATAACTCCCCGCCGCTGGGAGGTTACCGATGTGTACGCTGTTTCCCGTTTGCTATCGGCCGATTTAACCTGGGGGGTGTACTTTCAGGCTCTGTCGTTAATGAACCGCCCCGATTGGAGCAGAACATGGGAAAATTTTCTGAGTAACGGACAGCGTTCCATCCCTTCGTTTCCCAGCGACGAAATGGCGGCGCTCAATTTCATTATCAATGCCTTTTCAAAGTCGG
>JBBIRB010000064.1:0-8184 GCA_037442025.1 Bacteroidales bacterium | reverse complement strand
CTTTGGTTCGTCCTTTAATCATTATGACCAGTGTAGTTTTCAGTACCATTGGTGTTTTTGGAGGTATTTCGACTTTTAAAATGGACTTTGTTGTTGTTATGACTGGTATTGGAATTGTATCACTGGCAGGAATAGTTGTTAATAATGCTATTGTACTTATCGACTACATCGGGCTGCTTAAAGAGCGCAGAAGGATTCAGCTTGGCTTACCCGAAGGTGCCTTTTTGCCAGTTAAGGATGCCACCGACTGCGTTGTAGAAGCCGGAAAAACTAGGCTCCGTCCAGTGTTACTTACCGCCATCACTACCATTTTAGGTCTAATACCTATGGCAATAGGAATGAACTTCGACTTTGCCGGGGCACTCACCAGCTTTAACCCCGATTTTTATTTCGGTGGCGACAATGTTATTTTCTGGGGGCCCATTTCATGGACTATCATTTTTGGGTTAACTTTTTCCACGTTCCTAACCCTACTGGTTGTTCCAGTAATGTACCGAATAACCGTAAACCTTCAAAAGAGGTTTATGGTATGGACCGGCCAGCAGGATAGGCTGCACGACAATGGCAAATAGATAACTTAAAAAAGGGGCTTAGGCCCCTTTTTTATTACTATTTACGGTTAAAATGGGTTTCTAAATGGCTTTGGTTGAATTATTATTGTAACTTGTAAAAACTTATTAGTGCCCTAACTCAAAGTGTGTTATTATGAAAAGCGGGCTACTTTTTATGGTTTTTTGTTTATGGGCGTGCTGTACAATTGCCCAGTCGAAAACCATCGATAGCCTCTGGCGTGTTTATAATAATACAAAAGCAGACTCAGCAAAAATTGAACTTTTGATTGAAAGCATTGGCTACGAGTTGGAAGGTATAAATCCCGATTCGGCCTTGGGCATTTATCGTAAGGGACTTAGCATGGCCCAAAATAGCAATTATACTTCGGCAGAAGCCAGAGCATATATGTACATTGCAATTATTAAAATGTACCTTGGCGATTTCGATTCCTCAATCCATTTCTTTTTAAAGTCGGAGGAGCAATTCGAGATCATGAGCCGCTCACCCAATCCACTGATTGCAACCAAAGGGTTGAAGGGTGTTGCAACCATTTACAATAACATCAGCAATGTTTATAATAGCAGAGCACAGTATCCGCAAGCCATTGAATACCTTCAGAAAGCTGCCCAAATCTTCGAATCGATGGGCGACAAGAGCAGTATTGCGGCTTGCTATATTAACATTGGCAGCATCCACATCCATTTAAAAAACCCCGATTTAGCCCTTAAATACCTTTCCGATGCCAACGAGTTAGTTGAAAGCATCTCATTGGAAAAGGCAAACGATATACAATATCAAATTCAAATTATCGACGTGAATGTAAATTTGGGAATAGTTCACTTCGATAGAAAAGATCTTGAAAAAGCCCAAACCCACTTTGCTAAAGCCCTGGCAGTTGCCAAAGCAATTGACTATCGACCCAAAATGGCTGCCTGCCTTAACAACCTGGGGAATGTAGCTTTAGAAAAAGGAAATTTGAAAGAAGCCATTGATTATTATAGCCAAGGGTTGAAAATTCGTGAGGAATTGGGCGATATGAGGGGTGTTGCGCTTACAAAAACAAATTTGGCAAAGCTGCTTTTCCTCCTCTCAATAAAGGAAGGAAAGCCAATGAACCAGAAAAATGAGCTCATAGCCCGTGCTATAGAATTGGCTTCTCAAGCCTACAAGGCCGCCAAGGAGCTGAAGTCGTTTCAAATTGAAAACGAATCGGCAGCTAGGCTTATGGAGATATATGGTTCAATTGGCATGTACAAAAAGGCCCTCGATTATTCATCCATTTATATTTCTACCAAAGATTCTATGTTTGCCGAAGAAAAAACCAAGGCTCTTGTAGAAATGGAGACCCGATACCAAACCGAAAAAAAACAACAGGAGATAGAGAAGCAGCAATTGGTAATAGATAAGCAACGTACCGAAGTGCGAAGACAAAAATTGCAACGAAACTTTTTTATTGTTGGGTCAATGCTTTTGGTATTATTGGTGCTGGTGGTTTATAGAAGTTATAGGCAAAAGAAGCAGAGCAATGAAATTATTTCTCAAAAAAATATATTGCTTGAACAAGCCAATGAGGAAATTGCTGCCCAAAGGGATCTGGTAGTGGAGCAGAAGGAGCATATTGAGTTAATACACGGTGAGTTAACATCTAGTATCCGATATGCAAGCAGAATTCAGGCTGCCGTTTTACCTTCGCCAGAGCAGATGGATAACCTTTTAGGTGAGCATTTTATACTTTTTCGACCAAAGGATATTGTATCGGGCGATTTTTATTGGGCTACAGGCGTTGCCAATCAACTTGTTTTCTGTGTAGCCGACTGCACCGGCCATGGGGTACCTGGTTCCTTTATGAGTATGCTGGGTGTCTCTTACCTTAACGAAATAGTTCACAAGGAGGGCGTAACTGTGGCTAGTCAGATTCTCAATCGCCTACGTAGTTGCATTATAGACGCATTAAAACAAAAAGGCGAGGGGAGCGAGCAGAAAGATGGGATGGACATTGGACTTTGCGTTCTGAACCTTTCCTCAAAGCAGATGCAATTTGCAGGAGGCTATAATCCTTGTTGGATTATTCCTAGTAAGGAGCATACTGCCGAAAGACTTGTTAGCCGTAGCGAAGAGACTGATGAGCCTTATAATAGTGAGATACTTCAAATTAAACCCGACAAAATGCCCATTGCCATTCATAAGCATATGGAACCCTATACAAACCATATATTGCAGCTATATCTAGGGGATCAGGTTTACCTAATGTCCGATGGTTTTCAGGATCAGTTTGGGGGGACTCAGGGGAAAAAGTTTATGGGCAAGAACCTGCGAGAACTCATTTTTACCCATTCGCACTTACCCCTAACGGAGCAGAAAATAGTTTTAAATAATACTCTTAACGACTGGATGGGGCAGATAGAGCAAGTTGACGATGTGACAATTATGGGAGTTAAAATCGATTAAAGTTTATAAAGTAATTGAACTTCGTCGGCCCAAATGCTTTCGTCGGGCGTTTCCAGAATAAGGGGAATGTTGTCGAAACGTGGGTCGTTCATTATTAATGCAAAGGGCTCAATACCTAAAAATCCCTTACCAATGCTTTCGTGCCTGTCGACCCCTGAGCCTAACTCCTTTTTGCTATCGTTTAAGTGCATTCCTTTTAGGTAACCAAACCCCACAATACGATCGAATTCATCGAAGGTACTTTTAAAGCCCTCGGGGCTTCTCAGGTTGTAACCTGCAGTGTAAGTATGGCAAGTATCGAGGCAAACGCCAACACGAGTTTTATCTTCAACCAAATCGATGATAAAGGCCAAATGCTCGAACCGATGCCCCAGATTGCTTCCTTGCCCCGATGTATTTTCGATTACAGCAGAAACCCCGGAGGTTTGCTCTAGTGCCAGGTTAATGCTTGCAGCAATGGTCTGCAGGCATTCTTCGTCGCTAACTTTTCCCAACGAACTGCCGGGATGAAAGTTCAGCCTGTTTAAACCCAGCAATTCGCAACGCTTCATTTCGTCGATAAAAGCAATCCTCGATTTTTTAAGGGCTTCCTTATCGGGGTTTCCTAGGTTAATCAAATAGCTGTCGTGCGGTAAAATATGATTGGGTTCGTAACCCAATTGGGCACACCGCTCCTTAAATAGCGCGATGCTTTTTTCGGTAAGGGGAGGGGCTACCCATTGCCTTTGGTTCTTTGTAAATACTCCAAAGGCTTTGGCCCCAATGGAATGAGCATTTATGGGGGCGTTTTCTACACCCCCCGATGCGCTAACGTGCGGCCCAATGAATTTCATTGCTTAAAGGGATTTTCTTATATACACCCATTCCGCAGTTATCCATCCAATGATAATTAAAATTATCAGTACAGATGAGGCTAATTCAACTCTGGAAAGAGTTCCAAAAAGTTTTGGTTTAAATTCGAATACTACCTCGTTATTGCCGGCAGGCAATACCATTCCTCGCAATATATAGTTTACCCTGAAGTGATCGGCCTTTTCACCATTAACATAGGCAGTCCAGCCCTTAGGATAGTATATCTCAGAGAAAACAGTAAGACGGGGGTTGGCTAGGCTATACTCGTAGCTGAGGCGGTTGGGTTCGTAGCTGGTTAGCTTAATATAATCGGTTTCGCTACCTTCTTGACTAAACTGGCTTACAACTCCTTCAAACCGTTTGTCTATTGTAGCATTCTCTTGGGGTTTAAAAAAGTTCAGCGAGTCAATTTCAGCATCGGCATCGACCGCCCATATGGCTTCGTTAACAAACCATGCGTTCCCTAATGCCCACTGATTGTACATGGCGGTTGGGCCATCCTTGCCTTCCTGAATAAAGTAACGAGTATTTAGCATGTTAAACACATTAGGGTTTTGGCGCGACAAGTGGTAGTCGATAACTTCCTGGTAACGGCGAAGCTTTGCACCATGATACCCACCAATTGATTGGTGAAAGTACGATGTGCTGGCATCGTTAAAAGTGCTGACCGTCATATTATATACCCTAAAACTTAGCGTGTTATCGGCTAAAATTTGCTTATCGGCTTCGCTTGGAGTAAATGGAAACTCCACCTTGTTCTTGGGTTTAAAGTGGCTGTTATTCAAGTACCTCCTATTAACGGTCCATAAATCGGCAATCACAAGAACTCCAATAGCAGCCACTAAATACATAGGCTTAATTTTCTTATAAAAATATGCCAAAATTACTGCCCCAGTAAGTATTACAAATGCCAACGAGCGAAGCGCATCGGCCTTAAGCAGATTGGCCCTATCGATCATTAAAGCATCGAAGAGCCAAGCAGGATAGCCCATGGCAATGTATTGCATGTCGTTATACGATTCGAAGGTGAATACTGCCTTTCCGAACAGTAGGAAGAAAAGACATATGCCACCAACCAATCCGATTGATAATTTTAGCGAGAGCAGGAAACGCTTCTTGTCAATTTGCCCATCGTATATTTGTTTTAGTGCCAACATGCCAAGAAGGGGCATGGTAAATTCAGCTATATACAGAATCATTGACACGGTTCGGAACTTGTTGTATCCAGGAAAACTATCGAGAAACAGATTAGTAAGCCATGGTAAGTATTTCCCCATTGCCAAGGCAATTCCAAGAGCAGTAACCGCTACTATTGCCCATTTCAAGGGACCACGAACTAAGAAAAGGCCCAAAACAAACAGAAGAATAACGGTAGCCCCTATGTAAACCGGTCCCGATGTCATGGGTTGGGGGCCCCAGTAGGCTGGTAATTGTTTAACAATGGTTCGGGCTTGGTTTCGCTGTACTCCATTCTTTACCAAACTTTTGTAGGTTTCCGAGTCAACCCCCAAGTCGGCATTAGATGCGCCACCATAGAGGTTTGGAATAAGCATGTTAAGCGTTTCGGTTCGGCCATAGCTCCATGCTGTAGCATAGTCCTTATCGAGACCCGAAGTTTGATTCTGTGTGTGTCTTTGCAGTTCTGAAGGGCCACGAATGGAATCTTTGCCGTAATCGTACGTAAAATATAGCCTTGCAGTATTGGCACCAATGGCTAGTATGGCAGCGAGAATCAGAATGCTCGAAGCCTTGGCAAAGCCCATGAGTTGGCTTTTCATTAACGCCTCTGCAAAGTATGCAACTGCCATTGCGAACATAATAAATGCTGCGTAGTAGGTAATTTGTGGATGCCCAGTATATAAGTTTAGCCCGAAGAATAGGGAGAAAAGGGTGAGGCCCCCTAAATATTTTCCACGGTAGGCAAGAACCAAGCCCGCTATCATGGGTGCAACATATGCAATGGCATGCATTTTTGCATTATGCCCCGCTGCAATTACAATAAAGAAATACGACGACAACCCGTAAGCAAATGCTCCTACAATAGAGAGCCAGGGGTTGAGCCCCATAACAATGAGCAGAACATAAAAGCCCAGTAGGGTAATAAACATAAAGTTTGCAGGACGTTCGATGAATGAAAGGGCACGATCGATATATCGAAGTAAGTTACCTTTGTATACCGTTGAGATTAGGTATGCAGGCATTCCACCAAACATGCTGTTGGTCCACAGAGCCTCCTCGCCTGTTCTCTCTCTGTAGCCAATTAGTTCCTTTGCCGAACCCTTGAATTGCTCAATATCGTGCTGAGGTAAAGCCTTTCCTCCCAGCATTGGAGAAAAGTAGGCGTAACTGGCAATAACAAAAAAGCCAATGGCAATGAGATGCGGAAGAGCCCTTTTAAGAAGTGCGTTCATGTGAATTATTTTAGGTAGTCGGTTATCAGTTATCAGTTGTCGGTTGTCAGTTGTCGGTTGTCGGTTACTTGCCCTGAGGCTCCCAAAGGGTCGGTTGTCGTTTATCCATGCCAGTGTGATGCCTGCCAGAACGGTTTGTTTGTCCATCAGTTTGGCTGGAACTATTGTTTTCTATTTTGCTATTGCAAATTACTAGCTTTACCATTAAAACTCAGAGGGTTTGTTTTTAGGATAATCGAGAGAGTAGTGAAGTCCTCTGCTCTCACGCATCATTTGCGATTGCTTAATAATTAGGTATCCCACATTAATGAGGTTTCGAAGTTCGCAAAGGTTTTGTGTAAGAATCGACTTTTTGTAAAGTTCCTCGGTTTCCTTATAAAGAATTTCGAGGCGGGCAAGCGCTCTATTCAAACGTAAGTTCGACCGTACTATGCCAACATAGCTGCTCATTATATGTTGCACTTCCTTATAACTTTGAGTAATTAGCACCATCTCTTCGTTGTGCGTGGTTCCCTCATAGTCCCATTCGGGAATGCTCTCCTCTATTTCAAAATTAGCCATATTACTTATGGCATGTACCGAGGCCCTATGCGCAAAAACAACAGCTTCGGCAAGTGAATTTGAGGCCAAACGATTTGCTCCATGCAGGCCAGTGCTCGAACACTCACCAATGGCGTAAAGCCTGTTAATGGTACTTTGTCCATCCTTATCTACTTTTATCCCCCCGCAAAGGTAATGTGCAGCAGGCACTACTGGAATCATATCTTTGGTAATGTCAATCCCAATGCTTAGGCATTTTTGGTAGATATTGGGGAAATGCAACTTCAATTCTGCGGAGTTGAGAAAAGTTGCATCGAGGTAAACGAAATCGTCACCACGTATTTTCATTTCGCTATCGATGGCACGAGCCACAATATCGCGGGGGGCTAGCGATCCGCGTTTATCGTACTTATGCATGAATTCCTTTCGATCGGTAGTTTTAAGAATGGCCCCAAAACCGCGCATGGCTTCGGTAACTAAGAACGAAGGCCGTTCGCCGGGATGGTATAGGGAGGTTGGGTGAAACTGAACAAATTCCATATTTTCTACAAATCCCTTTGCACGGTAAACCATGGCAACACCATCGCCGGTGGCTACAGTTGGGTTGGTTGTAGTTAGGTAAACGTTACCAATTCCCCCTGTTGCCATTACAGTTACCTTCGACAGGAAGGTGTGAACGTGCTGCGTTTTCAAATCGAGAACGTATGCTCCGAAGCAGGTTATATTGGGTGTGCGACGCGTTACGTCGACCCCTTTGTGGTGCTGCGTAATGATTTCAACAGCAAAGTGGTTCTCGAAAATTTGAATGTTTTTATGCTGTCGAGCTCGATGAACCAGGGCTCTTTCAATCTCAAAGCCAGTATTATCCTTGTGGTGAAGTATTCTATACTCAGAATGACCACCCTCTTTAGCCAAGTCGTACTGTCCGTCGGTGCGCCGGTCGAATTTTACACCCCATTCAATTAGTTGTTTTATTTGCTCGGGAGCCTCGGCAACAACCGTTCGAACCACATCCTCATTGCAAAGGCCATCGCCGCATATAAGCGTATCGTTAACATGTTTTTCAATACTGTCGGGCTCATAGGTTACGGCAGCAATACCACCCTGCGCATAAACCGTGTTGCTTTCCTCAAGGTTTGCCTTACTTATTAGCACAACCTTCCCGTATTCGGCTGCTTTAAGGGCAAAACTAATTCCGGCAATGCCAGAACCAATAACCAAGAAATCGCATCCATGTCGTGCCATTAAATATCCCCTTTGAACTTGTAAGTTAATACCCCAAAACTACAAAAATTGTTTTAGCCTTGTGTTTTTAATAGTTCAAATTCACTATTGTCCGATAAAAAATCCATTCTTTGTACAAGTGCTCAAGCCGCACGGG
>JBBIRB010000063.1:0-8425 GCA_037442025.1 Bacteroidales bacterium | reverse complement strand
GAAGAACCTATTATTAACAAATGCGAAAGTTGCATTAGTGGCTTGAATTCTGCTATATTAACAATCTCAAAAAATGAAACTCACCTTTGTTTTGTATTAACTTTGTACAAGTACAATATTATTAAACCTAAATGCACCTAGTTTGTTAAATATTTAAAAATACAATTACAATATGAGTACAGCAAAAATTTATATCGATTGGCAAGGCGACATGTCATTCGAAGCCGATGTGAATGGTCACAAAATATTACTTGATGCAGCACCCGAAAGTGGAGGCAACGATAAAGGACCGCGCCCAAAACCACTCATGCTAGTAGCTTTGGCAGGCTGTACTGGCATGGATGTAATTTCGATTCTAAAAAAAATGAGAGTTGAACTTCAAGGCCTTCGGGTTTGGGTTGAGGCAGAACAAACCGAAGAACATCCGAAGCATTACTACTGTATGAAAATAATTTATGAGTTTAAGGGCACAGATTTGCCCATGGATAAGTTGGAAAAGGCGATTAATCTTTCGGAAGAGCGTTACTGTGGAGTTAATGCTGTTTACAAAAAGGTAATGCCAGTTACAACAGAAATTCGAGTGGTTGAATAAAATGCTTTCATATAGTTTTAATCCTCCATTAGTTAAAGGAAAGTTAATAAAGCGCTATAAACGCTTTCTGGCCGACATTCAACTTGAAGATGGGCAAATTGTAACAGCACACTGCACCAACTCTGGGTCCATGCTTACCTGCCTAGAACCTAATGCTCCAGTATTTCTTACTCCAACAAACGACCCGAAAAGAAAAACCCGATTCACTTGGGAAATGATTGAAATTGATGGCAATTGGGTTGGTATAAACACATGCATTCCCAACCAAATAGTTGAACACTACTTGAAACAAGGCATTATTCCAAGTTTAGGGAAGTGGGATAATGTTATAAGAGAATTTAAAGTAGGTAGTAGCCGACTCGATTTTTATGCTGAACGCGAAAATGAAAAGTGTTTTATTGAGGTTAAAAATGTAACGCTAAAGGATGACCATTTTGCTCGTTTCCCCGATGCTAAAACAACTCGCGGCCTCAAGCATTTGAACGAATTGTTCGATTTATCGCAGAAAGGCTTTCGAAGCGTCATACTTTTCATTGTTCAAAGAACCGATGTGAGCACTTTTTCACCAGCTTGAACAATCGACCCCGAGTATTCTGCGAAACTTCTCGAGGTTTGTTCAAAGGGAGTAGAAGCAATTGCATTTCAGGTTAATGTTGGGCCCAGTGCCATAGAACCACTGAAAGAAATGCCAATAATGCTATAAAAGAATAAGATACAGTACTAGCGCTCCAATTTTCTGAAATTAAAAGTATGTCGAATTTTTCCTATGGCATATTTTTTCTATATTTACTACCGTAACATTTCAATTTCGCTTATTAAAATGGCAGGCTTCCTAGACCAACAAGATTGTAGGAATAATGAATTTTACTCGTTCCGTTATTCCTCTCGATTTCAAAAGGGTGAAATCGTTGACGTTCGTTTGGGAAACGATTTAGAAGCCGCCCGATTTCAGGCTCGTAAAAACTTTCCCGATGTGCTTAACGAGTATTGGTGGTTAAAACCATCGGATATACCCATGATGAAAGAAATACCCTTTCAAATTTCCGATATTTTTTATTATACAGGGGGAATCCCTGTTATTGTCCTTGTTGCTGCAAACGGAAGTTTATTCCGCAAGGCACAAATATTCATGAAGAAAAAGGATGAACCGAAAAGCGATGCCGATAACCAACTGATATCAAAAATTGAACTGCTAGAACCGAACGAACTTTGTCAACTTCTTTTAAGTGCAAATTTGCATACTCGTAGAATTGCATCGAAAGCCATTGTAGATAAATTCCCTGATTTTCAATTCAGCAACGACGAGGCAATGGTCATTCACCAAATTTTATGCGATAAATACGAAACCATTGCCCAGTTGGGCAAAAAAGCGGTTAATCATTTAGTAGAGCGCTTTTTCATTACTTCCCGACCCAAAGAACACGAATCGATTTTGCAAGCACTCATTCAAATTGGACCCGATGCTTTGCCAAAACTCGAGGATACTGTTGAATACATCTCCGAAATGGCAAGCCCTTTCTACGCAAAACGTTTAAAGTGGACCATTGCAGAAATAAAAAAAGGAAAATAAATTAAGCTCAGCTATTCCACTAATCGATGCTCCTATTTATATAATTGCTATAATCTTTAATTTTGGGAGCATACTCCTGGTCGAGCAAAGGCGAACCTATAAGAAAATCGGCAGTTGAACGATTGGTTGCGGTAGGAATATTGTAAACGCTCGCAATTCTAAGTAAAGCTTTCACATCCACATCGTGAGGTTGGGCCTGCATGGGATCCCAAAAGAAAATGAGAATATCAATGTTGCCTTCGGCAATCATAGCGCCAAGTTGCTGATCACCGCCTAAAGGTCCCGACTTTAAACGCGTCAGCGAAATTCTCTTCGATGTCTCATCCTTGTGCATCCTGAGCAATGCCTCTTCTACCAACCTACCCGTTGTACCAGTACAAATGAGTTTATGCTTAAGTAACCGGTGCCAATTCCACTCCACCCATTCAACCATATCGTTTTTTCTGTTGTCGTGGGCTACCAGAGCAATATTTTTGGTGTGTTTCATTTATTACTATTAAGTTAATGTATCCTTTTTGCGTGTACAGCATAAATACGTGGATAGAAAAAGCGAAGAAGAGGCCTAATTCCCAGTTGCCCTGTAGGCAATATCCACTTTTCACTATAAACTACCTGCCATCCAGCTTTCTTTAATAACCAATCGAATTGCCAATCCTCAAACTCATGGTAATGCATATCGTACTCGTCGTTTTTGTTTCTATACGATTTTGCAAACCATAATTTAAGAGGAACTGTAGCAATGAGCGTTTCGCCCGGAAGATTCTGAAGAAGAGGGAAAGGAGAAAGCAAATGTTCAATAATTTCGAAAGCTGTAACAACCTCAGCAGTGCTTCCTTCAAGGGTTTTAGGTTCAAAATCGAAGTCCTTAACTGTTGTATTTGTAATATTATATCCCCTTTGCTTAATGAGACTGGCCAAATCGTTGGGTTGGCCTAAATCGATAATAGTGTAGGTTTTGTTTGGTAAAACTTTCTCAATAAACGAAAGTGTTTTATCAAATCTACGTTGGCGAACCTGTTTGAAAATCATAAAGGAAGTAGAAAACTATATATTACCGTATTTGTTTAAAAACTCCTTTCCCAACGATTCCGGTACCAATTCAAGAAAATCGAAAATGGAATTGGGTTCAATTTCCAAAGCTTCTTTAAGTGAACCGACTGCCTCAATGGGATTACCAAGAAAATATTGAGCAGCAGATCGAATTACTTTGAGCAAATGAATATCGGAGAAACTTTCTGAAATTTCCTGGTAAAGAAGTTCCACTTCATTGTACTTTTGCTGGTAAAGTAAAATTTCAATTATTCCTAAATAGGCATCGGGCTCGTCGGGGTCTACGATTACTGCCTGCTTATAGGCATCGAGGGCTTCATTAACTCTGTTAAGTTCATAGAGCGTTTTTCCCAACCCAAGCCAAAAATCGTAGTTGGTTTCGTCTAACGATATGGCTTGCCTAATAAGTCCTAAGGCTTTTTCTAAATTCTTAGATTCGAGCATTACCACTGCAATTCCGTAGTAGGCTTCGGCAAAGGCGGGGTTAATACTCAGAGCCATTTGGTATGCCTCGTGTGCTTTAGTGTACTGATTAAGTTTCTCGTAGCATTCGCCAATATTACAGTATACTTTGGGGTTATTGGGTTCATATGCTATAAGTTCAACAAAAATTCCTATGGCTTCGGAATAGTTATCGAGTGAAGCATAACTAGTTGCCAAATTATAAAGGGCCGACGCGTTATTGGGTGAAATGGCAACTGCAAATTCGTAAGCATCAACTGCATTTTCGAAATCGCCTTTTTGGGAGTAGACCAACCCTAAGTTATACCAAACATTGGTAGAGAAAGGGTTTATATCGAGATACTCGTTATAGTACTGAATGCTTCTTTCGAATTCGCCAATTTGTTCGTATGAGAATGCAATCTCAAAGAGAGTGCTAATTGAATAGTGATGCGACTGTATGGCACGTTGAAGGTACGAAATAGCTATGCGGTGCTCGTCGCGCTCTTGGTATAGGGAGGCTATTCGAGAAATCAATTCGAAACTATTATCGAACGGAACCTGTTCAAGAGCCCTATTGAAACAATCCTTGGCAGCATTAAAATTGTCGATGGACAAATGGGCTTGCCCCATAAGGAAAAAAACTTCAGGATTTTCGACTTCAACTTTAGCAAGGAAAGTAAGAATTTGTAAGGCCTCGTCGAACTTACCCTCAATATTCAAAACTTCAGCTCTTCGAATTTGAATTTCGTGCGAATATGGGTGCATTCTAATAGCCATATCGGCTGCTTCGAGTGCATGCGAAGGCTTATCGATGGATAGGTAGTAATCGAAAATGCTCTCGAACTCAATTACATCGAAGAATACACTTTGATTCTGACGGAGCATATCCTCATAACGCTGAACTATATCGAGGGTTTCCTCTTCGCCAAAAACGAATTCGTTCTCCTCTCTCATTCGGTAATACTTATTAAATACAATGCAAACATAGCAAATAAAAAGGGAAATGCCCTTTAGGGCATTCCCATAATATTAACAACCTTCTTTTAATATCAACAGATGCAGTGAATTATTGTTCTAGTAGGGTCGCTCCATTTCTCGAAAATACTTCATGAACTGAACCCTTTCGAATGCGGCAGGGTTGTATGAGCGAACCTGGCTCATTTTACCTCTAAAATCGTCGATGGTTTTAAACCCTTTTTCATCCATCCATTCGCTCATTTCGGTAATTATCTGGTTTATTTGGCCAAAACCGTTGCGGTATAAAGTAGAACATACCTGAACTGCCTGTGCTCCGGCAAGAAGTTGCTTAATTGCACCGCTTCCATTATGGACTCCGGTTGATGCAGCTAAATGTACATCCACTCTTCCCGACATAATGGCAATCCATCGTAACGAAAGGGCAATCTCTGCAGGGGTTGAAAGTACGCTTGCCGACGTGAAATCGAAATTGTGAATATCAAAATCGGGGCTGTAAAAACGATTGAAAAGTACAATACTATTCACTCCGGTTTGGCTCAATTTACTAATGAAATTGGCTAACGATGAGTTGTAAGGGCTAATTTTGATGGCAATGGGCAGGGTAGTAACTTTATGAACACTTTCAATTACTTTAAAGTATAGTTCTTCGTTTTGCTCTGCAGTTCTATTTAAATCGGTGGGTAACGCAAATACATTCAGTTCAATAGCATCGGCTCCTGCACTTTGAATTCTCTTGGCAAAATCGGGCCATTTTTCGGCAGTTACGCAATTAATACTGGCTATTATTGGCACCGAAACAGTTTTTTTAGCATCGGCAATAAGTTTTAAAAAATTGGCAACGGGATCTTCCATCTCGTCGAAATCGAAATACTCCATGGTTTCGGGATAAATGAAACCGCTTGCCTGCATTCTGTTTATATTGTCTCGGGTTTCCGAAATAATTTCCTCCTCAAATATCGATTTGAGTACAATGGCACCAATTCCATTCTTTTCTAGTTCAACAATATCTTTGAGTTTTCCGGTTAAACCAGAACTCGATGCAATAATTGGGTTGGTTAAGTTTAAACCCATGTAGTTTGTTGAAAGATTTGCCATGGCTTTGCTTTAGTTGTTTATTCTTTAGTTGTTTCAAATTGTACTCATTAACAAGTGAAAACATAAAAATGTTAAATATTTTCTAAAAGAATTTGCAACTTGTAGTAAACCGACTCGCTCACAGGGGCAAGCGGTAAACGCAAATTATTGTCAATTAATCCTAAAATAGATAGAGCTGCTTTAGCTCCACCCGGGTTCCCTTCGAGAAAAAGTGCATCGATAATTTCGATTAGTTTATAATGCTGCTCACGAGCTACATCGAGTTTGCCCAGCATGGCATTTTTAACAAGCATAGAAAATTCTTTGGGAAGCACATTCCCAACAACCGATATTACGCCATCCATTCCCATGCTTAATTGGGGCATGGCCAGTCCGTCGTCGCCAGAAAGAACCAAAAATCCCTCGGGTCGGTCGCGAAGAATGTAGCTTTGTTGTGTTAAATTACCCGATGCCTCCTTAACAGCCACAATATTGGGCACTTCGTGGGCCAGTTTAAGGGTTGTTTCAGCTGTCATATTTACTCCGGTTCGCCCCGGAACATTGTATATAATTATTGGAAGGGGGCATTGTGCGGCTACAGCTCTGAAATGAAGTTCCAACCCTTTTTGAGTGGGCTTATTATAGTAAGGGGTAACCGACAAGATTCCATCGACCCCATTGAAATTGAAACTTTTAATGCTTTTAAGTAATTTAGCCGTATCGTGACCACCCATACCCACAACAACAGGAACTCTCCCGTCGTTTTTGTCAATTACATAGTCAACAAATTCACGTTTCTCATCATCGGAAAGTACTACCGACTCACCGGTGGTTCCTAAAAGTACGAGATAATCGGCTCCCCCACCTATAAGGTGTTCAACCATTCTTTCGGTTGCATTGTAATCAATTTCTTTTTCAACGTCGAAGGGCGTTACCATCGCCACTCCAAGTCCTTTAAATTTGCTATTCATTGTATGAATATTTTAATCGTTTGCAACCAGCTGTTTTTCCTGAGCAAAACGGTTGTTAATATAATTAAGATAATACTTTAACTGCTCAATTAAATAATTTAAAGAAGCCCCTCTTCCAACGTTCATAATCAAATCGTTGGGGCATCCTAAATAATTAAGGGCACCAACTTTAAATTTCGATTTCGATAAACTGGCAATCCACTTAACAGGAAAAAGTTCCATCAAACTCAAGTCGATAAGGATATCAAATTCTCTGTTTATAAAGTCCTCGGCAATGGTAACCATAGGCTTACCGTACCAATTAACTTCTTTAATATTAAACACGTTAATGTTGCGACGGAGTAAAAAGCTTTGAGGAACTTCTTTAAGTTGACAAAAGACAAGTACCGATACATCAATGTTTTTTGCTGAAAGGAAATGTGCCAGTTCGAGCACTTGTTCAAAACTATCGTTAGTATTTGCAGGACTTAATATTCCAACAGAGCGGGCCGATTCGAAATTATGTACCCGTTTGCTTCGCTTGAATGTTCGTAGCTGTTTGTTCAATTTGTAAAGCCCGTATTGCAATTTGTACTTGGTAAACAGTCCCATTGTTAAATCGATTAACTAATCATACTTAAAAACTCATCTTCAGAAATTATGCGTATTCCCAGTTTTGTAGCCTTTTCGAGTTTTGACGGCCCCATGTTTTCACCAGCAACTACCAAAGTAGCGCTTCCAGACACAGCCGAAAGAACCTTGCCTCCGTTTAGCTCTACCAACCTCTTTGCCTCGTCGCGTGAAACGCGAAAAAAAGTACCCGAAATAACAACATTGTAGCCCTTTAATTTAGTTGAAACCAATTCTAGGCTCTTACCTTCGGATGTTTTAACTCCATATTTCTCAAGTTTTTCAACAAACTCAGTATTTATTGAGTTTTTAAAAAAATCAACTATACTTTGCGCAATCCTCTCCCCCACCTCTTCAACTTCAATTAACTCATCGAAACGTGCATTTCGAAGCGCATTAATAGTACCAAAGTGCATAGCCAGTTTCTGAGCTGTTGTTTCACCAACATATCTTATACCTAGGGCAAATATAAGCCGATGAAATGGAATTTCCTTCGATCTGGCAATGCTGTTTATGGCATTTGTGGCCGATTTCTCGGCAAACCTATCCAGTGTTAGCAATTGCTCGTAACTGAGGCTATACAAATCGGCCGGATCTTGTACGAGTCCCGAGTTAAAAAGGAGTTCAACCGTTTCCTCACCCAAGCCGTCAATATCCATAGCCTTGCGACCAATAAAGTGTACTATTCTACCCTTTATTTGAGGTGGACATGCATAAACACTGGGGCAGTAATGTTTTGCTTCACCCTCGGGTCGAATTAATTTACTTCCGCATTCTGGGCAATGCGAAATAAACTGCACTTTGCTGGTTCCAAAGGCTCGCTTGGTTTGGTCAACCCCAACAATTTTTGGTATAATTTCACCACCCTTTTCAACCCATACAGTATCTCCTAAATGCAAATTGAGCAGCTCTATCTGATCGGAATTATGTAGAGAAGCCCTCTTTACGGTTGTTCCGGCCAACTGAATAGGGTTTAAATTGGCAACAGGCGTAATGGCTCCAGTCCGGCCAACCTGATAATCGATAGTTACAAGTTGTGTTGCAACTTGCTCCGCCTTATACTTGTATGCAATTGCCCATCGGGGTGTTTTTGCAGTAAAACCAAGCAGATTCTGATGAATGTAGTTATTTACTTTT
>JBBIRB010000062.1:4264-10055 GCA_037442025.1 Bacteroidales bacterium | reverse complement strand
GCAATAGTGGTTACAACTTCGTTTTCGAGTAGAAATACCGCCAACCCCGAAACTACATCGGGCACCCGAACCCGCTGAAAACTGAAGGAAGAAGGTGTAAACACCCGCTCGGGACTATAGGAAACCAAAACCCCATCAGTGGTTCCTATCCAAAGGTAGCCGTCCCTATCGAAAGCAATCGATGCAATATCGTTTGGCAACGAATTTCCTTGACCATCGATTAACGGAGGTTTTCGAAAAGCGTCGTCGCTCGCAGAGGTTGGGTCGGCTCCAGGGTCGAGTACAAAAAGCCCAACGCCCGATGGCAGTATGAGCCAAAGGTGGCCTGCGGGTGAGAAATAAATATCGGAAAACCGCGTTGCGCCAATTTGGTTAGCATACGGAAAACTGAACCAGCGACCATCGGTTAACCTAACCGATATTGGCCTGTCGACCCCTACATTGGCAGCCCAAAGGTTGCCCGACTTGTCGAAAGCCATTCCGCTAATCCTGCAAAAGGCCCCAGGCAAGATGGTTTGCAAGCTACTATTTGCTGGCGAATAGTTAACAACAAATTCGTCGTTTTTAAAGTGCGATACGCCATGGCCCCAGCTTGCAACAAAATACTCGTTTGGGTTCGAAGGATTTACCAGAACTCTCACCGCGTCGAACATGGAAGTGTTTCTGTAAGTACTCCACTGGTTATTCTCGTTGGAGTTCACTGTAAAAGGAAACCAACGGTTCCCAAAAGCATCGCTATATGCCCCTGCCGTCATAATGAATCCATTGCCCTTGGGTGCAACATGAAACGAGTTGTTGCTCTCGGGACCGCTGGGGCTCACTTCGACCCACGATTCGCCGCTGCGATACATAAGGCCATACTCCTTGTCCGCAACGGCTAAATTTCCGCTCCAATCTATATGTGCTTGGCTTGGGCTAAACTTCGAAAATGAAGGGTACGAAAACTGCCAAAAACCTCCACCCTGAAGACCCTGATAGTGGGCAATTCCCGATCCGGAGCAGATAATCAGGTTTGTTTCATTTGCCGCCAAATTGTTTATAACATTGAAGTAGCGGAAACGCTCAATCCACTGCTCCCCGTCCCTGTACCAAACCACGTCGGGAGTAGTGTTGCCGTTATTTTGAGCAACAATTAATTTATCTTTAAATATAGCTAGAGCACCAACCGGTGTATTGGGGTTGGGTAAAGTATTGTCGAGGCTCCACGCTGCAAAGTGGAATAAATTCGGACTATTTAAACTTGCAAACATTAATCCGCTCTCTGTTGCAGCATATATGGTTGAATTAAAAACGAGGGTTTGAAATACTGGCAAATTGGCACCCCCTGAACCTATCATGTAGGTGTCCTTAATTTCGAAACGGTTGGTGTTTAGCACTACAATGCCAAAGCCCGTTGAAATATGAACAATTTCATTATCAACAAAATAAAAATGATTGATGGTCTTTTCGCCTATCATAGGCTTATCCTTAATAAACGGGATGTTAACCACGCGATTCGGGAAAACCATATCGATATTGCCATCGCTGTATCCCACCAGCAGCAGCTTTTGATAAGGAGAATAGGCAATGCTTGAAATACCAACGCCCGACAACCCGTTTACCCTGTTGAGTTTGCCTACATCTCCATCGGTGGGGTTATACCAGAAAACTCCATTCGCCGTTGATACATAAACTTTACTATCGCCCGAAGTAACCGTTAATCCTCGTTTATACGAAAAATGGTCGCGCCATTGTCCTACTGCTGGCTGAGCCATTACATTGCTTGTAAAAAAGCATACTAATACGAGATGTGCAAAAAGGTTAACAACCTGAAATCTGATTTTCATAAATTTGAATTGCTATATGGAATTAATAACAATATTTATTATAAAAAAGTATTGCAACACAACAACAAAATGAATAAAAGCAAGCAAGTTGGCACAATAAATGGTAATTGCAAACGTACTCAATTTAAAACAATTGCTTGCGTTTGCTCTAGTATCGATTATTAAACAGTGAAATTATGAAAAATTGTAAACTCACCCTTTTCGGATTTTTTATCCTGTTATTTCCGTTATATGGCATTTGCCAGCATGAAGTAACTTCCACCCCTACTTGGTTTAAAAAACCCCCACGACCCAATAGTGGAAAAGTAATTGGCGTGGGTAAGGGTTGGTCGGAACGAATAAATTTGGCAGAGCAGAAAGCTATAATGAGCGCCAACGAAAGCATTGCACGACAAATAAACCCGCCCCAAAAAACCAAAAAGTCATTTTTTCGCCCAGCAAAAAAGGGTTCCCATAAAACCACGCTCGAAAGCGAAACGGTAAAGGCCTCCATAGGCAACTCAGTAATTATTAAAAAAGCCTATAAAAAGCATAAGGATGGATATCTGTTCTATATTATGATTGAAGCTGATTTTCAATAAATTAATTTCTTTTTCTTTAAATCTTTTTTGATGGCCCAACTCTAATATTAGATGCTTTACAGCATAATTAAGCCAAAAATGGGGGGGGGTAAATTATTATTGCTATATTTGTTTAGGATTATCCGAAAAAGTTATATAGATCATTTATTTAGTAATTAGTTTTATTTAGAAATTCGTTACATATTTTTTGAAACAGGTTCTTTCTCTATCAAACTTAACCGTTTATTCACTTTATTGCCTTTGGATTAACTCCGTTATAATATTAGGTATATTGTTCACTCGTTGAATGGATAATTGCCGGAAGTTTTATTGCCGTATAACTTTCTGACTCAAAATGGCAAAAGAACCCACCCCAAGGCCTGACCGGAAATCAACCCCAGGGTGGGAAGCAAAACGAGAGTTTTACCAATTGCTTAGAACGAGATTGCTTGTAAAAGGTTTCGAGAGTTTCATGCAAAATATCGTTTCATACGATTGGTAATAAAAGAGGGCATGTATAATTAAATACAAAAACGGAAAACAAATGAAAAAATACAGCAAGGCGTTAGCATTATTTTTTGTAATGTTCATCGGCATAGTTTCGTGTGTAAAAGAACGCTTGGAAAATGCCGATAGTAGTAATCCTAATATCCCTAAAGCCGGTGTATTGCTAAGCTACACGGAAAATGAAACAACCTTGAGCCGTGAAAAAGGGAAGAGCGATCTCAAAGTTATGTCTGGTATGAGCATTAACTCAGAAATGCGAGAGGTTAAAATATACTTTGACACAAAGGGAGAAAATTACTACTTTAAAACAACCCGATTGGATGGTTCAAAAAGCAAACGAAAGGATTTTGTAGAACCCGAGTGGAGAACTATAGAAGAGACCAATGCGGGCAGAACCACATACAACGATCTTGGGGCAATAATTTCTTCAGTTTCTAAAACAAAGCATGGAGGGCATGGTTTGGGTTATATGGTTACCCCTTACGCAGAGCGTGCAAAAAAAATGAAGGAAATGATACAGGGTTTATCTGCAAAAACAGGCGGGTATTTAATTGAAACCCAGGCAGACACAACGGTTGTTAAAGTAACCCGTGTTTTTGAGCCGGGAAACGAGGAAGATGAGGGCCTTGTGGGTTACACATCCGTTTCCTACCTAAACGTGCAATACGGTGTTTCTGTTATTTCTGAATTGTATGATCCCAACGGTAAACTGACAAGCAAAACAACCATGCTCTATAAACTAATTGATGACATTCCGGTTGTGGCTTACGAAGAAGCAATATCATATAGTGTAAACTATCTGGGCGAAACCATTGAGCACAGAACCATTACTAACTACGACAATATTAATATCACAACCTTTTAGGATATGTTTAAAAAAATATATATGCTTGCTATTGCAGCCCTGCTCACAACCAGCGTTACAGCACAGTACAACCCCACCTATCGCAACGTTTTTTGGTTTCATGGGGTACAGGGCGATGTAAATTCAATGAAAGCACTTTCCGATTATTTCAGTGCTCAATATAAGATCAACTCCTATCACCCAGCTTATCAGTCCAATAGGGGTCTGGTTTATGCTGCAAACCAGTGGAATTCTATCGATTTTGGACAACAACCCAATGACATCACTATAGCACATAGCATGGGAGGTTTGGTTGCTCGGCAATACGATAGGCAGGCCATAAGCAATAAAAAACTTGACGGATTAATAACTCTTTGCTCCCCTCATCAGGGTGCCGAATTTGCTAACTCTTTTGACAACGGAAAAGTTAGAACAATGTTTGAGAAATCCATAAGCGATGGGCTTGAAGGGTATAGCTCTATGGGCCATTTGGTTGGCAACCTTGCAGAGTACCATGAAAATGTACTTAGGGTTTTTGGCCAGTACGATAGTTACATTCGGACACGTACGGCAATTACTCATAATATTGTTGGGCTTTTCTTTGGAGGAGTTTTTTACTATTGGACAACTAGTTTTTTAGTTAATTTGGTTTCTGCTTCAGAAGTTAATGATAAGGTCAATATGCTGAAAAATGGAGTTGCCTCATCGTTGCAGACTTTGATTGGCCGACTGGCGGGGTTCGTTTTTGGTAGCCAGGATGAGTACCATCCCGCGTCCAAGGACGACCTAAAGCCCAACAGTCCCATTATTGTAACATTAGGCAATACTGCTTTGACTTGCCCTAGAATTGCCATTTCGTGCACTGAGGAGTACCCTGCGGGTATCAGGTTTCTTGGCTCCCAACTCAGCTTAATGAGCCAGAACAGCCCCGGCATTGGCCAAATTTCAGACGGTAATTTTTTGTCGTTAACAAGTGCCATAGTTTCAGATTCAAGAAAATGCAGAGATGAATACGCAAGTTGGTATCGCAGTGCCAGTTGGTGGTCGCTTGGTCTTTTAAACAGCCACTACCGGGACAAAAGGGATGCATTTAACCGCCAAGCCAATTTTTGGGATAACGGTTTTGAGCGGGAGTACCAAAAGTGCCTGGGTAGCATATACTACACTACCGAAACCTTTACCATTACCGAACTGGAGTGGGTTTGCAGTGGCTCGGCTGCCATGCAGGCGGGTTCCCCGTTTATACCAACTGCCGTAAAGGACTACGACCCCAACTGCTGGCAGTGGGTAACCCGCACCTACACCAATACCATTGAGAGTATTCACACCAACGATGGGATAGTAATACAACCCTCTCAGGAAGCGTTAACTGGTGCCTCAATTATTCGTATTCCTAGCACTAACCATGAACAGGCGAAACGAAGTTTTGGGGTTGTAAACGCACTTGAAAGTAGATTCGATGATCAAAATAACTATTTTTACATTCCTAGAAAATAAACAGTATTTCTCAACCCGATTGGAATTAATCCGGTCGGGTTGATTTAAAATAGCTAAGTAATGAACAGTCGATTTTATCTCTTCGTGTTATTTGTTATTGTGTTATCATGCGACAAGGAGCCGTTAACTCCCCCAACTTATATAGTTAAAGACGGGGTCATAATATGGCAAAAACCCTTGTGGAAAGTGCCTCACGATACCGCTTACTATGTTATTTCTTTCCTTCAGCCATACATACAATTCGATAACAAAGTAATTGTAGAAACCTATCGAGAACAAAAAGGAGGTATTCGTTGTATGGAAATTGAGACTGGACGAGTGGTTTGGGAAAACCTACTAGGCCACCCAGCACCGCCACACACCCTTAGTTTGAATATACGCAATCCATATTTAAACATCACAGAAAGATTCCTTATTGTTTCCTTTGGCCCATGGGGGGATAGGAAACATGCCCGTTTGAACCTCGACACCGGGGCAACCGAATGGGAAATACCGCTGGAGACCTTTGCTTCCATGGAGGGCATGGGTGACCACTACTACTGCACGGTTGGAATAGT
>JBBIRB010000062.1:0-4254 GCA_037442025.1 Bacteroidales bacterium | reverse complement strand
ACGATGGGGTTTACCCTATTTACAGGGTTAATGTTAGCGATGGGAGTACTGAACATTTTTATTCAACTACCTTAGAATCTCATCCTGTTGCTCCCTGGGGAAAACCAAGTGCCATAGCGCGACCCTTTCTCAGAAACGGCAAGGAATACTTAATACTCGATGAAGTGCGGTTGGTTGGAGAACCCACCTTTACCCCCGAACATTTCTTCTCCCTGATGGATGCCGAAACCAAAGAACTGTTAATTAAACAGCAACCCATCGACAGCCCGGTTAGCAAGGTGGAACTGGTGAACGGCGAGCTATACATGTTTACCGGAAACGGGTATAAAATTCTCGATATTGAAACGCTTGCCATTAAACGCGAGGTTAAACTTATTAACAGAGGAAACTATGTTTACCACTTCTTTAAAAATGATAAACTGATAATTGGTTTGTGGGGAACGGCAATAAGTCCTGAACCTGGGATTGATCCGGCTCATTATATTGTGGATTTGAAAACCCATTCTAAACTTTTTCAATTTTATGGAAGTGTTTATCCCTCATCTGAAATAAACGGTAAACTATACTTGGCTGATAATCGTTTAAAATCCTTCGATTTAAATAGTGGAATGTGCAAGTTGGAAATTCAACTAGAGTACGATGCAACTATGTGTACTTCAACTTTCAACCATCCAAATGGCAAAAAATATGTAGTTGTAAGTGATATCGGCTTCACCTACTGCTTTGAGGCCATTTAATTCACCCTTTAAAACACAATTGATGAGATTCTTTTTTTTATTAGTAATTCTGTTGTCGGGACTTACAACGAAGGGACAGCTACCCGATATCCCGTTAGGCGATAACCGCAACCTGTACTATCGCACCCCCGTGGTGCCCCAAACCTTCTGCTTCGCAACCAAGGGTGAACTGAAGCTGCACTTTGCACGCCAATTATACTATCCGGAAACGGACTGGCATAAAGACTCTCCCTTTTTGGAACGGGTTGGGATAACCCTGAGCGACATGTGGCTTGGCAATGCTCACGACCCAAATGTTACAATATCATATACTCCCACAAGTAATTTTGCCCTGAGCGCAGGATACATAAAAACGTTCCGTTGGGATTACTTCTTCGTGGGTACCAACTTTTGGAGTCTCGAATACGATACGCATTACCATGGCGAAACAGAATCGCTTACGGTATCGGGTGCTTACCATAATACCCTGACTGACCGCTGGGCCTACGAGGTAGGTACCGGTCTGGCCTGGGGTAGTGGCAGTTTCGAGTTCACGGAAGAGCTCCCCGGATACATCAGAGAAAAAAGTACTCTTAAGTACCAAATGCTCACCCATAATTTTCGGGGCTCACTGTCTTACCGTTACCGAAAGATGCAGGTAACGGGCCAAATAAATACGGGCTACGTGAGGTACTTTAGCATCAACTATGGGCCTGTTCTCCCCGGAACGGTTGAGCATGTTGTAAATCCTTTTCTCGAGCACCAAACCGACTTCTACATCGATCCGGCTCTGCTGGTGAGTTTCAACTTTAGCCGCTTTGGCTGGCATTTGCACTACTCATTTCCCTATGCCCACGGGCAGAGTAAGCTATCGAAGCCGGTTTTTAACATTGGCGTAGGCATGTCGTTTAAAATACTGAAGGGTAGCAAGTAACGTTTTAACTAGCATTGGATTAACAGTAGTAAAACCCATCTCTCACGGTCGTCAGAAAAACAAATCTGGGCTAGCCTGTTTTTAGCAGCCTACCAGCAGAAAGAGCATAGGCAAGGTTGACAGAGCAGGAAGGCCCTGATTTTGATTTTTGAATTGAGCAGTAATATTTAATTATATTTACTTTGAAAAGTAACTTTCTTTTTTTTATTCAAACTAATTGAAAATTAAACGCCTAAATATGAAAAGAGCAGCATTTGTACTATTGGCATTTGTATTTGCCCTCACCCTAAAGGGCAACCCCTCCGATGCCGACAGCATTAAATGTTTAATTAATAGGGCATATGTTGAAGGGGTGCACAACGGGGGCAGCCTCGAAGAGGTGGCCAAGGGCTTTCATCCCGAATTTGAAATGCTTATTCTGCGCGATGGGGCTTTGAGCAAATACGCTATAAAAACTTGGATTGACGATATGAAGCGAAGGCGTGAGGCAAACCCTCTTTTCAAGCCCGAGCGCACCGAAGTAAACTATCTGAACATTGATATTACAGGGAACTCGGCCATAGTGAAGTTAGAACTAATTAAGGGAGGGAAAGTAATTTTCACCGACTACCTCTCCCTTTACAAATTTGGTGAGGATTGGAAAATTGTAAGCAAAATTTTCTACCGGCATTAAAGTTTCCCTCTGTCTATTTTTCTTCAAAGGTACACCTGCCGGCCGCCTGCCTGAGGGCAGTCAGGGCGAGGCAGGGATGGAACATTCATATAATAGTTATCGTCGTATGGGTTAAAGCCTTTAACATGGATGTTTCATTATCTGTTTTTAGTCCTGCTTAGCACCACCAGCGATGCGGCTACTAAAAACATACCTGCAATTGCAATGTAGGTTGGTTCTTCGTTGGGAAGGAGTAACCAACTTAAAATGGCTCCAACAACCGGAATTAGAAACTTCCACATATTAAGGTTCGAAACCTTTACCCCTTCCCTTTTCAATAGCATGTACCAAATTGATATGGCTGCTGCCGAGAGGAAACTTAGCCAGCCTAGGGAAAAGTAATACTCCAATGGAAAAGGCCCCTGCTTATAACCTTCGGTCATAATTCCTACTGTCCATAAAATGGCTCCGCCAAATAACATTGAAAAAGAACTAAGAATGAATGGATGAATTCTTCGTCCATGCCTTGCAACCAAAACATTACCAACCCCCGATAAAATGTTGTTGGCAATAAGCAGCAAAATACCATAGCTGGCAGAAATACCAACTCCACCCATTCGGTTTTTTCCCAGTGTTATTATTCCAACCCCAAACAAGCCAAGGCCAATAATTAGCATTTTGCGAAAGCTGATGGTATCGTTAGGCATAAAAAAATGGGCAACTAAGGTTACAAAAAGGGGGCCCGAACCTACCACCATGGCACCAAGAGACCCAGGCACCAAATTCATTCCTGAGTAAAAAAGGGCATACTGAATTGAAACCTGAACAATACCAACCAATGCAACGAAAGCATACTCTCGAACCGATAAAGAAACCTCCTTAATTGCTCTGAAAATAAATGGTAGAATAAGCAAACCCGAGATAAAGAATCGAACTCCTGCAAACTGCAAAGGCGCATTGTACTTCAAGCCAATTTTTACTCCTACAAACGCCGAAGCCCACAACAAACAGGCAACAATTGCCAGTATTGTTGCGCTTTTCTTGTTTGAATTAAAAAAGTTAGTCAAGAGATCTTTTAATTTATTACTCCTTTGCCCACGGTGAGGGGTCTATAGTATCGTCCTGAACGTATCCGCAGTATTTACTGGCAACCTCATCGAGAATTTGATTTATTCTTTCCTTATCATTTTCAGTAACCAATTTCAAGCGAAGCTCCTTGAAGTGAGGAAGGCCTTTAAAGTAACAGGTGTAATGCCTTCGCATTTCAAGTATTGCTCGTCGTTCGCCCTTTTCGTCAACAGCAAGGGCCAAATGCTCTTTTGCCAATGCCACTTTCTGCTCAACTGTAAGGGGCAACATTTTTGTGCCTGTTTGCAGATAGTGTTTAATTTCTTTAAAAATCCATGGGCGACCGTACGTGGCTCTGCCTATCATTATTGCATCAACCCCATACCTATTGAACATTTCCTGAGCCTTTTCGGGGCCATCAACATCGCCATTGCCAATAATAGGAATAATCATTCGAGGATTCCTTTTTACTTCGCCAATAAGGGTCCAGTCGGCAGAGCCCTTGTACAGTTGCGCTCGGGTTCGACCATGTATTGTGAGCGCAACAATTCCGACATCCTGAAGTTTTTCAGCTATATCTACAATATTTTTCGAATCCTCGTCCCAACCCAGGCGGGTTTTTACCGTTACGGGCAAGTGGGTTGCCCGTACAATTTGACGTGTCATTTCAACCATTTTGGGAACATCGCGCATCATGCCAGACCCTGCTCCCCTGTTGGCTATTTTTTTTACCGGACATCCAAAATTAATATCGATTACCTCAGGATTCGCTTGGGTTGCCAATTTGGCTGCCTCAACCATGCTTTCAATAATATGGCCGTACAGCTGTATTCCAACGGGACGTTCGGAATCGGCAATTTTAAGTTTGGCAACCGAGCTCGATG
>JBBIRB010000061.1:10264-10743 GCA_037442025.1 Bacteroidales bacterium | reverse complement strand
GAGAGTTTTAAGTACTGCCAGCAAAATAAGGGGCTAAACCTGTTTGCATTTGTTATCATGTCCAACCACATACATCTGCTGGCCCAAAGTGAGGTGGGCGATCTAAGCGGATTCATTCGCGACTTTAAGAGCTATACCAGCAAACGATTCGTTGAAATAATTGAGTCGGGCAAGGAAAGCCGCTGTGAATGGATGAAGATGGTGTTTAAATACCACGCAAAGCTAAAGGACAATCAAACGCATCAGATTTGGACGCACGAGAACCATGCTGAGCATATTTATAGCCAGAAATTTATTGAGCAGAAGGTTCAGTACATCCACAACAATCCAGTACGAAGCGGAATTGTTGTAAATCCAGAAGATTACTTGTACTCAAGCGCAAGGAACTATGCTGGGTTAGAATCGGTGATAGATGTAATTGAAGTTGACTTTAGGTGGAAAACTTACGGGTATCTAGAGGCTGTTTGCTAATTGCAGGT
>JBBIRB010000061.1:0-10254 GCA_037442025.1 Bacteroidales bacterium | reverse complement strand
AACTTGGGGCATTGCAGGTTAAACCTGCTGCTAATATCCCGACGGCGGTGCCTACCTGCCGGTAGGCAGGCAACCGCCGCCGAACTGGGGAGTGGATGCTAAACCGGTTTAGCTATAATGCCAATCGGCACTCACGCAACGAGAACTTTCAGTTTTGGACTCACGAAAACCATGCAGTAATTCTCTACTCCAACGTTTTTATAGCAGATAAAATCAACTACTTGCACAACAATCCTATACGTGCTGGATTGGTCGATAAACCAGAAGATTACCGTTACTCAAGTGCAAAAAGTTATGCTGATATGGGTGGGCTATTGGAGATCGTTTATCTTGACTTGCCATGGAAAACGTATCGGTAATTGAATTTTATGCGGTCCCCCGACCGCATTTTAGGTTCGTCGAAGTTGCAAACTTCGCCGAACGTGGGGCTATAACAAAATAAACGAAAATGACCGGGCTATTATAAGTTTGCAAACATAGTGTAAGAAAAAATTCCGCATAATAGTTTCCATATATTAGAACTTTTTATTTAAGTTTGTCGTTAATAAAATTACGATGAATGAAATCGAAATTTGACATTATACTACTTGACGAAGTTTGGGAACTATTTGATATTATTGACGAAAAAACAAAAGAGAAGATTATTTACAACATAGATAAGTCAAAATATTTTAACAACCCTGAACTGTTCAAGAAACTTGAAGATGAAATTTGGGAATTTAGAACCAAATATAACAGAATGTATTATAGACTATTTGCATTCTGGGATAAAACAAACAAGACAGAAACACTTGTAGTTGCAACTCACGGAATTATTAAAAAGACTGACAAAACTCCAAAGACAGAAATCGAGAAAGCGAAAGCAATTATGAAGTTGTACTTTGAACAGAAAAACAAAAAACAATAACAATGGAAACAACAAAAAAAATAAAGACTTATACCCTTGACGAGCTGAAAGACAAACATCTCGGAAAAATTGGAACTGAAAAAAGAGATAAATATGAATACGAACTTCGGCTCGACCTCTTGGGAGAAGTAATTAAACGTACAAGAAAAGAAAGACATTTGACCCAAACCGAATTAGGAGAAATGATTGGCGTACAAAAGTCTCAAATTTCTCGTATTGAAAGAAATGCGAAGAATGTAACAATTGAAACAATTCTGCGGGTTTTTAAAGCGTTGAAAGCAAAAGTGAATTTCAATGTAGAACTTCTTGACGGAGAATTTAGAATCGCATAGAATAACTATATTTGCTAACAAGGGGTGGGTTCCAGTCGGACTCGGCTTCGGGAGTTGAAACTTTTTCGTACCTTCGGTTCGGGTTCGGGCTGGACAGCCAACCGTTCCTACCGCACAAAATATCGCTTTTTAAAACTTAACTAAAAAAGGCTTAACTTTGTTGGAGTGCAAAGATTTTTTTGGACTATTTTGTAATATTTTTCTTGACTTACTATTGAAATCGTATCGGTAATTGAATTTTATGCGGTCGGGAGACCGCATTTTAGGTTCGGCGAAGTTGCAAACTTCGCCGAGCGTGGGTGTGGTGTTGCCATGAGAGCAGGGCGCTCCTCTGGAGCTTTAGGCTAATATTTGTATGTGCTTCTATAAACAGTTAGCTACTCCGTAGCTAAAATAAACTCTACATTTTTTGCCAAATTAATGTTGATTAGCAGATAAATACCTCCTTAGCCTGACCGCTATGGATGGCTAACGGGATTTAGTTTTGCATTAAAGCAACCGCAAAATGTAGAACAGTTGAATGTAAAATGTAATTTTTTATCAGTCTCCGCTCCCCCAAGGCTGCCTGATTGAAACAATGTTCGGCGGTGAGGCTGCCAATCCTATAAGTATCTGCTTTTCTTCATGAACTATTTCATTTCAAAATGCTTTATTTGGTGATTTATTACTACATTTGGACATATTTGTAGTTGTACTTCATAATTGCCAGCATATGAATACCAGTTACATTGAAAGGAAGATAGAAGCGGAGCTGAAGCGTTTGGCCAAGCTCTACCCTGTTATAACTGTAACTGGGCCACGGCAATCGGGTAAAACCACCCTGTGCAAAAATGTTTTTAAGGGTTACCATTACGTTAATCTCGAGGACCTGACCCTTCGCGAGCAAATAGCCGTGTCGCCCAAAACATTTCTAGCGCAATATGCTCAGGGGGTAATAATTGATGAGGCCCAGCAGTATCCCGACCTCTTTTCATACATTCAGGTTGTGGCAGACGAAGTACCGGGCTGCCATTTTGTACTCACCGGAAGTAGCAACTTTGCCCTTATGGAAAAGGTTACCCAATCGCTCGCAGGGCGTTCGGCAACCTTAACCCTGCTGCCGCTATCGATGAAAGAGCTGGGAAGCTTATGGGACAGCAGTACCGACACCCTTCTGATAAACGGCGGCTACCCCGCAATTTGGGCAAAGAACATCCCAACCCAGGACCTCAACAGGCAGTATTACAACACATACATCGAAAGAGATGTTCGGCAATTGCTAAAGGTTAAGGATTTAATCAAATTCCAGGTTTTTATTCGTTTGTGCGCCGGTCGGGTTGCCACCGAGGTAAATGCTTCGGCACTGGCAAACGAGGTGGGTGTTTCTGTTCATACCATATCCGATTGGATTAGTGTTCTCGAAGCATCATACATCATTTTTCGCTTGCCTCCCTTCTTTCGAAATGTGGGGAAACGACTGGTTAAAACCCCAAAAATTTATTTCTGCGACACGGGCTTGGCTTGCTTCCTGTTAGGTATTGATAATGAAGAGCAGCTAGCAACGCACCCCCTACGAGGGGCGTTATTCGAAAACGTCGTTGTTTTAGAGTTTATGAAACATTGCTATAACAGCGGTAAATTGCCAAATCTGTTTTTTTACCGCGACAAGTCCCAGCGCGAAATAGACCTTATTCAAGAGGTAGGTAATGAAGTGTACGCCTACGAAATTAAATCGGCCAGAGGTTTTCATAAGGACTTTTTAAAGAATTTAGTTTTCTTAAAAGGATTACTGGGAGAAAGTTTGGTATCAACGCAGGTAATTTATGATGGTGAGCATGAAACACATAGCAACGAGTTTGGGGTGGTAAACTTTAGGAATGCTAATTTCCTGTAAGAGATCACCCCTTCGCCCGAGGCTGCCCCAGTTCGGCTCAGTCCCAATAGCTATCCATAGCTATTAGGCTAATATAAAAAAAAGCACTATTATCAATCGTTTTAACTTGCCCCAGAGGGGCATTATGTTTATAGAAAATAGTTATCAACGAATCAAAGCTCCAGAGGAGCGTTCTGTGAATAGGTGTTGCCATGAGAACAGGGCGCTCCTCTGGAGCTTTTGGCTAATATTTGTATGTGCTTCTATAAACAGTTAGCTACTCCGTAGCTAAAATAAACTCTACATTTTTTGCCAAATTAATGTTGATTAGCAGATAAATATCTCCTTAACCTGACCGCTATGGATGGCTAACGGGATTGAGTTTTACATTAACGAAACCGCAGAATGTAAAACAGATAATTGTAAAATGCAGAATTGCTAGTTCGTACCTTCGTTAAGCGCGTGCGCAACTAACACCACTCGTTATAAAACGAGCGCTAACAATGGGCCGAGCGGGGGATTTTAGATACTGGTAACTGAACCCATGCGCTGAAAATCGTCGCCGGTTGGGTTTTGGAAAATACGCAGTTCGAAATACCCAACAACCGACAGGGTGTGGTCGAAAATGTCGGCAATTACACCCTCAAATTCTACCAGATTTTTCTCCTTCGAAAAGCAGTAAATTTCAACCGGAATGCCCCTTTCGGTGGGTTGCAGGTAGCGAATTACGCTTACCGCATCGGAGTTTATTCTGGAGTCGTGGTAAATGTACTGCTCCATATACTTTCGGAAAACTCCCAGGTTGGTCATGCGGCGGCCGTTAACCAGAATGTTAGTATCGGCCTCGGTAGCCTCGTTGTAGGCCTCAATTTCGGCCGAACGCTGGGCTATGTAATCTTTTATATAATGAACCTTTTTAAACTTCTCGAGCATTTCGGGGGTACAGAACTTAACGCTCTTCATATCGATGAAAAGTGAACGTTTAATGCGCCTACCATCGTTCGATTCCTGCATGCCCCGCCAATTGACAAAACTTTCAGTAACTAAGGCATATGTAGGAATGGTAGTAATAGTTCGATCGAAATTTTGAACCTTCACCGTATGCAGCGATATTTCTATCACATTACCATCGGCATTACGGCTGGGCATTTCTATCCAGTCGCCCAGTTTCACCATATCGTTGGCCGAAACCTGAACCGACGCAACCAAACCTAAAATGGTGTCCTTAAAAACCAGCAGAAGAATGGCAGCTGAGGTTCCCAAACCCAATAGCAGGTTGGTAGGGTCTTTCTGAAACAGAATTGAAATGGCAATGATAGCACCAAAGAAGTATACTAATATTTTTGCAATCTGAATGTAGCCTTTAATTGGTCGGTTCTTCGACATGGGAAGGGATTGGTACATATCGTGAGCCGCATTCAGAAACGAGGTTGCCACCAGCAACCCGGCAATCAGAATGTAAACTTGGGTAAGCATCTCGATAAAATCCGACAGTTTGGGGCTGTAATCGTACAGGGCAACACCAATGGTAAACTGTATAATAAGCGCAGGTGCTAAATGCGATAGCTTATGAAAAACCTTATGGTGAATGAGGTAATCGTCCCACTGGGTATTGGTTTTTTTAGCAATACGAACCAGGGTGGCTACAATAATTTTCTTGGCAATGAAATTGGCCAGAATAGCACCCAAAACAATAGCAATTAACGATATTGCCACCTTACTAAATTGGGCCAAATCGGAATTTAGTCCTTGACCCTGAAGCCAAAACTCCAAATTCTCGAGAAACTCGTAACTTTTCTGTATTTGCTCGTCAATCATATACCATAGTTCGTTAAATTCCATGCAAAAGTATACCAAAACAGCAACATTAGCAAGCAGGCTACTGCATACGTTTTTTGTATACATTTGTAGTTCAACCCCAAGCCATGCTTACCAATAACGAAATTAAGTACCTTAAGTCGCTTCAAACCAAAAAATTCCGCAAGGAGAACGGAGTTTTTGTGGCCGAAGGAGAAAAACTTGTTACCGACATTTTGCAGAGCGAACTGAAGGTTCAGCAGGTTCTACATACCGAATTGTGGAGAAACCCCAGCGCTGGAAAATCAACCCCTACCCAACAAATTAGCCTAAAGGAGATGGAACGAATTACCGGATTGGTTACTCCTTCGAACGCTTTTGCTGTAGTTGAATACCCAAACTATGCCGTTACGACAAATGAACTCAACAACCAGCTGGTTTTAATGCTCGATGGGGTTCAGGACCCTGGAAATATGGGCACCATTATTCGTTTGGCCGATTGGTTTGGAATCGATAATATAATATGCTCGCCCGATACAGCCGACGCTTTTTCGCCTAAAGTAGTACAAGCTAGCATGGGAGCCATTGCCAGGGTTCGGGTTTCGTACTACGATTTACCCAATTTCCTTCACAATTTTAATGGGAATGGTCCTATTTACGGTACTTTTATGCAGGGCGATAATATTTATTCAGCCAATCTCGAAACTAAGGGAATTATTGTATTAGGCAGCGAAGGCAGCGGAATAAGCAGAGAGGTTGAGCGTTTCGTTACCAAGCGGATTCAGATTTCGAACTTTGCTGTAAACCGTACAACGGTTGAATCGCTCAATGTGGCTATGGCCACAGCAATTATTTGCTCGGAGTTTTGCCGTAGAACCGTTAACTAGCAACCACCCAGATAACGAGCCATAGCCTCGGCGCACCTTTCGCCATCTACTGCCGAAGAAACAATGCCTCCGGCATAACCTGCCCCCTCGCCACATGGGAATAGCCCCAAAACGTTGGGATGTTGGAGCGTATCGGGGTTTCGAGGAATGCGAACGGGTGAAGAGGTTCGCGATTCAACCCCCAGCACAACCGCCTGGTTGGTTACAAAACCTCGCATTTTCGAATTGAAAAGTTTGAAACCCTGCTGCAAACGGTTTGCTATTCCCGCAGGGAGCCATACATGCATATCGGAAGCTTCCGCCCCGGGATGGTACGAAGTTTTGGGTAGAGAAACCGATTTCTTTCCCTCAACAAAATCGGCTAACCGTTGGGCTGGTGCAACAACACCACGTCCAATTCTGAGGTAGGCCTCCCTCTCGAGGGTACGTTGAAACTCGAGTCCCGCCATGGGCCCATGCGAGGCAAACTTTTCAAGGTCGGGAAGTTGTACCTCTACCACAATGCCCGAGTTGGCAAAGGGAGAATTGCGCGCCGAGGGCGACATGCCATTAACAACCACTTCGCTGGCATGCGAAGCAGCTGGTACAATATGCCCACCAGGGCACATGCAGAATGAATAAACCCCTCGTCCGTCGACCTGAGTGGCCAACGAATATGCGGCTGCAGGCAAAAAATCGCCTCTCTCCTGTCCGTGGTACTGAATGGAATCGATTAGCGCCTGAGAATGCTCAACTCTTACCCCAACGGCAAAGCCTTTGGCTTCAATTTCAATTCCCTGCCTATGGAGCATTTCGTAAACCTCGCGAGCCGAGTGGCCTGTGGCCAGAATAACCCCCTTCGCATCGACCTGAGTACCGTTGGCCAGCTGAACGCCGGTTACTTTACCGAATGAAACCCTCAGCGCAGTTACCAACGAACCGAACATGAAGGTTCCCCCGAATTCCTCAATGGTTTTTCTGATAGAAGTAATAACTCTGGGCAATATGTTGGTTCCTATGTGAGGATGGGCCTCGTACAAAATTTCATCCTGCGCCCCATGCTGGTGAAGGGCATAAAGTATTCGGGAAATATCGCCACGTTTCCGGGAGCGGGTGTACAGTTTGCCATCGGAAAAGGTTCCTGCGCCTCCCTCGCCGAAGGCGAAATTGGAATTTGAATCGATGCCCATATTCCGGTTAATGGCAGCTACATCGCGCTTGCGGGCGCTAACATCCTTACCACGCTCGAGAATAACAGGACGAAGCCCCAGCTCAATTAATCGTAAAGCAGCAAAAAGCCCCGCCGGGCCTGCACCCACCACAATTACCGGAGAACCATTAGAAACATTTTTATACTGAAAAACGGGCTGGTCGTCGGTAAGGCTTTCGCCTTTGAGGTAAACCCGAACGCCAATACTAACCGATATTTTTCCCTTGCGGGCATCGATTGATTTTCGAGTAATTGTTGCCTTTTGCAGCAAGTGGGGTTTTACGCCCGACCGTGAAATGGCTATATTGATTACCTTGGTGCTGCTGGCTGCCTGCTGGGGTGTTAAAACCAACGAAACGTCGACTGGCATGGAAGTTTATTCGAAGTGAATGGCAAAAATTATCAACTGGGAATTCATACGGTCGATGGCGTTCACATACTTTTCGCCACCCTCAGCATAGTCCTTTGCCAATACGTTAAAAATTCCGGTAGACATTTTTAGTTCCAACGAAAGTTTAAAGTATGTAAGGAAAAAGTCGTACCCAAACCCGTATTCGTAATACAAATCGCCTTTAACAAGGCGCAAAAGTACCCCCTCTTCAATATTCAACTTTTTAAAAGCGGCCATATCGATTCGGAAATTGGTACCAGCAATAAAGTAGGGACGAGCATTGCTATGGCGCTTCGCAGCATATTTAAGAAGCAATGGCATTTCGATGTATGAAGATTCGAGCTTCATTTGGGTTTCCAAGCTGCCATCGGGGTTATAGAAACTCAGGGTTCTTTCGCCAAAAGCTATGCCCGGAAGGAAACGGAGCCGGAGTCGGGGCATCAGCTTCAGGTCGGAAACAACATTCACATTGAAGCCCGGAAAAAGGTTACTAACATCGGTGTAAAGCAACTCACCCCCTAGTGGGTTTATGGTGCTACGCAGATTAAAATCCATAGTATTTAAGCCAATGGAGAACCCGAATCGTAAGGTTTTAGCAAAATCGTAATCGTGATCGTTAAGTTGCTGAGCTGGTTTTAGTTGAGCCACAGCTGCATTGCCCAATGCCAATAGCAGGAAGAGGAGGAATATTGCCTTAAATCGATTCATTCTGCTAAAATATATCTTTCGAACCACAAAACGACCAAAACTAAAAAAAATTGCCATTAACCTACTTTTCATCCATTGGCTTGCTCGCCGAATACAATGCGGCAATACCCATGGAAAGTTCGGTATATTGTTGCTGTTCGAATCCAGCATCAGCCATAAGCTGCAGAAAGGCTTCACGCTCGGCAAAGGCTTTCACCGAATTGGGAAGGTATGTATAGGCAGAACCATGACCCGAAACCATTTTCCCAATTGCTGGCAGAATGCGTGAAAAGTAGAGGGCATAGAGTTTCCCAAAAAACTTTCCTTTGGGATTAGTGAACTCAATAACCAGCAACTTTCCTCCTGGGCTAAGGGTACGAAGAATTTCTTTCAAGCCCGTTACTGGATTTTCGAAATTACGAACACCAAAAGCCACCATGGCTGCATCGAAGTGGTTGCTTGGAAAGGGCAAACTCAAAGCCGAAGCTTTTTGAAGCGAAATTCGATGGGAAAGGCCCCTTTTTTCAATCTTTCGTCGGCCTACTGCAATCATATTCTCGGCAATATCGACCCCAGTTACTCGAACTAGGCTAGACTTTCTGGCTACCATAATTGCCAAATCGGCTGTACCTGTGGCCACATCGAGAATTGAGTTGGGGTTTTGCTCCAGAATTTGTTTCACCAATTTTCGCCGCCACCTAATATCAACTCCCATGCTCAGCAGCCTGTTTAGCAAATCGTACCTAGAGGCAATGCCATCGAACATGGCTTCCACCTGCTTCTCCTGGGGCGAATTCATTTTCTGCGTGTAATTGGCTAACTGCAGCTGCTATTCGTTTCCATAATGCTGGTCAAAGCACCGTCGTATGTACGTTTCAGGTCGGCTATGAAACCAAATGAAACATCGTCGATCCGAATTTCCGATTTGGTAACATGCCCCAGCGTGGTGAAGGGTACCCCCGACTCCATCATGAAATCGATAAACTGCGTTTCGCGCGAGGGCGAAACCGTAACCACTACCCTGCCCTGCGATTCCCCGAACAGGAATGCATCGGGCCTAATTTCGGCATCGGTTGTAATGTCGAACCCAAAGTTACGGGGCATGGCGCACTCTAGAAGGGCAATGAAAAGTCCACCATCGGATACGTCGTTGGCAGATTGCACTAGGTTATGCTCAATGAGCTTGGTAATTGTTGATTGCACATTGTACTCCTCCTCCAAATTGAAATAGGGTGCAGGCGACTCTTTAATGCCATGGAAAGAGTACAGGTACTCCGACGAAGCAATATCGTTCTGCGAACGACCAATAAGGAAGATCATATGTCCCTTCTCCTTGAAAGCAAGGGTGGTGTGGTGGTTCTTGTTTTCGAGCAAGCCAAGCATTCCAATGGTTGGGGTTGGAAATACTGCCTCGTCCTTACCGCCTATGGTCGACTGGTTATAAAAACTTACATTGCCACCGGTTACTGGTGTTCCAAACTTTTCGCATGCCTGACCCATGCCCTTTATTGTGCCCACAAATTGCCAGTATACCTCAGGATTGTATGGATTTCCAAAGTTTAAACAGTTGGTTATGGCTAAAGGCTTTCCGCCGGTACAAACAATGTTTCGTGCTGCCTCCGAAACGGCAATCATGGTTCCCACTTCAGGGTCGGCTTTTACATAGCGCGAATTGCAATCGACTGAAAGAACCAATGCCTTATTTGTTCCTTTTAAATTAACCACTCCAGCACTCGATGGGAAATTGGTAGCCATGTTGGCAGTTCCTACCATTGAATCGTACTGCTCGTAAACCCATTTTTTGGAGGAAATATTGGGATGCTTAATAAGCATTTGGGCTACTTCCTGCAGGTCGGATGGTTCGGCCACCCTGTTTATATCGAATTTTTTATACTCCCTATAGTAAGCGGGCTCCCTGTATTCGCGGTTGTAAACAGGGGCTCCACCTCCTAGCACCAACGAAGGAGCCGGTACTTCGGCTACCTTGTTACCATGCCAATAGAATTGGAGCTTATCGCCTTCGGTTACCTCACCAATAATGGCACAATTCAAATCCCACTTTCTAAAAATATCCTCAACCTCCTTCTCCATCCCCTTTTTCACAACCAGCAGCATACGTTCCTGCGATTCGGAGAGCAGAATCTCCCAGGGTTCAATGTTCTGCTGCCTTAGGGGTACCTTATCGAGGTCGATTCGCATACCATGTCCACCC
>JBBIRB010000060.1:0-12093 GCA_037442025.1 Bacteroidales bacterium | reverse complement strand
CGTTATTGCCGCTTTTGTTCAAATAACATTCGGTTTTCGAAACTACAATCTTCCCAAATTCAAAACCGTTCTCATTTATCCCGAATCGTATCGCAACCCGTTCACTGGCAGGTTACACGATGGAGAAGTGAATCCACGCGGTGTAATTGTTCTAACATGGAACAAACTTGTTAAAGGCTATGCCGACGATTCCGATTCGATAAACCTTGGGCTTCACGAATTGACCCACGCACTAATGCATGTTATTAATAAAGAAGAATTTTTTGAACCTGGAGTAGATGATGAAATGGATCGTTTTGCCAAAATATCGAAGTTGGAAATTGACCGTATTATAAGCGGCGAAAACACCACTTTTAGAAACTATGCAGCTACCAATTCCTCAGAATTTTTTGCTGTTGCAGTTGAACATTTTTTTGAAACCCCCCGCGAACTTCAAGCTAGTTATCCAATTATTTACAGCAGTTTAGTTCGTTTACTAAAGCAAGATCCAGCAAAATTAACATATGGTAATTAAACATTTTGTTGGTTGCCGAATCGAATAAGCGGACCTGTCCCATAACAGGTAAAAAACGTTTTCGGAGTTATATAATAAAAGTAACTTTGCCGGTAATAAAAACACAATACTAAAATTTATATATTATGCAGCAACTCGATTGGAAAAGCCTACCATTTGGTTACATTAAAACCGATTACAACGTACGTTGCACGTATAAAGATGGTAAATGGGGCGAACTGGAGGTTTCAGACTCAGAGTACATTCCCCTTCACATAGCAGCTACCTGCTTACATTACGGACAAGAAGCATTTGAAGGCATGAAGGCCTACCGTGGAAGCGATAATAAAATTCGTTTGTTCCGCTGGGAGGAAAATGCAAAGCGTCTTCAGCGATCTGCCGATGGAGTTCTTATGGCTCAGGTTCCTTCTGAACTTTTTTTCGAAGCGGTTAAGAAAGCCGTTATGCTTAACGAAAAATTTGTTCCACCACACGGAACCGGTGCGTCGCTTTATATTCGCCCTATGCTTATTGGCAGTGGTCCCGAAGTAGGGGTACGCCCTGCCAAAGAGTACACTTTTGTGGTATTCGTTTCGCCCGTTGGCCCATATTTTAAAGAAGGATTTAACCCTGTGAAAATTGCCATAGTTCGCGACAGCGACCGCGCTGCGCCCCTTGGAACGGGTACCTTTAAGGTGGGAGGCAACTACGCAGCGAGTCTTCGGGGTACTGTTAAAGCTCAAAAAGCAGGCTATAGCGCACCCATGTACCTCGATTCGTGCGAGAAAAAGTACATCGACGAGATTGGCGCAGCCAATTTCTTTGCTATAAAGGATAATACGTACATTACCCCCAAGTCAACCTCAATTTTGGCATCGATTACCAATATGAGCCTTATTGAGTTGGCCCAAGATTTAGGTCTTAAAGTTGAACGCCGCCCCGTAGCAGTAGAAGAACTCGAAACCTTTGAGGAGGTTGGGGCATGCGGAACCGCTGCAATTATTTCGCCTATTGGCGAAATAAACGATATTGATACAGGCAAAGTTTACCGCTTTTGCAAGGACTGTAAGCCAGGTCCTATATCCACAAAGTTATACGAAACCCTCGTAGGAATTCAGTACGGCGATATAGAGGACAAGCATGGCTGGGTAACGGTAATTGGTTAATGCCCTTGTTTGTTCAAAAAGTGAAGACCCCAATAATTCGGGGTCTTTTCTTTTATTACTAAAACTACTTCGCGCTAAGGCTCCAAGACGCAGGTGTATTATAATAAAAAACATTTCTCGCAAAGGCGCTAAGACGCAATTTATTTATATGCGGCTTTGCGGATCTGCGTGAAATCTACTCAGTTCCTTTAGTTTATTTATGCGACTGAAATACAATTAGTGGCCCTGGAGCAAAGCTGAGTTCGAACCAATTGCCTAAACTTATATTTAGAGTGCCCATCCATAAATCGGATATTTGCAGATTGTTTAGAGGGTACTCCAGATTCTGACTGGTAACACGAGTTTCGTTACGGGGAGAAAAAATTGAAACGGCCTGGTCTTTGAAGCTCTCGAACTTTTTTGATTGAAATACGGGTGTAAAAATACCGTAGTCGGTTACCATTTGTATTTCCAATCCCATTTCTGCATACAAAACAAGCAACCCGATATTTCCAAGGGCATGGTCTTCGCGCATTCCGGTGGCACCAACTATAATAATATCCATATATCCAGTTGTTTTACACCAATTAACGGCTTTGGTAAGGTCGTTGCTATTCTGATCGGGGAAATGGAAGAGGCGGTCGGAGTATTTCTCTTTCAGCTCGTCGGATATTGAATCTAAATCGCCAACAATGGCATTGGGAGTAAGCCCAAATTTTTCGAGTTTGTCAACTGCGCCATCGCAACATACAATGGTTTTGGCTCCTTTTAAATAACTAAGAGGAATGTAATGCTCTGGAAACTTGCCATTGGCAACAATTACCGTTTTCATTTTATAAATAATTGGCTACAAGGTAGCATTTTCTTTACACATGCTTTTTTTCCACTCCAAGTAGCCAATAAAGCTCATACCAGTATAAAAAACAAACAGCACTGAAGTGGGATATAATCCTTTGTACACATACAGCGCAAGCGAAACGCCATTTACAACAATCCAAATCCACCACATTTCCAAAATTTTATGTGCAAGCATCCAGGTTGCAACAATGCTAAGGGCAGTTGTAAATGCATCGCCATAGGGGACGGGCGAATCGGTATGGTTTACAAGAAAGTATGCAATGGCTGCAAATATTGCAATGCTTACAAGAAATAGCCAAACTCCCAACCGAAGACTTAAATGCGTCACAGGAAGCGAGTCTATTTTTTCCTTTTTGCCACCGTAAAGCCAGTGCCACCATCCGTAGGCGCTAATTAATACGTAGTAAACCTGTAAGCCCATGTCGGCATAAAACTTCGAAACAAAAAAAATGTATATGTATAGCACCGACGTTGCCAGCCCGAAAGGCCATAGCCAAATGCTCTGCCTAATTTCGAGAAAAAGGTAAACGAGACCAATAATAGCCCCGATTACCTCTATGTAGTTTTGCTGTAACCAGATTGTCATAAAACTCTTTTTAAAAGAATGTCCGAAGACCGAAGTCCGAAGTCCGAAGAGGGAAGTTCGAAGATTGAGTTTAGTTACTTCTGATTTCGGTCTTCGTTCTTATTAAAATTCCACAGCTAATCGGGTCATAAAGTTAATTCCTGCTTGTGGGTACATGCCATCCTCGCGGTAGTCGGGTGCGCCATTGGCAAAAGCGGCACGGTAAACCCAACCGTTGGCCACATATTTACTGTCGAACACGTTATTTACAAAAAGTTCAATGCGCAAATTGGCCAATCCGCTAACTCTATGCAAGTAATCGAATTTAATGTTGTTTACCATGTAGTCGTTGAGCATTCGTGTGGCGTTCGAAGTATTATCGAGGTACTGCCTACCTACATATTTCGAAATTAATGTAAACCCAAGGTTTTTTAATGGTTCAACCCTTAACTGGCTACTTGCAACTACCGATGGCGAAAACGAAATGTTGGTCGTACCCAATTCGGTTACCCGTTGATCGATGTGAGTCCAGTCGGTATCGTTGTCGTACTGATCGACATACTCCACAAAATCGATGATTTTGTTCTCGCTAACGGTTGCCGAACCGCTCCACTTCAGCCAATTGACAGGAAGGATAGCACACGACAGTTCAACCCCTCGGCGGTAACTTTTCGCAACATTTTCCATAAGGGCATAGCCCACTTCGCTCAGTTTGCCGGTGAGCACCAGTTGGTCCTTGTAATACATGTAATAAGCATTTGCACCCAATGCTATTTGTTGGGTTTTGAAGGTATAGCCCAATTCAAAGTCGTAAAGCCTTTCGGCTTTGGGAGTATGCGAACTTCCCCATTTCATGGCATCCTTTATGTCGGCTCGGGCAGGTTCGCGATTGGCCACTCCATAGGAAAAGTATGCATTGCTAGCAGAATTAAAAGTGTACGAAAGGCCCACTTTGGGGTTAAAGAATTGCCACGAGTGCTGCTGGTCGAGCGGCGCCAAATCGTCGTCGGGGCCACTCATTTTGTAGACAATACCCCTAAATTGTATATCTCCAAAAACCGAAAGCGAACTGGTGAGCTCCCAAGTTGCCTTAGCAAACAGGTTCATATCGGTTTTAATGCTGTTGTTGCGGTACCACTCGTAATTTTTTGGTATTGAAGCATTCACCTTGGTCCATAGAATATTCCCAAAATGATCGCCATCGTACTGGTTCCAACCACCTCCAAACAATGCAGAAATACCACTCTGCTTATAGTTTACCGAAAGCGTTGACCCATAAAAATGGTTGTCGAGCCATTTTTGGCGAATTAAATCGGTTCGTGTGTAGGTTTCGCCCCCAATGGTAAGTGCAGGTAAACCGTATTTGCTGAATCTTTGGTTTGGCTTATACTGCTCGTAAAAACCATCGCCTTTTGTGTAGTGCAGGTTTAGGTTGAATGTGAAACCAGCCGAAAGTTGATGGCTATAAAGCAGCTGGTAGTGGGTTTGGGTGTAGTTATCGCTCTCGTTATCGTAAAACATTACAACTCCACCCTCGCTGTACATTCCGGCAGGATTGAAGCGTCGGTTAGTTTTCAAACTATCGCTTGGAGTTCCCACCCAGGTTATTCCGGTGTGCTGCTCGCCATGGATTAGGTTGAAGCGCAGCAAACTGTTTTGCCTATGCCACGCACCGGTTGCAAAAAGCGATTTGTGGTCGGACCAACCACGGTCGATATATCCTTTCGATTGCAGGCTGCTGTAACGCCCCTCGAAGCTGAAGGCATCGTTAATTAGTCCAGTTCCTACACGGGCATTAGTTTTTAACGTTCCAAACGAACCAGCCATGCCTTCTACATTAGCATAGGGCTTTGGCTCCAAGGTAACCGTTTGAAAGTTAACTGTTGCACCAAAGGCAGCAGCACCATTGGTCGATGTGCCAACTCCACGCTGAATTTGAACATTATCGACCGACGATGCGAAGTCGGGCATGTTGACCCAAAAAACTCCCTGCGACTCCGAGTCGTTGAGCGGAATGCCATTAACGGTTACGTTTATGCGGGTCATATCGGTTCCGCGAATGCGGATGGCGGTATTGCCAACACCTGTGCCCCCTTCGGAGGTTGCCACAACCGAGGGCGAAAGCTCGAGCAGGTAAGGAATATCGAACCCACTATTCAAACTTTTCAGCTCCTCTTTGGGAATGTTGGTGTAGGCAATTGGCATGCGCCCCGTTGCACGGGTTGCGCTTACAATAACCTCCTCGGCCATAATGGGATCGACCTCCATAGTAACTTTCAGTTCGCTTTGCATAGGAACCTGAACCTGTAAGTTTTTTTTCTTATAACCAACATAGGTAAAGGTTAGGGTGTAGCTGCCCGGTTTTAGGTTCAGAAGAAATGTACCATTCATGCTGGTGGCCACACCAACTAGAGAGCCCTCTATGGTAACGTTTACCCCAGCAAGGGGTCGGTTTTGCTCGTCAACAACCTTTCCGGTAATCGATGTTAATGTTTCGGGATTCGATGCTGCAAGCAAATAGCCCGAAAGCATCAGAAGAAGCACAAAAAATTTTCGCATTTTTTAAAGTCCTTTTAGTGGTTAATAATTCATTTTTGAACTTAATTAGCCAAAGATGTGCACGAGCCTATTGACTAGTAAGTTCGAAAAAACCATAAAAAGGGGTTGAATTACTGAAGATTGGCATGTACTCTTTTTCCTTCGCCGGCATTACCCAGATCAGGTTCAGAGGGTATAATCTCAGCCCTTGTATTAAGGCACCCCTAAAAAGTTAATCGGGACAAAGGTAGCTACATTTTAGTTGAAAATGCAACCCTTTTTTTATATTCTATTGCTATAGTCCAATAAATCTATTTCCATCAGGTTTGTCTGCTTTGCCAACTACGGGTTAGCGCAAGCAGGCTAAAGCCCATTGAAATAAAAGCAAATATTAACCCCAGTGGTTAGGGTTGGGAATATCCACTCCATCGAGGCGCCAAAGCAGGCCCATGGGCGAATTTCCACGGATGATAATGTCGTTTCGCGAGTCGTCGACCCCTACTACACCAGCAAAATTGGCTGCCATTCGGGCAGGATCGTTACGGCTGCCAGCATAGCGTTCGGTTTCCTCAACGGTAAAACCACGAGCACTTACAGTGGCCATTCGGTTCAACGAACTGGTTTTATCTACTGTATGAGTAATTACCACCTCATCTACCTGCATCACCAACTCCTCCATGTAAATGGAAAGAACCATTTCCTTTCCACCCTGAAGATTTATATTATTCATCGTAACATCCTGGTAACCAACAAATGTAACCTTAATACTTACACGACCAACTTCCACATTATCAATACGGAATGACCCCTGCTCATTGGTTGTTGTTCCACGAATTGGATCGGAACTGGTTAGAATAACGTTTGCTCCGGGCAGGGTTATTCGCGTTTGCTTATCCATAACCACACCGCGGATGGTTTGGGTTACCACTTGGCTATGCAAGTTGAAGCTAAAAGGAAAGGTAAAAGCAAAAAGAATAACGGAAAATCTCATAATACTTTCTGTTTTAAGGTTTTTTACGAGGCTTTTCGAAAGCAAATTCTGTTCCATAGGTTGTAATATTTAAATATACTGCAAACCTACTCTACAAGAAAAAACGACACAAACAATATGTGACGAAATGGGAAACTTGGGGGGCGAAGCGGATGAGATGAAGAATAATTAATATTAAATGCCTGTTAAACAAAGAAAAAGGGATATAAACTAAGCGTTTTTTAAAACGATAGTTTATATCCCTAACAATATTACAATACTAATCGGAAAATTGTTACCCCTATTTGTAATGGAAATGGAATCAACTTAAAATTTGTAATTCAACCCAAATCTTAATGTTACTCCATAATTATTATTTGTATTATTTTCGGTAATGCTAAGGTTATTGTACATTACTTTATAATTTACAAATTCTGGCACAAAAAAATGATAAAGAATCACGCCTGTTAAACCAAAACGTTTAAAGTTTATACCACTATTAAAACCTATATGAGGTGCTAAGTAGGAATCCTTTTTAATTGTTACTTCCGCACTAGTACCTTGTGGTACAAAATAGGAAATAGAACTAAATACATCTATTATAGAGTTGTAGCTTGCTCCAGCGGTATAACCTAAGTAAACAAAAGATGAGTTGCGTTTTCCAAGTATGTTTCCATTTAAATCGATAGGAATATGAATTGACCTGATACACTTAAACTGGTAATTAAAGTAAACCCCTCCCTTAATACTAAATGGATAATCCTCAATGTGCTTTTCATAGTATATTCCCAAAGTGCTACTAGTGTTTTTTGTATAAGGATTATACTTATCTCCCTCTAATTGAAGCTTAGGGGCAGCAACAATGTAACCTCCAATAAAATCGAAACCAATGCTGTTATAGCGTTGAGCATAAGTTGCATTTATTGTACTTATTACAAACATAAGAAATATTGAAACTCTCATAATTTTTAGTGTTAAATGGAAAATGCTATTATTAAGTTACTACCAATCCTTTGAAATTCTAACACCTAACCACCTGTTATCACAAAAGGCTTTACCATATATTGAAGCCTGCTTTATATTAAAGCTTAAAGGACTTGTACCAAAATTTTGAAAACCAATAGGTGAACTCATGTCCCACGTAAATGAGGCTCCTACTGCCCAATCAAAGGTTTGGTCCATGTGTCCTGCATTTGTTCGTTGGCGCTCTTCAGGGCCGAAATAAATAATATTTGGAGTAGGCATAACGGAAACTTGTCCCATAGTCCCATAATTATTCTTTAGCCAGTCAAAGCCATGCTTAAAAACTTTATGAATATCTTTATCAGTGAAAGAATAGTTATATCCGAATTTAAAATTCCATTTGTCATTCAGATACACAATTTGAAATTCAGGTATACAAATTGTTAGGTATGTATTTGGGGAAAAATGTGGTTTTAGTTGAGCACTAGTCCAGTTGGGATTCCCCATTTGAAATGTATAAGGATTAGGAAATGAAACTGGAACATTTAAGGTAGTTATTAATCCGTCCCATCCGAATACAAGTCTCTCGCATTCCGTCTTTGACCATCCTATCCAATTCTTTTTTTGGAATGTTATTGATGCTGATATATATGTTAATAATAAATAATTTGGACATGAAAAACTAACCTTAATTCTTCTGTTTGATGAAAACTCCCTGTTAACCGTTTTACTATAACCGAATGTATTTTGTAAGAAAGAACCGACTATTGTATGTCTTTTTTCAATGTAATATGTTTGTATATCTTCATACAAATTACCTACAAAAGGCGAATTATTTAAATCATAATGAATATCAACAGTATTATCTCGAACTTCACCAAAAGTGTCATATCTTAATATTCCATCTTCAACTAGAAAAAAATACTCTGAAATTATTGACTCACCACAAGAGTAACCATAATCAATAGAATCAATTAATTCATATACTCTTTCTTGCTTTTCTGGCAAAAAGGCAAAAGTACCATATGGTGTCACTTTAAAAACAGTACCTTCAACCTCTATCTCCAATCTATCATTTAACATGCTTGCAAAAACATTATCAGTAACTAATTGGTTTTCTTCTTGTTCATTTCTAATGTTTTTAACTGAATTATAAAACCCATTTTTACTTAATGTCGTTTGAAAATCGTTAAACAAAAAAGAATCTTGTTTCAACTGATTAAAAAGTAACGAGAAATCAGTTGATTTATGAAAAACTAACCTTCCTTCTTTAATATTAAATGAAGAGTCATCAAAGATTTTTGTTTCGTATTGTTTATTTTCGCATGAAAATAATAAAATTGTAATAAATAAAAGTAATGATTGTTTAATTTTTAGTAGTTTCATAAACTTAATGTAATTAAAATTAGTAACTATTTATATTTTTGTAATCGTTTGCAAAGATATATATTCTGACTTATTCTAAGAAAAATTTCTTAAAATAAATCGAATTCAAAATCCTTATATTGATTATTATTTGAATGTGACTTATAAAGTTGTTTCACAACAAAACATTCAATCGTTTTAGTTGTTGAACTCTGAAAAATGTAATAATTTGCTTAAACAAATTTTTGAGCCCTTAAACGAACTATGGACAAGCACAGCTACCTTAGCAATATTGACCCGCAAACTCTCGAAAATATTTATAAAGACTACCTTACAAACCCCAATGCTGTAAGCAACGATTGGCAGCAGTTTTTTAAAGGGTTCGATTTTGCACTGGCCAACTACAATCGCTCGTTCGACGAGAACCTCGATACCGAATTTAAGGTCCTAAACCTTATTGATGCCTACCGGAAGCGCGGCCACCTGTTTACAAAAACCAATCCCGTTCGCATCCGCCGCAAGTACTCCCCTACCCTCGATTTGGTAAACTTTGGGTTAAGCGAGCAGCAGCTCGACATGGAATTTGAAGCAGGCAAACAGATTGGTATTGGCAAGGCCAAACTGCGCGATATTGTTGCGCACCTGCAGGCAACATACTGCCAGTCGATTGGTGCCGAGTACATGTACATACGCGACCCCGAGGTAGTTGAATGGCTTCAGAAACGTATCGAAGCGTCGAAAAACTCAACATCGTTTAGCCCCGACGAAAAAAAGCATTTCTTTCATCATATAAGCCTGGCTGTTGGTTTCGAACAGTTTATACACCGTAAATTTGTTGGACAGAAACGTTTCTCGCTCGAAGGTATTGAGGCGCTAATTCCTGCCATGGATGCCCTTATTGAGCATGGCGCTCAATTGGGTGTTGAGGAGGTGGTTATTGGCATGGCGCACCGCGGAAGGCTTAACGTTTTAGCCAATATAATGCATAAACCGTGGGAAAGCCTTTTCAACGAATTTTTAGCCGAAGGCTACGAGGACGACGGCGCGCTGGGCGATGTAAAGTACCACCTAGGATTCAACAATAAAGTAAAAACCCATAGCGGCAAGGGGGTTAGGTTAAACCTTGTACCTAACCCATCGCACCTCGAAACGGTTGGCCCTGTTGCGGTTGGTTTAGCCCGTGCGCTTACCGAAAACTATTGCAAAAGCGACTTTAAACGTACCATACCCGTTATTATTCATGGCGATGCCGCCATTGCCGGTCAGGGTGTTGTGTACGAAACCATTCAGATGTCGCAGCTCGATGGATATAAAACGGGCGGAACCATACATTTGGTAACCAATAACCAGGTGGGTTTCACCACCAATTACCTCGATGCGCGAAGCAGCACTTACTGTACCGATATTGGCAAGGTTACCAAATCGCCCATTTTCCATGTGAATGCCGACGACCCAGAGGCGCTAATACATACCATCCGACTGGCCATTGAGTATCGTCAAACCTTTCATACCGACGTTTTTATCGACATTCTGGGGTACCGGCGCTATGGCCACAACGAGGGCGACGAACCCCGTTTTACCCAGCCAACCCTTTACGATGCCATTGCCAATCACCCTTCGGTTAGGGAATTATATTCGAAACAACTTATTTCGCAGGGGCTAATTGACGAGGAATTCGCAAAGAAAACTGTAGCCGACATTAACTCGGTTATGGAGCAGAAATACGAATTGGCACAGCAGATGAAAAAGGTTAAAATTGTCCGCTTTCTGCCCGATATTTGGAAAAAGTACCGCTATTCAACCCAACCCGATTTTGAGCAATCTCCACCCACAGGCGTCGATCCTAAAACACTCTCAAAATTAGCCAAATCGCTAACCACACTTCCCGAAAATAAGGAGTTTTTTAAGAAACTTGTGAAACTTGTTGAGGACAGAGGCGCATTGATTAGTTCGGGGCAGGTCGATTGGGCCATGGCTGAACTCTTGGCCTACGGAACACTTCTGGAGCAGGGGCATTCGGTTCGATTGAGCGGACAGGATTGCGAACGGGGAACCTTCTCGCACCGCCATTCGGCATATTCAATAAAAAATTCTGAGGAGAAATACTATCCTCTAAAAAATATTAGCACTAATCAGGCTCCATTTCATGTATTCAACAGCCTCCTTTCGGAGTATGGAGTAATGGGATTCGAGTACGGCTACTCATTGGGAATGCCCAACGGACTAACCATTTGGGAGGCCCAATTTGGCGATTTTCACAATGTGGCTCAGGTAATCATCGACCAGTATCTCAGTTCAGCCGAGGACAAATGGGGACTCATGTCGGGGCTAACGCTACTTTTACCACACGGCTTCGAGGGACAGGGCCCAGAACATTCGAGCGCACGCATGGAACGGTTTTTAACCCTTGCCGCCCGCAACAACATGCAAATTGCCAATATAACCACTCCTGCCAATTTCTTTCACGCATTAAGGCGTCAGGTTTTACGTGACTTTCGTACGCCGCTTGTGGTTTTTACTCCCAAAAGCATTCTGCGCCATCCGCAGTGCATATCGGGAACCAACGAACTGCTCGAAGGTACCACATTCCGTGAGGTTATTGACGACTCCAATGTCGACAATAAAAGCGTTTTAAGGGTAGTTTTCTGTACCGGAAAAATATACTACGACCTGCTTCAACGCAAAAACGAACTCGAAGCCCGCGACCTTGCAATTATTCGAATTGAGCAGCTTTACCCATTTCCGCAAAAGCAAGTTCAGGAAGTGCTTAAACAATACCCCAGTGCCATAAAATGGCTATGGGTTCAGGAGGAACCGCGCAATATGGGTGCCTGGAACTTCGTTCGCGATCAGTTCACCACAGTACCTGTCGAACTCGTATCGCGTAACGCCAGTGGTAGTCCTGCCGTGGGATTAAGTAAATTACATGCGCAGGAACAGGAAGAAATAATTGGAAAAGTATTCCGTAAGTGCGACTGCGAACTGAAAAACCGTTACTGCGGCTTGCAATGCGAAGTAGGGAGCCGAAAACAAGAACGCAAAGCGCAACATGAGCTTTTGTAGGGGAATGAGTAATTGAGTTAATGAGTTATTTAGTTATTGAAGACGGAAGTCGGAAGACGGAAGGCGGAAGTCGGAAGGCGGAAGTCGGAAGACAGAAGTCGGAAGACGGAAGTCGGAAGACGGAAGTCGGAAG
>JBBIRB010000059.1:0-13979 GCA_037442025.1 Bacteroidales bacterium | reverse complement strand
GCCTTTCGATTTTCAAAAATAAAAAAGTACAATGGAATTATTGCTTGCTTCGATGCCGATGCCACTTGCGCCCCCAATTACTTGGTTGAACTTGAAAAACTGTGGATTAAGTTTCCTAAAACTGCAGCTTGTTCTGTTCATTATGAGCATCCTCTAGAGGGGAGTAGGTTTTCGGATAACATATACGAAGGTATTGCCAAATACGAGCTCCACCTACGATACTATATTGAAGCCTGCCGCTATTTAAACCATCCCCACGCGTTCCACACCATTGGCTCGAGCATGGCATGTAGCACTGCCGCTTACATTCGAGTTGGGGGAATGAATCGCCGAAAAGCGGGTGAGGATTTCTATTTTCTTCAGAAAATTATTCCGCATGGCGGGTTTCGCGAGCTGAATTCAACCTGCATTTACCCATCCCCTCGTCCATCGGATAGGGTACCTTTTGGAACCGGCCATGCCATTAGCAAAATGATAGAACATAATTTTATGCCCTACACAACCTATTGCATGGAAGCCTGGGAAGGTCTTCGTAGCTTCATAAAATCCAGCCGTGACCTATTCGATTCTAAAGTTGATATCAACCTATTCCTTTCAGAAACCGAACCCTCACTGGCCTTGTATTTACTCGATAACCATATCGAGAGCAAATTCGAAGAAATACGCAGCAACACATCCTCACCAGAATCGTTTCAAAAGCGATTCTTTTTATGGTTCGATGCTTTCAAACTACTTAAATATTTGAACTTTGCGCACCCCAACCACTTCCAACGCAAGCCCGTTGAAGAGGAGGCTTTTAAATTAGCTCAGCTACTCGGCTTAAACGTGAAATCGAAATGCAGTTGTTTTGATCTGCTCAAGCATTATCGCACCCATCAGTCGCAAAATTCTTGGAAACCGGTGCTATAAAAAAACCCAGACAATCGTCTGGGTTTTCATTTCTTTCACTTCACAACTATGCAGGATGTATAGCCTCAACTGGGCAAACATCGGCGCAAGAACCGCAATCGGTGCAAACTTCTGGATCAATCTTATAGATATCGCCCTCAGTTATTGCCTCAACAGGACACTCATCGATGCAGGTTCCGCAAGCGGTGCAATCGTCGTTAATTACGTAAGCCATTTGAAAAAATTTTTAGTTTAACTTCATTCATGAATGCGATTACAAAAATATACTCAATTCTTTAATTGAGAAATAAAAATAGAATTTTTGTAGAAATTTAAAACGGTTATAAATACTACAATTTCTTTGCAGCCTTTGATAGTGTTATAACTAGCCATGCAAGCAGGGGTATTGAGGTTGCAAAAGCATGCAAATTCGGAAGAAACGAGTCAGAATGTAAACCTCCAGAAGCATTAGTTCCTCCAACACCAATTCTGAAATAAACCGAAGGTATGCTTAAAGAGTAATATGCAAAGTCGTCGGTAGTCATACGTAAGGGTAAATCAACAACATTCTGAGGTCCCAACAACTCAATTGCTACACTCTTAAATTGTTCGGTAAGTGCTTCATGGTTGTACACATAGGGGTAACCCTTTACAATGTTCACCTCAATGTCGCCTTTATCCTCGAATGCAATCTGATTCGCGATTTTTTTCATTAGTTCATGTGCTTCTTCCCGCCATGCTTGGCCCATGGTTCGGAAAGTTCCTTGAAGTTCAACTTGGTTTGGAATCACATTGGTTGCCCCAAGGGCAATGAACCTACCTATTGAAAGCACAGTGGGAAAACCCTTCCTCTCTCCTACCGATGCTATGTTTTGAAACTGAATTACAAGCTTCGAGGCCATTAAAACTGGGTCAATAATCTTTTGACGCAATGCCCCATGTCCTCCTTTACCTTTTACCGTAATGTGCAACTCATCGCCAGAAGCCATATATGCACCGGCGCGAAAACCCACTTGGCCCGAATCCAACTCGGGAAGTACGTGCAAGCCCAGCATAATGTCGGGCTTATTATTCATAAAGGCATCGGACTGCATAATACTAAGCGCACCGCCGGGCAGCTGCTCTTCAGATGGTTGGAAAATAAGAAGCACATTCCCCAATAAATGTTGCTTCAATTCATTCAGAATGCTTGCCGTTGCTAACAGATTCGCCATATGAAAATCGTGCCCACAGGCATGCATAACCCCTTTTTTTTTGCTTGCAAACTCAACACCGGTTTTCTCGTCGATGGGTAAAGCATCCATTTCGGCACGAATACCAATAGTGGGACCATTTTGACTCCCGCGAATAATTGCAATTATTCCTGTTTTACCAATTGAATCTTGGTATTCAATTCCCATTTGATCGAGGGCCCTGCATATCCTCTGTGCAGTTTCATGCTCTTGCATCGAAAGTTCGGGATTGGCATGAAAGTCTCGGTAGAGTAACTCAGCTTGTAGCTGCGCTTTTGCCACAAGGGCATTGATATTAGGAATAGAAATCATGTGTTACCTCCCAAAAATCATTTTAAGAGATATGAGGAAAACTCCTATGCCAAATACTTTTCGTAGAATTTTATCGGGAAGATTAATCGATAGCAACGATCCGAAATAGCTACCAATTACAAATGCTAATACAATAATAAGGGTATACTTCATATTTACGTAACCTGCCTTATAGTAATTATAAAACCCAAGTATTCCTATTGGAAAAAGCAAAATGGCTAAACTAGTTCCCTGCGCCTGATGCTGGGTTAACCCAAGGAAGAACACCAAGGCGGGTATTATTACAATTCCACCACCTAAACCTAAAGTACCGCTAACCAAGCCAGTAAAAAGACCAATTGAAATGAGGATTATTATTTCGTTCGAACTCATTTACTTTAACATTGATTTGCAAATGTAATAAAAAGTAAGCACTATAAATTGAATGGGAAACCTCGCATGAAATGCAAGGTTTTTTTTTTAAGAATGGCTTATTCAATAGGTTTAAATCCTATTTTTGCATTAATTAAGCAACACAATAATGGCAGGACGCAAGGGTAGCAAATACTACGATATTTTTCTTAAATACAATGTTTGGCTCGAAAACATTGAAGGCAAGGACATTGTAGGTGATGGCAAGTTCGAATTGCTTTTGGCAATTGAAGAAACCAAATCGTTAACCCTTGCGGCACACAAACTCAATATCAGCTACCGAAAAGCGTGGGGAAGTATTCGCGAAATGGAACAACGCTTGGGTTTTCCCATTGTTACAAAAGTGAGAGGTGGAAAAATCGGCGGCCAAACATTGCTCAACACCAACGGGGTTAACTTAATTGAGGCTTACAAGCAATTTCTGAAGGAAATTGATGAAAATATGCACAACTCGGCAAAAAAATTTTGGGCCAAAGTGAACGAATAATTTTTTTATCTACCGATATGTTAAAAAATTCATAACAAGAAAAATGAAACCATTCTTTATTATTTGTATTACACTGTCGATAATTGGCTGTGGTTCTTCTAAAAACGACTCGAACCAAATAACCATCTTCCATGCTGGCAGTCTTTCTGCTCCTTTTAAGGCCCTTGCCGATAGTTTTAAAAAAACTCATCCACAGGTAACCATTTTACTCGAGGCTGCAGGTAGCGTTGAATGTTCAAGAAAAATAACTGAACTCAATAGAAATTGCGACCTAATTGCCAGTGCCGATTACAAAGTAATCGACAAGCTGCTTATCCCCCATTATGCAGAATGGAATGTACTTTTTGCTAGTAATGAAATGGTAATAGCCTATACCCCCAAGTCGAGAAATGCAAACATTATTGATAGCACTAATTGGTTCAAAATTGTTATGGAACCAAGTGTATACTTTGCAAGAAGCGACCCCGATTCTGATCCATGTGGCTATCGAACCCTCCAGATTTTTCAATTAACCGAAAAATACTACCAGTTAAACGGATTTTATTCAGCTGTTATAAAAAAGGATAAGCGTTTCATTCGCCCCAAAGAAGTAGATCTTTTAGCTCTTCTTCAATCGGGAGCTATCGACTACCTTTTTATATACAAATCAGTTGCATTGCAACACCATATGAAATTTGTTGAACTACCCAAGAAAATTAATCTAGGATACATTGAACATGCCGAATTCTATGCTCAATCCAGAGTTAACATAAAGGGGTCGAAACCCACCAGCACCGTAGAGATGATTGGCGAACCCATGGTGTATAGCTTCTCTATACCTAATAATGTTCAAAATAGAGAACTTGCCGAAGAATTTGCAAAATTTATTTTAGGACCCAAAGGAACGGAAATCTTAAATGCATTGGGTATGCCAACGCTTCAACCCCAATACTCCCCGGCTTCTCTGACAAAAAACATAAATATTCTGAAGTATGCAGAATAAACGATTGGGAATTAATACGCTTTTCAGTTTTCTTAGTGGCTTGCTGCTACTTTTCATTGTAGCACCTCTGCTTGGGATGCTATTCGCCACAACGGTTAACGAATTGTTTGCTACCGTATTGGAAACAGAAGTACAATCGTCGATTGGATTAACCGTATGGGTTTCACTATTAACTTCAATTCTTTTTGCACTTGTTGCAATTCCCCTAGCATACATTTTAGCACGGAAAGAATTCCCTTTTAAAAAGATAGTCACAGGCATAGTTGATCTTCCGGTGGTTATTCCGCATTCTGCGGCTGGTATTGCAATCCTTGGTTTTATTAGTCGCGATTCGGTACTTGGACGAATTGCCGACTCAATGGGCCTTAACCTAGTTGGAAGCCCAATAGCAATCGGATTGGCCATGGCCTTTGTTAGTGTTCCTTTTCTAATTAATTCGGCACGAATTGGTTTTGAAGCAGTACCCGAAAGGCTCGAAAAAGCAGCGCTTTCATTAGGTGCATCGCCCACACGAACATTTTTCTCAATTTCTCTTCCATTGGCTTGGCGAAGCATTGTTTCGGGCTTGGTTATGATGTTTGCCCGAGGAATGAGCGAATTTGGTGCAGTTATAATTGTTGCATACCACCCCATGGTAACTCCTGTTCTTATTTTCGACAGGTTTAATACTTTCGGGTTAAAATATGCCCAGCCTGTTGCAGTTATTTTTATACTAATCAGTTTGCTAGCCTTTGTCTTGCTGCGGCTAATTGCATCCAAAAAAGAGAAAAACGATGCTTAAAGTACAAGGAGTTTCGAAACAGATGGGCAAATTTGCGGTTCGCAACGCAACATTTCAGGTAAATGCAGGCGAATATTTTATGCTACTTGGCCCATCGGGAGCCGGTAAAACAATACTCCTAGAAATAATAGCAGGTCTCATAAATCCCGATTCAGGTTATGTTGAATTGAACAATAGAAATATCACCAAGCAACCCATTCAGAAGCGGGATATTGGTCTGGTTTTCCAGAATTTTGAGCTATTCCCACATTTTTCAGTGCAGCAAAACATTGCCTTTCCCCTCCGAAACAAGGGAATGAAACGGGAGGAAATGAATGGACTAATTAATGAACTGGCTGAACAATTTGGTATTGTTCACCTGCTTAAACAGAATGTTCAGAAGCTCTCTGGAGGAGAGCAGCAACGGGTAGCTTTAGCCCGAACCCTGGCAACCAAACCGAGCATACTCCTACTCGATGAACCCATGTCGGCTTTAGATGCCGAGAAACGCACTGAGATTCGATCTATGTTACGAAATCTCAATAGAAAAGGACAAACTATAATTCATGTAACCCACGATTTTGAAGAGGCCATTGCCTTAGGCCACACCATTGCGGTTATGGGTAATGGTGAAATTGAACAGATTGGTAGCACTGAAGAGGTTTTTAACAGGCCCTCTTCCAATTTTGTTGCTAAACTTGTTGGGGTTCGTAATTTTTTTCCTGCAACGCTTAGCCCATCAAAAGAGCCTAATTTGATGATGGCTCGTGTAAAGGAAAACCTTATGATTTACCTCTATGCAGAAAAACCGGGTAGTGGGTACATTCTTTTTCCCGATAGCGCAGTAAGCATAACTGATGGGCCCCAAAACACCAGCGCACTCAATAATTTTAAGGGAAACATTACCGACATATACCCCCACCGTTACGGTTACGAGGTGGTTGTTGACATAGGGATTAAGGTAATTGTAAATATCACCCATGAATCGCTACTCAAAATGAAACTTGCCATTGGCAAAATGGTGTGGATTTCTTTCAAAGCGGGTAGCGTTCAGTTTGTGCCCATAAACTAAAAAGATCCTCCGAAAATTTCCTGTTTTTTCTATATTTGTCTAAACTGAAAATTAAATAATGAGAACATTTAACTTATTGGTTGCGATTGCACTTATTCTTATTACCAACTCGTGTAAATGGAGCAATGAGCCCAGTATACCGCTGAACGATATTGACGTTAATGTTGTTATTCAACGCTTCGATAGCGATCTGTTCTCATTAAAAAACGTAAGCAACCAAAGCGTAGATACTTTACATGCTAAATATGGACATTTCTTTGAACTCTTTTCTCAGGGCATAATTGGCATTGGAATGCCCGGTGACGAAGGTTTTAACGATTACTTAAGCAGTTTCCTCTCTGATAATATGGTAGTGGAAGTGAAAAAAACTGTAGATCAGGTATTCCCCAATACAAACGATTTGAATACTACCCTTACCAATGCCTTTAAAAGGGTTCACTACTATTTTCCAAACAAACCCATTCCGCGGGTATACGGGTTTGTATCGGGTTTCAACAATTCGGTCCTACTTGCCGACAGCATCTTGGGTATTGGGTTCGACAGGTACCTTGGTCGCGAATGCGAATTTTACCCCCTTTTAGGAATTCACAAGTATTTAACATACAATATGCACCCAAACAAAATTCCATCGGACCTTATTCGAACCTACGCATTAGGTGAATTCCCTTTTAACGACTCAATTGACAACTTACTTAATAATATGATTTACGAGGGGATGCTTATGTACTTCACCAAAAAAATGCTCCCCGAACAACCCGATAGTTTACTGTTTGGCTTTTCTCCAAATCAAATGAAGTTTCTGAAAAGCAACGAAAAATTCATGTGGACTTACCTAATAGAGCATAAGCTACTATTTAGCACTGAAACCTTTACAATCCGAAAATTTATTGGCGATGCTCCCTTTACTCAAGGCTTTCCTAATGAATCGCCGGGAAGGTCGGTGGTATGGCTTGGATATCGGATTGTAAACCAGTTTATGAACAAGAATATATCATTTGAATTGCCCCAATTAATGGAAACCACAGATTACCAACGCATTTTAAACGAATCGCGCTACAACCCATAGTTAAAAATAAGCCCACTCGTGCATTTATTCAGTAATCATTTCATTGCATTTAACTAATTGGCTGCTATATATGTAATATAATATTACCTTATTCCTTACAGCAGAGCTGTTTGCAATTCCAACAATTATACTTTTTCGAATCACATTTACCTATATTTTAAACAAATCATACCCTACAAAAAAAGTAATCCCAGCCTAAGACAAAGGTTGCTATATGCATTATTATGACTGGGCTCTAGCCGCATACAGCAGGTAATACCTGATGCTGGTAATTTTATTGGACGATTGTGTAAGTATATTGAAAACTTGGTTGGTATAGAATAAAAAAATGGCCTGAGCTGCTTTTCTCAGGCCAAGTTTGTGAATTTGAACAGGCTGTTAAATAAACCACAAGAAAGTTTCATATATAAGATGTATATTTCAATGAAAAGGTTGCGTTTAAATAAAAAAAATTGAAAAAAAATGAAATCCAATTAATCATTAGTATATTTGAATACGAAAAATATTTATTGACAAAATGGAGCTTTCGCACGAAACCATTATTAAGTGTCAGAAAGGCGACCGATCGGCTCAGCATACGGTTTATTTAGCCTACTCTCCAAAAATGTTCGGAGTTTGCTTGCGTTATGCACCCAATTATAACCTCGCTCAGGACATTCTTCAGGATGGTTTCATTAAGGTGTTTAATAATATCCATTCATTTAATTTTAAGGGTTCAATTGAGGGATGGATACGAAAAATTATTGTGAATACTGCCTTAGAATACATTCGTAAAAAAAACGAAAATAGCATTATTGACATTTCCACCCTCAAAGCCCAGCCTATTCTCGAAGATTACCACCAATCAGATTACAACTTCTTACTCTCTTTAGTTGCCTTACTGCCAGAGCAATATAGGATTGTTTTTAATCTTTATGCTCTCGAAGGTTATTCGCATGCCGAAATTGGAGAGTTGCTTAAAATAACTGAATCGACTAGTAAATCAAACTATAGCCGGGCTAAGGCCATACTCAGAAAAAAATTAGAATCGTTACAGGAAATCGATTTACAGCATGTATTTTGAACCAACAAATTTTGAGGAGTATGTAAGTAAACTAGCACAGGGGTTATATAAACCTCCTGCTGAAGCATGGTTTTACATAGAAAATCGGTTGCAAGGAAAAAAAATTGTACAAAGGAGAATTTCTGCAATTAAGTTTTCTATAGCTGCTAGCGTTACCATCCTTTTCTCCTTTGGTGCATATTACTTCCTAAATCTATCCTTTATCCCTGCACAAGATTTGAGTCAGGGTTTAATCAATTTAAACGAGAAACATTTGAGCGAATCGTTAAGCGCAAACTATGAACCAATTCAAGATTTACCTAAAATTAATGCATCGCAAAGTAACCAAAGTCTAAGCGAAGTTGAATTATCAAAAATAAACTCCGAAAAAACCAGTATTCAACTTTTAAGCCTCCGCAATACAACCCAATTAACTCCAAATAATCAATCTCGCGTAAGTTTTTTACCAACTAATCAAAATTCTTTATACTCAACAAAAACAAAGATTAATCTGAAAAAAAGTAGCAACAGCTTGTGGAGCATTAGCACAACAGTTGCTCCTAGTTATAATCAACTTTCGATTAAAAACGACATAACCAAATCCGAATCCAATGGCACTTGGCAATTCTCTGCAGAGATACTTGCTAAAAGGAAAATAAATAAATGGTTATCCGTACAATCTGGATTGGCATTCAATCCCGTGGGTCTTAGAACCAACAATGTTTATGTTATTTATAGTACAGCATCCGATAAAATGTTAGAAACGGTAAGGGCAAAGTCGCCCTATGGTAACATTTGCCTAAAAAGCCCCCACTTTGCCATAACAAACTACGATAACTATTTGAATATAATCGAAATTCCAGAAAAAAACTTTCAGCATTCAAGAGCAGCAATTGAGCAACAATTGTACTACATCGAACTACCTATGGTACTATCTGTTAATGCCAGTAAACTAGGATTTCGAAACATATGCGCAAAAGTTGGATTCGCTCCTGGTGTTCTTATAGGCAATCGTTTCAATATATTTAGCGATATTGGAAATATAAAAGGAAAAACAGAGGTATCCGATAAGTTTACATATTCCCTTCAGGCATCGCTCGAATATTCTTATCCGGTTTCAAAAAACTTCAATCTTCTTTTCGAGCCTACTTTTAAGTATAATTTGAAGAGAATTGAAGGAACAACAAGTGGTGTTCATCCTGTATCGTTCCAATTTAAAATTGGTGCTTCCTTCCGATAATAACAAAAAAAGCTAGGTAACACCTAGCCTTTTTAAATTGAATACAATTTATTACTTCTTCTTATTTGGTAACTCAAGACCATAACCCTTTTTACGATCGTAGTATTTCAGAATAAAACTTAATATAAAAGCTAGAACCCCAAAACTCGCAAAAATAAGTTCGGGCACGGTATAGTCATATTTTGCCCCTTCAACTCCTGCGAGTATTTGCTCAGAAACCCCAGGATTTGATGCATTGAGTGACCATCCTATAAGAATTGGAACACTAAGTAACCCAATATTCTGAACCCAGAAAATACTTCCATAAGCAGATCCAAGGTACCTGTCTTCAACTATCTTAGGTATTGAAGGCCACATGGATGCTGGAACTAGCGAAAAAGCGGTACCCAATACAATGATTGTTATGATAGCTATTGGCACATTGAAACTTTCTGCTGGGACCAAAGCAAAAATTAAGTGAGAAACGGTAAGTAATATAGCGCCATACATCATTAACGATGCTCCTTTACCCTTAACATCGAGAAAATAGCCAATAAAAGGTGTTAAAATCATGGCGCCAATAGGAAAATAGGAAAAATATGCCGCAGCGGTCTTAATATCTAGATTCAACTTCGAAGCAAGCATATCGGTTGCAAACTTTTGAAATGGGAATATTGCTGAATAGAAAAGAACGCAAAGAGCAGCTATGGATAAAAATCCTGGATTAGTAAAAATCTTCTTAATGTCGCTGATTTTAAATTCATCTTCAGGACTTGTAACAGCACTATCTCCTAGCTGTTTGTCAAGTTTCCTATCCATGAAAGTATAAATAAAAAACGTGATAAAACCAATACATAGGAAGGCCAATCCCCAGAAAACAGAATTTGAAACACCACCATTTTCAGCGAAAATGGGAGTTAACCTAAAAACAGCAAATACACCCAACCTAGCAATTGCCATTTCAAGACCCATTGCTAATGCCATTTCCTTCCCTCTAAACCACTTTACAATAGTTTTTGAAACGGTTATTCCTGCCATCTCAACCCCAATGCCAAAAATAGCAAAGCCAAAAAACGCTAGTTTTGCCGAAGCGGGGACCCATGTAATGAATGAATCTAACCAATTGGCAAGTGGAGTACCGTTGAAACCTTCGGTAAGAGCATAGAATTTAATTCCACCTCCAATAACCATGGCTAATGCCGATGTTATAAGAGTAAATCGGATTCCCATCTTATCGAGGATAATTCCCGAAAGAATTAAGAAAAAAGCAAAAACATTTAAAAAGAATTCTGATCCACCAAGCATACCATATACTTCTGGAGTCCACTTATAATTTGCTTCAAGCAACGTTTGAAGTGGAGCTACCACATCGATGAAGAAGTAGGCAAAAAACATTGTTAGTGAAATTAAACCAAGAGCAACCCATCTTGCGGTTTTCGATTCACTTAGTAAATTTTTAACTTCCTGTGTCATATTATTAGTTAGTATTAAATGATGAAATAAAAATAGCAATAGTACACTGGGTACGTATTGCTATTCAAATTATATTAAAAATGACTTAGCAATTAAGTTTCAGCCCTTATAGTGCGCTAAAATTGCGCTTCAAAAACCCAAAGTTCAATGGGCTCCTCTCTTCCCTGATTAATCCTCTTAATTTCTGTAAAAGCTTTCCCATAAGTATCAAATGCTGCTACAGAAACCATTCGGAATCCATTTTTCGATTCAACTATTCTAGGATTATTAAAGCCCAACGAGGCAACAGCTTGCTGATAACCATCGGCATTGGTCGGAACTTTAAAACTACCTATAATCACATGGAATTTATTCTCCTGAAGCCTGCGTAGCGAATCCTGAATTGCTTTTTCCTTTGCCAGTCGCGCCTCTTCAATAAGCTTAGCCTTTTGCATTTCAACCCTTTTAATACTATCTTGCTTAGCCTCCCATACAGCTAGGGTATCTACTACAGTCTTTTTCTTGAAAATATTTTCAAAAAATTGACAACTCGACATTACAACTGCCGATAAAACAATGGGAATAATTAGTTTCTTCATACATTTTAGGGTTAGTTTCTTAAACCAAATTTCTTAATTTTTTTCTCATAAAACAAAACCAAGAGCAATAAATATTAGATATTCATAAAAACTGCATCATATAAATATTGTATGTTATTGTTTTTCAATTATATAGTAAATGTCTATCGTAAAATAATTTCTCACTATTCACAAATTACCCGATGACTCGCCATACATTCTGGTTCATGTTGGTATTTAAATTAAGTTTTTTAAATTTGGTTTTCTAAATTCACAGTTCTCAATTAACATTTTCGCCCTTGTTTTGGATAATTCTAAACTTTGAAAAACAATATCATAAAGCATGAAAACAATCATTAACCTTTTTGAAGGGAGCGTCAAAAAATTTTCCGACAATCCCTATATATGGGAAAAAGACCATGAAAGTTACAAAGCAACAAATTTCTCTGAAACACAAAAAGAAGTATACGAGTTAGCAGCAGGTCTTCTGAGTATAGGCATTAAAAAACACGATAAAGTTGCCCTCCTTTCCGAAGGTAGAAAATATTGGGTAATAACTGAACTGGCCATTCTTTACACAGGGGCGGTTAATGTTCCCCTATCGATAAAACTCGATGGGCCCGACCTCTACTTCCGTCTTGAGCATTCAGAAACCAAACTTTTATTCGTATCTGCAAGCCAGGCTCACAAAATTAAGGATTTACAAGCTAAATTACCTAACCTGAAATTAATTGTATACCTTGACCAAAAAATGAATTTTTCAGAAAATGAAATTCATATTTCAACTCTTATTGAAAAAGGAAAACAGTTTCTAATTACTAACTACAATGATTTGGTTGAAGCATACCAAGCAATTGGACCTAATGACTATGCAACAATAAGTTACACATCAGGTACTACTGCCGATCCCAAAGGCGTAATACTATCCCACAGAAATTACACAGCTAACGTTGAACAAGCACTTACCCTAATGGATGTCCCTTCTTATTTCAGGACACTTATTATTTTACCACTCGACCACTGCTTTGCCCATGTAGCTGGCCTTTACTCTTTTATGGCCATGGGGGCTAGTATTGGAATGGTGCAGCAGGGCAAAACCCCCATGGACACTCTTAAAAATATACCTATCAACATAAAAGAGCTGAAACCCCATGTTATGTTAAGTGTACCAGCCCTTGCAAAAAATTTCAAAAAGAATATTGAAACCGGAATTAGAGCCAAAGGGAAGTTTACTGAATTTCTTTTTAAAAATGCATTAAATCTATCCTACAAATACAATAAGGAAGGCTTCAATAAAGCCAAAGGGCTGTCAATTCTATACAAGCCTTTACTTTTGTTATACGACAAAATTCTATTCTCCAAAATTCGCAATGTTTTTGGAGGGGAAATGCAATTTTTTATAGGTGGAGGTGCGTTACTCGATATCGAATTGCAACGTTTCTTCTATGCTATTGGCATTCCAATGTTTCAGGGGTATGGCCTATCAGAAGCCACTCCCATAATTAGTTCTAACTCACTTAAAAAGCATAAATTAGGCTCTTCAGGTTATTTGGTAACCCCTCTTGAATTGAAAATATGCGACGATAAGGGTAATTCTCTGCCAACCGGTCAAAAAGGAGAAATTGTTATTCAAGGAGAAAATGTAATGCAGGGGTATTGGAAAAATGAAAAGTCGACCAGCGAAACCTTAAAGAATGGATGGCTTCACACAGGTGATATGGGATATATGGATTCGGATGGTTTTCTTTATGTTTTAGGCCGCTTTAAAAGTTTACTAATTGGAAGCGATGGTGAAAAGTATAGCCCTGAAGGAATTGAAGAAGCCTTAATTCAGCATTCCAAGTATATTGAACAAATCATTCTTTACAATAACCAGAATACGTATACTATTGCATTAATTGTTCCATCTAAAGAGGCCATAAAGCGTACATTGAGAGATGTTCCATCGATGAATATTGCCAATGACGCTATTAATTTAATTACAAACGATATTTCGAAATTTAAAATGGGTGGTGAATTTGCAAACCAATTTCCCGACCGTTGGCTACCAAGTACTTTTGCAGTACTAGAAGAGCCGTTTACAGAACAAAATGGAATGATAAATAGTACGCTTAAGGTTGTTCGTGGAAATGTGGAAAAGCATTACCAACATAAAATCGATTACTTATATACTCCAGAAGGAAAGAACATATTAAGTACAATGAATATCGATGCAATGCTTCAAGTAATCAATAGCTAAATCAGAACTAGCTGCACAAACCAGCAAACAATATTATTTTCTATGTGTTAAGGGGTCGTGTAATTGGCCCCTTTTATTTATCAATACTTTTATCTATTTCAAAGTTTGCCTAACCTGCTAATCTCGGTTGCCTTCTGGCAGCCGACAGTCTGCTGCAATTTGTTGTTAAAACCCTATCACAATAAATAAAACATACAGAAACCTTATTCAAACTTGTATTTCTCTGTTTAAATACTTTA
>JBBIRB010000058.1:0-14966 GCA_037442025.1 Bacteroidales bacterium | reverse complement strand
TCGAGAGCCTCAGGGCAACGGAGCCTCAGGGCGAGCAACAATCAACAATCAACCATATTTCCCTCCAAAAACTTGTCCTTCCCCTTTTTTTACCCTATATTGTAACCCATTTTCCTCAATTTTTTTAAACACAACAGGTGAGTTAATTTGCACATTATTAATTAAATACACAGACTATGAGAAACGGAAATTTACTTAAAACATTACTTTTTACATTCTGCCTTATGGGGGCTGCAGGGTTGGCAAACTCTCAGGTTCTTTTAACACAACCAAGCGGTACTTACACGCAGAACTTCAATACGCTGGCTGCTTCGGGAACAACCAACCCTTGGGCAGATAATTCAACTCTTTCAGGTTGGTATTGGCAACGAACAGTAGCCTCAACAACCTATTCTGGTGGTGATGGAAGTTCTAATACAGGAGCCAGATGGTCATTTGGCACTGGCACTAGTACTGATAGGGCTATGGGTTCAGTAGGTTCGAGTGGTACCGGAAATTTAGCCTGGGGTGTTCAGTTTCAAAACACAACCGGCAGTTCCATTGAGGTAATGAAAATTTCGTATGTAGGCGAGCAGTGGCGCGATGGAGGCAATACTACTCCAGTACCTCAGACAGTTACATTCTGGTACAAGAAATCTTCTACAGCCATATCCGACCTTACCCCAAATATCCAAACTAACTGGATAGCATTTTCTAGCCTAGACTTTACAAGTCCTAAGTTCACAACAACTGCTGGTGCTCTCAATGGCAATACTTCAGCAAACCAGGTGGTTTTTAATCAGGTTGAATTGGCCGGAATTGATTTGGGAGTAGGTGAGTATATTATGTTCCGCTGGGACGATCCAAATCATTCAGGGAATGATCATGGTTTATCAATCGATGATTTCTCGTTTCAGTGGTCGGCAGCTACAACTCAGGTTGGTACTTTAAGTGTTACACCCGGAACTAGCTCTTACTACAACCCATTTACTGTAAATGTTGCCATTTCAACTGCTACCGATAGTGCAGCTATTTACTATACTCTTAATGGCGATGAGCCTACCCAAAGTTCAACCCTGTACCAGGGCCCCATTGCCATTTCGAGCACTACCACGCTCAAGGCCCGCGGCTATAAGGTGGGTATCGAACCCAGCGCCATTGCTACTGCCGTTTATACCTTCAACGACCCCGATTTCACAGCCTCGTCAATTGCCGAGCTGCGCAGCTACGATTCCGATAATGCCACCGTTTACCGTTTAACTTCCCAAGCCGTTGTTGCCTACGCTCGTGTTGCCCGTGGGCAAAAGTACATTCAGGATGCTACTGCCTCAATCCTTATCGACGATCCAACAGGCATTATTTCTTCACCCTACATAGCAGGCGATGGAATTACGGGTTTAATTGGTAAACTAAGTTTATTCGAGGGTATGCTTCAGTTTATACCGGTTCAAAATCCGGGTGCTCCTTCCTCAACAGGTAATGCCATAACTATTGTCAACAAAACTTTGGCTACGCTTACTCAAAACGATCAGGCCAAGCTGGTTCGAATTCCCAATGTGGCTTTTGTTGGCTCAGGCAATTTTGCAATTGCAACTAACTATAATATTACTGACCCATCGGGTGCTTCTGTATTCCGTACTGCGTTTTCCGAATCGAATTATGTTGGGCAGCCTATTCCCCAGAAAACGCTAAAGCATCTGGTAGCGTTTGTTAACTATAGTACCGCTGGAACAACTGAATTTCCTGCGGGTTACCGTTTGGTTTCGCGTAACCTTTCCGATTTTACTTTTGTTGGAACCGATGCAACCCTTGCTACCTTTAAACTGGGCGGTGTTGAAACCGTAAATATGGTGGGCGTTGAGGTGAACAACCCCGAAACCGATCCGGGTGCCACGCTGTTTGTACCAAACCCTGTTGGTTTCGAAGGTATTATTGCCACTCCAACCCATGCTTTTGCCACCCGCGTGGTTAAGTTCAACGGAGCCGTTGTTGCGGAGGCCAACCTGGCCAGCCAAACCTTTGCTCACAACGATGTTGTTGTAGTTACAGTAACTGCCGAAGATGGTGAAACCATTAAGCATTACAAGGTAACCATAAGCAGCAACGCCAGCAGTGAAGCAGAAATTATCAACTTTACGCTTCCCAATATGGCCGGTAGCGCCGTTATCGATTCTGAAGCAAGAACGGTAACTGCCGAGGTGCTTTTCGGTACCAGCATTACCAGCATTGTACCAACCATAGTTATATCGAACGGTGCAACCATAAATCCCGCTTCGGGGGTTGCCCAAAACTTTACAAACCCTGTGGTGTACACAGTTACCGCTGAGAACACTACCACAACAAAGGAGTGGACTGTTAACGTTACCGTACTTCCGGCCAGCAGCGCTGCCGAAATTGTTACCTTCAGCCTTGCAGCCCAGGCTGCCCCGGCAGTAATTAACTCCACCCTGGCAACCGTTAGCATTTCGGTGGTTTACGGAACCAGCTTAACCTCGTTGGCACCAACCATTACCGTTTCGCCGTTTGCCGGTATAGTACCCGCTTCGGGGGCTTCGCAAAACTTCTCGGCACCCGTACAGTACACTGTAACCGCACAGAATGGAACACCCAAAGTTTGGACTGTTACGGTAACGGTTAACGATCCAGTTTTAACCCCAATTTACAATATTCAGTACACTACCGCTTCGCCAGCCGACAGCCCCTTTAAGGATCAGTCGGTGTTTACTTCGGGCATTGTAACCGCATGGCATTATGCCTGGGAGGGTAGCCCTTCTTCGCAGGTTTACAAGGGTTATTTCTTGCAGGATGGTGAAGGAGCCTGGAACGGAATCCGCGTATTCAACACCAGCACCACCAATCGCCCCAACGTTGGCGACAGGGTTCGCATTAAGGGAACTGTTAAGGAGCAATATAACAATACCGAAATTAACTCGGTAACAGCCGAAACGGTTGTACTTTCAACAGGAAATGCATTACCGGCTCCTTCGGTAACTACAACTCTCGATGCCAATACCGAGAAGTGGGAGGGTGTTCTGGTACGTGTAATAAATGCAAACTGCACCAACGCAAACGCAGGTTTCGGTATGGCTTCGGTAAACGATGGTTCGGGTCAAATTCTAATCGACGACGATATTTACAAGCACACCTTTACACAGGGAATTGCTTACAATATTACCGGAGTAGTTTACTATGCCTTCAACGAGCAAAAAATTCTTCCCCGTTCGGCAGCCGATGTTTCGTTGTTCACCTCCATTTCGGGCACCGATTGGAAAACAGCCATTTCGGCTTACCCCAATCCGTTTACTAACTCAATTACCATTGAGAATATTGAAACCGTTTCGACCATTAGCATTACCAATTTAATTGGTCAGCAGCTGGTATCGATTGTTAACAGCGGAAATAGTCGTCTCGAAGTTGCAACCGAAAAACTTCCAATGGGAGTTTACCTGATTACCCTCGAAAACTCCAACGGCGAGAAATCGGTAAGGAAAATGGTAAAGCGCTAATTCGTTATAACACTAAATTAAAGGGTGGCCTAGGCCACCCTTTTTTTGTTTTGCTTTAATAAAGTTGTTGCAATTCTTTGTCAGTTTTAGAATTAAACTAATGGATATTGCTTATTCCCTCTGAACGTATTGGATATTTCCCTCTCTTTTCTTAGTTTTAAAAAACAAATAATAAGGTATGCAGCAAATGCCCAGTTTAGGACAGGTTCCTTTTGTTCGGTTACTGCTTCCCTTTGTAACAGGTATATTGCTGGCTCTTTCTCCCATCAATCAGTTTCGTTTCGAGTTTTGGTTGGCTTTTTCCATCGTTTCTTTTATTGTATACATTCTGGTTCTGCTTTTTATTACTGGTTGGCCTTACCGTTGGGTTTCGGGTTTGGCTCTTAATATTTTAATAGTACTACTGGGAGGTACCTTCACCTCTTTTTTCCCAGCCGAAAGCAGCATTAACGCTTCCGAACCTGTTGAGTGCATTATTCGGTTAAATGAACCCTCCGAGGTAAGGAAGTCGTCGGTGCGGGCCATTGCCCAGTTGCAACAGATTAAAATGGGCAGGCATTGGGGAAGAGTTGACGAAAAGGTAATTTTATATTTTAGTTTATCCGATTCGGCTGCCCATAATCTCGAGTATGGTTCGGTACTGGCGGTAAAAACCCGTTTAAATGCTATCGATAAACCTAAGAATCCCAACGATTTCGATTATGCTTCGTACCTGGCCAAAAGGGGCATTTTCCGAACAGCGTATGTTTCGGTTGACAGCTGGAGCCTCATAACCAGAGAACAAACTTTGATAAGAAGCTTCGCTTTTAAACTCCGAAATAGTTTAACCAAGTTTTTGTACCAATCGGGTGTGCGCGACCAGAATTTGGCCATTGCTTCGGCCTTGGTAATGGGCTATAAGTCGCTCCTCGACGAGGAAACGCAGCAAGCCTTTTCGGCTTCGGGTGCTATGCATATACTTGCAGTTTCGGGTTTGCATGTAGGGATACTGTTTGTTATATTGGCTTCCGCACTCTTTTTTTTCGACAGAATTAAGCATGGTCGTTACCTAAAGGCAATCGTATTAATTATTGCCCTTTGGGCATTTGCACTTTTTACAGGTCTTTCGCCATCGGTTATGCGGGCCTCGCTCATGTTTTCATTGGTAGTTCTGGGTAAAGCCCTTTCGCGTTCAACGAATGTTTACAATACACTATGCGCTTCGGCATTCATTCTGTTGGTTTCAAATCCGATGCTAATTTCCGACTTAGGTTTTCTGCTTTCCTACTCAGCTGTTATTGCCATCATTTTCTTTTATCCCCACATATACTCCTGGTTGTATGTTCGAAACCGCTTTTTGGACAAAGTATGGGCGCTGATTGCCGTTTCGTTGGCTGCTCAGCTTGGAACCTTTCCTTTGGGTTTATACTTCTTTAACCAGTTCCCAAATTACTTCCTGCTTACTAACCTTTTTGCTATTCCTTTAGCTACCGTAATATTGTATTTAACACTATTGATAATTGTATGTTCGCCCATTACTTTATTGTCAGTTTGGGTAGGGTGGTTGCTAAGCAAATCGATAAGTTTGTTAATTTTTTTAGTAAACTTGGTGGAACAATTACCCGCCTCAACACTTAATGGGGTAGTTATTAGTCCTCTGCAAGTACTATTGTTATATGGTTCAATTATAGTATTTGGCCTTTTTCTGATTTATCGCAAAACAGTTTTTACTCTTGCAGTTCTTTCCTGTATTTTAGTATTTGTGGCTCTTTCAAGTATGTCGAAAGTGCAGAGTTTTTCGAAAAACGAAATGATACTTTTTAATATGAAAGGAAATACTGCCATTGGTTTTATGAATTATGGCAGGTTTGTATTGGTATCGGATAATAATTCGAAAGCAATGAAAACTATAAAAGGGTACCTCATTGAAAACAGGGTAAGCAACAAAGTAGAATGTTTTGATTTGAATTCTCTTGAAATGCTCAATAAGAACGGGATAAGTATTAAAAACAACCCCATGGGAAAGTTGATTCTTTTCGACGGGAAAATTGCCATTATACCAAAAGGAAAAAAGAATTTTTTGCCACCCTCAGAGCCAATTGCTGTCGATTATTTAATTATTACAGCAGGAAATAATTACACAGTCGAAACACTTTTAAATTTTGTATTACCCAAAAAGATAATTATTGATGGGTCGCTTTCGTATTGGCAAACCGATTACCTGAAGCGAAAGATAATTGCTCGTGGAATTCCTTTGCACTCAACTTTTGATAATGGTGCATACTTTTTACAATTTCAGTAACCGATTGTGTTAAGGGTTGAATAATTTTCGGTTTTTTGGTACACTTCATTTAGTTTTGAGCTTACTTTGCAATTTATTTTCAACGCAATTTATGAATATAATTATTGCCGGAGCAGGAGAGGTAGGAACCCACTTGGCCAAGATGTTGGCCAACGAGTATCACGACATAGTTGTAATTGATACCGACACAGAAAAATTGGCACAACTATCAGCAAGTTCCGATATACTGGTTGTTGAGGGTTCGGCTACATCCATTAGTGCGCTGCGTGAAGCCAACATAAAAAAAACCGATCTTTTTATTGCTGTTGCACAATCAGAGGAAACCAATATAATTAGCGCCACATTGGCTAAGCGATTGGGTGCCAAAAAGGTAATTGCCCGTATCGATAACAATGAGTACCTGCTGCCCAATAGCAAGGAACTTTTTCTGAATATGGGTATCGACTACCTTATTTACCCCGAAAAATTAGCAGCTAAAGAGGTAATTGGCCTACTGGGCCAAACCAGTTCCACCGAATTTGTCGATTTTTCGGGTGGTAAGCTCTCGTTGGCTGTTTTTCGCCTCGAGCACGATGCACCGGTACTTGAAATGACCCTTAAGCAAACAACCCACGATAATAAAAAGTTAGAATTTCGGGCAGTTGCCATAGCTCGCGAAGGCGAAACTATTATTCCTCGCGGAAACGATGAGTTTAAATACAACGATTTGGTTTACGTTATTACAAACCAAAGCGGACTTAAAACTATGCTCGAGTACTCGGGGAAAACCAATTTCGATGTACACAACCTCATGATTCTGGGTGGTAGCCGCATTGGGGTTAAGATTGCCCAGGAACTCGAAAAGGAAATAAACATTAAAATTATTGAGCGCGATAAGGCAAAAGGTGGCCGTTTGGCATCTATGTTCTCAAACGCACTTGTTATTAATGGCGATGGTCGCGACACCGAACTGCTTATACAGGAAGGCCTGCAATACATGGATGCATTTGTTGCCGTAACCGGCAATTCCGAAACCAATATACTCTCGTGTTTGGTAGCTAAACGCATGGGTGTTAAAAAAACCATTGCCGAAATCGAGAATATCGATTACATTCAGTTGGCCGAAGGAATGGGCATTGATACGGTTATAAATAAAAAACTGATTACTGCCAGCCGCATTTTCCGATACACCATGAGTACCGAAGTTTCGGCCATTAAATGTCTTACCGGAAGCGATGCCGAAGTGCTCGAGTTTATTGTTAAGCCCGATTCGCCTGTAACAAAAGGGAAAATTAAAAGCATCAGTTTCCCCAAAGATGCCATAATTGGAGGGGTAGTACGGGGCGACTCGAGCTTCATTGCCATGGGCGATACCGAAATTAAGGCTTACGATAGGGTAGTAGTGTTCGCTTTGCCTTCGGCAATTAATAAGGTAGGAAAATTCTTCAACTAAAAGCAAAAAAAAGTGGGTAAGCTACTTATATCGCACCGCTACAACCACTTACCCTTGCTACCTTCCGGTCCTGGGGGGGTTCAGCAGGAGCTGGTCGTATAAGACTTACCCGGTGCAAAGGTAGCTAAACTTTATTATAACTCGAAGAACGCACACCTTTTTTTGACAAAAAATCTATATTTGCAATAAAACTAAAAACCCAAGAAAATGGAAAATCAAAGTAATTCAAAGGTAAAAAATTCAATGACCTATGGTCTGATTATGGGCGTTGCCCTTGTTGCACTAAGTTTAATAACCTATATAGCAGGTATTGTGAAGCCCCCGTTTTGGGTTAGCTTGCTAAACTGGGCTATTTTCATTGGGTTTATTATTTATGGAACAACCAAGTACAGAGATGATGTGCTGGGCGGATCCATTTCGTACGGTAACGCTCTTGGTTTTAGCGTTCTGATTTGCATTTTCGGTAGCATAATTTCTACTTTTTATATGCTTCTTTTTATTACAGTAATCGACCCCGATTTTATTTCGAAACTTTTAGAAATAACTGAGGAGGAGTTACTTAACAAAGGAATGTCCGAAGATCAAATTGAGGCTGGTATGGCTATGACCAAAAAATTTATGAACCCAGCCATTATGACTATATCTGGCTTTTTCGGTTCCGTTTTCATGGGCACCATCTTCTCTTTAATTACTTCAATTTTTATTAAAAAAGATAAACCCCTATTTCAATAGTTCATGGACCTTACCATAGTTATTCCGCTATACAACGAAGAGGAGTCGATACCCGAATTAGTTGATTGGATTCATCGTGTATGCAGTACCATAAGCATTCGCTATGAGCTGATTATGGTAGACGATGGCAGCACCGACAGCAGTTGGGATGTTATTGTTGGCTTGGCCTCGCAGCAGGCGAGTGTTAGGGGAATCCGATTTCAGCGTAACTATGGTAAATCGGCTGCCTTGCAGGTGGGCTTCCAAAATTCCAAAGGAAATGTGGTTATTACCATGGATGCCGACCTGCAGGATAGTCCCGATGAAATTCCCGAGCTTTACCGAATGATTACCCATGAGGGTTTCGATTTGGTTTCGGGATGGAAAAAGAAACGGCACGATCCGTTATTCACGAAAAAAATACCCAGCAAACTTTACAACTCAACCGTTAGGCGGTTTACTGGTATTCGGCTTCACGACATGAATTGCGGCCTGAAAGCCTACAAAATTCGGGTTGTTAAAAGCATCGAGGTTTATGGGGAAATGCATCGCTATATACCTGTATTGGCAAAGCAGGCCGGATTTAAGAAAATTGGCGAAAAGGTAGTACAGCACCAGGAACGCAAGTATGGCGTTACAAAGTTTGGCTGGGAGCGTTTTATCAACGGTTTCCTCGACCTTTTCTCAGTAATTTTTGTGGCAAAATTTGGGAAAAAACCCATGCACTTCTTTGGCACCCTAGGCACTTTAATGTTTATGGCCGGTGGTGGAATTGCTGTTTGGCTTGTAGCCAACAAATTATGGGCTCAGGCCCATCAGCTTAAATACAGAGCAGTAACCGACCAACCTCTTTTCTATATTGCCTTGGTAATGGCAATTATTGGTGTCCAGCTTTTTATGGCCGGGTTCATTGGCGAGCTGGTTGCGCGCAGCTCGGCCGATAGGAACAATTATTTAATAAACGGCGATACCAGCAAATCCTAGTATTTCGCTGTCGATCTCTATTTATTCTTTTAAAGCCGCAAATGAACCTGCTCGAAAGAAAACTCAGACATAACCTCTACGTAGTAATTTTTGGTATAAGTACTCCCGCCGAGAGGTTTTCGGTTTAGTCCTCTTCAATACAATAATTAATAGTTTAGCTACAATTATGCTCGAAATGGTAAAATCGCTACATTGTTTTGCAAGCATTTTGGGGGCGCATTAAAGCCCGAAAAAACGAATAGAAAACTTTAATATTTCATTGAAAAACAAGTGTTTATTCTTGTTGGTGTTTTAAAACACAACCAATTCCTAAATTAAATAGTGATAAAAGGGTTTCCTTTGTAATCCGTATTTAATTATTACCTAACCTCTTCGATTTACTTTACATTATTGTTTTAATATGAATACAATTTTTAACCATCGCTCTATACGTAAGTACAAAAGCACTCCCATCGACGAATCGATTCTTAGCGACATTCTTGTTGCCGGAACACGTGCGTCTACAACTGGTAATATGCAGGTATATAGTATTATAGTTACAACCGATGCAAAAATTAAGGAACAGTTGGCTCCCTGCCATTTCAATCAGCCAATGGTAACTCAGGCACCGGTTATTCTCACTTTCTGCGCCGATTTTAATCGGTTTAACAAATGGTGCATGCTGCGAAAAGCTCAACCCGGATACGATAATTTTCTCTCCTTCTTTACGGCTGCTATCGATGCGTTACTTGTTGCACAAAATGTTTGCATTGCTGCAGAAGACAAGGGTTTAGGTATTTGTTATTTAGGAACTACAACTTACACAGCCGATAAAATAATTGATATTTTGAAACTTCCTAAAGGTGTTGTGCCTGTTACTACAGTTGTTTTGGGTTACCCCGACGAGAACCCCGGATTAACCGACCGTCTTCCAACTGCTGCAGTTATTCATCACGAAATATATCAGGACTACTCTGAAGGCGATATCGATCAAACCTATGCGGCTAAAGAGGCTAGCCCATTAACCGAAAAACTTCTGGCTGAGAACAAAAAGGAAACACTTGCACAAATTTTTACCGATAACAGGTATACCAAAAAGGATAATGTAGCGTTTTCGAAAGTGCTGTTAAAGGTTCTGCACGATCAGGGTTTCATGAACAACGAAATGTAGTACCTAATTCATTGGCCTGCTTTACAGCTTTTTTATTATTTAGCAGGTTGATTGTCTGCCAATTCAGAAGAACCAATGGCTTCCATTAGGTTTATTATCGTTTTGCTACTTACTGTAGCCAATATTAGTTCGTTTTCCCAGGCAAAATGGGCCTTGGTATCATTTTCCGACAATCAGAAAAAATTAAAATGCCCATTAACTGCAATCGATTCAATTTCTGTTACAAGTTCCCTTGAAAGTTGCATAAGGCAACTTCATGCAAAGGGCTATATTGCTGCTCGGGTCGACTCGATTGTTTTTGGTAAAAACTCATTATCTGTATTTGCCACACAAGGGCCTAAATACAATTGGCAAATTTCAGATACACTAAATTATCAAAGCAAAATTTTCAGACGGTTTAACCAGTTTAATGGAAAGCCCGTTTTGCCCATGCAGTTGGAAACTATTTCAAAGCATCTTACGTCAGAGTTTGAGAATACTGGTTTCCCATTTGCCAAAGTATTTACTGAGGCAAATCGTATCGATTCAGCTATTATACATATTGTTCCAATCGTAGATTTGGGGCCCAAAGTAAAATGGGATAGTATTTATATTAAGGGTAACGTAAAAATAAGCCAGCGTTTCATGAGTCGTTATCTCAATTTTTCGAGCCAAGCACCATTTTCATACACCTATTTTCAATCAATAAATAAACGTCTTATAGGATTACCATTCGTGTTACCAATCCGTAACCCCGAACTAGAGTTTTTTCCCAATAAGGCCAATATTTATGTTTACCTAACAAATGCAAAGGCAAGCCGTTTCTCCGGTTTGATAGGGATGAATTCAAAGGGCGATTCGTGGACCGATGTTCAGTTAACTGGCGATGTTAATCTATTGCTTCGCAACGCTTTTTCGCATGGAGAGGAGTTCAGTTTGCGATGGAACGCGCCAGGCGAGGGTTTGCAGCGGCTTTATGTTTCAGGGGTTTGGCCTTACATTGGCGGAAGTAGTTTTGCCATCGATACAGAACTTAAAATGTTTAAGCAGGATACTTCTTTCATCACATTTAATCCCCGGTTTGCCTTGAAATTTCATAGTAGTAATTGGCTGATAGGTTTAGGCGTTAATTTAAAAATTTCGAACCAAACGAGCAATCAGAATCTTTCTAACATTAATAACTACAAGTCGGTTCTATACCAGGTTTCTGTAAAGAATTATCTGCACTCCCTAACCATGTTTCCACAAACAGGTTTTTTTGTTGATGCTAATGTTGGTATTGGTACACAAAAAGCAACCGTGATAAGCAATATGCTTCAATATCGAGGAGAAATTTCATTAGTTCAACCAGTATACTCCGACTTAGTTCTAATAAAAATTGCCAACACAACTGAGGGTATTGCAAAATGGGTTGAATCAGATGCTCCAACAAATTTTTCGAACAACGAGCTGTTTCGCATTGGAGGAAGCGAGACCTTACGAGGTTTTAATCAGGAAAGCATTTTAACAAAACAATTCTCAATTGGAACTATTGAAATGCATTTACTGGTTAAGCAATTGGCCTCAATTTACGGGTTTGTCGACTATGGCTGGGTTTCTACTTATACTCCCAATCGTTTTTTCAACGAAAAGCCTATTGGGTTAGGGGTTGGTGTCATTCTAAATTTGGGCGAGGGGATAATAAATTTGTCGTATGCACTTGGTAAAGGTTTTGGCGAAAATTTCGAATTCAACAATGCCAAAGTGCATATTGGCTATGCCATTGCATTTTAAACTAAAAAGCCAGTTAACAAAGGTATTTTGACTTTAGTTTAAGCCCACCTAGTAAAAAAAAATGGCAATATTTTGGAAATAGAAAGGAATAAGTATAATTTTGCAGCTCATTTAAAAATTCTGAACATGATCATAGTACCATTAAAAGAAGGCGAGAACATTGAAAGAGCGCTAAAAAAATTCAAGCGCAAATTTGAAAAAACTGGCACCATGAGGGAACTCCGTTCTCGTCAGGCCTTTGTTAAACCTTCGGTTAAAAGACGCGAAGAAGTTAAGAAGGCTATTTACATTCAGAACCTACAGCAAAAGGAAGAGTAACATTCTTCGGGATGCATCAGGCAAAAATGCCTGATTTTTTTTGGGATTTTTCCCAAAAATTGTTATTTTGCATCCAAAGAATATGCTTACCAACTTCCTTAAATATCTATCAATAGAAAAAAATTATTCTGCTCAAACCGTTCGCTCCTATGGCGACGATTTGAAGCAGTTTTTTTCATACTGTCAGGTGAACCCCGACAGCACCAATGATTTACAAATACCCCCACGTACCATTCGGGCATGGTTATCGCATTTGCTCGAAACCAATTGCACCCCACGAACTGTAAATCGTAAACTATCATCTCTCCGAAAGTTTTATTGGTATCTTTGTGTTAAGGGTATAATCGATAAGAATCCGTTGAATAGAGTGGTGGCACCACAAACATCAAAAAGGCTTCCGGAGTTTCTAAAGCCAACAGAAACCGACTTGCTCCTCGATGGTAACTACTTTTCCGACGATTTCTGGGGCCTCCGCGACTTGTTAGTTGTTGCCGTTTTTTATTTTACAGGAATTCGGGTATCAGAACTTGTTAACTTAACCATTGCCAACATCGATACTGGCAATTCAGTACTCAAGGTATTGGGGAAGGGCTCAAAGGAACGCTTAGTACCAATTCATGCTGAACTAAAAGCGATGATTGAAGATTATTTAAACCAACGTTCAATGTTTCCCGAATTAAACCACTCACCCTATTTAATTGTAAGCAATAGTGGCAACCAAACTTACCCACAGTTGTTATATCGTATAGTTAAAAGGTATGTAGCCATGGTTAGTACAATCGATAAAAAGAGTCCTCACGTTTTACGACATACCTTTGCAACCCAACTGTTAAACAAGGGAGCTGATATAAACGCAATTAAGGAACTACTGGGCCACGCTAATTTGTCGGCCACTCAAATTTATACCCATACAAGTTTCGAAAAACTTAAAAAAACCTATGCCCAGGCGCATCCTAGGGCATAATATCTATATATTAACTAATCCAACAAACAAGGAGGATACTATTATGAACGTAAAAATTCAGTCAATTAAATTCGATGCTGATCAGAAGCTAATTGATTACATCAATTCGAAATTGAGCAAAGTGAACAAGTTTTTTGATGGGATTATTGGTGCAGAAGTGTTTTTGAAGCTACTCAACACCTCCGAATCAGACAATAAGGTGGTTGAAGTAAAGTTGTTAATTCCGGGTAACGATTTGTTTGTTGAGCGCAAGTCGAAGCGCTTCGAGGAAGCCCTAGATGAGTGCGTAGAAGTGCTAAAGCGACAGATTAATAAACAAAAAGAGAAAATGAGAGGCGCATAGGTGGCCCTTACTATAGTCTTCCCCCTCTACAAGCCTAATGTTTTATGAAAAAAATGGCGTAAGGTAGAGGGGGATTATTTTTTCGAAAAAAAAGTATTTTTTTTTGGTGAGTAAATAAAATATGTATACATTTGCCATCCGATTTCAGAAGGCATTTTTAGCCCAAACAATCGAAGTTCTAGCACATACGCCGATGTAGCTCAGTTGGCCAGAGCAGCTGATTTGTAATCAGCTGGTCGGGGGTTCGAATCCCTCCATCGGCTCTGTTCTTTTTTTATTGAAATGCTTGTTATGGGGAGATACCAAAGTGGCCAACTGGGGCAGACTGTAAATCTGCTGGCGCACGCCTTCGTAGGTTCGAATCCTGCTCTCCCCACAAAGCACGACATGCTAATTTTTGTCAACATTTTTTTAAAGCGGGAGTAGCTCAGTCGGTAGAGCATCAGCCTTCCAAGCTGAGGGTCGCGGGTTCGAGTCTCGTCTCCCGCTCAATTAACAAGCCGATGTAGCTCAGGGGTAGAGCGCTTCCTTGGTAAGGAAGAGGTCATGGGTTCAATTCCCATCATTGGCTCTAATTTTTCTGGACAATCAAATTTTATAATAATTTAAACAACTGGAGTTATGGCAAAAGAAAAATTTGATAGGTCGAAACCTCACGTTAATATCGGTACCATTGGTCACGTTGACCATGGTAAAACCACTCTCACTGCAGCTATTACCAAGGTACTAGCCGAGAAGGGTCTCTCCGAATACCGTTCCTTCGACTCTATCGACAATGCACCCGAAGAAAAGGAAAGGGGTATCACTATCAACACTGCCCACGTTGAGTACCAAACTGCAAATCGTCACTATGCACACGTAGACTGCCCAGGTCACGCCGACTACGTTAAGAACATGGTTACGGGTGCTGCTCAAATGGACGGTGCTATCATCGTTGTTGCTGCAACCGATGGTCCTATGCCTCAAACCCGCGAGCACATCCTACTTGCTCGTCAGGTAAACGTACCTAAACTTGTTGTATTCCTTAACAAATGCGACATGGTTCAGGACGAGGAAATGCTTGAACTGGTTGAAATGGAGGTTCGCGAACTTCTATCGTTCTACCAATTCGATGGCGACAACGCACCTGTTATCCGTGGTTCTGCTCTTGGCGGACTAAACGGAGAGCCTGAGTGGGTTGCCAAAATTATGGAACTAATGGATGCTGTTGACACCTACATTCCAATTCCCCCACGCGACAACGAAAAACCTTTCCTACTTCCAGTTGAGGACGTATTCTCAATTACTGGCCGTGGTACTGTTGCAACTGGCAGAATTGAAACAGGTGTTGTGAACACAGGCGACGAACTCGAAATTATTGGTTTGGGAGCTGAGAAACGCAAAACCGTTTGTACTGGTGTTGAAATGTTCCGTAAAATTCTTGACCGTGGAGAAGCTGGCGATAACGTTGGTCTACTGCTTCGTGGCGTTGATAAGAAAGAAATTAGACGCGGACAAGTACTTGCTAAACCAGGTTCTATTAAACCAGGTACAGTATTCAAAGCAG
>JBBIRB010000057.1:10237-15795 GCA_037442025.1 Bacteroidales bacterium | reverse complement strand
GTGACATAAATTACTCATATTCGAAAACTTAAATCTGTTAAAGTAGAATTAATTATAAGTCGAAACTAATACACTAATTTTTACCAGCGAGTTAGTGGGTTAAGATATTTTTCAGTATATTTATTATAATAATTCGAACACTATATGAGATTTCTAACAGGACTTGCATTTATAGCTAACATTGCTCTTTGGCTGCTAGTTATAGTTCTAGCATTTATTGAACATCAAATATTAGGCTTGGCAGTTATTATTGGATTTATTTCATTCTTCATTGCATGGAACCTCAGCGGAGGAATTGTTACCTCTGTTGCAGACTATTTCTTCCAGCCCGAATGGACAGTATTCAAAACTAAGCTTAAATGGTCAAACGGAGTTGGTATTACAACATCTGTTGTTACACTTTTCCTAATATATATGCTTGCCGAATATTTGTGATAGTTTAGCCACCACCAAAATGACATACAGTATAAATTTTACATAATGTTTAAACTTAACAATTATGACAATACCACCAGAAAACGACAATGACTGGAATAGCGAATTTGCTTTAGCCTGGGAAAGTGAAATTGCAGATGAGGAGTTTAAAGAGTGTTGGAACGAATTGATTTTTCCAGACTACGAAATGGGTATTACCCTAGTATGGGTAGACGAGGATACCTTCGAGAAACTTCCAATTAAAGTATATAATGCAATTGAGAAGGTAATATACCCTGCAATGGCAAAAAGAGCAAACCACTTTGGGGAGAATAAAGTTTTTGCCACAAGGAGTTGGGGAGAATATAACCATTTAAGAGAAATTCGAAAAAATGTTAATTACGAGCATAGAGTATTTGCTTTAGTTAACATTTTATACAGATGGCATTATTGGAATTGGAGGTTCGAAAAAAGTGATGATAAAAGCGTTTCATTTAGGTCGGAGGAAGGCCAAAGTCTATTACAAACCAAGGTTAACGATGCCGTAGATGATGTTATTTAGCCAATAACCACTCCTTTGAAGACTATAATAAACCGAACTAATAGAACTGTAAAAAAATCTATTTGTTAACACACAATAAAAATTATTTCTATTATGGACTGGAAAAGTAACATAGGAAAATTGATGTCTGAAAATAATCATTATAGGTTAGATTTTCTTAATAAGCAGTTAAGAGGCTGGTGTAAGGATTGGACAGATTATGTGAAAGAGTTTGATGGAATAAGAGCCGAGTTATCCTCTGAAAGGAAAGAGTATTCTGGTTCTTTCATCACCTGCAATCTAATTAAAGTTTATAACAGTGAAAATTTATCATTTTTCCAATTTAAAGCCTATCTTAGTTATTTTGAAAACCGAAATGAGAAACTATGCCTTTATATTGCCACTACGAAAGCATTGAATACTGATCCCTCGGCACTTTTAAAGTCCAAAGAACGTGATTCAGACGACAAATACTTCTGGCACAGTGAAAATGAAATTACCGATGCAGAGATTACCGAAGAGGGTTTTGTTTTACAATTGCTTAATAATAGGTTTGGAGATTATTTGAATTCGTTTAAGTAAACTAGTGTTTAGAAGTGAAACTTTTAAAAAAAATTTAAATTATGAGTACTGAAAGAATTAGAAGTATGATTGAAACTGCAAAAAGAGATGTTGCTCAATCAGAAGCTTTTGTACAAAAAATCATTGATCTTGGTAGAGAACCTGATCAAGATATGCTAGATAAAATTGAAGAGCAGAAAAAACAGATTGCGATAAGTGAAAGACAATTAGAAGAGTTAGAAAATTTACAAAACTCAAACTACGACATTTCAAATGAACTTGATGAACTTGGTGAATTTTATGATGTTGAATTCGAAAACGAATACTTTGAAATTGGCAATCAGGTTTGGATGCGGAATAATCTTGATGTTGACACCTACAACAATGGCGACCCTATTCCCTTAGCTAATACTCAAGAAGAATTGAATAGTTTTATTAATGAGGAAGTAGGTTGTTATAGCTATTTTCAATTCAATGAGTTTAATACTGCACTTGGGAAAAGGTATAATTATTATGCGCTAAATGATCCACGAGGTCTGGTTCCGGATGGATATAAAGTTCCATCTGAGGAGGATTGGAAGAGTCTGATTGATAATCTTGGAGGATTTGATGATGCCAATGCTTGGGTCAATGAAATACAAAATAAATCAGGCTTCAATTTATTTTTCCATAAAGTTCAAAATGGGAATTTAATTGCAAATTTCTGGTGTTCTGATGAAAACTCATTGCTGTTTATGATAAATACTAAAAACGAAGTCTTCACTCAATGGAACGACAGTGGCCTCGAAGAAATGTCTTTTTCAATTAGGTGTATTGAGGATAATGAAATATATGAAGATATAATTATTGATGATGAAGAAACAAATGAAGAAATTGATCTTGATTTGGACGATGAATTATAAACTGTTAATGTTTTAGTTTATATTTTTACAGTATAAATTGAGGTAATAATATAAAACAAAATCATAGAAAATTTTACAGTAATAGTTGACGCCATGAAAACCTTTGAAGGATGACCTTTATGTCAGAAAAAATTCATTGAATTTGCCTCACACTATTATTGATACAATTGAATACTCTTCTTATAGACCTGGGTTCACTGAGAGAGATATATCTGCAGCTTTATATCTACAAATCCAATTTTTCCAGTTTTGGTTCCAGTTTGGGGGCATTTTGAATTTCAATCCTACTTTATTTAGACATATGTTTTCATTTTTGGTTATAAAACACAAAAAGTAATGGTCTCTGAAGAATTGAAGCAAATCCGACCTATTTGGTTTTTGCGATTTAAGTTTATTGATGACGACATTCGATGGGACAGCGTGCTCGAGAACCACATCTTTTGCACTCAATTGTGATAGTTTTTGAGCCATGACACTTATACCATAATGAAAACTTTCATACCGTTCAAGATGTTCATATACATCATTAATTAACACCCTCATTCTTGCTTCTCTTATGTTTTTACCAATCATGAAATGAATAACATCAAGTGTGTCATCTAATTTTGCTTTCAAACTTTGATTAGTTCTATGATTTGGGTAATAACCATTTTTTTTGTCGTATCTTCCCATTTTCTTTTTACTTAATTAAATTAATAATCCACCCTTTAATCTATTAATTTAAATTTAATCAATGCTTTAAAATTTATTTTTAACCTAATTATTAAATAGCAGGGCATCACCGGTATCAATTTTTTCAAACTTCATCCTGTCAATTATTTTGGGGGACTTCCATGCCAGCCATGCACTGCATAGTTAGTTCAAAAAGAAACAGGTCCTTAAATGAGTAAAAGCATTGAATATCAATATCACAATGCGGGTTATCAGATGACTGCCCTTTACTTTCAATAATATGTTGGCAAACCAATTTAATCAAGTCTAACTCATCTTCTGATATTTAGAGCCGGGTCTGCATAAAGCGTCCTTTTTGTTAAAAAATTTTAGCTTTACCTTTAGTAATAAATTAAAAATATATAGTCCAGAATCTTATTACCCATTTTTCAAGTTGAGAATACAAAAGGTATCATTTATTAAACATCACATTCAAAAGTTAGAATTTATGAACCATTGTAAAAATCAATAAATGACACCTTTTAATCAGAAGAGGAAATAAAGTATATATTATTTCCCTTTAGATGCTTTAAACTCTTTTTTACATCTTTCACTACAAACATAGCCTTCACCTCTGAATCCTAGTAATCCAATGGAAACGTGTATTGCCTTCGAAGGATTCATTGAGGCACCGCACCAAACACACTTTGTTGCATCATGTGAATAAGCCATAGCATATAATCTTTTGATTTTACCCTACTCTTTTATGGCTTTTCGGGATTCGCCATTTATTTAGTATTTAAACTTTGTAGCTAAGTAAATTTAATGACTGAAATTTACCTCTCTTATTTAGAGGAGGATTATGATCTTCAATAAGTTCGCGTTCCAATTCATTAATTTCTTGCCGCTTCTTATTCTTATCAAACGAATAAATACCGCTATCATAGGAATGCATTGGAAAAGGTATGAGTATAACCTTAAAATGCTTTTCAATGTATTCAATAGCAACATCAATCTTGTCAAGCGATAATCCTAAGCCTTTGGCAACTTTTTTGGCTAAAGTGTTAAACTGGTTGTCCATTGAAGTGTGTTCGGCAAGCCTTCGCTTAAATGTTTGCCCAGAAGCCTTACCAATATACAATAAATTCTCTCCTTCGAATACTAGATAAACACCACAATTCCTTGCCTCCTTTGATAGTAACGCATCTTTAAAAGGAATTTTCGAATAACTTAGGACACCATTCATTTCAATGTCAGGTTTTTAGGTTTAACACTATACAAATATATTAAAAAAAATATCATATCCAAATCAAGAAGTTCTTTCTTCCTTTTTAACCAAATTGTACAGAACAAGTTCTTCTCCATTCACAAAATGTATACACTCCATTCTGTCGAGAATACCATTCTCACCACTATCAACTATGCTTTGCATAGATAATTTAAAGTGAAAAAGGTCAATTAAAAGGTAAAACCCGTGAATTCCAATATCAACAAGTGGGTTATCAGGCGTTTTGCCTTTGCCCTCAATAATTTGGCAGCATCCAATTCTTAAGAGGTTTAATTCCTCCTCTGATAAATCAGGGTCGGGTCTACCAAGGGCGTCCTTTTTGCTATAAATTTCTGGCTTCATCTTAAGGTACAAAGTAGCTTTGCCAAATATGTATCCGTACATAGTTTGAGGATTTAAATATTTGTATATAAATGTATTATTAGAACAAAATATAAAATTCTTGTCTGTAAGTTTTGCGAAATGCTAATTCTGCCAAAACCCATTTAGTAATGAAATTTCAAATATCAAACATTATGAATCCCACCCCTCCAACCTCAATAGTTCTATCCTAAAGATACTAATAATCTAATAACTCTAAACAGTTTTTGGGACTATTGTTTGGTTCTTTCATTTATTTTTACTATATTTAATCTACTAAATCGCCTTTAGAAAACAATTGAAATCTCTAGAAAATGAGCAAGTTTTACTGTGAATACTGCGGGGTATCCTATTCTTCGGTTTCTTCCCTTACATCGGGTAATTGCCCAAGGCATTCACTAGGGAGCGGTAAGGGTCGCCACAAACTCTATGAGGGCTCCGAAAAGAGCCAGTACACCTGCAAATACTGCGGTGTTAAGTATTCGTCTATCTCAAGCCTTACCTCAGGGAACTGCCAAAGGCATCCCAACGGAATCGGTAAGGGAAGGCATAATCCGGCACTGTAAAAATTCGTTAAGAGAAATTCCATTTAATCATTTATTGCCAAATTAGATAGCGGCCATTAGCTGGCAGATATCGGTTGATAATCAAATTATCATAATAAATACTATTGTCATAACCCAGCCTGCATTTGCGGGATAAAAACCTATTGTAATGACTAAAACAAAACTAGTTAAAAAAGATCTCATTTCTTCTGTTGAGCTAATAGCCTCGCGAGCCAAGGGATGCAGAATGAAATATAAAGGCCTAGCAATTATTAAAGCTAAGCTTGAGGATATTT
>JBBIRB010000057.1:0-10227 GCA_037442025.1 Bacteroidales bacterium | reverse complement strand
CATTACAGTTGAGCAGGCTATCCTGTTATCATGCCTTATTGAGCTGGGTTTCCAGAAGGCCACTACCCTCGATTTGCTTGCCCGCCATTTGGGCTGTAGCACCCTGAGCTTACTTAAGCACCTAAACGATATTGATGCCCTTGAAAGCAAAAACCTTATCAACAAGTACAAAATCCGTAAAAGCAGAATGCAATCATATCATGATATTATTTACTCAGTCCCTTTTAGGCTTATTGAAGCTCTTCGTATGGGCGATGCATCTTGTCTTACCACGGAGGAGAAATTCGATCTATCGTCGTTTCTCAGGCGCATTGTCGATCTGGTTGACGAACGTTCTGATGGTGGCCTACCCACCGAGTCGCTTCTCAATGAGGTAACCCGTTTAGCAACACTTAACAGGGAGTTACCTTTTGTAGCATTTATTAACGACAACCTTTCCCTTCCGGAAAGCAAATGCACAGCATTTGCCCTAAGCCACTGGCGGCTTAAGGATAGAAAACACATAAGTATTTCAAGCTTTGCCGATGCCCTTTTTGATGATTTTAGCGATCACCTAGACTTTGAACAGGAGATTGCCTCAGGCACCCATGAACTCATGAAAAGTAAGGTTCTGAAAATGGACTCGGCAGAATTTGAAACAGACAAGTCTTTTGCTCTTAGCGAACCCACTTTGAAAATACTATACAATGAGTATCCTTCACTGCTTGAACAAGTGATGAGGGAACCGGGGGTGATACCCCACTCAGGAATAGTGGAAAAGAAACTCTTTTTCAATTCCCGAGTAAAAGCACAGCTAAATGAGATTGAGGAAATTCTCAAGCCCTCAAGGTATAGTACCTACTGCAGAACACTTAAAAGGAACAATTTAAGTATGGGTGTAACCGCCATATTCTTTGGCGAATCTGGAACAGGCAAAACTGAAGCAGTTTACCAGCTGGCTAAGAAAACTGGTAGAGATATATTTATGGTTGACCTAAGCCAAACAAAAAGCAAGTGGTTTGGAGAAAGCGAAAAGGTTGTAAGGCAAATTTTTACCGATTATGATTCCTTGCGAAGGAAAAGCTCTGCAGAACCAATACTCTTCATAAACGAGGCCGACGGTCTCTTTGGTAAAAGGATGCCAACGGGCGGGGATCAGTCGTCTACCGATCAAACTGTAAATACAATACAAAATATTTTGCTGCAGTCGCTTGAGAATTTTGAAGGGATACTTATAGTAACTACCAATATGGCAGGCAATTTGGATAAAGCCTTCGAACGAAGGTTTTTCTTTAGGGTTGAATTCACAAAACCCGATGCTGTTAGCCGAAAGCTAATATGGCAGAGCAAATTGCCCGATCTTCTGGAAAAGGAAGCCAAAATGCTTGGCGAGAAATTTAGCCTTTCGGGAGGTGAAATAGATGTAATGGTAAGGCAGGTTCTGCTTCGGAAGATTTTGAATAAAAAAGCAAAACTATTTGACATACTGCTAGAAAGCTGCAACTCTGTCCCCAATTTTGGTGCAATTAGAAGAGTCGGGTTCTGATTCAATGGCCATTATGCTTGTATTTAATTACCTATCTGGTTAAAAAATGTTTATGAACAAGTACCGCAAATGTTTAAATACCTTTAAATTTATAACCATGAACAAGGCATTACATATTCTGAAGTGGATATTGCTCGGCAAAAACCGCGTAAAAATTGACAATGGTGACCTATATGTTGGAGACCTGGTTGGCGAAAGCTACCTGGGAGACTGGCGTACAAAAACAGGGAAAGGCATTTACCTTTGGGCCAACGGTGACGTGTATGAGGGGCGTTTCGTTGATGGAATTCCTCATGGTAAAGGGTTATTTCAATACGTAAACGGCGATGTTTACAAGGGCTACTTCCATAGGGGCGAAAAACAGGGCCCCGGAGAGTTTATATGGTCAAATGGTGACTCATACAAAGGGGGTTGGCACAATGATAAAAGAAATGGCAGGGGAATAATATACTATCAAAATGGGAATATTTATGAGGGAAACTGGTTAAATGACATGCACCACGGTGAGGGTACAATGTGGTACAAAGAATACGGAATGTATAAAGGCTCATGGAGGAAGGGGAAAAAGCAGGGATACGGTGAATTTAATTATAAAAGTGGAGATATTTATAAGGGGCGGTGGCTTAATGATTCTCGGCATGGCCAAGCCGAACTGGTTTATGCCGATGGAACATTAGTGAAGGCTGAGTTTGAAAAAGATGAGTTAATAACATCCAGTGTCGTTGGGGGTATCGGAAATGCTGATAACATTATAGTGGAAACCATGGATGCTATTACGCATAAAAACTGGTTCTCAGAAAACTAAATAAATCTTTGGGTATGCTCCAAATTCAAAAGTTGCAGTGAGCGGAGTCGAACCATGACAACAAATTCATAAACTCTTCTACGTAACCAACTCAAACCTGCTCATGCTGTTTTAGCTTCGCTGAACTCCCTGCGGTTGGTTACAAGTTCGCGCTAGCGAGGTTTTCGCATTACCTTACCTTCCTTCGTTTCCACACGATGAAACCGAGTGCTATTTGCGACTACTGCGAAGCTAATTGTGCGTGAGCGAGGTGTATTCTTGCTTTTCTTTTTGTCTTGACACAAAAAGAAACAAAAAAATCAAGAAAATCGGAAGCTCCTGCCCGGGGTTTGGCCACCCTCGCCCGATTTTCGGGCCTGCGCGCCTTGGGGCTGTGCCCCATGGTAAAATGCAACAGAACCCGCCCAAAACAGGCGGGTTTTGTTTTACATTATCCTTACTTCACTACCACACGAGAGGACAGACTGCGCTGAACCTGCTTGCAGACAGGCAAACTCGCATAAAACGGTCGGTTCGTGCTGTAACGGTGATTTAAAGTTTTAGCTTTCGTTTATCTTTTGAATTATTCCAAAAGCGAAGAAGTTCAACCTCCTTGCTGTTAAGATGACGATAGAAAAGCGTGATTTGCTTGCATACAACGCATTCTCTTATGTTGTAGTAATTACTCTCCTTGAAGTCGATATTGCCTGATTTTAAATAAAACAGGGTATTCTCTACATCCTCAATAAAACCAATAGCTTCTTTTTCAGACCATTCACGTATTAGGTAATCGATGTTTTCATGATAATCCCTTAAAGCCAGGTCTGTCCATATAAAAGTTTTCATGAAAACAGGTTGGGGTATTTCTCTTTTGTCTTTCGATTCGCTTCCTCATGCGAAACAACTCTGCCCAACTTGCTCGATTCTAACGCCTCATCTAGAGCTATTTTCACTTCAGCCGACAACTCGGGTTGCTTAGTTTCGGAACTGATTAGCGCAAGTACCCTTTCATAAACTCTCTCCAATCGACTACCATCTAAGCTGTCCAGTCTCCGAAATAGGTCCAACTTTATTTCTGCTGAATTCATAATGGAAAGTTTTTTACCTCTACAAATCTAACGATTAATATTCATTTTTGTTTGCATTCTGCGGGTGAAATTTTCCCAGCATGCTCGGGTTGGCCGAACTGCTGGGATTGCACAAAACCCGCCTTTTTGGGGCGGGTTTCGCATTACATTCCTTGCTTCGTTACCACACGAGGGACTCGTGGGGTAGCGGGGGGAGGCTCTCGAAGTACTCGATGGAAACAAAATGAAAAAACCCGCTCAAACAGGCGGGTTTTGTTTTGCTTAGTTTCGACATTGATACAGTTATGCTTACCGAGGCATTGAGGCTCTCATCTGTTGATGTGGCACGAAGAGGCAGTTTTATACTTTTGATTCGCTAAATCTTCTCAATTGCCATTAGCGGTTGCCCTTTGGTTACTTTTGTACCGTTTTCAACCAGTATTTTTACAATTCGACACTTCACGGGCGATTGAATTTCGTTGAAAAGCTTCATGGCCTCCAGAATACATATGGTATCGCCCTGGTTAACCGCCGAGCCAACCTCAACAAATGGAGGATTGCTTTGCGTTGAAGCACGATAAAATGTACCAGCCATAATGGCATTGATGGTTTCGGTTCCAACATGGGGCGTTTGGGGTTGCTCAACCTCCTTAACAGCAACATCAACAGTTTCGCCGGAAGATTTAACGATGGGTTTTGTGAACTCCGAAACCTTCGTTGCACTTCCATTACCCGAACGGAGAACCAGGTTGAACTCGCCCTTATTTATTACCAACTCGTTAATATACATTGCCGATGCCTTTTCAATTATAGTGTTAAGGCCAATATAGTCGTCGGCACTTAGCAAGGGCTTCGGTATCTCCTTTTCCAACTCCTTTCCGTTACTATTTAAGCCTTTTGTAAAGGCTTCGGCCTCGATATCGGCAGGTGATTTGGGTCGATTTTTTTCAGGCAAGGCTCTCCATTTAAAAAATTCCATAGCCACGTCGGGGAATAGGCAATAGGTTAAAATATCCTCCTCGTTGTGAATTAATTCGGGATTTGCAATGTTTTTGGTGGCAGTGGGCAATATGGGTTTAAGGTCGTCGGCCGGGCGATGATCGATGGGTTTCTCATTGCCTAAAATCTTTTTTACAAGTTTTAGGTCAATGGGTGCAGGCCACCTACCATACATGCCTTTAACGTAGTTTTTTACTTCCTGAGGTACCATTTTGTAACGTTCGCCTGCAAGAACATTCATAACTGCTTGCGTTCCTACAATTTGGCTGGTTGGTGTTACAAGTGGAGGGTAGCCAAGGTCCTTCCGAACGCGGGCAACTTCTTCGAGTGCTTCGGGGAGCTTATCGAGGGCATCCTGCTGCTCGAGCTGCGAGCGGAAGTTAGAAATCATTCCTCCGGGTATTTGGTGCACCAGAATTTCTGAGTCGATTATGGGTTCGTGCCCCCTACCCTTGGAGCGTTTTGGGCTCAACTCGGTAAAATACTTGTTTATCTTCCGAAGAGCCTCAATGTCGAGATTTACTTCGAACTCTGTTTCGCTAAACATGGCTACCAGGGTTTCTACGGGAGGTTGCGACGAGAAACCGGCCAGGGGCGAAATGGCACAATCGATAGCACCTGCCCCTGCCTTTACCCCATCGAAGTATACCGAAGCGGCCATACCGCTGGTTGCATGGCTATGGAGCTGAATGGGAACATCAACTTCGCGTAAAAGGGCTGTAACTAAATCTTTGGCTATAACAGGCGAAAGAATGCCTGCCATATCCTTTATACACAGAGAATCAATTCCTAGTTCAACCTGCTCCCTGGCATGCTTCACATAGTTTTCGATGGTATGCACCGGGCTAATTGTGTACGATAGGGTTCCCTGTGCATGTGCACCATGCTTTTTAATGGCCTTAATAGCAGCCTCAAGGTTTCGCGTATCGTTTAGCGCATCGAAAACCCTAAAAATGTCGATGCCATTCTCGTGAGCAAGCGCCACAAATCGGTCGACCAGATCGTCGGGGTAGTTCTTGTAGCCCACAATGTTTTGCCCTCTGAGCAGCATTTGAAGCGGAGTTTTCACCGCTTTCGACTTAATGAGCCGAAGGCGCTCCCAGGGGTTCTCGTAAAGGAACCTGATACAAACATCGAAGGTTGCACCTCCCCATACCTCGAGCGAATAGTAGCCTACATTATCTATTACATCGATAATGTTCATAATATCGTCGGTTCTCATTCGGGTAGCCCAAAGCGATTGGTGCCCATCGCGAAGCGTAGTATCGGTAATTCTTAGTTTCTGCCTTTTCTTTTCCATGTTCATGCTAATTAAGTTGGAAATGGTACTGTACATTTACCCCTCAACGGAGAACTTTCCCATGTTAGAGAATTTCTCGAACCTGCTGTTCAACAATTCTTCGGGCGATAAGTTTTTGAGGAGTTTCAAATTTTTGAGTATTGAAGCCTTTACCGATTCTGACATGGTGTGGTAATCGGAATGTGCCCCCTCGCCGGGTTCCGGAATAATTTCGTCAATCACATCGAGCTGCAGTAGCGCTTTGGCTGTAAGGTTTAGCGCCTCGGCTGCATCGGGGGCAAACGAAGCATCGCGCCAGAGAATTGAAGCACAACCCTCGGGAGAAATTACAGAATAAATGGCGTTGGAGAGCATAAGAATCCGGTCGCCAACTCCAATTCCGAGAGCGCCACCGCTTCCACCCTCACCAATAACTACACACACTATGGGCACTTCCAACTTTGCCATTTCGGTAAGGTTTTTTGCAATAGATTCGGCTTGCCCACGCTCTTCGGCCTCTATTCCGGGAAATGCACCTGGCGTATCGATAAAAGTAACAATTGGGATGTTAAAACGCTCGGCAAGTTTCATAAGCCGAAGGGCTTTTCGGTATCCCTCGGGTTTGGCCATGCCAAAGTTTCGCTCCACATTCTCAACGGCATTCTTGCCCTTGTTATGGCCAATGAGCATAACTTTTTCACCATCAATTTGAGCAAAACCACCAACCATAGCAGGGTCATCGGCATAGTAACGGTCGCCATGAAGAGGAATGAAATTGTTAAAAACCAATTTTATGTAGTCTTGCAATATGGGACGGTTGGGGTGACGACTAATTTGTACCGTATCCCAAGCGCTTTTTGTTTTGCTCTGCTTTTGTTTAACCTTTTCTACCATTGAGATTCACTTTTACATTTAGCGATTGTAGTAACTAAGTACATTACTGATGTATGTTTTTAAATCCTTACGGTTTACAATTGCATCAACAAAACCGTGCTCTAATAGGTACTCGGCGGTCTGAAAATCGTCGGGGAGCTTCTCGCCAATAGTTTGCTCAATAACTCTGCGACCAGCAAACCCTATAACCGAATAGGGTTCGGCAATATTTATATCGCCCATCATAGCATAACTGGCTGTAACCCCTCCGGTTGTTGGATTGGTAAGCACCGAAATGAATGGAATGTTCTTTTTATTCAGCCGAGCGATACCGTTGCACGTTTTGGCCATTTGCATTAGCGAAAGCACGCCCTCCTGCATGCGCGCCCCACCCGATTCGGAGAATACGATGTAAGGAAAACCATGCTCAAGGGCAAAATTTGCTGCCTGCAGAATCTTTTCGCCCGTTGCACTACCCAGGCTGCCACCCAGATAGCTGAAATCCATTATGGCTGCTGCAGCATGGATGCCATTAATTTTACCATGGCCTGTTACCACAGCTTCATTTATTCCAGCTTTTTTCTTGTTTGCCTCAAACTTATCCGTATAGCTACCCTTTAAGTCGACAAAATTTAGCGAATCGACTGGGCTAATGTTTGCAAAGAGTTCGTGAAAGGAGTTGCTATCGAAAAGAAGGTTAATTCGGTCCTTCGATGAGATACTGCCATGGAAATTGCAGTTTGGGCATACATTCAAATTTTCTATCCATTCGGTTTCGTATACATGCGATTGGCACCTTTTACATTTAACCCAAAGGTTTTTTTTGGGGGGTTTTTTACTAACCTCAGCTTTTGAAAACCAAGCCATATGCAACAATTTTACTTATAAAGATGAATTTTCGAATTTTAACTTGCCAAGCCAAAAATGGTTTGCAATATGCAAATAATTATAGGAAATAAACAAAAAAATATAAACAAATGTTTAATATGCATATACTTGCCTCTGCAAATGAGGCATTTACTCCACCTCGATGAAGAAGACAAAAAAACGGCGAGTAGTAATTTTTATTTTCGAAAAGGTGCAGGCTTTGGGGCTCCAACACATAGGTAAAATGGTGGATATTTAACAGGTAACCTAATCGGTCATTTTTTAATGAATTAATGTGAATTGTTTTGGATTGTTAAAAACCAAAAACGCCTAAAAATTTGATGTTTTTAGGCGTTTTGAATTCGTTTTTGTGGAGCTGGAGGGGGTCGAACCCTCGTCCAAACAAGGAACCAATTGGCTTTCTACATGCTTATCCGTCCTTGATTTTTGTGCCCGAGCAGGAGGAAGGAAACCAACCCGAACCTTATCCCCTGAATTTCACCACGGGAATCGGGGAGCATCCTGTGGCTATCCCGTTTGGTTTGAAGCCTCGGTTCGGAGCGCCAACGGGCGAAACCCTCCGCGAGACTACTCGTTCCAATGCCCTTGGCACCAGAATTAAGCCTGAAGTACCTGGTACTTATTAGGCAGCGAGTGCGTAATTGTAATTGTTGCCGTTTATCGGTCTGAGTCCTGGGATTAACGAGCCAGCTTCCCAACGCTCGGCATGCTTACCAACCCATTCTTCTTGCTGTCGAAACCAATTTCAGCCCCAGATTGGTAGCGCAAAGTTAATACATTTTTATGCCCAACGGGCATTTTTAAAAAATTTAGCTGCAATTGCCCGTATTGAAGCTACTTTTGCAACCAGAAAATTCTCCATTCACAATGATTGAGCCCTACCTAACAGCCGACGGATCGACCACCCTGTTTTCGAAACGGTTTGGTGCACACTACCACTCGCTTCACGGTGCAATACTCGAATCGCAGCATGTATTCATATCGGCTGGCCTGCAGCAGTCAGGGGGCAATCCCGTCAAAATTTTGGAGGTTGGGTTCGGAACCGGCCTCAACGCTGCACTAACGGCTGCCTATGCTCTCGAAAAAGGTATAAATGTAAACTACTGGGCTTTAGAATTGTACCCTTTAAGCACTCAGGATATGGGACTGTTAAACTACAGTAATGTGCTTTCAAATTCTGCAGGCAGCCTCTGGGAATCTATTGGTGTTGCTCCCTGGGAGACTGACTTCCAAATATCCGAAAACTTTCGTATTACCAAGTTGAATACCGATTTCACACAATGGCAGCCTCAGAATTCATTCAACCTTATATATTTCGACGCTTTTGCACCCAACGATCAACCCAATATGTGGCAGGAACACCTGTTTGGTAAGCTTTATAGTGCGCTTGAACCCAATGGGATTTTAGTAACATACTGCGTAAAAGGGGAAGTTAAAAACATGCTACGCCAGGTGGGCTTTAAAATTGAAAGGTTAGCCGGCCCCCCGGGTAAAAAGCATATGCTGAGAGCAACTAAGGTATAGTGGTTTTATTAAGATGAACATTTTGAAAAAAATGGAACTGTTTAGTTTTGCTCAATGAATTATAATTATCTTCGCTGCAACTTTTTTCTGAACAAAAACAATTAACTAACCAATTTATGAAACAACTAAACTACTTACTATTGCTTGCATTGGCAGCAGCATTGCTTTCTAGCTGCTCATCGTCGAAAGTGGATGTGAAACTGAAAACCGACGTAGATTCCATGAGCTATGCGTTGGGAATTAACATGGCCGACTATTTTAAGCAAATGGAAATTAATGAAGTTAACGCATTGGCGGTTGCCAAAGGTATTCAAGAGGGTTTGGCTGCCAAAGAAGGCGTTATGACCAACCAGGAGGCGGTTACATTCCTCAACGAGTATATGCAGAAAATTCAGGACAAGGCTGCCGAAAAGAATCTTGCCGAAGGGCAAAAATTCCTCGAAGAGAATGCCAAAAATGAGGGTATAATAGTTGACGAATCGGGTTTGCAATACAAAGTGCTTATCGAAGGAACCGGCGCAACTCCCACAGTTGACGATGTGGTTAAGGTTAACTACCGTGGAACCCTGATTGATGGCACCGAATTCGATTCTTCGTATGGTCGTGGCGAACCCATTCAGTTCCAGCTAGGACGCGTTATTAGAGGCTGGCAAATTGGCCTTCAGAAAATGAAAGTGGGCGCCAAGTACATGCTCTATATTCCAGCCGATTTGGGTTATGGTGTAAACGTTCGCCAGGGTAGCCCAATTAAACCCAATAGCGTTCTTATTTTCGAAGTTGAACTGCTCGATATAATTAAAGAAGAAGCAACTGATAAAAAATAGTTCTTACCAAACAGAAAGGGTCTGGTAGCATGCCTACCCGACCCTTTTTGTTACAGCACACCAAATAGCATGGAAATAACAGGAAAAGTAATTGCCAAACTCCCGCAGCAAACCGGTCAGGGTCGTAATGGCAGCTGGGTGAAGCAGGATTTTGTTATTGAAACTCCCGACCAGTATCCCCGCAAAGTTTGCATATCGCTTTGGGGCGATAAGGTGAAGGACCTCGAAGCTATTCAGATGGGCGAAACCGTTAAGGCTTCAATAAATGTTGAGTCGCGCGAGTTCAATGGCAAATGGTACACCGACGTGAGAGCATGGAAACTCGAACGGCAAGGAGCTAGCAGCAGTGCCGGAACGCATCCTACGCCTCCTGAACTGCCAAGTTCCGACGAAATTCCTCCGTTCCTCAGCGGCGATTTTAGCGCCGAGGACAATGGCGATCTGCCCTTCTAAATCAACTTAAT
>JBBIRB010000056.1:0-16567 GCA_037442025.1 Bacteroidales bacterium | reverse complement strand
TGAAGAACCTATTATTAACAAATGCGAAAGTTGCATTAGTGGCTTGAATTCTGCATATTAATTAATCGAGTTTATGAATATCCGCTATATGAACGGTTGCTTTTTCGTTTTTGGATTATTTAATACTCCATATCAAGCCATCGTAAAAAGAACACATCGTAAACTCTATAAAAAGTTCCCTTGCGATTAATCTCCTGAAAAACCAACTCCTTTTCTATTAGCGACTTAACAATCCTCCTTGCATTTGCAGGTGTTCCAATATTATGCTTCTGAATAAAAGCCTGTGCAGTAATTTTAGCTACCTCATCCTCTTTGGCTAAAGCAATAAGAAAATTCCATTGTGCCACTGTTAATAATTGCCTATACTGAAAAAAAACTGCCTCATAATTTTTCAACAACAACACACAGGTCTCCTTAACATGATCATTATTTATAATTTTTTTTGAAGAGGAAAAAAGAGTATTGCATAAACTTTGGGTATAAAAAGTATGCAACTTCGTCCATGTCAAAATAAAATCAACTGCTTCTTGCGAAATAACTTTATCATACCTTTTATATACAGTTGTAATAAATTCTGAATATCTTTCTTTTTCAATACTTTGAAGTGATAAAAATTGAGAACTTGCATAAAATGGGCGTTTCGCATTTGAAAACATATCGATCATCATCGATTTTTTACTTCCACAAAAAATAAAACGAATATTATGAAGTTGTTGAATGTATGTTCGAAGCAGCGCCTCAATATTTTTTTCAGGATACTCGTTAATTTGCTGAAACTCATCTATTGCAATTAGGATTAATTTACCCTGATTATTTATAAACTCAAGTATACTTCGAAGCGTATACTCTTTTTGTTGATCGGACTGGTATAATATACTCACTTGAGGCTCTCCAGTTAAAGCATCGAATGTTAAAGACGGACGAAACCCTTTGAAAAAATGCATAAATTTTTTTCCAAAGTTTGATTTTTCGGGAAATTTTGAAACGATTGCTTCTGTCAACAATTTAATGAAGTCATTTATATTTCTCGAAGGATAAATATCAATATAAATTGTTTCGATGTTCGGTTTATCGGTTAATTCATCAAATAACCTGTAAATTAATCCGGTTTTACCCATTCGTCGAGGAGAAATAATTGTGGTATTTATTCCATTCTGAAAGTTTTGTAATAAAGATTCTAATTCTCTTTCTCTATTGCAGAATAACTCTTTCGACAAATAACCTTTCACTGTAAACGGGTTAAATGATGCTTCCATATCTTTTTTTTGTAAACTTACGAATAAATTATCTGTTTTAGATAATCTAAAATAGATAATTTGATAACTACACAATAATTTAACCAATTAAAATTGAAAAAGCCCCTTTCGGGGCTTTAAAATATAAATTAATCGAGTTTATGAATAACCAAACCGCTTCGAAGCTTAGGTTCGAACCAGGTGGTTTTTGGAGGCATAATGTTTCCGGTGTCGGCAATATCAATAAGTTGCTTCATAGAAACTGGGTAAAGGGCAAAGGCTACAGCCATTTCGCCGCTATCGACACGTTTTTTCAGTTCGCGTAAACCGCGAATTCCTCCAACAAAATCGATTCGTTTGGAGGTTCTTAAATCCTTAATATCAAGAATTTTATCGAGAACCAAGTTCGAAAGAACGGTTACATCGAGAACACCAATAGGATCGTTATCGTTGTAAGTACCTAGTTTTGCAGTAAGCGAGTACCATTTACCTTCGAGGTACATGCTGAAATTGTGTAATTTGCTGGGGGTATAAATTTCGGTTCCCATTTCAACAACATCGAAAACCTTTTTAATTGCATCGATAAGCTGTGCGGGTGTAAGCCCGTTTAAATCCTTAACCACACGATTGTAATCGATAATACTTAGCTGGTTGTCGGGGAATATTACAGCAAGAAAATAGTTGTACTCCTCGTTTCCGGTGTGGCTGGGATTTTGAGCCTTCTTCTCTTGCCCTACCCTTGCAGCAGCTGCTGTACGGTGATGACCATCGGCTACATAAAGTGCTGGTTGCTGAGCAAAAATTTCTGTTATACGTTTAATAGTTGCATCGTCGGAAATAGGCCAAAGGTGGTGGCCAAAGCCTTCGTCGGCAACGAAGTCGTACTCGGGCTTATTGTTTTTTACAATACTGCTTACAATCTGATCGATTTCGGAAATGGCAGGGTAGGCAAAGAAAACCGGCTCTACATTGGCGTTTTGGATGCGAACGTGAATCATTCGATCCTCCTCCTTATCGGGGCGGGTAAGTTCATGCTTTTTAATTTTCCCCTCCATGTAATCCTCAAAATGGCAGCAAACAGCTAAACCGTACTGGGTACGGCCGTTCATGGTTTGTGCATACACGTAGTACATTTCCTTGCTATCCTGAACCAGCCAGCCACGCTCCTGCCACTTTTTAAAATTCTCAACGGCTTTATCGTATGCCTCCTGCGAGTGCTCGTCGATAATAGGATCGAAGTCGATTTCGGGCTTAATAATATGCAGCAGCGATTTTTCGCCTGCTTCGGCTTGGGCTTCAACGGAGTTAAGCACATCGTACGGACGGGAAGCCACCTCTTTTGCAAGCTCCTTAGGAGGGCGAACGCCCTTAAATGGTTTAATTCGAATCATTGTATTGGTTTTTAATATTTAAACAGATGCGTCGTTACGCTCATAATGGGACGCAACGACGCAAATATATTAAACAGCGCGTTGAATTTTACTTATTTACTTGGAAAGTGCGATCGCCATTCTTTAAAAAGTTAACAATTTGTTTGGCAGATGCTAATCCGGCATTGATATTTGCCTCGGCAGTTTCGGCTCCCATTTTCTTGGGTGTAGCAAAAACGCGCGAAGCAAATTTTTCAACCATAGCAGTATGGCCATCGGCCATAATATCGGTTGCATACTTCAGGTCGGTTCGCTCATCGAATGCCATAATTAAGCCGTCTTCATCGATAACCTCTTTGCGGGCAGTATTAACGAGGCAGGCTCCCTTTGGCATTTTGGTTAGTAAATCGTAACCGATCGACTTCTTAGTTTTGTCGTTTGCTGGGATGTGAAGCGAAAGATAATCGCTAACCGAGTAAAGCTCCTCAACCGAGTTCACTACAATTACGCCGTCATTTTCCATATCCTCCTTTTTAACAAAGGGGTCGTATGCATAAATGGTCATTCCAAAACCTTTTGCATGCGAAGCAACCAGTTTGCCGACGTTTCCGTAGGCATGAATTCCTAACCGTTTACCTTTTATTTCGCCACCAGTTCCGGGGTTAAATTGGTTGCGAGCCATAAAAATCATCATTCCAATTGCAAGTTCGGCAACAGCATTTGAGTTTTGGCCAGGAGTATTCATGGCCACAATCCCTTTTGCTGTGCAAGCAGCAAGGTCGAGATTGTCGTAACCAGCACCAGCGCGAACAACAATTTTCAAATTCTTTGCTGCGGCTACAACATCGGCGGTAACCTTGTCGCTTCTAACAATCATTGCATCAACATCGGCAACGGCTTTGAGTAAATCGGCTACATCGGTGTATTTTTCGAGTAAAGCCAACTCAAAGCCAGCACCTTCAACAATTTTGCGAATACCATCGACTGCTACCTTTGCAAAGGGTTTATCGGTTGCTACTAGAATTTTTGCCATAGCATTTATTTTTTTAGTTTGTATTTGTATAGAAATGGGTCGAATGGTAAAAACCACTCAACCCATAGGATTATAATTCAATTAAGCGTTTTGCTTTTCGAATTCCTTCATGCAGTCAATCAATGCCTGAACGCTTTCAATTGGAAGTGCATTGTAGGTTGAAGCGCGGAAACCGCCCACCGAACGATGGCCTTTTATACCAACCATACCTGCTTTCTTGGCAAAATCCATAAAAGCATCTTCCTTGTCCTTGTACTGCTCTTTCATAACGAAGCAGATATTCATGAGCGAACGGGCCTCTTTTTCGGCAGTTCCTACGAACATTTTGCTGTTATCGATAGCATCGTAAAGAAGCTGAGCTTTCTTTTTGTTCATTTCGTACATTTTCTCAAGTCCGCCAATGCTTTTAACCCACTTCAATGTTTCGCGCATGGTGTAAATGGCGAAGCAAGGAGGAGTATTGAACATCGATCCCTCTTTAATGTGGGTGCGATAATCGAGCATTGTAGGGATTTTACGATCCACCTTGCCCAAAATATCCTCGCGAATAATAACAAAGGTAACACCTGCAGGACCAACATTTTTCTGTGCCCCACCATAAATTAGAGCGTATTTACTAACATCAACAGGACGGCTCATAATGTCGGACGACATATCGGCAACCAGATTGATAGGGCAATCCATATCCTCATGAATTTCGGTACCGTATATAGTATTATTGGTAGTAATATGGAAGTACTCGGCATCGGCAGGAATGGTGTATCCCTTGGGAATATAGTTATAGTTTTTATCGGCCGATGAGGCAACTAAAACTGCTTCGCCAAAAAGTTTAGCTTCTTTGTATGCTTTGTTGGCCCAAACACCGGTTTCGAGGTATGCTGATTTTTTTCCCATAAGGTTAAAGGGTACCATACAGAACTGCAAACTTGCGCCACCGCCAAGGAAAAGAACTTGATAACCTTCGGGAATGTTAAGTAACTCCTTCCAAAGCGCAACGGTTTCGTTTAAAATGGCTTCAAACTCTTTAGTACGGTGCGAAATAGAAATTAGCGACAGACCAATTCCATCGAGGTCGAGAACTGCTTTTGCAGTATTTTGCAGAGCAACATCGGGAAGGATGCAAGGGCCCGCATTAAAATTATGTTTCTTCATAGCTATTAAGTTTTAATCTGTTATTAGAAATGGTTACTTATGGTCAAAAATCAAACTTATTTTTCGTTTTTCCTAATAAATTAATAATGATTTAAAGCATATAGCGAAAAACTGACACTACAGAAAAGAGTACTAAAATTAAGCAAAAAATAACAGCCAGTCAAATTAAATGCAATAAATTGAGCTACAACACCTTTGGAACTATAGTGCCATTTTCGAAAATGGGTACAATAGGAGTTACATTTGTTGTAAAACAGAAATCTAAAACATCGTCTAAGTCCATCTTTTTAAGCCGGTGGCGCTGTTCAATTTTTTCCTGAAAGCTTGTTAAATTGGCCTTGGCGTTACTCCAAAGTTCGAGCGAGGCGTTTACCGAATCGCACTTTGTATAAAAAGTTGGGTTAGCCAAAAGAATTTCGCAAAGAGCGCCGGCAAACAATGTATCCTCAAGGCAGAACTTGCCCTTCCATCCGGCACAGTAAATTAAAAGATCGCTTTCGGGTTGGCTTTGAATCCACTCTGCCACAGCATTAATATTGAGAAATGAGCCAACAATTACTGATAAGCCTCCCGAAAATGCAATAGCCTGTGTACCATTTGTTGTACTGTAAGCCAGTACTTTTCCACTAACAGTTTCGGGGGTGAAGTTAAAAGGCGAATTACCATAGTCGGCAAAATCGAGCTTTAAGCCATCGCGTTCGGCGGCAACAAGGTATCCCCTCTCCTTGTATATCCTAGCCTCATCAATCGAAGGAACTGGTATTACCTGCTTAGCTCCATTGGCAAAGGCAGCACAAATGGCCGATGTAGAGCGAAGCACATCGACAACCACCACGTGGGCATTATCGACATTAAAAAGCGGAAATAGTGTGGTGGAAAAACAAACCTCAATTTTTCGTTTGCTCATAGTAGGGTAAAGAAATGGTAAGAAAAAAAAGGTATAGACCGAAGCCCATACCTTTTTATATTGTGTTGGGCTAAACTTCCTATTTTTTGTAAATGGGAAGTTTTACAACTTTAGCCTTTAAACTCTTGTCGCGAATGGCAATAAAAATCTCGCTATCTGCTTTGCTAAATTCGGGTTTTATGTAACCCATACCGATTCCAATTTTCATCATTGGCGACATGGTGCCTGAGGTAACTTCGCCAATAACGTTTCCCTGCGCATCCTTAATTTCGTAGTGCTGACGAGGAATTCCCCTGTCGACCATTTCGAAACCAACCAATTTACGCTGTAAACCTTCGGCTTTTTGCTTCAGCATATAATCCTTGTCGATAAAGTTCTTGTGGTCGACAAACTTGGTAATCCAACCCAAACCCGCTTCGAGAGGCGATGTTGTATCGTTTATATCGTTACCATATAAGCAAAAACCCATTTCGAGACGAAGAGTATCGCGGGCACCAAGTCCAATAGGCTTAATTCCGAATTCAGCACCCGCTTCGAAAACTGCCTTCCAAAGTTTATCTGCATCCTCGTTTGCGCAGTAAATTTCGCAACCGCCAGCACCGGTGTAACCGGTGGTTGAGAAAATTACCTCCTTAATTCCAGCAAAAGGAATTTTCTTAAAGGTGTAGTACTCCATATCCTCAACCGACTCACTGGTGAGTTTTTGCATGGCTTTTAACGCTAAGGGACCCTGAATTGCCAGCTGAGCAATTTCGTCGGATGCGTTATAAAGCTCTTTTCCAACGGTTAATCCAAACTTGGGCGCTTGCGAAACCATCCAGTTCCAATCCTTTTCAATGTTTGCAGCATTAATAACAAGCAGGTAAGTTTCGACGTTTACTCGGTAAACCAGCAAGTCATCTACAATGCCACCCTTTCCGTTTGGAAAGCATGAGTACTGAACCTTTCCGTCGACAAGAGCAGCAGCATCGTTGCTTGTAACGTACTGAATAAAATCGAGAGCCTTGGAACCTTTAACCCAAACCTCGCCCATGTGCGAAACGTCGAAAACGCCAACTTTTTCGCGAACCGTAACGTGTTCGTCGTTAATACCTGTGTACTCAACGGGCATATTATAACCTGCAAAGGGAACCATTTTAGCACCTAATGCGATGTGAAATTTGGTAAAAGGTGTTTGCTTCATTTTTTGAAAATTTAATATTGTTAGATGACAGAATAACTAAAATTGAGACACAAACGTAAGGTTATTTTCACTAATTGCAAATTGATTTTATCATGTTTTACAATTAGGTTTTTGGCTCTTTACTATTTATGTTTTTTCTGAAATTCGTTGCACAAAACAGCCAATCCACATTCGTTGCACTTGGGTTTTCGGGCAATGCAGGTGTACCTCCCATGGAGAATTAGCCAATGGTGGGCAACTGCCCAAAGTTCCTTTGGGAAACCTTTCATAAGTTGCTTTTCGGTATCGGTTGGAGTTTTGGCATTTTTGCTCAATCCAATGCGTGCGGCAACCCTGAAAACGTGCGTATCGACAGCAATTGCGGGTGTTTTAAACGCTATTGAAGCCACCACATTGGCAGTTTTTCGTCCAACTCCTGGTAGCTGCTGAAGTTCGTCGATACTCATTGGTATTTCGCCATTAAAGTTGGCAACAACTTTTTGAGCCATACCAACTAAATTTTTTGCTTTATTATTGGGGTACGAACACGATTTTATAACCTCAAAAACCTCTTCGACCGAGGAATGTGCTAACACTTGAGGAACCGGAAATTTTTTAAAAAAGGAAGGGGTTATTTGGTTTACTCTTTTATCGGTACACTGCGCCGAAAGTATAGTAGCTACCATAAGTTCGTAGGGGTTATTATGGTTCAATTCGGTTTCGGCAGCTGGCATATTTTGCTGAAAGTAAACTGTAACCTGCTTAAATTTCTCCTTAATGGTCATTTTTAATTGTTTTCAACAAAAATAGTCAATTATGTATTATCGGCTCTGAAACAATTATTGGGTAATAGTTTTCATTTTATTCCACATTTTGGGGATATAAAAACATCCAACAATGAACATACTAAAACATAATGCATTCATATTGTAATACATAGAAATTCAAATAAAAAATGGCATGCTTTTCAATATAATTAGTATGTTCCCCAAACACGTAAAAATAGGTTGCTCCCACCAAGCAACCAGGTTGCCCGGTTCCCATCTAAGCCAAGCATATTCCACCAATTTCCCAAAATTCCAAAAAAGGTTCGGGCAACCTTTTTTTTAACATTTTTTAATTCTCAATTCAATACTAGCAATAAACCATATTTCTTGAGTTTTATCTCATTTATCGAATTTGAAACAGTGTTGCCAATTACTGAATTATATTTACTTTTGACTACTCAATTAAAATTAACCAATACTTTTTAAAAATGAAAAATGTAAAAAAGTTTTTGTTATTCCTTTTAGTTGCCATTATTTATGGTAGTGCCTTTGCACAAGTAAATTGGAATACCCCTTTACCTATTGACCCAAAGGTGGTTGTAGGCAATCTCGACAATGGAATGCGCTATTACATTCGTAAGAATAGTGAGCCCAAAGAAAGAGCAGAGTTCTATATTGTTTTCAATGTTGGTGCCATGCTCGAAGACGACGATCAGGATGGTCTAGCCCATTTCGCTGAACATATGGCATTTAACGGAACAAAAAATTTTCCCGACAAAGGAATTCTCAATTTTCTTGAAAACATTGGTGTTAAGTTTGGTCACAACGTAAATGCATTCACTTCGCAAGATGTAACAGCCTACAACCTATCGAATGTTCCCCTTGCACGAGAAACAATTATCGATTCGGCACTTTTAATTCTACACGACTGGGCAAACTACATATCGTTTGAGGACGAAGAAATTGATGCCGAACGGGGTGTTATTCGCGAAGAATGGAGAACCCGTCGCACCTCCGATTGGAGAACATACCAAGCTCGAATGGGAAACCTTTATAAAGGTTCCAAGTATGCTGAACGCGATGTTATAGGTAAACTCGAGGTTATAGATAATTTTAAGTACGAAACCATCCGTCGGTTTTACCGCGATTGGTACCGCCCCGATCTTCAGGCACTTATTATTGTTGGCGACTTCGACCCCCAAATGATGGAAAATAAAGTTAAAGCATTATTTTCAAAAATTCCTGCGCCGGTTAATGCTAAAGCACGTCCCGAATTTGAAGTTCCCAACCATAAGGAACCTATTGTAGGTATTTACACCGACCCCGAAGCAACCCGTACCATGGTTGAATTATTTTTTAAGCATCCTGCTGTAAGCAAAGAGGTAAAGAACACCCTCGGATACTATAAAAATTCACTTATCGGGAATTTATATGCTCAAATGATTAACGCCCGTTTCGACGAAATAAGGCAGAAAGAAAATCCCCCCTTCCTTTTTGCATATAACTATTACGGCGATCTGGTTCGTACAAAGAACGCCTATGTTTTAATGGCCAATGCTCGCGAAAAGGATTCGAAGCGCGCATTACGAACCATGCTCGAAGAAAATCATCGGGTTTTCTTACATGGTTTTACCCAAACCGAACTCGATAGGGCAAAGGCTGATATGCTCAGGAGTATAGAAAACGATTACAAGGAGCGCGATAAGGTTAAAAATGCCAATCTGATACGCGAGTATATGTCGCACTTTACCAGTGGAGGTTCAATACCCGGTATTGAATTTGAGTATATGATGGCCCAATCGCTGGTTCCAACAATTACACTCCAAGAGGTAAGCGCGAAATCAAAGGAATGGATTACCGATGAAAACATGGTTTTCTTTATTAGCGCTCCAGAAAAAGAAGCCGAAACCCTTCCTTCAAAAGATGAAATTATTGCCATTTACAATCAGGTAAAAAATAGTCCGCTAGAACCATATGCCGACAAGGTAAATACCGAACCCCTTATTAGTAAAGTTCCCAAAGCTGGAAAAGTAAAGAAAGTAACGGAGAATAAAGTTCTTGCTGCAACAGAATGGACCCTCTCCAACGGAGTGAAGGTTGTTGTTAAAACTACCGATTTCAAAGAGGATGAGGTTCTACTCTCGGCATACAGCCCCGGTGGTTTTTCATTAGTTGCCGACAAAGATGTACCAACTGCGCAGTTCACCTCGTCAATTGCCATGATGAGCGGAGTTAGCAAGTTCACTAAGGTTGACCTCGACAAAATGCTTTCGGGCAAACTGGTAAACGTTAACCCATATATTGGTGAATTTGAAGAGGGCTTCTCCGGAAGCAGCTCACCACAGGATATTGAGCTGATGATGCAGCTTGTGTACCTTTACTTTACAAATCCTCGTTTCGACGAAACCGCATACAGTTCAACCATGTCGCAACTTCAAGCTATGTTGCAGAATGCGGGGAAAAATCCAAACATGATTTTCCGCGACTCAATTAATTTCTTCGTTAATAACAGGCACTTCAGAAAACGCCCAATGAATCTTGAATTGCTGAAAGAAGTTGATTTTAAGAAAATGGAAAGCATTTACAAAAACCGCTTTGCAAATGCCAGCGACTTTACCTTTGTATTTGTTGGCAACATTAAGCCCGAAACGCTTAAGCCACTGGTAGAAACCTATTTGGGGTCGCTACCAAAAATTAAAAGAAAAGAAAATTGGAAGGATAACAACGTCCGTTTTCCTCAGGGAAAAAATGTGAAACCTCTCCAAATAACCATGCAAGTTCCAAAAGCGTCGTGTTTTGTTGCCTTCCAGAATAAAACCGATTTCACCTACCAAAACATTCTTAATGCTAGTGCAATAGAGCATATACTGGACTTGCGTTATACCGAAACAATTCGCGAGAAAGAAGGAGGAACCTACGGGGTATCGTCGCGCATTAGCATTTCGAAATTCCCAACCACACAGGTTATGGTTAATATTTTCTTCGATACTGATCCTGCAAAATCGGAACGCCTTGTTTCAATCGTTCATTCCGAATTCGAAAAAATTGCTTCCGAAGGTCCAACCGAAACCGACCTGAACAAGGCACGTGAGTACTTCCTGAAAACACGTAGTGAGCGACTCCGCGAAAACCGTTTCTGGTCAACCGCAATAAGAGACTACTACTCCAATGGTATGGATATAGTTACTAGTTATGATGAATTGGTTCGCAAGTTAACACCTGCTGAAGTTCAAAAAGCCGCACAAAAAATGTTCAACAATGCCAATATGCTTCAGGTTATTATGAGCCCTGCTGAATAAGAATTGCATAATTTATTTTTGGAGAGCCGCATATTTTGCGGCTCTTTTTTTTGCGTCATACTGGCAGAATCAAGCCTTAGAATTACGACATACTGTCGTTTCGCAAAGTGTGGTAAGTAATTTGATTACCATCGGGAAAATGCTATACTATGAATCCCAATAGTTTAACCATAAAATCGCAGGAAGCTATTCAGCAAGCAGCAACAATTGCGCAAGGAATGAACCATCCTGCAATAGAACCCATTCATATTTTGAAAGGAATTATAAATGAAGCCGATGGAATTGCATCATTCCTTATAAAGAAAATGGGGATAAACACTTCCAACTTTGATGCAGTTATTACAAGAATGCTGAACTCCTTACCAAAGGTATCTGGAGGTAATCAGTACCTTAGTTCCTATTCTAATAGGGCATTACAAAAGGCAAGTGATGTGGCTAAGGAAATGGGCGACCAGTTTGTTTCAGTTGAACATATTATGGTAGGACTACTCGAAAGTGGCGATCAGGTTTCGCAGGTAATGAAAGATGCTGGTTTCACATTAAAAGATTTAAAAACGGCTATTTCAGAGCTCCGCAAAGGTTCTAAAGTCGATTCGCAAACAGCCGAAGACACTTACAATGCCCTAAACCGATTTGCCCTAAACCTGAACGAAATGGCGCGAAGCGGCAAACTCGACCCAGTAATTGGACGCGACGACGAAATACGCCGTGTACTCCAAATCCTCTCGCGCCGTACTAAAAACAACCCTATTCTAATTGGCGAACCGGGTGTTGGAAAAACAGCCATTGCCGAAGGCATAGCCCATCGAATTATAAATGGCGATGTACCTGAAAATTTAAAACCGAAACAGCTTTACTCTCTCGATATGGGAGCCCTTATTGCTGGTGCTAAATATAAAGGGGAGTTCGAAGAGCGTTTAAAGTCAGTTATAAAAGAGGTAATTGCCTCTAACGGCGAGGTTATACTTTTTATCGACGAAATTCATACGCTCGTTGGAGCCGGTAAAAGCGAAGGTGCAATGGACGCTGCCAATATTCTAAAACCGGCATTGGCCCGTGGAGAACTACGTGCCATTGGGGCAACTACGCTTAACGAGTATCAAAAGTACTTTGAAAAAGACAAGGCCCTCGAGCGCAGATTTCAAAATGTACTGGTCGATGAGCCAACTGTAACCGATGCGGTGTCGATACTACGAGGGTTAAAGGAGCGATACGAAACGCACCATTCGGTTCGAATTAAGGATGAGGCAATTATTGCCGCTGTTGAACTATCGCACCGATATATTACAAATAGATTTCTCCCCGACAAGGCTATCGACCTTATTGACGAAGCTGCATCGAAGCTTAGGCTCGAAATGAATTCAGTACCCGAAAGCATCGATGAAATTGAGCGCCGAATAAAGCAACTTGAAATAGAACGCGAAGCTATTAAGCGTGAAGGCGACACAAAAAAACTCGATGTGTTAAATGGCGAAATTGCTAACCTAACCGATGAGCGAAGTAAGCTGCGTGCAAAATGGCAAAGCGAAAAAAGTATAATCGATAAAATTCAGCAGCACAAGCAACTAATCGAATCGTTAAAAATTGAAGCCGAAGAAGCTGAACGACGAAGCGACTACGAAAAGGTAGCCGAAATTCGCTACGGAAAAATTAAAGAAGCTGAGAAGGCAATTGAAACTCACAAAGCCGAGCTCACTACAAGTCAAGCAAACTTCGCTCTAATTAAAGAAGAGGTCGATGCAGAAGATATTGCCGAAGTTGTTGCCCGTTGGACTGGCATACCCGTTTCGCGAATGCTACAAAGCGAACGCGAAAAGCTGCTTTCGCTCGAAGAGCAACTTAATAAACGGGTTGTAGGACAACACGAAGCTATAGCATCGGTGGCCGATGCTATTCGCAGAAACCGTGCGGGTTTGTCGGACTCTAAAAAGCCTATTGGCTCATTTATTTTCCTTGGCACTACTGGTGTCGGAAAAACCGAACTGGCAAAGGCTCTTGCCGAGTTTCTGTTTAACAATGAGAACCTGATGACCCGAATAGACATGAGCGAGTACCAAGAGCGCCATTCTGTTTCGAGACTCATAGGTGCGCCGCCGGGCTATGTAGGTTACGACGAAGGTGGGCAACTTACCGAATCGGTTCGGCATAAGCCCTACTCGGTTGTACTACTCGATGAGATTGAGAAAGCTCACCCCGATGTATTCAATATTCTTTTGCAGGTACTCGACGATGGTAGGCTCACAGACAACAAGGGTCGAGTGGTCGATTTTAAAAACACTATTATTATAATGACCTCCAATATTGGTTCGCATATAATACAGGGTAATTTGAACGATGCCGGAAGGATAATCGATCAGGGAGTGCTCGACCGAACACGTTTTCAAGTTTTTGAACTGCTAAAACAAACCATTCGTCCCGAATTTTTAAACAGAGTGGATGAAATAATAATGTTTTCGCCACTTACAATAAAGGAGGTGCGAGAAATTGTTCTTGTGCAGTTCAATAAAATAAGAGAAACTCTGCTTGAACAAGGATTGGAAATATCGATAACTGATAGTGCTGTTGATTGGATTACTAACGTTGGATATGATCCACTTTATGGCGCTCGTCCAATAAAACGGATGCTTCAGAAACATATCTTAAATGAACTCTCAAAGCGAATATTGGGGGGGCAGATAAATAAGAACAAACCCATTATTGTGGATTATTTCGACAGTGAAACTTTAGTTTTCAGATAGTTAAAAAGAACTCGCCGGAATAGTACCGGCGAGTTCGCAATTAAATATATTACTCGCTACTGCCATACCATTCAACGCTTCGCGACACATACATTATTATCGAAATTACAACAAACAAACCAATGCTTCCCATTAGAAGAGCATAATCCTGTAATTGAAGTATTGTAAACAGGAATAAGTACAGTCCAACAAGCATAAGTGTTAGCAATGCAGTACCTCTTTTTGTTTTAATAATATTGAAAAAATACATGGAAATAAGAGCTATTGTTGCAACCGAAGATACGGTATAGGCCCAAAAGAAACCAATATGCTCCGAGAGCGATACCAGCAGCGTGTAGAAAACACAAAGTGCTCCTCCAACCAGTAAGTATTGAACCGGGTGGATTTTTTTCCGTGAAATCAGTTCGAAAAGCAAAAAGGCAACAAAGGTTAGCCCAATAAACATTATTGCATACTTGGCGCTCCGGGTATTCTTTTGGTAATGGTCAACTGGCAATAAGAAATCGACCCCAAAGGTTGAATTATCTACTGAGTACTCGCTACCAATCCATTGCTGTGGAAAGTTCCTATTAAGGTTTAATACTACCCAATCGGCTGTAAAACCATCTTCGGATATATTCCGATTTACGGGTAAGAATGCACCAGAAAAACTGGGGTTAGTCCAGGAAGATTTAAGATTTACTGCCGTTTGCTTTCCCAGCGGAATAAAATTTAACGATTGGCTGCCGTTCAAATCAATATTGTATGAAAACGAAAGGTTCGAAAGAGCCTTCAAATCTATAATGCACGTTATTCCCGAACCTACTATATCTTTTGCTTCGTTTCCTGGATTCATCTCATGTGTAGAATCACCAATATTCACTTCCATAACATTTCTTATTCCTCTCATATCCGAAACACCAACCGACAAGGTAACTTCATCCCACAAAACTTTTGTTGGGTCTATCTTCCATTGGCTTAAATCGGGCATTTTAAAACTACCCTCTACCTTTAAATTTCCTGTATAAACCGGCACTTTATATATGCCTCTATAACGGGTTTCCGGAATTATATTACCCGAAACACTAAGGCTTTCGGGTAAAAAATAGGCATTTTTTCGGGTTGTAATAATCTTGTTATCGGCACTGAGTGTATGTACCAAAAAGGGAATCGAAATAATGGGGCCTGCAATTGTTTGTGGATAGCCCCATTTTTGGCCAACCTCTCTGTATACTTCTTTAAATGCAAGTTCACGTTCGCTTATAAGAGACTGAATCATGCTGGCTGGGATGAGAAGAAGCAATGCAAGCACACCTACTCCAATTGCCTTAAGGGTTTTAGATTCTTTAACCCGATTCGTTAATTCTTCAATTGCCATAATAAGTTATTTTAGGTGATTACTAAATTATGTTGATTAAATACAATGGTTTAATAACGAAATACTCTTACTTTAATTGAATTAAGTAATAAAAAACCGCCCAATGGGGCGGTTAAAAAGAGCTAATGCCGAAAAGTTTTCATACAGTCGTCAACGCTCTCGCGAATATCGAAAACAGAATGTAGCTGAAGCAATTTTACCAGTTCCATAACATCGGCCGAAATGTTGCAAAGTTTAAGTTGAGCATCGTTGCTCTTACATACGCGCAGAACCGAGAGAAGGGCACCAAAACCAGAACTATCGACATACTCAATGCCACCCAAACTTATAACCACCTTTAATCCGGGTTGATCGATAATTTTCGAAACTTCGAGTTTAAACGATTGGGCAATGGGCGAGTTCAATTTGCTGCTATTCTGCAAAGAAACAATAATAACATCGTTAATTTTTTCAATATTTATCATGGCGTCAGGTTTTAATTCGACTTAAATAATCATTCAGTTCATTAAGAGCTAATATACTCTCGTTTTTAAACAATTCAATATACTGCTCCCAAACTTTCGGGGCAGCAGGATCGATTGTAAGGTTCTCCAGATTCTTCATGGCAGTAACTAATTTTGTAATACCAAGCAAAGAAACAGTACCTTTTATTTTATGGGCCAGTTTCCTTATTGCTTGCAGGTCGTTTGTTTTATACAAAAAATCGAGCTGCCGTGTATATTCAGGCACCTGCCTTGCAAATATTGCAACCATATCTTCAACCAAATCAATGCTGCCCTCTGTTACCTCGGCTATTTGATCTGTATCGATATGCTTGTAATTGTACATTGGTTTATGAAAGGTTATGAGTTTAAATATTATCAAAAATACAAAGTAATACGTTAGGTCTGAATTCAAATTACGTAAAAAATGCTACAAAAAAATTATTGCAACTTGAAGCGTAATCGAAGTATTCCATTACTAAAGTCGGATGAAATAATACTAAAGTAACCAATTTGATTGGTATTAGTTACGTGGGGACCAATGCAAGCGCAAGCATCGTAATTACCGACCCTAACAACCCTTAGCATTTCAGGAGCATCGGGGGGCAACTTTGAAAGATCTAAAAAACGAGATGCTTCTTCCCTATTAATAAATTCATCGGAAACTGGCAATTCCAATGAAATAATTTCATTAACCTTATCTTCAATATCTTTTAATTCAGAAGGTAAAGGTTCTTTATGTAAAATGTAATCGCATTTCGACTTTTTTCGCTCAATGTGGCTATTCCTAGAGCGGGGGCATCCGAACATTCTCACCATAGTTTGATTTAGAATATGCTCTGCAGTATGCATTCTGGGATCGTAGTTCTTTTCGCTCATTTATGGGTTATTGAGTTAATATGTTATTCGGTTAATAGGTTACTGCTTACTGAACGGCACTCAGGGTTAGGCACGGATTATTGTATTTGAAAGTCCAACACAAATAGTTTATCGGCTATCAATTTAAAAACATATACCAAATTCAAGTAATGAATGCAACTTTTTGAGAGGATAATATAAATATTT
>JBBIRB010000055.1:0-16601 GCA_037442025.1 Bacteroidales bacterium | reverse complement strand
ATATGATTATCCGCCAATGTACCAAAAAGATTATATTTGTACAAAATTTATTGAAAATGAAATTTATAGATTTTGTCAAACAGCATCCTGATGAAGAAAGTTGCATACAGCATTTCAGGATGGTAAAAGAGAAAAAAGGCATTGTTTGCGCACGATGCGGCCATACTTCACACTATTGGAATAAAGCACACAGGTCCCATGATTGCAAGGAGTGTGGCTATAGAACCACGCTTCGAAGCGGGACAGTCATGCAGTTCTCCAAGCTGCCTTACCAGTATTGGCTCTACACGATTTACCTCATGTCTATGACCAAGAAGGGTGTATCTGCTGCTGAGGTGCAGCGCCAGCTGGATCATAACCGTTATGAACCCATTTGGACGATGATGCATAAGATAAGAGCCATTATGGGGCTAAGGGACGACAAGTACGATCTTGATGGCGTTGTGGAGCTGGACGATGCATTCTTCAAAACGCACAGCGACGATTCCTCTGATGAACCCACCAAGCGTGGCCGTGGTAGCCAGGAGCAAAGCAAGGTACTCGTAATGGCAAAGGTTGACCCCAAAAGGGGACGCCCGAGAAATCACAAAAAGCCATCCGCCTTTCGGTACGTCAGGATGGTCGTCATCCCTAATTCCTCGGCCACCACCATGAACGATACCCTCTCGGCGTACGCAACCCCCAACGTCACCATTAAGAGCGATGGCTGGCGAGGGTTTAGCCGGATAAAAGAGGTGAGCGCAAAGCACATAAAAAAGATTGTTCCACCGAAAGAGGCCTCCAAGGCTCTGCCGTGGGTTCATACGATGATAAGTAATGCGAAGCGAACTCTGCTTGGTATAAACCATCAAACAAAGAACGAATATTTACAAAACTACTTGAACGAATTTTGCTATAAAACAAATAGACGTTATTTTGGGGTTAATCTGTTTGATAGGCTGATGGTTGCAGCTGTTGAAGATACTTGGTATGGAAAGTTTAGGTACAATAACGGATAATCATATTTAATTAATACGGATCAATTAAAAAATCAACTCAAAGAATTAGGATTTGAAGTAAAATTTGAGAACAACTTTTACTCCTATTCTAAAAATATAATGGTCAACCTAATAAAATGGGTTCTTAATTTAAAAATGGCGTTAATAGGAAGAAGGTTCCTTTTCATTTCGCCATCGTACACCCTAATAGCAACCAAAAACTAATTAAACTATACCGTTTTCCTTAACCTGCCAATGGCAAGTGTTAACGCTGTTATGGCCAATACCGAAATTGCCATAAATTCCTTTGCAATCTCCTTAAAGTGAGCACCTTTTACAAGAATCATTCTAATTACTCGCATAAAATAGTACAATGGGTTTAACCTGTTGAATTGCTGTGCCCAATTGGGCATGCTCTCGGTAGGTGTAAAAATGCCGCTCATTAGAATAAAAACAACTGCAAAGAAAAAAGCCATAAACATTACCTGCTGCTGCGAAGCTGCAAGAATGGACATGTAAAGTCCTACGCTTAATGCCACTAACAAATAAATGGCGGCAAAGCCGAAAAGTGTAAGTAAACTGCCTTCAATAGGAATATCGAAAATGAGTTTGCCTATGGTTAGCCCAAAACCCAGTTCAACTAACCCAATAATCCAAAACGGAATAAGTTTTCCAATTATAAACTCGTATTTTTTTATGGGTGTAACATTTATTTGCTCAATGGTACCCATCTCCTTTTCGCGTACCAAGTTAATTGCTGTTAGAAACATGCCAATTATGGTAACCAGAATTACCAGAATTCCGGGAACCATAAAGTGCGAATAGTTTAGCTGCGGATTGTACCAATACCGAGGTATGGTTTTTATTACACTTGGAACTGAAGCCGACATATCGATTACACTAATGACTAAACTACCCGAATACTGCGAAACTATTGAGGATGTGTAAACATTAATTAATCCGGCTGCCGTAGCATTTATAGCATTAACAAGCAGCTGTACTTCCGTAGTTTGCCCTGTAGCCAACGAAAGCGAAAAGGTATTAGGAACCACAAGAATTGCATCGACCTCACCGCTGTTTATCCACTCTATCGTTTTTTCGACCGATTGGTTTGAGTGGGTTAACTTGTAAAAAGGCGATCCCTCGAATCGAGAAACGAGCTGGCGCGATTGTACGCTTCTGTCGGCATCAACAATAGCCATTTTTATACTCTTCATCTCCATGGTTGCCGCATTGGCCAATACAAGAAGCTGTATAATGGGAACTATAAATATTACAGGAAGCATAGTCCGATTCCTGAAAATTTGAAGAAACTCCTTCTGTATTAAATAAATTATTGTTCGCATGGTTCTTCTACTCAAGTTTCTCCTTAAACTTCTTAACGCTTACTACCAAAAAGAACAGGGTCATTCCGCTCATAATAAGAACTTCTTTATAAATGAAGGCTATCCCCTCGCCTTTCAACATTATTGTTTTTATGGCTGAAATGAACCAGCGCGGGGGCATAACATAACTTAACCACTGCAGTATTTTAGGCATATTCTCAATGGGAAAAATAAACCCCGAAAGCAGAATGGTTGGAAGCAGCAGCGCGAACATAGACATGAACATGGCCACCTGCTGCGAATTGCTTACTGAAGATATTAGAATACCTAACGACAAGGCAAGCAGAATAAATAGTAAACAAACGCCAAGTAGCAATATTACGCTTCCCCTAACTGGTAAACCGAAAACCCAAAAACCCAATAAAACAATAAGAATGGCATTTGTAAAGCCCAAACCAACATAGGGCAATACCTTCCCTAAAACAATTTGAATGGGTTTAAGAGGCGAAACCAAAAGGATTTCCATTGTTCCCAGCTCTTTCTCGCGGGCAATCGATATTGAAGTCATCATGGCAGTTAGAAGCATTAAAATTAGCGCCATGGTACCGGGCACAAACATAAAAACGCCTTTCATCTCCTCGTTAAACAGCATTCGCACACTTGTTTTCACAGGCAGCTGATTGGTAAATCCAGCATTTTTTTCGTTAGCAAACGTGTTAATAATGGCCGATGCGTAGCTAATAATTAAACTTGCAGTGTTTGCCTCCGAAGCATCGGCCACTAGCTGAATAGAGGTTGCTCCATTTTTATAGAATTCCTCAGCAAATTTGGGTGGAATAACAACCACAAGTTTGGCCTTTCCGCTTCGTAATACTTCGTCGCATTGGTTAATGTTTATGGGGTTTAACGTTGAAACAAAGTAGCCCGACGACAGCATTTTATTGGTTAACTCAACCGAAAGGTAATCGTACGACTGGTCGCAAATGGCCACCTGCACATTTTTAATTTCGTTGGTAATAACGAAACCAAAAATTAGAAGCTGCGCTACGGGCATACCAAAAATGATGAGCAGCGTTTTTCGGTCGCGGAATATATGCCGAAACTCCTTAATAATGAAATTATAAAATCGGTTCCTCATTTTAATAACCTTTAGCAACATGCGTTTTTAACGGGCAATGGATAGAAATACATCGTTAAAGGTAGTGGCACCAAACTGCTCCTTTAAGTTTTGAGGAGTACCCAATGCTTTAATCCGTCCCTCAACCAGTACGCAAACCCTGTCGCAGTACTCGGCTTCGTCCATGTAGTGGGTTGTAACAAAAACGGTTGTGCCGTTTCGCGAGGCTCGGTAAATCATTTCCCAAAACATACGTCTGGTAATTGGATCGACACCACCCGTTGGTTCGTCGAGAAAAACAACCACTGGCCGGTGAATCATGGCCACCGAAAATGCCAATTTTTGCTTCCATCCCTGTGGTAGCGAAGCTATAAGCGAATTGGCCAGGCTTTGCATTTCCAACTCAGCAAGCAATTGGTTTGTCCGCTCCTTAATTTGTTTCGACGTTAATCCGTAAATTCCTCCGAAAAAGCGAATATTCTCCTTAACTGTCAGGTCTTCGTAAAGAGAGAACTTTTGACTCATGTAGCCAATTCGCGATTTCAACCGGTTGGTTTCGGTGTAGGCGTTGCATCCTGCAACCATAATTTTTCCCGAAGTAGGCTTTAGCAATCCACAAATCATTCGCATTGCAGTAGTTTTACCCGCTCCGTTGGCACCCAAAAAACCAAATATTTCACCTTCATTAACCGAAAAGGTTAGATTGTCGTCGGCAATAAAATCGCCAAACTTCTTGGTTAGGTTTTCAACTTCTATAACAACCAGTTTTGGCATATTTTCAAAAAATCACCTCAAAATTCACATTGGATACTACCTCAATAGTTCCATAAAGCAATCCTCAACACTAGCATTTATGCTCTCAATAGCCACATCCGAAAAACCCTTTTCGGTAAAAACTTGTAGCAACTTTTCGTTATTTACTCCATCCTTTTCAATGGCAAGGTGAATGCTATGCCCAAACATATATGCGCTAACGGTAAAGTGTTGTTTTCGAAGAAATTCGAGAAGCGATTGCGCATTGGAGTAATTTACATTCAGCAGCCTATGAGGGAACTGTTCGGTAATGGCAACGGGTGTGTCGACCTTTAAAATGCGCCCAGTTTGAATAAGCGCAATTCGGTCGCAAAGCGTGGCCTCGTCCATATAGGGGGTTGAAACAAAAATTGTGATGCCCTCGTTTTTAAGTCGAAGTAGCATTTCCCAGAACTCCTTGCGCGAAACGGCATCGACTCCCGTAGTAGGTTCGTCGAGAAGTAGAACTTTGGGCTTATGAATTAGTGCGCACGAGAGCGCAAGTTTCTGTTTCATACCACCCGAAAGCTGTCCGGCTAACCGATTGCTAAAAGGCTCGAGCATCGAGTAAACATCCTTTATTAAATTGTAGTTCTCGTTGATAGTTGTGCCAAATACACCAGCAAAAAACTCAAGATTTTCGCGAACGGTTAAATCGTTGTAAAGCGAAAAACGACCGGGCATGTAGCCTATAATCTCGCGTACCCCACGGAAGTTTTGAACCACATCGATACTCATAACCTGTGCGCTTCCTTTGGTTGGATTCAACAGCGTTGCCATAATGCGTATAAGTGAGGTTTTACCAGCTCCGTCGGGGCCTATTAGGCCGAAAATTTGGCCCTGCTCAACCAACAAGTCGACCTCGGATAGTGCGTTAACTTTTCCGTAACTCTTACTTACGCTATGTACGTCAATGGCATACATTCTATACTAATGTTGAATTAGCACCACTTCGCCGGGCATGCCAATGCGTAAATGGCCATTGTTTTTTACCCGTACCTTAACCGGATACACCAAATTTACCCGCTCCTCGCGGGTTTGAATGGTTCGGGGAGTAAACTCGGCATTGGCCGAAACCCACGAAATAACTCCCTCATCTTCATTCATTTTTCCATTTTCGGCATCGGTTAAAACGCGCACTTTTTTTCCCAATTCGAATTGGCTTAGCTGGCTTCCCGAAATGTAAACCTTCAGGTTCAAGTGTTCCAAATTTGCTATTCGGTAAATGGGTTTACCAGAACTAACCATTTCGCCTTCGCGTGTAACCTTTAATAGCACTGTTCCCTTTATTGGGTTTCGAATTCGGCACCGATTAATCTGATCGTCTAATTGCAGAAGTTGAGTTGAAATTACATCCCTTTCACTTGCTATGCTCGTTTTTTGCATCAGGGTCGATTCCAACTGCTTTCGCAGAACCGATAAGGCACCCCCCAAATCGTCAACCTGCTTTTGCGTTGCCGCTTTCTGCTCAAACAGTCGGCTTAAACGTTCAAGTTCCTTCTCCTGTACCCTAATTTGCTCTTTAAAAACATTTGCCTGCGCATCGATTAGGGGCAGGCGCGCATTGGTGGCAGCCAATTGAGCAACAATCTGTTTCCGTTTTAAAACTAACTGGGTCGAGTCAATTGTGCCAACCAAAACGCCCTTAGCAAGTTCAACTCCCTCATCAACACTTAACTGCTGAATTACACCACCAACCTCTGCCGATACGGTAACCTCTTCAACCTCGAAGTTACCGTAAGCGTCGGCTTTGCGACTTTTATTGCTGCAATGGGTAAAAGCAGCCACAACAAGTATGGCCACTATTAATTCTACTTTTAAATTTCGCATAATATAATTCCGTTTAGTTTAAATCCGTTCCGTAATAGAAAGCAATACGAACACGCTCCCGAATAACCGAAAGTTCCCTTATTTCCATTTCAAGTTTAGCGCGACTCACAGCATTCAAACTAATAAGGTAATCGGTTGCCGATGCCACTCCATTTAGCAGCCGCGAGGCTGTTTCCTGTTCGGCCTGTTGCAAAAGTTCAATAATTTGCTTGTCGGTCTCCAGCTGCTTCTGCAGTATATCAATCTCCTTTTCGGCTGTAAGTATTTTAAGCGATAGAGCATCGGTAACAGCCATTTTACGTGAACTATTCATATTCTTTCGAATGCTCATTTGCTCCCGTTCGCGATGCGCTGTGTTCCAGTCCCATAAATTCCACGAAGCCTTTGCACCGACTACTGTAAAAAAGTCCCATTCGTTCGATATCATGTTAAGTCCGGGTTTTCCGTAGCCCGCAGTTGCAAAGGCGGCTATCGTAGGGTATCGTTTTTTTAACGATACATTTATTGAAGCATAAAGAAATTTGCTTTGGGCATCGAACTGGAGTAAATCGGGGTGAAGAATTTCATTTCTTTCAGAAATTGAAAATGATGGAACAACGAAAATGGCGTTGCTTTCAATTTTGGTTTGGGTTAACGTTTCAATGGCAGCAATAAACGATTTTCTTCGCGATGGTATTTCCATTAACCTTTGTTGCATTTTAAGTCGTTCGGCTTTCAACTGGTTAACAGCCGATTGTAATACAACTCCCTGTAAAGCCTTCGACTCCATTTCGTTAATGCGACTTTGCAATTCATTTTCAAGCAAACTCATCTGCTTTTCGTTTATATCGAGCAAAAGGATTCCGAAAAAAGCATCGTTAATTCGTTCGCGTGTGCTATATATTTCGGAGCCAACAACCGTTTTTTCGATCTCGGCCTGAGCTTTGGCCATGCTTTTTCGCTCGGCGGTTACACCCCCATCCCAAATTACTTGCAATGCATCGAGGGTAAACTTATACTGATCGTGCGTTGGCGAAGGAATTGTAACACCCGGAAATGGAACCGAAACAGACACAACATCCGATTGCCAGGTTGCCTGTGCATTAGCATCGAACCTGGGAAGCCAAGCAACTGATATATTTCGAGTTTGCAACAGTTGTACAGAGTCGATTGCCCTGCTGATACCCGATAAGCGACCCACTTCGCCAACGAGTTTATGCAACTCGTATAGGTTTACTGTTTTTCGAGTTTCCTGTGCCGAAACAGCAAGAGTCATAAGCAAAAAGAGAGCATGTAGTTTAAAAATCTTCATGGGAGTAACTATTTGTTGGGAAACGATTTTAGCACCATATCAATTACCACATTGGCCCGTTGGTCGATAAAACCATCGAACTCGCTGGCATTAGAATTGAAAAGAATTCGCTCCAAAAGGGGTCGGCCCACAAAAGGAAAAATACACATGCTAATGAGGTTCACAATAAAATGGTTAGCCTCAGCATTGCTTAGGTTCAACTCGCGTTTAACTAGAGCCTTAAAGCGAGAACCAATTTCGTTAATATTCATTCCGGTACTTTCAATAAAGTTTGTAACCCCGTTGGGATTCTGGTGCATTTCCGATATTAAAAATGCGGGTATAAAAGGATTTTGACTAATTAATTCGATATACCTGCGTATGAATTCAGCAATCTTGTGCTGAAACGGAACATTTTCGTTGGAAACGAACATAAGCATATTCGGAAAGAATACTGAGAATGTATCCTTCAGAATTTGCTGAAAAAGTTTCTCCTTACTCCGAAAGTAGTAGTGTAACAGCGCTTTGTTTATTGCTGCCTCGTCGGCAATTTCCTGCATTCGGGCTCCATGAAAACCTTTGGCTATAAACACCTTACGCGCTGCATTAAGTATTGCTTTTTCGGTATGGATCGATAGTTCTGTCATAAATTAACCATTTGGTTAAACTAAATGGATAAACGATGGTTAAAAAAAATTGTTGCGTTTACAGTTAAAAAAAAATGAGGTTACCCGAAAGCAACCTCATTAAAAACATTTACTTAATTAGCCATTGTATTTAGCATCGCCAAAAGCCAGTATAGGGAAAAATACAAAACCAAGGAAAATTAAACCAATGGTAAAGCCAACTCCTTTTCCAAATTTTGTTGAAATTCCGTGAAACATCATAATTATAAATACAAGTTGTACAATTGGAATTAAGAAAAGGAAAATCCACCACCAGGGTTTGCCTGCAACCTCGAGCATTACAATAAGGTTATAAATTGGAATTAAGCATGCCCAACCGGGTTTTCCTGCTTTTGTAAATACAATCCAAATTGATGCAATTACTAGAATAACAATTGCCAAATAAAGTAAACCTGCTATTGCCATAGTTATTAGGGTTTTTAGTTTTCCTACTCGTAAGGCTTTTCGGTTACGCCCTTGCTAATTTTACCCGCAAGTAGGTAATTTTCAATGGAACTGAACTAAGCTAATATATGTTAATTTTTTAAACGAACAATTAATTGAGGATGAAAAATTGGTTAAGATAATTTGGTTATAAAGGTCTCTCTGCTTCAAAATCGTTGTAGTAAAGCAGCCTATCGGTTAGCTCGGCCAGTGCAACTGAAGCAAACAAAGCAAAATAACTGAACGATTGTGCATAGTTTACCATTCCGAATGGAACAATAAAGCCAAGTGAAATTCGAATTAGTGCACCAAACACTTTTAAAGCCGAAGGCTTTGGTTGCTGAATACCATTATTTGCAATGTAAAGTATTGTTTTAATGGCAAGTAAAGCAATTAGAACATTCCAAAACCCACCGATAAGAGTTGCAAAAGTTAGCGCAATTAATATGGTATTGGCACTATGAACGGGAGCATTATATTTTCGTTTTGTAACCGAATAAACCATTTCGATACTAACCAGAAGTAATATAGATAGTACCGATGATAGGTAGCTTAACCATTCGGTTTTTAGAACTAACGATATTAACGAAACTACAGAAAACACCCCAAAAAGGAGTATTTCGCGACTTAACCAGCTGGTTTTATGGTTCCTAACCGAAAGGTATGCCCGAAACGGTTTTCCCAGGTGAATTGTGCTTAATATTATTGCAATTGCTGCAATTGCTACAAAAACCCAAAAAGGAAAATCGATAATATTTCCGAACGGAATAGAAATAATGTAACCTGTAAGAACGGCAACCAAATAGGTGAATACTGCTAAGGGCCACTCCTCTTTTATGCCATTAACGTTGCTTTCGCCCTCAATTAACCTATTGGAATTCAACGAAGTTATAACCCCAGCAGCCAACGGATCCATTTCTGGAAAACTACTAACCACTTCACTATTAAGTACCTGAACCCTCGGATAAACTGTTTTTTGCGACAGACCAAATGCATCTGCTTTTTTCTCCTCTTCAATTTCGCCAAAATTCAAAGCACCTGTGGGACAATTGATGGCACAAGCGGGTTTTTGCCCTTTTTCAATTCGATGATAGCAGAAATGGCACTTTTCAATAATCCCCTCCTCTTTGTTATACTGAGGCGCACCAAACGGACAAGCCCATGTGCAATACCTGCATCCTAAGCAAACGCTGGCATTGTGCTGCACTGCACCCGTTTCGGGGTGAAATGAGTATGCCATAGAAGGACAAGCCTTCATGCAAGGCGCCTCTTTGCAATGGTTACAGGCCATCGACAGGTAGACGTAGCCCAACAGGGGAACCTTTTTTTTATTATACGTACTAATGTTTCGCCAGGCCATTGGGGGCTTTGTGCCATTCTCGTTGAAACAAGCCACAACGCATGCACCACAACCAACACATTTGGCATAGTCGAAAATAAAACCGCTTGTAGTTGCCATTATTTCAGGGCATTAAGTGCGTTGCTTAGCACTTTTATAAGTTTATCGGAATTTTCAATGCCCACCGAAAAACGAATCATCCCCGGAAATGGGAACTTATCGCCCCAAACGGGTTCAATGGGCATAAGAATGGTTTCTGTATCGCCCAAAGTTGGAACCAGTGGAATGGTGTCGACCAGCAAATTGATAAGCTGATTGCACCGATCGGCTTTAATCTTATCGTTTTTCCCAGCCAAATCGATAGTAATTATGGCTCCAAATCCTTTGCCCTTAAATAGTTTCAGTGCGTTCTGATGAGTTGAGTGCGATTCGAGACCGGGATACAGAACTGTTTCAACGGCAGGGTGACTTGTGAAATAGCTGGCCAAAATAAAGGCATTTTTGCAATGCCTCTCAAACCGAAGTTCGAAGGTTTTTAGCTGGTCGCAAAGTCGTGCAGCATCGTCGGGCGACATCATATGGCCCACCAATTTGCGATACTCTATGGCCTGCTTTAATAAATCGGGATTGTTACCCGAAACAACGCCCCCCGAAATATTTCCGTGACCTGCAAAATATTTGGTAACGCTATGAATAACCAAATCGGCACCCGAGTCTAAGGGTTTCCATAAAAAGGGCGATGCGAAGGTATTATCGACAATAACTGTGGCACCTTGCTGCTTGGCAGCATTAATAAACGCTTCGGCATCGATAGTTATGAGCATTGGGTTCGAAACTGCCTCGAAAAAAACAACGGAAGGCTTGTGCTGTTTTAGCAATTCTTCGAACGATTCGATACTATAATCGTTTCCGCTAGGGAAAAACCTAACGGCATCGATTCCCCTTCGTTTAACCAGAACATTATCGATAAAGTGGTTTGTTCCCCCGTAAATTTCGGAGAAGAAAAGCCATTTGTTGGCTTGCCCCTGTTTCTGAAAAATCGACAGGGCAATATCGATAGTCGCCAACCCCGATTGCGCAATAACTGACCACTTGCTCCCTTCAAGCTCCATTATTAGTTCTTCGGCCGCTGCTACGTTTGGGTTTCGATACCGACTATAAATATACAGTTCAGGCTCACGAGGATAGTTTAGTTCATCGGCAAATGCCTTTTTCATGGTGGGTATGTCAACCAAATGAAAACCGCTATCGCGGAAAATAGGCATTCGGGGCGTTTGGGGGATTTTTGCTTTCATTGAGCCAATATTTAAATTCTTAATACTATGTTTGCAAAGTAACAGGTTGAATCATTTCAAAAATACAAAAAATGAGCAATTCGCCCGAGTGGTTTATTAATTTAAACTGTGCAATTACCATTTGCGATTTAAATGGAATAGTAGTTTACATGAACGAAAAAGCGTCGAAAACTTTCGAAAAATGGGGTGGCAATTCGCTTATTGGAAAAAGCTTACTCGATTGCCATAGCGAAAAGTCGCGCGAAACCATTGCCCGTTTAATGCAGAATGGCGAAACCAACTCGTACACAATTGAAAAGAATGGCATTAAAAAGCTAATTTACCAAACCCCATGGTATTCGAATGGCGAAGTGTCGGGATTAATAGAATTCTCGATGGAAATACCCTTCGAAATGCCCCATTTTGTTAGGAGTTAGATTGAGTTACTAAGTTATTAAGTTATTGAAGTTTGAAATTGGGAGTCCGAAGTTTGAAGTCCGAAGTGATGTGTATAATACCACCAACTTTCAACTATCAACAAACAACTGAACAATAGAACAACTGAACTGACCCTTCGAGAACCTCAGGGCTCGCAACCGACCCTTCGGGAGCCTCAGGGCAAGCAACCGACCCTTCAGGAGCCTCAGGGCAAGCAACCGAAAAAACCTTACAATAGCTATATTTGCAGAATAATAATAAACCTTCGAACCATGTTAACCGAAACCGATTTACAGCAATTAAAAAACCAAGGTGTAAGCGAAAGTAAAGTAAAAGAGCAAATCGAAAATTTCAAGAAGGGTTTCCCCTTTCTCGAAATTACTGAGCCTGCTACGGTTGGGCGTGGTATTATTAAACTCGAGTGCGAAGAGGTTGACGATTTAATAGAAATTTACAAAGGTTTCGAGGGGTCGCGCATGAAATTCGTTCCCGCATCGGGTGCAGCAACCCGAATGTTTAAACATCTTTTCGAATTTACAGAGGAATACCCGGTTAAGGGCGAAGAGTGCTTTACCGATAAAAGTTTCAACTCCATTGCATATTTTATTCAGAATATTAAAAACTTTGCCTTTTACCAGTCGCTTAAAGATGAAATGTGGAAAAGCGGTTACGATATTGAGGAACTAATAGAAAAGCGAGAATTCACAACAATAATAAAATTATTTCTTGGCTCAGAAGGATTAGATTATGGTATTTTACCAAAAGGCTTACTAAAATTTCATAAATACACTGATGGTTCACGAACCGCTTACGAAGAGCACTTAGTAGAAGGAGCACAATACGCACGAACCCCGAATAATAGTGTTAGCATTCATTTTACAGTATCCCCTGAACACAGAAAAGGTTTTGAAGAGTTAGAGTCGGAAGTAAAAAGACTTTTTGAGGAAGCGCATGGTGTAAAGTTCAGTTTAACCTATTCGGAGCAAAAAAAATCGACCGACACCATTGCCGTCGATAGCAGCAACGAGCCGTTTCGAAATGCCGATGGGTCGCTGGTATTTCGTCCGGGTGGGCACGGAGCATTAATTGAAAATTTGAACGATTTAAATGCCGAGCTTATTTTCATTAAGAATATCGATAATGTGGTTCCCGATAGGCTTAAGCCACAAACTGTTGTTTACAAAAAAGCCCTTGCGGGACTTTTAATAAGCTACCAAAGCTTAATTTTCGACTACTTAAATCAGCTGCAAAGTAACGATGAAATTACTCAGGATTTCCTCGACGAGGTGCTACAGTTCACTATTGACGAGCTATGCATAATACCACCAAAGGATTTAAACAAAAAGAATCCTCAAGCGCTTCTACCCTACCTTGTTAAAAAGTTAAACCGACCCATAAGGGTTTGCGGAATGGTTCAGAATGAGGGCGAGCCCGGTGGTGGCCCCTTTTGGGCAAAAAATACTGATGGCTCGGTATCGTTGCAAATTGTTGAGTCGTCGCAAATAGACCTGAATAACTCCAAGTTCAAGAAAATTGCCGCTTCGGCAACTCACTTTAACCCAGTCGATTTGGTTTGCGGAATAACCGATGCCGATGGCTCGAAATACAATTTGCTTCAGTTTGTCGATTGTAAAACAGGCTTTATTTCAATAAAAAGCAAGGATGGGAAGCAACTTAAAGCTCAGGAGCTTCCGGGCTTGTGGAACGGTGCCATGAGCGATTGGATAACCATTTTTGTTGAGGTTCCTATTGTAACTTTCAATCCGGTTAAAACTATTAACGATTTGCTGCGAGAGCAGCACCAATAAGAAAAGGCCCATGAGTGGGCCTTTTTCATTCTATAATGTACTCGTAATTACCAGCCTAATATGTAAGCGAACATAAGCGGTACAACAATACTTGCATCTGATTCAACAATGAATTTGGGCGTATCGATACTTAACTTTCCCCAAGTAATTTTTTCGTTGGGAACTGCACCGGAGTATGAACCAAAACTAGTTGTTGAATCGCTTATCTGACAGAAATAGCTCCAGAACGGTACGTTATCGCGCTCCAAATCCTGATGTAACATGGGAACTACGCAAATTGGGAAATCGCCTGCTATACCACCACCAATCTGGAAGAAACCTATACCATCGTTTCCAGCATTGTTGGTGTACCAATCGGCAAGAAATACCATATACTCAATTCCCGATTTCATTACCGATGGTTTAAGCTCGCCTGTTACGCAGTATGATGCAAAAATGTTGCCCATAGTCGAATCTTCCCAACCCGGAACAACCATGGGAATATTCTTCTCGGCAGCAGCAATCATCCACGAATTTTTCGGATCGATTTCGTAATATTGCTCAAGTACGCCACTTTTCAACATTTTGTACATAAACTCGTGGGGGAAATAGCGCTCGCCCTTGTCCTGAGCATCCTTCCATATATTGAAAAGGTGTGCCTGCAGCCTTCTAAAGGCTTCCTCTTCGGGGATGCAGGTGTCGGTTACCCTATTTAATCCGCTTTGAAGCAAATCCCACTCCTGTTCGGGAGTAAGATCGCGGTAATTGGGAACCCTTTTGTAATGGTTATGGGCAACCAGGTTCATAATATCTTCCTCGAGATTTGCACCGGTACACGAAATGATTTGCACCTTATCCTGCCGAATCATTTCGGCCAAACTAATGCCTAATTCAGCGGTACTCATGGCACCCGCAAGGGTAATCATCATTTTCTTTCCACTTTCAACATGCTGTTTGTATGCCTTAGCAGCATCAACAAGAGTAGCAGCATTGAAGTGGAGATAGTGCTTTTCTAAGAAGGCACTGATTGGTTTATTTTCGTTCATTTCTAACTTTATTATTTAATTGACTACGATTGCAAAAGTAATATAATCGGTGCTCATTTCCCTTTTCTCCAGTGGTAAAAGGGATTCAATTTATTAAAAGGGGATTGACTAGGAAATATTCCTGAACTAACCTTTTTAATATCCTCAATGGAGTAAAAAAGTTTTGGGTTAAAATCGTTAATAATTGTAAGAACTTGCGACATGCTATCGCGATTGGCAATTACGTAAATGAGCTGTACTTTACCAGTGCTCCCTTCACCCTCAATAAGCGTTGCTCCAAAGCCCTTGGTGTTTAAACTTTTAACTAAATCTATTCCGTCTTTAGTAGAAATTACTCTAACTAACTGTTTACCAACAGCCAAGTACTCTTCTAACCGCATACCCACATAATTCCCTAAGGCAAAGCCGAGCGCATATCCAAAATAGCAAGCCCAATTATTAAGGTTTGCCATTATTTGTCCAATTACAATAATCCAAATAAAGACTTCGAAAAACCCTAAAATTGGAGCAACGTATCGCTGCCCCTTCGAAACAAAAATTATTCGCATGGTACCAATGGTAACATCGCATATACGAGCCAGCATTATAAGCACTGGGAGAATTACATACGAGTACAAGTTGCTATCGGTAAGGGATACTTCCATTTGATTATTCTAATGATTCGAATACAAAATTAAACGAAAAAGAGGCAGGTAAAATAATAATCAACAAAAAGCATCGATATTTGTATTAGTAATAAAAACTATTTCCGATGATATACTTTCGTTTATTAGCAACCTTACTATTACTTGCCAAAGGATTGTACGGTTTTTCGCAGCCAGAAATCGACTCAACCCTTCGTTACATTTCGAGCCAAAGTTTAATGCAAACTACTGGGTTTCTTGCATCCGAAAGATTTAAAGGGCGTTTACAAGGCACAAAAGAGTACGATGAAGCTGCGCGGTACGTTGCCCTCCGTTTAAAGCAATTGGGACTTAAACCGGTAGGACAAGAAAGTTTTCTACATTCTTTTGAAGTTGAAACCAATTCCATTGAGCGGGCACACGTAATTCTTTTCAAGGAAACTGGAGGTGATTATGTCCCTTTAAAATTAGGTTCTGATTTCAATTGCAGAGGTTTTTCTGGTTCTGGAAAAGTTAATGCTCCAATTGTTTATACAGGTTACGGGCTAAACCATCCTGAATTAAACGATTACGACTCGGTTAATGTTAAAGGTAAAATTGTACTTGTATATAAAGGTGCACCCAATTGGAAACCATTAAATGGAAGTTGGGGCGATGTTAGTCCACGACAAAAAGCCCGAATTGCTGCCAGCAAAGGGGCTATTGCATTAATCTTAATGCCTAGTCCCAACGAACTTCAAACCAGAGAACTTATTGGTAGCGTTGCCTGTGGCGACGGACCCCATTTGGATAGCATTCCTATGATTCAAATAACTCGTTCTGTTGCCGATTCAATTTTCACTTCGGCTAAAACAACCTATGCAGAACTTGTATACCTATTAGGCATTAAGAAAACAAGCCACTCGTTTCATATACCAAGACGAATGTCAATTAATGTTATTTCTAAATATCGACCAAATGCTCCAACTTATAATGTAGTTGCTGTTTGGGAAGGAACCCATAAAAAACTTAAGAAAGAATATATAGTGCTGGGCGCCCATCTCGACCATGTTGGAATGCAAGCAAATACATTACTTTATCCAGGAGCCAACGATAATGCTTCGGGGGTTGCTGCGCTAATTGAAATAGCCAAAGCATTGAAAAATGGCAGTATAAAAACTGATCGGTCTATACTGTTTGTTGTATTTTCTGCAGAAGAATCGGGAATGCATGGCTCTCGCCATTTTGTAGCCAACTCGCCTGTAAATGTAAAGAAAATTGCAGCCATGGTAAACTTCGACTGTGTGGCTCAGGGCGATTCGATTGCTGTTGGAGGCAAACTAAGTTTTCCAAAAACATGGAATATTGTCAAAAAAAATGATACTAAACGTTTTAATCTTCTTTCAATAAATACATTTGGAGGCGGCGGAGCCGATGCTGAAGCATTTTATCGAGTAGGTATACCAACACTATACTTCAACACCTCGGGTGGCTATAAACACCTTCACTTAGAAAGCGACAGAACTGAAACCCTAAATGCATACCTTTTCGAAAAACTAACCCAACTGGGCTTTATTACAACTCTTGAACTTTCAAGCAAAAAGTATAAAAAAGAAAAAGAAAAGCGGAAAAGATAGATAGGTGGTTGATTGTTGATTGTTGATTGTTGATTGTTGATTGTTGATTGTTGATTGT
>JBBIRB010000054.1:0-16730 GCA_037442025.1 Bacteroidales bacterium | reverse complement strand
TAAATAAATGTTTAAAAGTGCAACATTCAGTTGCATTTTAGCATATAAAACCAATACATTTAGGCATATTTATTTGTTATGGCTTCTCTTTCAAACTTGAGATTTAGTGTAAGGCTGAACATTATTCTCACTGCCCTTACCATTTTAATGGTTTTTGTTCTCACAAATAAAACCTACAAAGTTCAAACCCAAAGAATTAGGGACGATGTTGACAAGTACGCAATGGAGCAAACCCAGCTAATTTGTGAATGTTTAGCTAATTCCTCTGTTTATAATACTTCAGAATTATCGAATTACCTTAGCACAAAAAGGTTCTATAAGAATGGCTATGCTATCATAACCGATAAGCAAGGAAAGATAATTGCAGCGCCCAGCAGCATAGATTCGAGTCTTGAATCTTCGTTACATTCGAAAATTAGTTCCCTATTAGGTTCCGATTTCGCCAAAAATGTTATTTCAAAAAAAATTGATCAATCTGAAAACCTGATTTACGTCCATGCTCTGGATGACACAAACTGGGCTGTTGTAACCTTGCTCTCCAAAAAAGAAGCCTACAAGGAAATATCAAAAAAGCAGATTATCATTATTATAGTACCGCTTGCCATTTTCATAATTTTCTTTTCCATTTCGTTCTATTTCTCCAAAACCATAACCCAACCGCTGAATACCACCATGAAAAATGCTCAACTGGTTTCGAGCGGTAATTTATTGCATTCGGAAATGAAAATTGGCCGCGATGAGATTGGAGAGTTAAACGATGCTATGAATAAGATGATTTTGAAACTATCGGAAGTTGTTGAGGGGATTAAAATTGGTGCAACCCAAGTACATTTGGCCAGTTCAGAAATTGCTACCTCATCGCAAATGGTTGCCGATGGAGCTAGCCGTCAGGCGGCTACGGTTGAACAGTTAGCTTCTACTGTCGAGCAAATTGCTCGACAATTCCATGAGGCTGCATTAATTTCCCGAAAAACTGGAGGCATTGCTCAACGAACCTCAACTGATCTTGATAAAGTAGCTTCCGCATCAGCAGAAAGCCTTGCAAGCATAGAGCAAATTGCCGAAAGAATTGGAGTGATAAGCGAAATTGCCTTTCAAACCAATCTGTTAGCATTGAATGCTGCTGTTGAAGCAGCAAGGGCTGGGGAGCATGGAAGAGGGTTTGCGGTTGTTGCCGCTGAAGTGCGTAAACTGGCAGAACGCAGTAAACTTGCAGCTCTTGAAATAAACGAGATCTCACAATCTACCGTTGGTGTAACCAGTGAGGCAGGGCGGGAAATGCAAGAATTAATACCATCGTTAAAAAGGAGTACCGAACTGATTCAGGAGATTGTTTCATCCATAATCGACCTGCAAAGCAGTATAGACCAAATAAACAGTGGAGTTCAGCAACTCAACATAGTGACTCAAAAGAACGCAGCAGCCTCGGAACAGATGAACTCAACCGCCGAATTGCTCTCAGAAAAATCGAAAACTTTCTCTTCGCTTGTTGACTTCTTTAAAACCAAAAATTAATTTTCATTTCCATGGAATGGCTTAAAAATATGAAAATTAGGGCCAGAATGAATCTGGTTATTTCGGCAAATGCAGTAATTCTTGTATTCACGCTTGCTTTTGTTGCTTACCTTTTTGAAAGCAGTCGCATTAAGAAGAATGTCGATTTCAGAGCCTATCAATACCTTGAGTCCCTCTCATCTGTTGCTAACCAAATAGTTATTAATGGCGATTGGAACGATGCAAGCAGTCATAAGAAGCTTCAGGAGTTAATAAGTAATAAAATTTTCATAGGCTCCGCCTATTTCCTGTTTGTAAGTACAGAGAATGGCATTATTATTACCCCTAATAAAGAAAACGAAAAGGATGATTTTCAAAATATTAAAGATATTCTGAAAGTTGATGAACAAAAGGGCAAAACCAAATATTATAACAACGAACCACTTGGCAGCGAGGGTATCCTTTTATTTTACCAAAAACTATCGCCAAAAATAGGGGGATATGTAATTGCAAAAGTTTTTGTTAAAGAAGCTTACGTTGAAATAAGGAAAATGACAGCAACCATGCTATGGTTTTCTCCAGTTGTATTCATTCTTTACTTTCTGGTTATACTTTGGTTTAGCGGAACATTAATCAATCCTTTAAAACGTTGCGTAGTTTTTATTAAGCAACTATCGCAAGGAAATTTAAACGTTAGCGTAAATATTTCAAGTAAAGATGAGGTGGGATTGCTATCGCAATCGTTCAACAATCTTTCCTTAAAACTTAGGGAGGTTATTGCAGGGATTGATACTGGCGCACAAGAGGTTGCTGCTTCGAGCCAGGAAATAAGTGAAAACTCTCAGCACATAGCTGCTGGTGCGAACGAGCAGGCAGCTACCGTTGAGGAGTTAGCCTCGTCAATCGAGGAGATTTCGGCCAGCATTGACCAGGTTTCAAACGGAGCTTCGAAAGCCAGCCAAATTACGCTCGAAGCGAGCGAAAAACTGAAAAGAATTGGGGATACCTCCTCCCAAAGCAATCGGGATGTTGCTCGCATTGCCGAAAAAATTCGGATTATAACCGACATAGCTTTCCAAACCAACATACTTGCACTGAATGCAGCTGTTGAGGCCGCCCGAGCAGGAGAGCATGGTAAAGGATTTTCGGTAGTTGCAATTGAGGTTCGTAAGCTAGCTGAGCGTAGCAAAATTGCTGCGGAGGAGATAAGCTCCCTGGCATCAAAAACAGTTAAAGCAACTTCGCTTTCGAATGGTTTACTACAAAAAATGATTCCTGAGGTAGAAGAAACCATGAGCCTGATTGAGAAAGTGTCGAACCTCTCCTCGGAGCAACTGCAGCAAATGGACCAAGTGAACATTGCTGTTCAGGAGTTGAACGAGGTTAGCCAGCAAAACTCGGTAGCTGCTGAGGAACTGGCAACGGGTTCGGAGGAAATGAAAGAACAAGCTAGTCAGTTTGTCGATTCAATAAGTTTTTTCAAGTACAAGTTCAGCCTACAAAACTAAAGCGTACCGTTTGTTTTATATCGGGGTGCAGGCTTAGCGCTACAGGGCACTCCTTGGCCGACAATTCCAATATTTTGCGCTCCTTTTGGCTATAACTATTGTGGGGGAAAGTAAGTTCAATAACAACCTCAATAACCCGCCGGGGGTTGGTTACCATTATTTTTGTTATGCTAACCTTTGTACCATCGATATTGAAACCATGTGTACGCGCAGCAATGCCCATAATGGTGAGCATACACGAACCCAGCGAGGTTGCCAACAGGTCGGTAGGCGAAAAGTATTCGCCCCTACCCTGATTGTCCAAAGGTGCATCGGTTACAATTTTATTGCCCGAACGAACATGCTCCGCTTCGGTACGGAGTTCGCCCATATAAATTATTCGTGAGGTTTCCATGGTTATACTTATAAACAGAATTTGTATATAATATCAGTCCTTTATCACCTTTTTGGTGAGCGATTCGCGAATCATCTTACGTAGTTCCAGCTGCTTTTTGTTTACCACACCCTGAACAACGGGGCGGTACATTTCGGCATACCTACACTTAGCGGGAAGTATTTTCAATTTATCTATAGTTCCCGAAATGTCGGCACCCAATTTTACCGGAATAGGGCTCTCTACCAGTGAAACATGATAACTGAACGAATTATCCATGTTGTGGCGCCCCGATATTACTGCTTTATACTTATCCATTGAAAGGAGGAACGGGTAAACATCAATCTCTTCCTTGAATAATGTAAATTCCACATTCAAACTATCCACCCGGTTCTGCGCCTTTTTGCTAAACCGCAAAGTCTTTGCTATGTTTCCAAAGGTTTTAGAATCCATCAGCACCAAATCGCGACCCTGCAATGACGAGGCCCCACGTATGGTCGATTTTTTAGGGTTGTACATCGAGTCGGTGTAGGTTTCAACAGCCAAATGGAATTCTCCTTTACCCTTGAACGACTTCAGCATGGGCATAATGGTATCGAGCATGGGGAATAGGTTCAATACCTCGTCAATTTCAACATCGAGCATGTGATAGTCGAGACCCAAATACAAATGGTTCTTTCGGGGAGTTTGGTACATGGCCGTCATTTGCACCCTTGCACCCGGTGTTACAAAGCGGAGGCCATCGAGCACCAGCAGGCCATCCTTCAACCTTACATCGCCTTTTACGGAAGTGGCAGAGTCGGACCCAAAAGTAGCAGTTTTAATGCTGGTATTCAGATGAAAATCGATACCCTTGGGCACCATGTAAGGCCCAACCAGCGTGTCAGACGTTTGAGGCTCGCTACTACCCATGCCATTGCTAAGGGCAAGCAATTGAATTATATCGGTTTTATCGCTTTCGAACTTAAATTTACCCACAAGCAGCGAGTCGCGCTTGAAATACGAAAAGATATTGGTTAAACTACCCGACAGGTTGAAGTCGGAATTGCCCATTATCATTCTGCTTTCATGAATATTGAAGGTTTCCGGATCGAAGTCCATTTTTATTGAGGGAATTTCAACCACAAATGGCAGCATGGCCATTGAAATTTCGCCGTTCCCCATTTTTAAATGCCCATTGGTGGGCCACTGTAAAAGCAAATCCTTCTGGGTGGTGTCGTTTGCAACCTTCGCGCTCAGGTCGATTGAAGCTATTCGGATGGCCATATCGTCCAAATCGACCTTCATTTGCTCGCCCACATAAGTGAGGTTAACGCTAGGCTGGGTTTCGGGATTGATTACATTGGCATTTAAATGAAAATTATTTAACCGCGAGGCAATGGTACCAGCTATGGCATCGAGGCTAATGCCCGAGTATTTAAGTTTAACTTCGCCAATAGTTCCCGATTTTTTTGGTGTGTACATGGCAAACTCGCCATTGGGCCGGAATGCAGCAATCCGTATGGTATCCATTTGTGCCTTTAGCGAATCCATAGCAAACATGCACTTCACGTTGGGTAGCGAGGTGGTGTCCATTACATCGGAAGTTTCGATAACCAGCAATGCATCCTGCATTTTGGCAAAGGGCCCATCAATCATACTAGCCTCAAGTTGCATGGCGTTAACCTTAGCATACAGAAAGTTAGTTCTGTCGCCGGTTGGAGTAAGGTTTGGCAATGAAAAATCGACAAGAGAAGATCTGGTTACCAAACGCATGCTATCGTAAACCGCATCGAAGTCGGACAATTGAATCCTTCCCGAGATTCGCATCCTATCGAGTTGCATTTTATCAATTTGCGAAAGGGTAAAAATTGTTTTCACTGCACCCGAGGCTTTTCCTTTTACCTGCATGCCATCGGGGAGAAAAGAGGCAAATTCGGAAAGGGTAAGGTTGGCATTGGTAACCAAATTGCAATGTATGTCGGAAAATAGATTTTTAACCGTTCCCTGCACCTTGAAACTCGAACGAGGTGTAACAGCACTGGCGTTAACTATTCTGAAGTACGTAATAGCGTCGGTACTTAAATCGGAATTGAATTCGAACTGGCCATTAAGTTTTTTTAGCGGAAGCGGAAGTTCTGTGTAGTTTACATCGCCATCTTTAATATCGAATTTAATATTCATAAGGGGCATTTGAGTGTCGCTAAAATTGCCCACAATAGTTCCGGTTGATGAAACAATGCCATTGGCCGATAGGCCATCGAGATACGACTGGAATGAGGGGGGTACCATCGCAAGCATGTTTGCCAAGCTGAATGGATTAATGGAATACTTCAGGTTCATAACCATTTGCTTGTTTTTGGCGTCGTCCTCCACACTTCCCGTAAGAGTGAAAGCAATTCCATTTAACGAGGCTTTGGTATTTCCTAATGTAATTATAGTCTTAGCCAAATCAACTTCCATGGGTAACTCCATGGCAATTTTGGCATTGGTAAGGTAACTCTCGTTTTCGTAGGCAAACGAAACTTCACTTTCCTTAACAAGAATATTAGTTTTAAGGTTATCGTCCTGCAGAAAACCAGAGAATTGCGCCGTTAAATTGTTAATGGCAGCATTCATTTTCAGCTGCTCATCGACATATGTAATACTTACCTTTTTGAGGTCAATGTTCCTTATATCGATAAATTTGAAAGGTAATGGTGCTTCAGTAGTATCGATAGGGGCTGGTACAGTATCTGTTAAAAAAATATTGAAATTGGCGTTGCCAATACTATCGACAAATGCGTTAATGTTTCCGTTTGCCAACTCAACTGAGGTAAAAACCAGCTCATTTCGTTCCCACCATGCTTTAAAATCGAATTTTCCAATGAAATAATCAACCGCCAGTAGCGTATCGGAAGGTGCCTTAGGCATGGGATTTACAATCTCAATTCCGTTCACTTTAAGAGCAAAGGTTGGAAATGTACTGAAGAAAGTAAGTTCAACCCGTTCAATTTTGTGACTGCAGGTTATAAATTTAGCGGCCTGGTTTCGAACTATGGGAGTTATACGTTCGGGGGTGAAAACAACCCAAATAGCAACACTAGCAATAATTACTGTTATTACAATGAGGCTTGTAATAACAATGGCTACCCACTTAAACAGTTTTTTCATTGGCCATGCAATTTTAAATAATGAAACGAAAAGCGTTAATAGCTAAAACGAATAAATGAGTAGGTTCTGTAGCTATCTTTGTATTTCAGGGTGTTGTCGGTTAGCTCGGTTACAGTATATACCTTCGGTACATTACCCCCTATTTGCATAATGTGAATTTGGGTTAACTCCGACTTATCCAATTCCCAAGTAAAGGGCTGGGTCTCATCCTCTCCAATATCTTCGGATTCATCCCAAGTATATCCTGTATAATCGGCTTTATACCTGAAATATACGGTACCCGATACCCAACGGCCTATTAGCAACGATTCATCGAAGGTTTCCTCTTTTTCGCAGGAGTTAAATGCAATAAGCAGCACAACACCAACTAGCAAAAGTTTTACTATCTTTTTCATATTCTGTGTTTTAAAATTACTTAAAGGATTGACAGTAATTTTTAATAGCCAGCATAAACTTACAACAATTTGGCCAAAATTTGAATTTGAATTGGGTTGATAAATAAAAAAAGGGGAACCCTTTTGGATTCCCCCACAAATAGGATGGTTTGTGGAATTAAATCACACCCATATCGAGCATTGCGTTGGCAACCTTCATGAAACCTGCAATGTTAGCACCTTTAACGTAGTTAACGTAACCAGAGCTATCTTTACCATACTGAACGCAAGCATTGTGAATGCTAACCATAATTTGGTGAAGTTTAGCATCAACCTCTTCGGCTGTCCAGTTAAGTTTCATACTGTTCTGGGTCATTTCGAGGCCCGAAGTAGCTACACCACCAGCATTGGCCGCCTTGCCAGGAGCAAAAAGAATTTTATTCTTTAGGAATACTTCAATAGCTTCTGGAGTTGAAGGCATGTTTGCACCCTCGCTAACGCAGATGCAACCATTTTTAACCAGGTTCTGGGCATCGTTACCATCGAGTTCGTTTTGAGTTGCGCAAGGTAGAGCAACATCAACTTTAACTTCCCAAGGACGTTTGCCGGCGTGGAATGTAGAACCTGCAAACTTCTTAGCGTAGGGCTCAACAACGTCGTTGTTCGAAGCGCGAAGTTCGAGCAAATAGTTAATCTTCTCGGCATTTAAACCAGCAGGATCGTGAACGTAACCATCGGGACCCGAAATGGTAACTACTTTGCCACCAAGTTCGGTTACTTTTAGGGCAGCACCCCAAGCAACGTTACCAAAACCCGATATGGCAACAACTTTGCCTTTAAAGTCGGTACCTTTAGTTTTAAGCATTTCTTGTGCAAAGTAAACGCAACCAAAACCAGTAGCTTCGGGACGAATTAACGAACCTCCCCAGTTACGGCCTTTACCTGTTAGAACGCCGGTATGATCGCCAGCAAGTTTTTTGTACATTCCGTACATGTAACCAATTTCGCGGCCACCAACACCAATATCACCAGCAGGCACGTCGGTTTCGGGACCAATAATTTTCCAAAGTTCGAGCATGAACGACTGACAGAAACGCATAATTTCAGCATCGCTACGTCCTTTTGGGTTGAAATCGGAACCACCTTTACCACCACCCATAGGAAGGGTAGTTAGGCTGTTTTTGAAAATTTGTTCGAAACCTAAAAATTTAAGAATTGAAAGGTTAACGCTTGGGTGGAAACGCAATCCCCCTTTGTATGGGCCAATGGCGTTGTTGTACTGAACGCGGTAGCCTAAGTTTACATGAACCTTGCCTTCATCGTCAACCCAGGGCACCTTAAAGGTTAATACCCGGTCGGGCTCAACAACACGTTCAATAATTCCAGCCGATTCGAACTGGGGATTTTTGTTGTAAATCTCTTCAATTGACTCAAGAACCTCGTGCACAGCTTGTAGGTACTCTTTTTCACCTGGGTGCTTCTTCTCGAGTTCTGCCATTAATTTTTTAACATCCATGATCGGTACTTTTTTTAAGTGTTTGTAACTATCTGGAAAAAAGCGAAAGTTAAAGGGAAAAACCCTTTTAAAATTGACGGTAAATTTGAACTTAAAAAATGAAATAACAAAGGAAAAAGGTTTGGATAAAACATGATTTTAAACAGGTTTCACCCGAAACAATCGTTTTCGCCATGCAAGCGGTACTTGGCCCCCATTCCGGGTTTAAATACAACCCCCTTGCTGGCTTTACCATCGATTTGAACCTCTAGGTTTTCGTTGAAACAAACGCACCGAATGTGTTCGGATTCGAAAAATGCGGGTTGCTTATTCAAAAACTCAACATCGAACACACCGTCGTTCATGTATGGGTTTACGGTAAAGTAACCCACCCTGAAAGCGGTAAGGTTCTGAAAGAAATGGGTACCCTGACTGGGATCGACCCGGAAATCGTCTAATCCCGACTCAACAATGACCCTCGCTTCCGATATTTGCGACCATTTAATGGGTATGCCCAACCATGGGTCGCTGCTTCCCCACCTACCCGGCCCTACCAGCACATAGTTGCGCTGTGCGCAAAGGTACCGCCGGTTAATGTTCTCAACTTCAAGAGCTATTTGCTGAGTGGAAGCAGGATTGAACCTGCTTGGAATAACGTATACAATATCTTTTATACCACCAATGCTTCCCTGCCCAAGGGCCGAATTTGAAAAAATGAGGGTTTCAGAAGTTTCAACCCGTCCCCAGTCAATCCCTTCAGCCCTTTCCGACTCAACAATGGGTCGTATTTGAAGTAAATTGAAAATGGCAGGTTTCCCCTGTGGCACATTCAGATTAGCGGCAAATTCTATTTCCACTGGCACATTCATTTCGGCTTGACCCAACTCTAAAAAATCGCGAACTATTTCGGCCAACGGGAAACTATTATGTCGGAGAATATTTGAGAAGGTAACCAGCTTTTTGCCCCCTTCGTGAATACCATCCTTAAGGGAATGGGAATGATAATCGAAAGTGGAAGCTATATAAAAGAAATCGGCATTGTTTTCGGCTTTGGCAATTTCAATTTTTTCAATATTTATTCCATCGTCAACCGATGGACAAAACTTTTCTGGATTGGTATTGAGGGCGTAAAAGTGACGCTGGGTTTGTTTCAGCGCCAATTCGGGTTGCGAAAGTTGAAGCACTTTTTTGGGAAATTTGGGAGAGAACCGGAGCGTCACACCACCATCGACAATGAGCTTACCCAAGCCGTAACCAATGGTTGCAATGCCATCCTCGGGTTTCTCGGAACCAATGGGATAGAAATTTATGGATCGGGCAACGCCCGAAAGGGTTGGATAGAAAAGGTTACCCTGCTGGGTTCCACAAACTTCCTGAAGAAGAATACCCATTTTCTCTTCGTCAATCACATTGCTGGTAGCCGTCATATATGCTTTACTTGCCCTGAAAAAAACCGAAGCATAAACGCATTTAATGGCAGTACATAGCATGCGGTGCACCTCCTCGTCGTTGGATACACGGGGTACCATATAAGTTGAATAAATACCTGCAAAGGGTTGGTAATGTGAGTCCTCGAGCTTGCTGGATGAGCGTACTGCAATGGGCGACTGCATAACCGAAATTACAGCCCAAAGGTCGTCCATGAGTTGAGGCGAAAGTACGCCCTTCATGAAATATTGCAGCATTTCATCATCCTCACGATCGGAGTTTCCAATTTTATAGAGATTATTAGCCTCCATAAATTCATCGAAGAACTGGGTGCTAATTACTACCGAGCGTGGGATAGAAATGGAAACATTGGGATATTTCGCAGGTAATTGGGTTTGCCTAATTAAATTATTTATAAATGCAAGACCCCGGGCCTTTCCGCCAATTGAACCCTCACCTATGCGCGAGAAGTAGGCGTACTCATCGAATCGTTCACGATCGAAAGCAGCAATTATTCCCCTACCCTTACTCTCTCGATACGAAGCAATTGCCCTTACAATAAAGTTTCGGGCATCGGTAAGATTGCTAAAATCGTTCAACGAAATGGGTTTGAAAAGCTGCGCAATGGAAAATAGTGCACGTGCATTGAGCCATTTGGATATATGATTGCGCTGAGTATGGTGCTCCAACGAATCGTCGGGAACTTCCTTCAATTTTTGTTGCAATTCGGCCAAATCGCAGGCCCTCACAAGCTCCCTGCCACTGGCCGGATCGATAAAAACGAAATCGCCAAATCCGAAATTCTGGGCAATATAATCCCGCAATTCAATGGCAAAGGTCTTCGAATACTTTCCAACGAAACCCGCTCCCAGTTTCTCTGCATGCATTTTATTACTCAAATCGGAACTCTGAAGAATAATGGGCAGGTTAGGATCTTCGTTTCTAATCATTTCGCAGAACTTAACCCCCATCAGTTGCAGATGATTGCGCCTGTTTTTTTCCTTAAAACTGGTATCGGAAATAATTCCTAGTACATTATTTTTGTACTTCTCGTACAATTCAACTGCTTCATCGTAGTTGGTTGCTAAAAGAATTTTAGGGCGCCCCCTCATTCGCATCACCCTTCGGTGCTCATTTAGGGCCTCTTGCATAAAACTTCGTGCCTGTTGCACTACAATTTTATAGAGGGCTGGCAATACGGTAGAATAGTACCTTACTGAATCTTCAACTAAAATGATGCATTGCACTCCCACCTCGAGTATGTCGTGGGATGCATTCATTTTGTCCTCAATTAGCTTGATTATTGCAAGAAGTAAATCGGCATTACCAAGCCAGCTAAATACGTAATCGATACCCGAAAGGTCCTCCTTTTCGAGCCGCACAGAAACTTCGCGAGAGAAGTGAGTTAGAACCACCAAGGGAACTTGAGGCATGCGTTTTTTTAGCTGCTTTGCCAGATCGAACGTATCTATATCGCCCACATTGAGCATGGAAATAATTAGGTCTATTTTCTCCTCCTTAATTATTTCAAGTGCTTCGCGGGCCGAATGAGCCTGGACAAAAGTTGGGGGGTAACGGAGATTAAGCGATACATACTCGTTGAAAATTTGCTCATCAATCCGGCCATCCTCCTCAAGCATAAAAGCATCGTAATGGCTACAAACCAGCAGCACACGGTAGATACGTTTCTGCATCAGCTTATCGAATGCGGTATCGCTAAAATCGAGCTGTGCGCCAATAAAATTATGCTGATTACTATACATGCACTAATCCTATTTAAATACAAGAAATAATTGAAGCAACAAAAGGCTGCATAAATATAGCATTTTAAAAGAAATGGGGATGTTTTACAAACGGCTTTATGGAAATATAAATACCCTAATTCACAAAGAATCAGAATATATAATAACCTCTCCCCTCAACTAATGAAGCATAATTTTAATGAGCCCTTGAAATAGGCAATAAAACGATTGCTATTTAGTGAAAACAACAAAACGCTTTGCTCTACTCAATTATCTCTTTTATAGGCACTCCCGTAGCTCCGTTGGGCCAACTGGTACCTATTAAAGTGGATATGGTTGGAGCTATATCGGACATGTTAACGGGGGTAAGAATTTGTCGCCGTTTCATTTTCCATCCGTACCATATCAATGGTACGTGAGTGTCGTAATTGTATGGCGACCCCGAAGATGTTACCGAACCGTTCCGCTCAACCCAACCGGGTTCGAGGTTAATTATTACATCGCCGGAGCGGCGCTGATTGTAACTATTCTGAAACTTCTGAAACAGCCCGCTTGTGAAATTGCTCGACTGAAGAGTTTGGGCCGTTACGGCATTAGCCACTCCAGTAAATTGCAGCATAAAATTGGCTACCCGTTGCTGAAATACATCGATTGAAATATTGGAATCCTCAATAAGCCTTCGGTTCAGGTAAATTTGCTTTTCATGGTAGCCACTTACCCAGTTTCCCGTTCCATAAACCACATTAAGGTAACTTCCCAAAAGAACCATAGCTTGCCGAGGTTCAAAGTAGCCACCAGGCACCTTAGTCTTTTCGAGATGCTCAGGGGTTGTGGCAACTCCCTGGTCGGATGTAACAACCAGCAAATAGTTGTGCCTACCAATCTCGCTATTTAAAAAGGCGATGAAATGGCCCAACTCGGCATCGAGCCGAAGGTATGTATCCTCAATTTCAATAGAGTGCGGACCGTGCTTGAGTCCAATATTTCTGTTCGAAGTGAAAGTAATGGTTAGCAGGTCGGTATTGGCGTCTTTACCTAAACCCTCACCCAGTATGGCAGCTATGGCAAAATCCTTCAAAAGGTTGTTACCAAAAGGGGTTTCGAGCAGAGGGGAATAGTCCTTGGTGGCTCGTTTAGGAGCTACTATTCCCTGCAGCAGCCGCTTAACCTTATCGGCAATTCGTTTGCGGGCCTGAGGCTCTTTTACAGTTGCTGTATCGGCTTCGGAATATAGGTTTACAGGATTCAGCAAATTCCAATCGCGATTCAGATACAAATCGGCAAAGCCTTTTGTATTAAATGTATCGGCCCAGGCCGGGAGCACCAGCATGTAATGGCTGCTCGACACGAACCGACCCCGCTCCGTATCGAACCAGTATGCACCATTGGCATTGTGACCGCTCAATAGAATAGCTGCTGCAGGCTCGAGCGACACCCCAACAACCTTTGAGCGCGCATCGAACGAACGAAGTTCATCGCCCAGGGTGCTGGTTACCAACTGTCGTGGCGAGAATTTCCCTGAAAAAAAACTCCCACCTATGGTATTCATTTTTTCATCGGCCACTGCATCAACCTCTTGCCCGTTGAGCCTCGAATACCACTTATTCGATACAATTCCGTGAACACTTGGAGTGGTTCCCGTTGAAATGGTTGCCATACCGGGCATAGATTGAGAAAGCATATAATTGAACCGTGCATTACGGCAGAATGCTCCATCGGCAACCAGCATATTGAACCCATCGGCCCTAAACTTTTCGCTGTAACGATGCAAATAATCGTAGCGCATTTGGCTTACTACAATTTGAATAATAAGTCGTGGGCGTTCCGATGGGATATTTAAATGATCCTGAGAATAAGCTGAGAAAGAAACCCATAGCAATGGAAAAAGCAAAAGTTTTTTGGTGTAGTTCATAGTAGCCAATAAAAAAAATGGGGGACCCAATTGTCCCCCACAAAAATATTAAAAACATTGGCATATCAACAACTATCTGCTTCTATAATAGAAAACTTTACGAACAACGCTCTCACCATTAACAAGCGCCTTAACAAAGTATATTCCGCTCGAAATATTTTCGGAAACGGACCATGTATAAACCTTTGTTCCAATTACTTCGGGACTATTGGAAAGGGTTACTACCTTTTGACCAGTAATGCTGTATACTTCAACACAAACAATCGATGGCACTTTCACAATCACTTCAACATGTAACTTATCGGTAAAAGGCGTTGGCCAAGCATTTAGTTCGAAAGTTCCATTTGACAATATGATTGTTGATACAGTTGTTGGCGCCATATTGATGTTTATAGATTGGTTTGAGTTAACGCCAACATTACCATTAACAGAATTGTAACCTTCTGCACTAACCGAGTAGTTATAGGAGCCTTGGGTTAGCCCCGAAAATGCAGTAGAGCCGTCGGCAAGGGTTGTTTTTTGGGATCCATTAAGGGTTATCAGAGCACCTGCAATTGGGTCGTCGTTGTGTTTCACGTTAAATGTTAACGTGTATGTGGTGGGCAATAGGGTTAACGATACCAATTTACTAACAGCTGTATAGAGAACATCAACTGTTCCGTTTGCCGTTTCGAATCCCGGTTTCGAAACCGAGAATGCTTTCCCGCTCCCTCTTAACACATTCGAAAATGTTACCTGTCCCGAAGCGTTTGTTGTTAGCTGAACTTCGTTAAAATTAACTGTTGCGCCGCTTACAGCTACGCTATTGGATGTAACTGTAAACGTTACGTTCTGATACGACTGTGGGAAAACAACATTATCGACCCATGCACAATCGCTTCCGCCGATAGTATTAGCATCTTTTCTGTATTCCCACTTAAATGTGTGGCTCCCCGCAGTTACAGCATACGAAACTTCCGCCCAATCCACATTACCGCTCCACGAACCCTTCTCAACATCGTCGATGTAAAACTTTAAGAAATCGTACCCAGATTCCGACGATACCTTGCGGGCAAAGGAAATAACACCCGTATAGGCTACATTCAGGGTAATTTGCATGGCAGTTATGCCATTATTGCCTATGACTGCCGAACGCATACTGTAGGTACCATCGAAAGCTGTTGAGTTGTCGCGGGTCCAATTACCCCCAGTAAAGGTAAAGCCCTGCGGAATGTTAATTTCAAAACTTTCGGCATTGGAATCTTCCAAAACAAAATTTACCACATTGTTGCTAGTAGTTACTACTACGGTTTGAATTACCGGAATGTACCCTGTCTTGGAAGCTTTAATTTGGTAAGTATTCTCATACAAACTTGGGAATGTATATTCCCCATTCGAATTAGTATTAACAGGAGGTACGGCAGTCCCAATCATTTCAATTTTAACACCTTGAAGCGGTGCCCCGGTTGTTAAACTGGTAACCATGCCCGTAAGGGCAGTTTGGGTTGCCGGAGCAAGAACAACATCCTTTGTTACAGAGGAGGAATAGGTATTAATGACTACTGAATGAACCTGCGATATATAACCCTCGGCTGCAAAGGTTGCATTGTAAGTTCCGGGGGCAATCATTCTGTAATAGTTACCATGATTGGGGTTTGTTCGCACGTGCGAGTTATCCTTATCGTGCCCCACAATTGTAACAGTAGCCGCCAAAGGTTGGCCATTGGTATTGGTTACGGTACCTCTGAACCCGTAGTAAACCTGCTCCAGGTATGTAAGTATAGCCTCGCGGTTATAGTTCCAGAAGTTTATTAAATTTTCAGTTCCTAAAAGTTTAGTATCAGATACCTCCAATGTAAGTTCGCGACAATGGTGCCAGTAATTAAAGTAATCCTGGCGGCCACCTGCAACAACGTACCAATCGCCACCGTGGGTAACACCATTGTTCATCCCATCGAAATATCCTGCGGGACTGTTGGCCTGAGCCAAATCGGCATATTGCCGAGAAATGGTGTACCACCAGTTTTGGTCGGGGTGGGGATTTTGGGTACTGGTCCAAGTGTCCCACGGATAATTTGCCAACTCTATACCTCCATGAAAATTTGCGGATAGAACAAAATTACGGGCGGATGCATAGGCCATCATGGCCAAAGTTTCTGGCTGGTGCGCTCCTGTAGGATATTGCCCAACCCTTGGGTCGGGAAAGTTTCGGTTTAAATCAACATTATTGGCATTCGACCTTGTTGAGCCGTTTACGGTATGATTGCCTGAACGATAAGTACCATCGGGGTTAGCATTCGGATTAATATAAATTGCAATGTTATTAACCATGCTGGTTACCCGCGAATTGGTTCCGTAGTTGGTTAACAAATAATCGATTAGGCGCAGCATGAAATAGTACCCAGCAGTTTCATCGCCATGCATAGTGCTGGAGTAAAAGAACTCGGGCTCTGCTTCATCAACCAGAACATTGTCGGATATTTTCAGCACGTAAAGCTTTCTGCCCTGAACAGTGGTCCCTATTGAATCGAGCTTGCAGAGGGCCGGATAATCCTGCTCCCATTTTTTCATCATGGCTCGATATACTTCGTAAGTTGGATACCTGTCCCATGTTGCCATTTGGGCAATAGTAGTTGCCATGTTCAATGCCTTGGCATGCGACGATGGATGATCGAGCATTTCAACATCGTAACCAAGTGCTTTTATTTTCTCCAATTCCTTGGAATTGGCATAAGCATAAACCGTTGTCCCTTCTAACTTATCGATTGACACAGTGCGGGTAACAACGGTATTAATAACATCTTTACTTCCTTCGGAAAACTTAATGTAGTACTCTTGCGAAAACGAAAGTTTTGGAAAAAGCAGAAATAAAGCAGCAGCAATAAGTGAAACAAAACTTTTCATGTGGTTTAAAAGCAGTTTTAAAAGGAAATGAAACTTGGGGTTTATTGTGCTTCAAAGGTAAAAAGTATAAAAGGGAAAACACCAAAAATAAGGGGTAAATTTTAGGGTAAACACTTTAAACTTTAGCATAACATGAATTAAAAAGGCCTGAATTTCAGCAATTCAGGCCTAATTAAAAAACTAAACAGTTTTCAAACATTGAAACGAATATGCAGAATATCGCCATCGTTTACTATGTAATTTTTTCCCTCAATATAGAATTTGCCTTTTTCTTTACAGGCATGTTCAGAACCGAGAGTTGTAAAATCGTTGTATTTCATAACCTCTGCCCTAATGAATCCTCGTTCGAGGTCGCTGTGTATTACTCCTGCTGCCTGAGGTGCGCTCAT
>JBBIRB010000053.1:2365-17169 GCA_037442025.1 Bacteroidales bacterium | reverse complement strand
GTAGAAAAAAAGTAAGAGCCCGTGCGGCTTGAGCACTTGTACAAAGAATGGATTTTTTATCGGACAATAGTGATATATAATCACTATTGTCCAACAAACCTATCAACATCAGGGTTTGCCTACTCTGTCAACCGCAGGCTGGCAAGTCGCGATTCGTTTATCGGACAACTGTGATATAATATAGAAAAGCCGCTTTAAAAGCGGCTTTTCTGAATTTGTAGTTTAAAGCAATTACTGCTTTACAATTTTTCTCATAACCTTTTCGCCAGAAAATGATCGGAAAGTAACCATGTAAATACCCTTTGCCAAGCGTCCTGTTTCTATTGAAACATTTGACTGGCCGTTTGGTGTATACTCAGCAACCTTTTGTCCAACCACGTTTGTGAAGGTAATTACCTTCACATGTTCAACATTGTTAATATTTAACTTGTTACCGAATGGGTTTGGATAAATGTTTATGTTAGCCAAAAGATACGAACCAATGCTAGTTGTCTCGGTAAAGGTGGCAGTAATGGCTTTATTGCCAGTCATAACAATCGATTCGGTAGCCAGTGTGCTAACCAAATCGCCACTCCAATTTGCAAACGCCCAACCTTCAGTAGCAGTTGCCACAACGTTCGCAGTTAAACCATGATTGATAGTAACAGGCTGGTTATAGCTATTGCCGTTTACAGTAACGCTACCGTTTCCAACTATATCTACTGCTAAAGTGTATGTAATGGGTGCAAAACTTGCAGCAATTGTATGATTGCTCATTACGTTAGAGAAAGTGTACTCGGTTACTGCACCAACACTAGAACCGTTAACCAGAACATCGGCTATTGCATAGCCTACCGAAGGAGCAATGGTAAATGTTTGACTATTACCTTCGGCAACAACAACGCTTCCCGAAGGTGTAATTGTACCACCAGTACCTGCCGAAGCTGTAATAGTATAATTAGTTATAACGGTAATACCATTGATTACAATATTATCGATTCCGAAATTTGCCCCATCGTTACCAGTATATTGGAACATGAAACGAACATTGTTTTGGTTTACATAACCGTTTAATTGCAATTGGGTATTTAACCAGGTATAATTGATGCTAGTTGAGGTGTACTGGGGATGATCTGTTTCTGTCCAAACTTTGGTCCAGGGACCATTATTTACGCTTACAAGCAAATTCAAATCGCAGTTGGGGTTTACAACCGACCAATGATAGCTACCATTGAACCAGAAATTGATGGTAGGAATCTTTCCTGTAAAGTTGAATTTTGGACTTATTAATTTTTCGTTCTGATTTTGGGCCAGCCATTGTACGTAAGCAAACTTGGTTCCCGATTGGGCGTTAACCGTTATTGGTGTGGTTCCCGCTATTGTATAGCCCGAAGTTTGCACCCAGGTATTAGCTGAAGTATTTTCTAGTGCCCAACATGTTGGTGTGAAAGTACCTTCAAAACTTTCCAGGTGAGGGAAACTTGAAATTGCTTCAGCGCAGCTTGGAGTAACGTTAATGTAGTTGTTCTTAGTGTGAACAATATTGTCGTTAATAGTAAGGCTAACTGTTTTTAAACCAACTGTATTGTATGAAACAATATGCGGTCCCTGACCTGTAGCAGTTGAAGGCGAAGCACCTTGGCCAAAGTTCCAGCTCCAGCTGGTTATTGCACCTCCACCCGATACATCGGTAAATGTGACTGACTGGCCAACCTCAATGGTTGTAGGAGTTCCGGTAAAGTTTGCATAGGTACCAGCAGGGGTACCAGTAACTGACACTTCATCGATACATACTCCGTAACCCCACTGAGCTTCAGCTTCGAATGCAATATAAAAATCGTCGGTTACAACACCATTAGGAATACTTATTGTAACTAGAGTCCAACTTGTAACATTTGTGCTATATGTATTAAGAAGTGTCCATGTTCCGGTAGACGAATTTTTATAGAACACTCTTAAAATATCTTGATCGCTCACCCATACTTGATTTTGATAGTAAAACTTCAATTGAACATCCATGTAAGCAGCAAGACCAAGCTTTGGTGTAATAATCCTTGTTTTTTTACCTTTATCGGCAGATGTAGTTACCTTAAAGTATGCATTCTTTGTTCCTTGGTATGCAGAAGCGGGGTTGCTTCCACCATTACCGGCACCAAATTGCCAATTAATTGTTCCAATAACATGCTCCTGCGACCAGCAACCTGGAAGTGCACCACCCTCAAAACCTTCGTTGAATGGAAGTGCAGCGGTTGCACCGCAATTGTGAACCGTAAAGTTTCGTGTAAGGTTATTGTTTGCGGCAATAGCATCGTTGGCTACAGTAACCGTTGCAACAAATGTATGGTTACCAGCAACTATATCGATGGCTGGGAAAGTAACTGTTGCAGTTGCATTTGAGGCTAAATTGCCTGTCCACTCAACATTAACCGCAGCACCACCATTGAGAGTATAACTAACGGTTGCTGCGGTTAAATTGTTTGTACCTCTATTTTTAACAACAACTGAAGGTGTAATGCTTTGGGGAGCAAGGTATTCAGCTGCAGGAGCATTAATGCTTAGCATTTGAGCATCAACCTCAACGGAAATTGCATTAGGATCGTAACCTTCAATGGATGTAACGCCAGAGTTTGAAGGATCGAGCCAGTTACTGAGACGAGTAGCATTTGTTCCACCCCCAACCCAGGAAACACCAAGTTTGCCGTAATAATCTGATAATGTATTACCACATGCAGCAGCACCACCGTGAAGTTGACCAATTATTTTCCCACTCGCATCGAATAAAGGAGAACCTGACGAACCACCTTCGGTTGTAGTTCCATCGCTCCACGATACAACCCTCCAATGCGTAGTTCCAGTTCCACCACCATAAGCAGAGGTGGTTACTCCTCCATTAGCCCAACTAATTTTTTTTATGTCGCCGCTTGGGTGATGAATACCCCAAATTTTTTCAGAAAGTGATGTACTAGTTGTTCTATTCCAACCCGAATAGTAAACATTATAATTAGCAGGTGGAGTGGCATTTAGCTGCATAAGCCAAAAGTCAGACGCAGCATTTCTTGCTTTATCGGTTGCGCCTGATATAGATTGAAACGAAGGAGATGTCGAAGGATTTGCGCACGTTGCACTTTGCCAGTTGAAAATAAAGAACACGCCTCCCGGAGCTGAATAGCAATGGTTAGCCGATAAGAAATATGGAGTACCGTCGTTAGCTGTGTTATTTATTAGCGACCCTGAACAGAAACCATTCGAAACGCCATTGGATGTAGCAAGCATGGCAACCGAACGTATTTGGTCCTCCATGCCAGCAGCCTCTGGACATGCAACGTTTTTATTGCATGAACCGGATCCCCCAAAGGCTTTTGCATAATCCATAAAGGTTCTGTAACCATGAGTAATTTCGGCAAGATTAAGAATACCCGAAAACTCAACACTTTTGGGCTCATTGTACTCAATAATTATGTTCTCCGAAAAAATAAATGAAACGGCGAAATAGCCATCTTCCTGGTTATTAAAATCGGTAAATGCACCGAGCATTTCGTCTTTATCGGCTGCATAAACAAACAATTTTGCCCCTTTAGGAAGTATAAACTCATTAAACATAACATTAACCGAAAGAGCAGATGGACAATTTATTCCCAATCGCCAAATTTTAGTACCATCGGGTAAAATATCCCATGTACCTGAGTTGCTTGGATTAATGGACACTTGATGAACAATTCCGAATCGCCAAGGAATATCCTTTTGTAGGTCTGCTGTTTTGTCCTCCTCAATAAATTTTGTTACATTAACTTCAGGCATCTTCTCAAAGGGTACGATGCTAAGGCTCTCTTTTTCGCTTACCTGTAAGCTTAAAGGCATTCCTCCCTGGCTTATTTGTGCTAAAGCAGTGGCACTAAATAGCAAAAGTGGAAAAAAAGCCAGAATTACAAAATGTGAAACTTTCTTCATGTTTGGTTTGGTTTTAGGTTAATAATGGGTTTGAAAAAAAATTTATGCAATATATAATTTATTTGCATAAATGTCAGTAACCAATTATAGGTTTCGTCTTTGTCAAAGCTACAAGTACCATTTAGAAAAAGAGGGCCTAAGGCTTTCTATTTTTAGAAACAGTATGAATTATATTTAGCAATTAAATTTGAATGGTTAACCCATCCTCTGCCATATAGGTTTCTGGAAATATGCTACGAGCCTCGCTTAACAAACTTTCTGGCTTTTTGTATCGCGATGAGAAATGACCAATTAGTAACTTCTTAACATATGCTTTATGAGCAATCTGGGCTGCCTGCTGGGCAGTTGAATGTCCGGTTGCGCGCGCTAGTTTAGTTTCGCTAAGGGCAAACGTTGCCTCATGATATAGCAAATCTACTCCTTGCACTCTTTCTGCTATGGTTTCGGTGTACATGGTGTCCGAGCAGTATGCGTAGGCACGGGGTAGTTGATGATTAAACGTAAGTTCCCTATTGGGAATTATTGAGCCATTGGGTAAAATATAATCCTCTCCCCTTTTTATTCTTAAAATATCGGCAATGGAAATTGCATATTTCTCAATAAGGTCCTTGCGAACATTAGGTTCCCTTGGTGTTTCCCTGAATATATAACCAAGCGATGGTATTCGGTGTTTCAATGGAAAAACTTCAACTTCAATGTGCTTATCGCTATGGATTATACCTCTTTGCCTAGTTTTTAATGGGTGAAGAGTCAGCGGAAATGCAATATCGTTGATAAAGAAGTTAATATTAGCTTGCAGAATAGGGTCGATTGCCTCATGGGCATATAAATGCAATTCGTGCTTTCTACCCAAGAGATTAAGTGTAGATATTAAACCGAACAGCCCCAACACATGATCGCCGTGAAGATGTGAAATAAAAATATGGTTAAGTCGAGCCAACCTAAATTTAAACCGGCGCAACTGAATTTGGGTTCCCTCACCACAGTCGATTAAAAACAACCGCTCATGCGCATTGAGCACATGAGCGGAAGGAAATCGTGTTGCGGTAGGTAGCGCAGAACTGCTACCGAGTACTGTTAATGAAAACGACACTACTGTTTCTCACTTTCAGCCTTTCGAATGGTTTCAACGGCTTCGTTCTTGCTATAAGCAATATTTAAAACTGTATCGAGCTGAGATATGGTTATGAGCCTTTCAACAGCATCGGTAAGCCCTGTGAGCACAAAAGTGCCATTTGCGTTTTTACACAACCTGTTAGCTACCAGAATAGCGCTAAGCCCAGAAGAATCGCAGTAGCGACAAGAACTCAAATCGAGTATAATATTTCGCTCTCCGTTTCCGGAAATTAGCACAAGCTCAGATTTTAGCGAAGGAGCAATATTGGTGTCCAATTTCTCTTCTAAAACCTCTATTAATGTGTAATTCTCAAGCTTGTCAATTTTAAATTCCATTGCTATCAGGTTTTATGATTAGTAATAATTGTTTGTAAAACTAACCTTACTCAGCACTCCCTTTTTTCTTAGTTTTCTGATTATCTTCAAGTTCAGTTTTCAAGGCTGCAAGTTCGGAAATATCCCCTAAGGTAGTCTTTTCTAGGTTAGCTTTCAACTTTTTTACAGCTTTTTGTGTAGCATTATCCTTAGATTTTTTTTCTGTCTTCTCTTCGTTTTTCTTGGAATCCTCATGAATTCGGCTATGCGAAAGGATAATACGTTTCGATGCTTTGTTAAACTCTATAACTTTGAACTCGAGTTTCTCTTCGTTCTTAGCTGTTGTTCCATCCTCTTTTACTAGGTGTTTTGGGGTAACAAAACCTTCAACACCATAAGGAAGAGCTACAACTGCACCTTTATCGAATACATCGGTAATGGTACCCTCGTGTACTGAATCGACAGTAAAAATGGTCTCGAACACATCCCAAGGATTCTCCTCAAGCTGTTTGTGTCCCAAACTAAGCCTACGATTGTCTTTATCGATCTCAAGAACCACTACGTCGATATCTGCACTAACAGTTGTGAATTCTGCAGGATGCTTAATTTTCTTAGTCCAACTCAAATCTGAAATATGAATTAGGCCATCTACGCCCTCCTCAATCTCAACAAATACTCCAAACGATGTGAAGTTGCGAACCTTAGCCCTGTGGCGCGAGCCAATTGAATACTTGGTGTCGATGCTGCTCCAGGGATCGGGACGAAGCTGCTTAATCCCCATCGACATTTTACGCTCATCGCGGTCGAGAGTAAGAATTTGAGCCTCTACCATGTCGCCAACTTTAAGGAACTCTTGTGCGCTACGTAGGTGCTGGCTCCACGACATTTCTGAAACGTGAATAAGACCTTCAACACCAGGTGCAATTTCGATGAATGCGCCATAATCGGCAATAACTACAACTTTACCTTTAACTACGTCGCCAACTTTAAGGTTAGCATCGAGCGAATCCCAAGGATGCGATGTAAGCTGTTTTAAACCGAGAGCAATACGCTTCTTAGCATCGTCGAAATCGAGAATAACGACATTCAACTTCTGATCGAGCTGAACGATTTCTTCAGGGTGAGTTACGCGACCCCACGAAAGGTCGGTAATGTGGATAAGGCCATCAACTCCGCCAAGGTCGATAAATACTCCGTAGCTGGTAATATTTTTAACGGTACCCTCAAGAACCTGACCTTTTTCGAGTTTGGCAATAATATCTTTTTTCTGTTGCTCGAGCTCAGCCTCAATAAGGGCCTTGTGCGAAACAACAACGTTTTTGTACTCTTGGTTAATTTTAACCACTTTAAATTCCATGGTTTTACCCACGTAAATATCGTAGTCGCGAATGGGTTTAACATCAATTTGCGAGCCGGGTAGGAATGCCTCAATGCCAAATACATCGACAATCATACCGCCCTTAGTGCGGCATTTGATGTATCCTTTAATAATTTCGTCCTTCTCAAGGGCTTGGTTAACCCTATCCCACGAGCGTAAAGCACGGGCTTTCTTGTGCGATAGAACTAATTGACCCTTTTTGTCTTCCTGAACTTCAACGTAAACCTCAACAATTTCGCCAATCTTCAGTTCGGGATTGTAACGGAACTCGTTTAAACTAATAACACCCTCCGACTTGTAACCAATGTTAATTACTACTTCGCGCTTGTTCATTGCTATAACAGTGCCATCAACAACTTCGCCCTCGCCTACCGACGATAGCGTTTTATCGTACATGGCTTCCAGTTCGGCCTTTTGGCCTTTGGGATATGAGCCTTCTTCGGCATACGAATCCCAATCGAATTCTTCTTGGCTTACATTAACAACAGCCGTTGGTTTGCTTTGTAAAGCAAAATCGTTTTGCTCAACATTTGCTTCGATTGAAGCATTTTCTTCGTGATTAATCATTAAATTAACTCAAAATTAATAGGTTAGACATTATACATAGTAAAACACGGATTGCAAAAATACATAACATTTTCATTTATAGGAAAAAATGTAGAATTGTTTTTGAAAAGTTTTATTTTTCTTTGATATTAAAATACTGTTAATCAAACCATAAACACCAAAACTGATTTTCATCAATTCAGTTCAGTGCCTTCGATTCATACTGCAGCCAGTGCAGCTCCCACAATGCCCGCATCGTTCAATAATTTTGCTGGAACAACCCGGGTTTTCAATGTTAGGAGGTGTTGAAACTTATCAAACTTTTTGCTTGTACCCCCTCCTACAATAATTAATTCGGGGTAAAAAAGTTTATCGATATAATTCAGGTACTCATTAAACCTTTTTCCCCATTGGTCCCAATCGAGGCCGTTCCTTTTTCGAATCGCATCGGAAGCGTACTTTTCAGCAATTAATCCATTTTTCATAAAAATTTGGCCCAGCTCCGTATTTGGTGTCAGTTCCCCTTTATTGAATATTGCTGATCCAATACCGGTTCCAATAGTTAAAAAAATGGCCAAACCATTGAAATTTGCAACTGTTCCAAATTTTAATTCGGCTAACCCAGCAGCATCGGCATCGTTCAAAACAGCAACTTTTTCTCCTGCGGCATTTCCAAATAGCTCAATTGCGTTTATGCCAATAAAACCTTTATCGATATTGGAAGCTGTTTTAATAATTCCATTCTGCACCACTGCAGGAAAACCACAACCAATTGGGCCTTTCCACCCAAAATGGCCAACAATTTTTGCAAACGTGCTAACCACTTCCTCAATCGATGCTGGTTGAGAAGCTTCGAGCCTATATTTTTCGGTAACAAAACTACCCGTATGGGTGTTTACAATGGCTCCTTTAATGGCCGACCCTCCAATGTCTATACCTAATATTTCCATTTTTTTAATTTTTTTGACAATTTTAGGAATATGATTCGTATTAAACAATGCCTTTTGAGTGTTCTATTCTACTTTTTGTATCCTACAAATTGGTAACAATACAACACCACTTCAAAAAAAAACTATCTTTGAAATTCAATTTAAATGGCATTTTGTAGTTTTTTATTCAACATTAATTAAACCCCAAAATCGTTACTCAATGAAAATTTCTGTTGTTGGTTCGGGATACGTAGGATTGGTTACCGGAACCTGTTTTGCCGAAACCGGCGTTACCGTTACATGTGTTGACATTGACGAAGTAAAAATAAACAATCTGAAAAAGGGTATTATACCCATATACGAACCAGGGCTTGAGAACATGGTTCATAAGAATGTGGAAAAGGGTCGACTTTTTTTCACTACCAATTTGGCAGAGAGTATTAAAGAAGCCGAAGCTGTTTTTATAGCTGTAGGAACCCCTCCCGATGAGGATGGAAGCGCCGACTTACAGTATGTTATTGGTGTTGCAGCCGAAGTTGGAAAACATATGGATCATTACCTAGTGGTAGTTACAAAAAGTACAGTTCCCATTGGCACTGCCGAGAAGGTAAGGGTTGCAGTTCAAACTGAACTCGATAAACGTGGTGCAAAAATACGATTCGACGTAGCATCGAATCCCGAATTTTTAAAGGAAGGGGCTGCAATCGATGATTTTTTAAAACCCGACCGTATTGTTATTGGAGTCGACTCGGAGGAGGCCGAAAAGCTTATGAAGCGTCTTTATAAACCCTTCTTGCTTAATGGTCACCCCATTATTTTCATGGATATTCCCTCAGCTGAACTCACCAAGTACGCAGCCAATGCTATGCTGGCAACTCGAATCAGTTTCATGAACGATATTGCTAATTTATGCGAAATTGTTGGAGCAGATGTTAATATGGTTCGAAAGGGAATAGGATCCGATAGCCGTATAGGCAATAAATTCATATACCCTGGTGCCGGATATGGTGGCAGTTGCTTCCCAAAGGATGTTAAAGCTCTCATAAAAACATCGACCGAGTTTGGTTATAATCTAGAGGTTATGCAAGCAGTTGAGAATGTAAACGACCGTCAAAAAGAAGTTTTATATAAAAAGGTAAATAAGCATTTCAAAGGCAACTTAAAAGGAAAAAAAATTGCTATATGGGGGCTTTCGTTCAAACCCAATACCGACGATATGCGCGAAGCTCCTTCCTTGGTAGTTATTTCTAAATTGCTTGAGGCTGGTGCCACCGTTAAAGCATACGATCCTGCTGCAATGCACGAAACTCAACGCAAAATTGGAAATTCGATTCAATATGCCACCGATCAGTACGACGCTGCGCTCGATGCTGATGCTCTCATTCTTATGACCGAGTGGCAAGAGTTCAGGGTACTTAACTTCAAGGTTCTTGAAAAAGTGCTCAAAGCCAAAGTGGTTTTCGATGGACGAAACATATACGAACCCCAAGAGATGCGTGAAAACGGTTATACTTATTATTGTATTGGTAGAAAACCTATTGTTCTTTAAGTTGAAAAACCATTTGAATTTGATGAAATGAAGAGGATACTGATTACTGGAGGTGCCGGATTTGTTGGTTCTCACCTATGCGAAAGGTTGCTTAAAGAAGGGAATGATATTATTTGCCTCGACAACTTTTTCACCGGTTCGAAGGATAATATTGCCCATCTAATGGGTAATCCCTTCTTCGAAATGGTTCGCCACGATGTTACCATGCCATACTTTGCCGAGGTTGATGAAATATATAATCTGGCTTGCCCCGCATCACCCGTTCACTATCAATACAACCCCATTAAAACTGTTAAAACATCGGTAATGGGTGCAATTAATATGTTGGGATTGGCGAAAAGAGTAAAGGCAAAAGTTTTGCAGGCATCGACTAGCGAAGTGTACGGCGATCCCACAGTGCATCCCCAACCCGAAACCTACTGGGGCAATGTGAATCCTATAGGTAAGCGCTCGTGTTACGATGAGGGTAAAAGGTGTGCCGAAACCCTCTTTATGAACTATAGAGAGCAAAATGGAGTAACCATTAAAATTGCTCGTATTTTTAATACATATGGCCCTCGAATGAGCCCCAACGATGGTCGTGTAGTTTCTAACTTCATAGTCCAGGCTCTTCAAAATAAGGATATTACCATTTATGGCGATGGAACCCAAACCCGAAGTTTCATGTATGTCGACAACTTGGTTGAGGGCCTTATTCGGCTTATGAACTCGCCTAACGAGGTAACCGGGCCTATAAATTTAGGCAATCCGGGTGAATTCACTATGATTGAATTGGCCGAAAGAGTTATTAAGCTCACTAATAGCCAATCGAAACTGGTGTACTACCCATTACCCGCTGATGATCCCATGCAGCGAAAGCCCGATATAACGCTTGCTCAATCGCAGCTGAATAATTGGACTCCCGATATTAAACTGGAACAAGGTTTAGTAAAAACCATTAACTATTTCGATCAACTTTTGAAAAATAAAAAAGCAATTTAAATGAAGGGAATTGTTCTAGCAGGAGGAGCCGGTACCCGGCTATACCCAATAACGAAAAGTATTTCGAAGCAAATTATCCCCATTTACGATAAGCCCATGATATACTATCCTTTATCTGTGCTTATGCTGGCTGAGATACGTGAAATACTTATTATTTCAACTCCAAAGGATTTACCCTTATATAAGGAGCTCTTTGGGAATGGCTCGCAATTAGGGCTCAATTTGGTTTACGCCGAACAACCCTCGCCCGACGGGCTAGCGCAGGCTTTTATTATTGGGGAAAAATTTATTGGAACCGATACGGTTTGCATGGTTCTTGGCGACAATATTTTTTATGGCCATGGTTTAAGCGGTATGCTAAAAGATTCGGCCAAACTGAGCAAGGGTTCCATTGTTTTTGGTTACTGGGTTAAGGATCCTCAACGCTACGGTGTTGCCGAATTCGATTCGAATGGGAATGTACTTAGTTTAGAGGAAAAACCCATTGAGCCCAAATCGAATTACGCTGTAACCGGACTCTATTTTTACGATAATTCGGTAGTTGAAAAGGCAAAAAGTCTTAAACCTTCGTCACGTGGCGAACTAGAAATTACCGACCTGAACCGCATATATCTCAACGAGAATGAACTAACAGTAAAACTGTTGGGAAGGGGCATGGCTTGGCTCGATACGGGTACCCACGAAAGCCTGCTTCAGGCTTCAAACTTCATTCAAACCATTGAGGACAGGCAAGGGCTTAAGGTTGCTTGCATTGAAGAAATTGCCTACATGAATGGGTTTATCGACCGTGAGCAATTACTAAAGTTAGCTGCACCGCTATCAAAAAATCAGTACGGTGAATACTTAATTCGAATTGCCAACGAAAACAAAAAATAATAATGAAAGTATTCGAAACCCCTATTCCCGGTTTACTAGTATTTGAACCCAAAGTTTTTGAGGATTCGAGAGGCTATTTCTTCGAGTCATACAACCAAGCTGCATTCGAATCGTTAGGCTTCAATTTTAATTTTGTACAGGATAACGAATCGTTTTCAGAGTATGGAGTCATTAGAGGGCTACACTATCAGTTAGCCCCATATGCCCAAACAAAATTAGTAAGAGCAGTTTCTGGAGCCATTCTCGATGTAGCTGTTGATTTGAGAAAAAACTCTCCCACTTTTGGGCAACACTTTTCGGTGGAACTTAATTCAAATACCAAACGAATGTTTCTCATTCCAAAAGGTTTTGCTCATGGGTTTTCGGTATTAAGCCCTACTGCAATTGTAATGTACAAATGCGATGAAATTTATAAACCCGAAGCTGAGAGGGGTATTCTTTATAACGATACAGAACTGGCAATCGACTGGAAAGTAGACGAACTGCTAACTAAGGTGTCGGCCAAAGATAAAGTTTTACCTACATTTGCTCAAGCAGAAACCAATTTTTTATTTGGCTAACGGCAAAATGCAAAATACTATTTTAATAACGGGAGCAAATGGACAATTGGGTTCAGAATTTAGGAGTTTAAACCATAATTACCCCCATTTTCAGTTTGTATTTACCGATATTGATGAATTAGATATAACCGATGGCTATCTGGTTGAGCAATTCATTGAAAATGTTAAACCCCACTATATAGTTAATTGTGCTGCTTATACTGCTGTGGATAAAGCGGAGACCGATCAGCAACAAGCCTACAAACTCAATGCCGACGCACCCCTGCTACTAGCTAACGCTTCGAAAAAGTGTGGCTGTAAAATAATTCATATCTCTACCGACTACGTTTTTAATGGCAATAGCAATATCCCCTATTCTGAAACCGATCCGGTAGATCCCACATCAGTTTATGGAAAATCCAAACTCGAGGGCGAACAAGCAGTTCTGCAGTCGGGCGCTGGTATGGTTATTCGTACCTCTTGGCTCTATTCCGCTTGGGGAAATAACTTCTTAAAAACAATTATTAATAGGGCTCGATTGCAGAGTGAACTCAAAGTTGTTTACGATCAGATAGGAACGCCAACCTGGGCTAATCATTTGGCTAAGGCCATATTAAGCATTATCGAACAAGGTTCAGAAAAATTCAAGCCAGAGATTTTTCATTACTCCAATGAGGGTGTATGCAGCTGGTACGATTTTGCAATAGAAATATGCGATACATTGTCGATCAATTGCCAAATTAAAGCTATATTGAGCCATGAGTTCCCCTCAGCAGTTAAACGACCCCACTATAGCGTTCTTAACAAGGGAAAAATAAAAAAGTATTACACACTAGAAATTCCTCACTGGAAGCAGGGGCTTAGAGAATGTATTAGAATTCTTCAGAAAAATTAAAATACTCAGCCATGAGCATGCAGAACATTGATCCTACCATTCTGAATAAAGCCCAAGAGTGGCTTAGTTCCGATTTCGACAGCGAAACCCAAAACGAGGTAAAAAACCTCATAGAATCGAATCCAAAGGAACTTACCGATGCATTTTACCGCAGCCTCGAATTTGGTACGGGCGGACTACGTGGAGTAATGGGTGCTGGTACCAACCGAATGAATATTTATACCGTTGGTATGGCCACACAGGGACTTGCCAACTACCTGTTGCAGCAGTTCCCAAACCTAACCGAAATTAGGGTTGCCATTGCTACCGACTCGCGCAACAACAGCACTCGGTTTGCCCAAACTGCTGCCGAAATCCTTTCGGCCAATGGGATTGTGGTTTACCTTTTCGATTCGCTAAGGCCAACGCCCGAACTGAGCTTTGCAGTGCGTAACTTTAAATGCCAAAGCGGCATTGTAATTACGGCTTCGCACAATCCGAAGGAATACAATGGCTATAAGGTTTATTGGGAAGATGGCGGACAGGTAGTTCCCCCGCACGATAAGAATATTATTGCCGAAGTAAATAAAATTCAGTCGGTTAAGGAAGTTAAATTTAAAGGAAACCCCAGTTTAGTAAAAACCATTGGCCCCGAAATCGACGAAATGTACGTGAATACCCTCGCTTCGCTTTCGTTGTCGCCCGAAATTAACCGAAAGCACAGCAATTTAAAGATTGTGTACACCGCTTTGCACGGAACGGGAGTAAAACTTGTGCCATGGGCACTCAAAAAATACGGTTTTAACAACGTAGTTACTGTTAAAGAACAGGATGTTAGCGATGGTAACTTTCCAACGGTTGTATCGCCTAACCCCGAGGAGGCCTCGGCGCTAAAAATGGCATTGGAGCTGGCCAGAAAAATCGAAGCCGATTTGGTTATGGCAACCGACCCCGACAGCGATAGGGTTGGACTTGGAATTAAGGACGATAGCGGTCAATTCATTCTTCTTAACGGTAATCAGGCTGCAACTCTGCTCATTTTCTATCTTCTTACAAAATGGAACGAGAAAGGATTGCTAAAGGGCAAGGAGTACATTGTTAAAACCATTGTTACTACCGACCTATTGGCCGACATTGCAAAAAAATATAAAGTTGAATGCCACGAGGTTTTAACCGGATTTAAATATATTGCCGAAATAATTCGAAAACTCGAAGGCGAAAAAACGTTTATTGGTGGTGGCGAGGAGAGCTATGGCTACCTTGCCGGAACCTTTGTTCGCGATAAGGATGCCATTCTGTGCTGCGCCCTATTTGCCGAAATTGCTGCTTGGGCTAAGGAGCAAAACAAGTCGTTGTACCAACTCCTTATCGAAATTTATGTTGAATTTGGTTTGTACAAGGAGCACCTGATATCTCTTACAAAGAAGGGTAAAGAAGGAGCCGAAGATATTAAGGCAATGATGGTGAACTTCCGCAGCAATCCTCCCAAAACCATTGGTGGTTCGAAGGTTACCCTTGTTCACGACTACGAAATGCGTGTTACCACTAACGTGCAAACTGGAAAAACTACTCCCATAGAGTTTCCAAAATCGGATGTTATTCAGCTAATTACCGAGGATAAAACCCGTATTTCGGTGCGTCCATCGGGAACGGAGCCAAAAATTAAGTTCTACTTTGGTGTTCGTGGCGAGTTAAAATCAGTTACTGAGTACAAACAGGTAATTGCTAAACTCGACGAGAAGATAAAAGGAATTGTTGAGGAGTTGAAGATTGG
>JBBIRB010000053.1:0-2265 GCA_037442025.1 Bacteroidales bacterium | reverse complement strand
TAATTGCTAAACTCGACGAGAAGATAAAAGGAATTGTTGAGGAGTTGAAGATTGGGTAAGGGATTCGGTTGTCGGTTGTCAGTTGCTTGCCCTGAGGTTCTCGAAGGGTCAGTTGTCAGTTATCAGTTGCTTGCCCTGAGGCTCCCGAAGGGTCAGTTCTCGGTTGTAAGTTCACCTCGGACACTTAGTTTATCGAAGTGCCAGTCTTCGGGCTTCGGACTTCGGACTTCGGACTTCAGACTTCGGGCTTCGGGCTTCGAACTTCGGACTCAATCAACTCAATAACACATTAACCAATTAACTCAATCATGAAAAGTTACCGTAAAGAATTGTGGTTCGAAACTAGCCGAAGGCGAGAACTAATAAACATTACACCAAACATTATTCAGTGCCTTCACGAAAGTAAGGTGAAAGAGGGTTTGCTGCTGGTAAACGCAATGCACATTACTTCGAGCGTATTCATTAACGACGACGAAAGCGGCCTCCACCACGACTTTGAGGTTTGGCTCGAGAAACTGGCCCCCGAAAAGCCTTACTCGCAGTACAAGCACAATGGCTTTGAAGATAATGCCGATGCACACCTAAAGCGCACTATTATGGGGCGCGAGGTGGTTGTGGCCATTACCGAAGGTAAACTCGACTTTGGGCCGTGGGAGCAAATTTTTTATGGTGAGTTCGACGGTAAACGAAGGAAAAGAGTACTGGTAAAAATTATTGGGGAGTAGTTCCAAAAAAGGCTTCGAAGTTCTTCTCTATTTGAACCTTCAGCTCATTCAACTCCATTTGCAGGCTAGCTGTTGCTGCCAGGTACACTTCTTCCACGTTATCAATATAATCGTCGGTTTCGAAGAAAATTCGACTCAATGGCGTAGCTTTTAGCGCCTCTGCAACCTTTGGGTTTATTGCAAATGCAATGCAAAACGATAGGTAAAAACCTTGCTTTACCAACGATTGGGCAATTTGTACATTCCCCATAAAGTTATGAATTACCCATGGGGTTGTCGGTTTTAGCTGCTTACGCAGCTCCTGAATTTCCGAAAACGATCTCACGCAGTGAATAATTACAGGCTTTTGCACCTTTTCGGCAATACTAACCTGTTTTTTAAAAAGTTCGATTTGGGTTTGTAAATCGGTACCTCGTATCTTGTCGAGGCCAATTTCGCCAATACCAATAACGTTGGGGTGTTTCGAAATATGCTCTATTGCAACAAGCCAATCATTTGCATTAGGGTCGGCGCTTTGCCAAGGGTGAATGCCAATTGTACAAAGGCTACCAATTTCTTTTTGGGTTAAGAATTCTTCCACAAAAAAACTCCGAACCGAAACGGTATTGCTATCGAATCGGTCGGAGTGGTTATGAAAATCGATATACTTATTAGGCATGGCCTTAGTATTTGCCATAGCCCTTACGACTATGATTTTTGGTATAACTCTACTATCTTCAGTATTACTTCGGTGGCTTTCACCATGCTTTCAATTGGAACATACTCGTGTTTACCGTGAAAGTTTTCGCCTCCAGCAAAAATATTGGGGCAAGGTAAACCCATGTACGACAGGCGGGCTCCATCGGTGCCTCCACGTATGGGTTTTACCTTTGGCTTAACGCCAACCTCTTCCATGGCTTTTATTGCTGTTTCAACCACATGGAAAACTGGCTCTACCTTTTCGCGCATGTTGAAGTACTGATCCTTCAATTCGAGCTTGGCAACACCCTCGCCGTACTTGGCATTAATAAAATCTACACATTTAGAAATGAATGCTTTACGAGCTTCGAATTTCACATGCGAATGGTCGCGAATAATATACTGCAACGTAGCATTCTCAACACTGCCCTGAAAACCAATAAGATGGAAAAAACCTTCGTAATGAGCTGTGTACTCGGGGCGCTCGCTTTGGGGAAGTAAGCTGTTCATTTCCATTCCAATATGCATTGCATTCAGCATTTTGTCTTTTGCATAGCCGGGATGAATGTTACGCCCTTGAATAAAAACTTTGGCTCCAGCCGCGTTAAAATTCTCAAACTCTAGTTCACCAATGGCTCCGCCATCGATGGTGTAGGCAAAATCGGCATTAAATTTCTTCACATCGAAATGGTCTACGCCACGCCCTACTTCTTCGTCAACAGTAAAGCCAATGCGTATAGGCCCATGTTTAAAATTTGGATTGCTCATTAAATATTCGACAGCCGTCATAATTTCGGCAACTCCTGCTTTATCGTCGGCTCCCAGAAGAGTAGTACCATCGGTAACAATAAGCGCCTGCCCA
>JBBIRB010000052.1:0-17791 GCA_037442025.1 Bacteroidales bacterium | reverse complement strand
GTCCAGAGCAGCAGGGTTGCAGCGGTTAGAGCCGCTGTTCGAAGTAAATTTTTCATTTTCATAAGCGTTTGGTTATTAAGTTAAACATATTTGGGTATTGTTATTTAGTGCCAAAGGTAAATATATGGCAATTTGGTTTGCTAATGCAAATGTTAAGTAATGTTTAAACAATTGAAATTGCGTTTTGGTCAAAAATTGTTCCGTTTTTTCTACAACTGCTCTATAAAAGAGTAACCTTTATTTCCGATACAATGGTAATTGGAATGTTCATGGTTTGGCCACCAAAGCTGGCTGTAATGGAGCCGTTTATGTTCTGTTTGGTTAGCGAACTTTTGCTCATTCCGTTGCTTAAATCTACTTGGCTTGTGCCCTCCAGGGTGCCAAACATGGCCACAGCCATTTCGGTTCCCATTACGGTCATTTTCGAGCCCGGAGGGGTGGTTAGTGTTGCCGTGTGGGCAATGGTTGCTTCGCCGGCATTGGCCTGCTTAAGGGTGTAACTGGTGGTTACATTGAGGGTTACCATATTCTTAACCGTTTCGCTGCTGCTCCACGTATCGTTAATGGCTACATCCTTTTCGGGGTAGCTGAACGAGCCAGCTTTAATCATCTGCTTCATGGCATCGGTGCTAAAGTTGTCGCCCATCATGGCTTTCATTTGCTGCTTTACCATTTCGTTACCGCCCGAAACGGAGTTCAGAATTTCCTCGAACAGCTGCTCAACGCCCTCAACGCTCACCACATGGCCCAGTGGGGAGAAGGTGGCCTTCGTACTTTTACCAATCATGGCAGCAAACGCTCCAAACTGGGGCATTTGCGAAGTTTTATCGATATTTGAGTCGAACGAGAGCTCCTGACCAGCAGCAACAATTTTGGCTGCAAAGCGGGTATATACAATGTTGGTAACAAAATTAGCGGCTGCATCGCGGCCGAGCACCTCCATTCTGAACTCAACCAGCTGGTTCTGTTGGGTAACCTGCTGCATTCCCTGTACCGTTTGGGTAATGGTTTGGTTGGTTTCAGTACGGAAATTGTAAACCTGGCCGTTGCTAGGGTTTAAACGTAGGGTAAACGGATTGGCCATAACGCCCACCGATAGGGCAAAGAAAAGGATAAGATTTGCTGCTTTTTTCATTTTTTGTTGTTTTTTAGTTTTAAATTTTGGGATCACAAAAATGGGAATTTTAAAACGATTGCAAGGGGTGAAATTGAAAAGATTTTATAAAAGTTTGTGAATTGAATGAACTAATCACTAAGGACCGATAAAAAGTCGTTCCTGGTTTAAGTGCTCAAGCCGCACGGGCTCTTACTTTTTTTCTACAGCAAAAAAAGCTGCTAAGAGAAGAATGCGAATTATCGGGTCGTCGAATTTATGAAGCGGCAATTTCCACCAAGAATATTTGAAGGGAGGTGTTAACACATTGCGCCCATGCTGGGCTATGCTCGTTTATTTTACGGCAGTTGAGAGACCTTTCTTTTTGGTGAAATCGACATTCATTAGGGAAATAGTTTAACTTTGCAGGTTAAGCGCATTAATGGTTCAGTTGAAACAACCATACCAAAATTTATTTTGAGATAACAAAGGAAAAAAGATGAAGTTCGAAAAGTACAACTTAGCACCCGCACTGAAGCAGAATATTGAAAGTATGGGATTTAAGCGCCCTACCGACATACAGTTTAAAGCCATTACGCCCATTCTTAAAGGCGAAGATGTGCTGGCCATTGCCCAAACCGGTACCGGAAAAACTGCCGCTTTTGCCATTCCCATCATACACCTGATTCACGAAAGTAAAAAATTTAAGGAGCCCGAAGGGATTAGCTGCGTAGTAATGGTTCCCACCCACGAGCTGGCCCTGCAAATTGTCGATGTGATGAAAAGTCTATCCGCAAAAACGAGTGTTAAAGTACTATGCGTAATAGGTGGTGTTGAACAAAGGGGACAAATTACCCAAATTGAAAAGGGAGTAGACATACTGGTGGCAACCCCCGGCCGCATGTTCGACCTGATGTGCAAAGGCAACTTGTTTGTAAACAAGCTGAAGGTACTTGTGCTCGACGAGGCCGATAGAATGCTGGAATTGGGTTTCCTCAAAGACATACAGGAAATGGTTCGGGCCATGCCCAAGCGAAGGCAAACCCTGTTCTTTTCGGCCACCATAAACGAAAACCTGAAAACACTTGCATACTCGCTGGTTCGTTATCCGGTCCGCATACACATGTCGGCTCACGACCCGGTTTCGAAAAACATTTCGCACTCGGTGGCTCACATTGCCATGGACGACAAGCGTTTCTTCCTCGAAAGGGTTATTAACGAGAATCCTGAGAGCAAAATAATTGTATTTGTGCGCACCAAAATAAGGGCCGAAAGGGTAAGTAAGGCTCTTGAAAGGGCAGGTATTGCCAGCCAAACCATTCATGGCGACAAGGTGCAGGACGAGCGAGAGAACGTAATGGAAAACTTTAAATCGGGCAAAAACAGGGTGCTTATTGCAACCGATGTGAGTGCCCGAGGGCTCGATATTCCGAATGTTGATTATGTGGTAAACTACGACCTGCCCAATAAGGCCGAAAACTATGTTCACAGAGTTGGCCGTACGGGCCGGGGAACGAAGCGTGGAAATGCCGTTTCGTTTTGCAGTTCCGAGGAAAAACCGATTCTGACCGAAATTGAGAATAACTTGGGCAAACCAATCAACGTGCTCGAAATTGACCAAAAGGAATATTCAAACACCATCGATTTTTCAATGGCTCCTGAAACCGACTGGAAAAGCCTGATGATAGAGGCCGAAGCATCGCAAAAGGAACGGGAAGAAAAGAAAAAGAAACGGAAGAAACGCTAGGTGCATTAAAAAAACGCTCGTTTTTGGACAACCAAAAAGAATGTTTAATAATTTTGTGGCACGCTAATTAAAAACAATAGAAATGGGAAGAGCATTCGAATATCGCAAAGCACGAAAATTTAAACGCTGGGGTAATATGGCACGGGTTTTCACCCGTTTGGGTCGCGAAATAACCATGGCTGCCAAAAGCGGAGGCGGCGATCCCGACACAAATCCTCGCTTACGGTTAGTAATTCAAAATGCCCGTTCCGAGAACATGCCTAAAGAGACAGTTGAAAGGGCAATAAAAAAGGCAACCGAAAAGGACCAGAAGGATTACAAGGAGCTGGTATACGAAGGGAAAGCACCACATGGAATTGCTATTGTAATTGAAACAGCTACCGACAATCCTACCCGCACCGTTGCCAACGTACGCAGCTACTTTACCAAGTACAACGGAACATTGGGAACTACCGGAATGCTCGACTACCTTTTCGAGCGCAAGTGCTCATTTCAGGTTGAAATGAAAGCGGGAGTAAATGTTGAGGAATTGGAACTGGAACTGATTGACTATGGTGTTGAGGAAGTTTTTGCCGAAGACGATACCATTATGATTTTTGCAGAATTCACCAGTTTTGGGCCCATTCAAAAGTACCTCGAAGAGAATGGCTTCGCCATTAAATCGTTCCGCTTCGAACGCATTCCCAACGAAACCAAAACCCTCACAGCCGAAGAAGCTGCTGATGTGGATAAGCTCATTGAAAAACTTGAGGACGACGACGATGTTACCAACGTTTTCCACAATATGATTCATGCAGAATAACAAGGGGCTGTCTCAAAAGTCAAAAAGTAACAACTCTATTTCTCTGAGCACTTCTGTGGCTCATCAGTGAATCTCTGTGTAACAGTGTTTTAAAAATTACACCGAGTTCCTCAGAGATGTTCACAGAGAAACACCGAGGACTTTTTAGCCAGCCCTTTATTATAACTAGCCCGGAAATATCAGCAATGGCATATCGGCCTCGTTCAGCATTTTTCGGGTAAGCGATGGGTTAATGATCCGCTCTAGCAAATTTCGTTTATGCATGGTTAACGACACCAGATTGATTTTATGCTTATCAATATATTGTCGGAAAACATCCTTCCCCTTCAGGGTTTCAATCATTTCAAACTTCACCTGCACCCTTTTGGTTATATTATTGAAATAATTGCTCATATTCTTCATTAGCGCACCCACCACTACGTTTTCGATATCGGAAGTTAAGTGTATGCAATGCACGTTCACATTGAAAGGGCTAATAATAGTTAGCAGTTTGCGGAGCGCCTGATAGTCGGCATCGTCGAGCGTAGTAACATACAGAACGTTTTGTAGCTGATCCAAGTCGGTAAGTTTGGCTCGCTCGGGAATAACCAGAATGGGAATACCCGTTTCGTCGGCAACTTCGGCAGCGTTACTTCCAACCAACTCGGAACTTCGGAAGCCGTCGCGCTTGGTTCCCATAATTATTATGCCGGGACGATAGCCCATGCACATCTCAACAATGCCGTAGCTTACATAGTTCTCGCGAAGCGAATAACCAATTCGAACTTCGGACATACCATTAATCTTTGCATAATCTTTCAGTTCTGAGTAGAAGTTAACCAGTTTATCCTTTGCATTCTTCTGTATGGCCTGAAAACTAATGTCAACATCTATTTGAATGCTTGCAGCATCGGAAAAGGGAATCATATCGATTATGGGGGAGGTAAACAGGTGCAGTAGCTTTATTTCTGCACCATATTTATGTGCCAGCTTAACGGCAAAAAAAGCAGCATTTTTGGAGGGTTCCGAAAAATCGACAGGGACTAAAATTTTCCTAGGTCCCAATTCTCCCTTTTGGGAGTAGTTAAAAAACGATAAAAGATTGAGGGCTGTTTCCACATCGGCTTCCCTTATCTGCACCTTAACCCCCTCCGAAACTTGAGGCTGTACAAGGTTAACATTCTTTAAGAAGCACTCTATTCCATTCGACTCCAAAAAACTTTGGAGTACCAAAGCACTGGAATAGTTGTCGGTTGCAATTACAATCAAATTGTCTTCCATGGCTATTGGTCGTTTGGGGTTGCTAGGTAAGTTACGGCTTAATATAATACGAGTCAAGAAATTTAACCTTCAATACCTAAAAAGTTTAAGAAATTTCTTGTCTTAAATTTAACCTAATGCTGAAATCTGTTTTGGTAATACTATCTGCCTTTGAAGCCTTTTAAAACTAAATTGCCGCTATACCATAAAAGTTTATAAAAAACACAAAAATAAAAAGTTATATCACAGCCATTTTTTAAATAATATTCATTGAATACTAAATAGTAAAGCCTCCCAAGAGGAGGCTTTTTGTCGGCTCGGAGAGGATCGAACTCTCGACCCCATGATTAAGAGTCACGTGCTCTACCAGCTGAGCTACGAGCCGAATTGGGATTGCAAAAATAAACCTTTTAAAATTAATATTTACTATTGTCCGATAAAAAATCGTTCCTGAGTTAAGTGTTCAAGCTGCCCGGGCTCTTACTTTTATTCTCCAGCAAAAAAAGTAAGCAAAAAATGCTGCCGCTGTATATATATTCCAAATAATCATATTGATTGACTAAAATCAGGGAGCTCGCTACGCTCAAACAACCCGGATTTTTTTAATGGAAATTCTCAGAGGCGGAAATTTAGCCCCTGTAAAACAAAAAATACCAGTTCCCCTAACTGCAAACGCTTTCAAGTATATTCTGAAAACTTTATCGGACACTAACGAAAAAAAATAAGTGGTATTCTCGGTTTGATTTTTATAGTTTTGCACTTCCAAAAAAAAAGTATGGTTGCAAATAAAGCTATTTTTCAAAGGTCCGAACTACTTGTAGGCAATGAAATTATGAATTGTATTCGAACCAAAAATGTTATAATTTTTGGCATTGGTGGTGTTGGCAGCTGGTGTGCAGAAAGTTTGGTTCGTTCGGGTGTAGAAAAACTAACGATAGTTGATTCCGATAGAATTTGTATTACCAATGTTAACCGGCAGTTGCAGGCAACAATTAATACTGTTGGTCAGGTTAAAACCGAAGCCCTGAAAAACCGTTTGCTCGAAATTAACCCAAATGCCCAAATTATTGCAATCCAAAAAATTTACAATCAATCCAATCGGGAATTATTCAATCTCGATAGTTTCGACTATATAATAGATGCCATCGACAGCCTAAGCAGTAAAGTCGATTTAATACGTACCGCCACAAAAACCAAAGCAGTACTATTCTCCTCAATGGGAGCTTCGCTTAAAGTGGATCCTACCCGAATTAAAGTAGGGGAATTTTGGAAAGTTAAAGGGTGTCCATTAGCATCGATTGTCAGGAAAAAAATTCGAAAGGGTGAATTCCCATTCAAAAAATTTCTTTGCGTATACAGCAACGAAGTGCTTGAAAATAAGGGTGTAGGTTCTTCCTGTGGGTCGAACAAATGCCTTTGTCCAAAAATGTTTAACGGCGAGGGCGACCCCAATTTAGCAAACCATGAGTGGTGCAGCAAAAAAGCCATAATAAATGGAACATTTGCCCATATAACAGCCATTTTTGGTTTTACTTTGGCAGGGCTCGTTATAAAGGATATTTATGAGAAAAATTGAGGTAATTCTTGTGCTAATCCGCCCTACAAAGCAACTTTTACCTCAACTCCCATCTCAGCGAACTGCGATTTATATTTTTGGGGTAAATCACTGTCGGTTATAATTGAATGCACCTCGTTGGCAGCACAAATTTTTCCGAAACCTCGCCTTCCGAATTTGCTCGAATCGGCCAAAACCACTACCCTACTCGATGCCTCCATCATTTGCCGATTTAGAGATGCTTCCAAAGCATTGGTTGTGGTTATACCGTATTCGGGGTCAATGCCATCGGCTCCCATAAACAGAATGGAGCAGTTTAGGTCGGTAAGCATGCGCTCGGCAAATGGGCCCAGTACCGACGATGAACTGCGACGAACCATGCCTCCCAGTTGAATAATCTCCACATTACTTCGCAAGGTTATGGCTTGCGAAACATTAAGCGATGCCGAAACTACGGTTAAGCCATTCAAATCGGGAATCTGTCGGGCAAATTCCAAAATTGTCGAACCCGAAGCCAGCAAAATGCTATCGTTAGGTTGAAGAATTTTAACCGCCTCGCGGGCAATGGCAATTTTCTGCTCAACCCGCAATTTTTCCTTGTCGCCAATGTGCCTGTCGAACGCAAAAGGAATGGCAGGCGATGCGCTTCCGTGGGTTCTGTTTAAGAGCCCCTTGCTTTCGAGCCATTTCAAATCCTTTCGAATGGTAACAACCGAAACCGAAAGTTCCTCGCTCAGTTCGGTAACATTTACATGACCTTTCTCGGTTAATCGGTTTAAAATGAACCGATGGCGTTCGGCAATACTTTGTGGCATAATTTAAAAATTTTCATTCCAAAGGTATAAAAAGAAAACAAACGGAAGCGAAATTGAAATAAAAACTAATATCGAAACTTTTTAAGCAAATTAATGTTTCGTTTTCTTTTCTTTTAAATTTCGATTAATTACTTTTGTATTGTAAAAATTACAATTCAACATTAAAATAATTACATATGAATCGGAACGAAAATGTAAGCAAGATAATTGAAAGCGGAAAAGTTTTCGATTTTGTAGTAATTGGTGGTGGCGCAACAGGGATTGGTATTGCGCTCGAAGCTGCAACAAGGGGGTACTCGGTTGCGCTTTTCGAAAAATCCGATTTTACTAAAGGCACATCGAGCAAAAGTACAAAGCTGGTACACGGCGGAGTCCGATACCTTGCACAGGGCAATGTAGCTTTGGTTCGCGAGGCCTCTGTTGAAAGGGGCTTGCTTGTTAAAAATGCTCCGCATTTGGTTTCGAACCAGTCGTTTATTATTCCAACTTTCGGACTATGGGATGAGCTGATGTACACCGTGGGGCTAACCCTTTACGATATGCTTGCGGGTCGTTTCAGCCTTGGCAGATCGCTGCGTATTTCGAAAACCAAAACGCTTTTGCGCTTACCCGCAATTAAAGCGAAAGGACTTACAGCCGGAGTACTCTACCACGACGGACAGTTCGACGATAGCCGATTGGCCATTAACGCGCTCCAAACGGCCTGCGAGCATGGTGCCTTGCCCGTTAACTACTTTGGAGTTGAGCATCTTGTAAAAGATGAGAATGGAAATATTAATGGTGTTGTTGCAAAGGACGAGCTATCGGGAACGTCGTACACCATTAAAGCCAAAGCGGCTATAAATGCAACGGGAGTTTTTGTCGACGATATCCTGCGCATGGACAATCCCGAACTGCATCGCAGCATAAAGCCCAGTCAGGGAATTCATCTTGTACTCGACAAATCGTTTTTCCCCGGAAACGATGCCCTTATGATTCCGAAAACCGACGATGGCCGCGTGCTTTTTGCTGTACCCTGGCACAACCACGTGGTAGTGGGAACAACCGATACACCTATCGAAACAACATCGTTGGAACCCGTAGCCCTCGACGATGAAGCGAATTTCATTCTCAAAACCATGGGGCGCTACCTAACCCGTCAGCCCTCGCGCACCGATGTGCTGAGCGTATTTGCCGGACTTCGACCGTTAGCTGCTCCCAAAGGCGACTCGACCAAAACCAAAGAAATTTCGCGAAGCCATAAAATCTTCGTTTCACCATCTAATCTTTTCACCATGGTGGGCGGAAAATGGACAACTTTTCGGCGCATGGCGCAGGACATGGTTGAAAAGGTTGAGAAAACGCTCAAATGGGCTCCAACACAAACCGCAACAAGGCAGCTTCATCTGCACGGTTATGTTAAAAAGGTCGATAGAACCAACAAATTTTACTGGTACGGAAGCGACATTGACGGTATTAACCAAATTATTGCAGAGAAACCCGAACATGGCGAATACATTAGCGAATCGCTCGGACTTATTAAAGCACAGGTTATATGGGCTGTTCGAAAAGAAATGGCCATTACGGTAGAGGATGTTCTTTCGCGCCGCACTCGCTGCTTGCTGCTTAATGCTCGCGAAGCCATTACCCTTGCAAACGAAGTGGCAAAACTGATGGCTTTGGAACTGGGGAAAGATGATTTGTGGCAAAAGCAGCAGGTCGACGATTTCAACAGGGTTGCATCGAAGTATATTTTAAGGTAACTCATTTTTTCTACTTTTACTGTAAAAAAATCACCATACATGGAACAGTTCATTCTTGCACTCGACCAGGGAACAACAAGTTCAAGGGCACTTATTATCGACCGAAAGGGCAAAATACGCTCCCAGGCTCAAAAGGAGTTTACGCAAGTATTCCCAAAACCCGGATGGGTTGAGCACGACCCGCTCGAAATATGGTCGTCGCAGGTTGCTGTTGCCGCCGAGGCCATGTCGAAATTGGGAATCGATGGGTCGAACCTTGCAGGAATTGGCATTACCAATCAGCGCGAAACAACCATTGTTTGGGACAAGCGAACCGGCGAACCGGTTTACAATGCCATAGTTTGGCAGGACAGGCGCACCTCGGAGTACTGCGATGAGCTGAAAATAGCCAAACACGATATAACTATCAGAATAAAAACGGGATTGATTGTCGATGCCTACTTTAGCGGAACAAAAGTGAAGTGGATACTCGACAATGTTGTGGGGGCAAGGGAACTTGCCGAACAAGGCCATTTGGCCTTTGGAACAGTAGATACATGGCTGGTTTGGAAATTTACTGGCGGCAAAACCCACGTTACCGACGTGTCGAACGCCAGCCGTACCATGCTATTCAATATTCATAAGCTTACTTGGGACAACGAGCTGCTTTCATTGTTTGACATTCCCAAAAGCATTTTGCCCACCGTTGCCTCGTCGAGCGAAGTGTATGGCCATACAAGTCCTTCGGTTTTTGCCATGCAGGTTCCCATTTCGGGTATTGCAGGCGACCAGCAGGCTGCGCTTTTCGGACAAATGTGTGTAAACGATGGCATGGTGAAAAGCACCTATGGAACGGGTTGCTTTATTCTGGCCAATACCGGGAGTAAACCATTCGAATCGAAAAACCAGATGCTCACTACGATTGCCTGGAAAATTGGCAACCAAACCACCTATGCCCTCGAGGGCAGCGTCTTTGTTGCTGGGGCTGTTGTTCAGTGGCTTCGCGATGGGTTAGGAATTATAAATTCTTCGGCCGAAATTGAAACTCTTGCCTCACAGGTTTACGACAGCGGCGACGTATTCTTTGTTCCTAGCTTTACGGGACTTGGCGCTCCTCACTGGGATCAGTATGCACGAGGAACCATTGTTGGTATGACCCGAGGAACAACAAAAGCGCATATTGCACGTGCTGCTCTCGAAGCCATTGGCTTTCAAACAGCCGAAGTTATAACGGCAATGGAACGCGATTCGGGAATTGCAATCTCCGAAATACGAGTCGACGGTGGTGCATCGGCAAATAATTTGTTAATGCAGTTCCAATCGAACATTCTTAACAAGCCAGTAATTAGGCCACAAATAGTTGAAACTACGGCTTTAGGCGCAGCCTATTTAGCGGGGTTGGCAACCGGCTTTTGGTCGAATATTGAGGAAATAAAGCAGCAGTGGCAGCCCCAGCGAAGATTCGAGCCCCAAATGGATGTAAAAACTTCGGAAAGTTTACTGAACCGTTGGCACGAGGCTGTTATACGATCCAAAGGATGGGCGGTTAGAGAATATTAATAATTAAATTATTAATGCTATATAACTGGCATTATGACAAATAATAAAAGCCTATCGAAAACCGATAGGCTTTTATTATACTATGGATGAGTAAAACTACTTATTTTTCATTGCAAACTCTCTACCCGCGCGGAGCGCTTTAAGGTTGGTTTCAACTACATCGTTGCCTTTACGACCAAAGAGTTCGCGAATACCATCTTCTAACTTTTCAAAAGGAATATCGATAAAGGGCGAGGCAGCACCAAGCATAACAATATTCGAAGCACGACTCGAACCCGACTCCTTTGCTATTGCATCGGCATTGAGGGCAATATGGTTTGGAATTCCCTTAATCACATTCAAAACCTCGTCGGTTTCGGGGTAGTTGGGTATGTTAATAAACGGAACGGTGTTGGTTACCAACCAGCCATCTTTCCGAAGGAAAGGCAAGTAACGTAGTCCTTCCAATGGCTCTACAGAAATAATTAGATGAGCACCGCCAATAGGTATAAGGTCCGAAGCAATTGGGGTATCGGAAATGCGAAGGTGCGACTGCACATCGCCGCCACGCTGGCTCATACCATGCACTTCGGCCTGTTTAATGTATAGGTTGCTTTTAACCGCAGCTAAACCAATTCCGGCAGCAATGGATAAAATTCCTTGTCCGCCAACGCCTGCAAGTATTATATCGGTTTTCATTGTAGTATTGTTTTCAAATTATTAATTGGGTTAGCACTCTCCTACTCCTCGGCCGACGATTTTTTCTCTTCCTTTTTGCGACGAGCAAAAGTTTGAATGCACTCGCGCTGGGGAATAAGTACCGAAACGCCATGGTAAGCAAGTTCCTGCTTCATAATGCGAACGTTCTCCTCGTGGTACTTTTTAAGCGGGTTCATAACAAAAATATGATCGGGATGAACGCCAATGCCCTTGCAAATTTCAACAATTCTTCCGTAGGCCGACGAAGTTTGCCCACCTGTCATACCCGTTGTTGAATTGTCGGAAATAATTACGGTTATCGGGGAGTTTTCGTTAACAGCATCGAGCAAACCGGTCATACCGCTATGGGTAAAGGTTGAATCGCCAATTACAGCAACTGCAGGAACTAAGCCTGCATCGGCTGCACCCTTCGCCATTGTTATTGAAGCACCCATGTCGACACACGAGTTAATGGCATTGAAAGGCGGCAGCGCACCCAGCGTATAGCAGCCAATATCGGCAAAAACCCGACCTGTACCATACTCGGCTAGCGCTTCGTTAAGAGCGGTGTAAACATCAATGTGGCCACAGCCTGTGCATAGCGAAGGTGGGCGTTTACGAACCACATTGGGTATTGGCATCCCTTCGTAAACATCCATTTTAAATGCCTTTGCAACAATGGCAGGAGTTAATTCACCGTCGCGGGGTAAAGTTCCATCGAGACGACCATTAATAGGCTTGCCTAAATTTAAAATTCCTTTCAGCATCTCTTCCACCACTGGCATTCCATCTTCAAGCACCATAATGGCTTCGCATTGGTCGTATAGTTTTTTAACCAAATTGTTAGGAACTGGGTATTGGCTCAATTTAAGCACCGAGTATGGGCAACCATTGGGAAAATTCTCCATAAGGTAGTTGTAGGCAATACCGCAGGCAATAATTCCAATCTTCCTATTTTCGCTCAAAACCAAAGTGTTATGCTCCGATTTTTCGGAAATCGATTCCATTAAAGGAATGGTATTTAGCAATTTCTTGTAGTTAACCCTTGCAATTGCAGGAAGAAGCACAAACTGACGAGGATCGTTTGGCAGTTTCAAACTATTCTGTGGGGCTACCGCTTTTCGAGCCACTCCCGACCGCGAATGGGCCAAGCGGGTGGTAATGCGAATCATTACAGGAACATTAAGCCTTTCGGAGAGTTCGAATGCTTTGTAGGTCATGTCGTATGCCTCCTGCTGATTCGATGGTTCGAGGATTGGAGTCATGGCAAATTTTCCGTAGAACCTCGAGTCCTGCTCGTTTTGCGACGAGTGCATGGAGGGGTCGTCGGCCGAAAGAACAACCAGTCCGCCGTTAACACCAGTCATTGCTGCATTTATAAATGCATCGGCAGCCACATTAAGACCCACATGCTTAAAGCAAACAAGCGCACGCTTTCCGGCGTACGACATGCCAATAGCTGCCTCCATGGCTGTTTTCTCGTTAGCCGACCAAATACGGTGGATATTGAGCTGTTCGGCCTGCTTCGAGTGCTGAACGTATTCCATTATTTCGGTGGAAGGAGTGCCCGGATAGGCATACACACCCGAAAGGCCACCGTCGATTGCTCCCTGAGCTATGGCTTCGTCGCCAAGTAGAAGAAGTTTCTCCATTTGTATTTTGTTTAATCTGATTTTTAGTGGATTGCCAACCACAAATCAACAATTTCAATTTATAATTAAATTGAAGAATATCGATTCATATTGAAAGCAAAAATATCAAAAAAATTAAAAGAAATAGTTGAAATGCTGTAAAACAACTTCATTTTGAAACTTACCCAATAATGGTTGCAGTAAACCGTCGGCTGCCACCGTGCTTTCGGAATTCGCACAGGTATATTCCCTGCCAGGTTCCAAGTAACAGTTTTCCCTGTGAAATGGGAATAGAAACCGAGAAACCCACAAGCGAAGCTTTCAGGTGCGCTGGCAAATCGTCGGCACCTTCGTCGGTATGGGTAAACCAGGGTTGATTTTCGGGTACAAGCCTATTGAAAAACTGTTCAAAATCGTCGCGTACCGAGGGGTCGGCATTCTCGTTAATGGTAATACCTGCCGAGGTATGCTTTATAAATAAGTTTAAAAGGCCGTTTTGCGGAAGCGGTGGAAGTTTTTCAACAATTTGTTTGGTAACCAAATGAATCCCATATGGGAATGGTGACAGTGAAAATTCTACTTGGGAAACCATATCTATATTAAAGGTTTAATTTTATGATGAATAAAGTCGAAGCAGAAATTTTCCATTTCATCGCGAAGGCGGGCGTATTCAATCTTTTTCTGTGCTTCATCGGAAATTTCGGTACCCGACACATCGGGAAATGGAAACTCGTAAACTTTTGGTGTTCCCTTAAAAACCGGAAGAACATGCTTTATCCCTTCGCTTAAAACCAGCACATAGTCGAACTCCCTTGAGTTAATAGTGGCAAGCCCTTTCGGCTTCTGCTTTGTTATATCAATTACGGCTTCCATCATGGCATTGGCAGCAAACATGTCGAGTTCCGATGGAACAACCCCAGCGCTTTGTACCTCTACCTCGCCCTTGCCGTAGTAACTTAACCATGCTTCGGCCATTTGCGAACGGCACGAGTTGCGCTCCGATACAACAAGTATTTTCTTCATAAAACAAAGTTTTGGTTCGCTAAATAAATATAAATCTTTTTTAAATTAATGCGAATTAAAAAAGAAACATTTGTTCAACTAATATAAAAACGTTCTCTGCTGAGAGCCCAATATTTTCTGCCTTGAGTCAATTTCAATATCTTTGCAAAATATAATACCATTTATGCGAATAGACATTATTAGCGTGCTTCCCGAACTGCTTCAAAGTCCTATGGGGCATTCAATTATTAAACGAGCGCAAACCAAAGGTTTGGTAGAAATTCACCTGCACGGCCTACGCGATTTTACAAACGACAAGCACCGAACGGTTGACGATTACGCTTTTGGCCCCGATGCCGGAATGGTGCTGAAAGTTGAACCAGTTTATAAAGCACTCGAAAAATTTAAAGGCGAGCGCCAGTACGACGAGATTATTTACACCTCGCCCGATGGCGAACCCCTTACCCAAAAATTGGCCAACGAGCTGAGCACTAAAACGAATTTACTCATACTTTGCGGTCACTATAAAGGAATTGACCATAGAGTGCGCGAGCACCTGATAACCCGCGAAATTTCCATTGGCGATTACGTGCTAACCGGTGGCGAACTTGCGGCAGCGGTAATTACCGACAGCGTTGTTAGGCTCATTCCGGGAGTTCTGTCGGATGAAACCTCGGCGCTTACCGATTCGTTTCAGGACAACCTGCTGGCACCGCCAGCTTACACCAGACCAGCCGAGTTTAACGGCTGGAAAGTGCCTGATATACTACTGTCGGGAAATTTTAAGGAAATAGAAAAATGGCAGCTGCAGCAATCGGTTGAGCGAACCAGAAAATTGCGCCCCCATTTGCTCGATGAGGAGGAAAAATAGCTAAGTATTTCTAGAATGATTATAAATTGAACGAACGCAATCGTTTACTTTTCCCTTTGCACGCATAAAGTGCTTAACAACATTTCCGAATTCACCTTTTTTATATACCTTTGCTAAGTTGTAAAGAAAACGTAAATAACTCAATATCAACAAAATCACTATTCAAATGGCAAAGAACAAGAAGTTTATTACCTGCGACGGAAATTACGCCGCATCGCACATCGCCTACATGTTTAGCGAGGTTGCCGCAATTTACCCCATTACGCCATCATCAACAATGGCCGAGTACATTGACGAATGGGCTGCTTTTGGTCGTAAAAACATTTTTGGTGAAACAGTAAAAGTTACCGAAATGCAATCGGAAGCGGGTGCTGCAGGAGCAGTTCACGGTTCGCTTCAGGCAGGCGCTTTAACAACAACCTATACCGCTTCGCAGGGTTTACTCCTTATGATCCCTAACATGTACAAAATTGCCGGCGAATTACTGCCTGGCGTTTTCCATGTTTCGGCTCGTAGCTTGGCAGCCCAAGCCCTTTCAATATTTGGCGACCATAGCGACGTAATGAGCACTCGCCAAACTGGTTTTGCCATGCTGGCAACCGGTAGCGTACAGGAGGTAATGGATTTGGCGGGTGTTGCTCACCTTACCGCCATTAAGTCGAGGGTTCCTTTCCTTCACTTCTTCGATGGGTTCCGTACATCGCACGAAATTCAAAAAATTGAGGTTCTCGAAACCGAGCAGCTAGCTGCTTTGGTCGATCAAAAAGCCCTTCAGGCTTTCCGCGACCGTGCCCTTAACCCCGAGCACCCTGTTACCCGTGGTACCGCTCAAAACCCCGATATCTACTTCCAGGCTCGTGAGGCTGCCAATAAGTTTCACGATGCTGTTCCGGATATGGTTGAGGCCTACATGCAGGAAATTACCAAATTAACCGGACGTGAGTACCACCCATTTGCATACTACGGACACAAAGATGCAGAGAATGTAATAATTGCTATGGGGTCGATTACCGACACCACTCGCGAAGTAGTTGATTACCTAATGGAAAAAGGCGAGAAAGTTGGTTTGCTTGCGGTACATCTTTACCGTCCTTTCTCTGCAAAATATTTCTTTAAAGCTATTCCGGCCAGCGTAAAACGCATTTGCGTTCTCGATCGCACTAAAGAGCCCGGTGCTAATGGCGATCCACTTTACCTCGACGTAAAAAACCTTTACTACGGAAAGGATATCGCCCCATTAATTATTGGCGGACGCTACGGTTTGAGCTCGAAGGATACTACCCCGGCTCAAATTATTGCAGTTTTCGACAACCTAAAGATGAAGGAGCCTAAGAATCAGTTCACCGTTGGTATTGTTGACGATGTAACCTTCAAGTCGCTTCCACTTCTTCCCGAAATTAACCTGGCTCCTAAAGGAACATTCCAGGGTAAATTCTACGGAATTGGTGCCGACGGAACCGTTGGTGCAAACAAAAACTCCATTAAAATTATTGGCGACAATACCGATAAGTATTGCCAGGCTTACTTTGCATACGACTCAAAAAAATCGGGTGGTGTAACCACATCGCACCTTCGTTTTGGCGACAAGCCCATTCGCTCGCCTTACCTTGTTACCACACCCGACTTTGTGGCTTGCCACGTTCAGTCGTACCTAGGCAAGTACAACATGCTTAAAGGTTTGCGCAAAGGCGGTACTTTCCTACTTAATACTATTTGGGATATTGAGGAAACTAAGGAAAAACTCCCCAATTCCATTAAAAAGTACCTAGCCGAAAACGAAATTAATTTCTATATTATTAACGCAACCAAAATCGCCGACGAAATTGGTTTAGGAGGTCGTACCAACACCGTTTTACAAAGCGCATTCTTCAAAATTTCGGGAGTTATTCCTTTTGAAGTAGCTGTTAAAGACATGAAAGAGGCTGTAGAGAAAACATACGGTCGCAAAGGGCAGGATATTATCGACATGAACAATGCGGCTATCGACCGTGGTGGTGAAGTAACCAGGGTTGATGTGCCAGCCGATTGGGCTAAGCTTACCCCGGAAGAACTTCATAAAATAGCTGGAGCCCCTGAATTTATTAATAAAGCCGTACTGCCAATTACTTTAATGAGGGGCGACGATTTACCCGTTAGCACCTTTGTCGATCGCGAAGATGGTACCTTCCCCGCTGGAACTACCGAGTACGAGAAACGAGGAATTGCAGTGAGCGTTCCCGAGTGGGTAACCGACAACTGTATTCAGTGTAATCAGTGCGCTTACGTTTGTCCTCACGCTGCCATTAGGCCATACTTACTAACCGAAGAGGAGCTAGCTAAAGCACCTGCTGGAACTACAACTCAAAAGGGTCGTGGTGGCATTAAAGAGTACAATTTCCGTATTCAGGTAAGCGTACTCGACTGTACCGGTTGCGGTAACTGTATCGACGTTTGTCCTGCTCCCAAAAAGGCTCTCGAATTCCAACCTATCGAGTCGCAAATGGCCGAGCACGACAGGTACCTATACATGCACCACACTGTTGGTTACAAGGATACCGTTCTTGGAAAAGATAAGAGCGTGAAAAACAGCCAGTTTGCACAGCCATTGTTCGAGTTCAGCGGTGCTTGCGCAGGTTGTGGCGAAACTCCCTATATTAAGGCAATTACTCAACTTTACGGCGATCGTATGATTGTTGCCAACGCAACCGGATGCTCGTCAATTTATGGAGGTTCGGCACCTTCAACCCCATACACCAAAAATAAAGATGGATTTGGTCCTGCTTGGGCAAACTCGCTCTTCGAAGATAACGCTGAGTTTGGTTACGGACTTGCAACCGGAGTTGCAAAGCTACGCGACAGAATTGCCGACCGTTTAGGCAAAGCCCTGGAAGGAAACTACCCTACCGAAACTAAGGAAACAATGAAGGCGTGGATCGATGCTAAAGACAACGCTGAGGCTTCGAAGGTTGCATCGGAGAAGTTGATTGTAACCCTTGAGAAAATTAATGATAGTATGGCAAAAGAGCTGTTGGCTCTTAAGCAGTATTTCATTAAAAAATCGGTATGGATTTTCGGTGGCGACGGCTGGGCATACGACA
>JBBIRB010000051.1:14131-18530 GCA_037442025.1 Bacteroidales bacterium | reverse complement strand
AGTGACTACCACGGGCCAGCAGCCCCTGGCGGGGGCGACCATCGCCATCGGGGGCGCGGAGCTGACGACGGACGCCGCGGGTACGGCCAGCATCGCGCTGGTGCCGGGCACGTACGCGTACACGGTGACCCACGCCGACTGCCACGCGCATGCGGGCAGCCTGGAGGTGACGGATCACAACCTGTCGCTGCCGCTGACGCTGGTGCCCACGGGCATCGGTTCGGAGGAGCTGGCGGGCGTGCAGCTGTACCCGAACCCCTTCGGGGACCGGATCGTGTTTGCCGGAGCGGACCGGGTGCGGAGCGTGACGGTGCACAGCATCCTGGGTCAGCCGGTGCTGCGGGCGCAGCACGCCGGGGGCTCAACCCTCGAGCTGGGGGCGGCGCAGCTGCCGGCCGGAGTGTACCTGGTGACCCTCACGGGCGAGGGCGGTGCCACCCGCGTGGCCCGCATGGTGAAGCACTAGGCCATTTACAGCATATTCGGAAAGGCGGGGTTATCCCGCCTTTCTTTTTTTACAAATTATTTTTTTATACTGTAACTTTATGCATGCTAAAGCGTCACACAAGTGTAATTTTATAAAATGACAGTTTCGGAATACAACCAAAGTGTAGAAGAGTTTGCCGACAGGCTGTATCGTTTTGCTCTTAAAACATTGAATAACAACGATGTCGCTAACGATATTGTACAGGATACCTTTGAAAGGCTTTGGGTTAAACGTGAAAATGTAAATTTTGAAAAAGTAAAATCGTACCTTTTTACCACTGCATATCATGCTTGTATCGATGTAATCAGAAAAAATAAACGAGAAACAAACATTGAGACAATAAATCCAAACAGTTTCACTACAAACAAAGGATATAGCGATTTACAGGAAATATTGCACGAAGCGCTAAAGAAGCTTCCAGAAATTCAAAGGTCAGTTATTCTTTTAAGAGACTATGAAGGCTATTCATATGATGATATTGGAGAGATAACAGGACTCAACGAATCGCAAGTGAAGGTTTACATATATCGAGGAAGATTAACATTAAAGGAATACATTAAAACGCCTGAATTAGTTATATGATAAACAGCAGAATAAATATTGAAAACTATATTTTTTATTTCATCGATAAAATCGATGGAACGCTTTCTGCCAATCAATTAGAGGAACTAAACAACTTCCTATTGCAGTACCCTCATCTAAAGGAAGAACTAGATGAGTTACAGAATAGTAAACTAGAACCCTCGGATAATATTACTTTCATTCAAAAGCAACAATTAATTAAGCAAGAAGAAACTTCCATTGAATTGAATGAACTGGTAGAACTTTCCATTGCTGAAATGGAGGATGATATTACCTTGGAACAAAAGGATCGTTTAAAAGTATTAGTTCTTAAAAGTAAGAAGTATCAGAATGAATACGATACTATACATCAACTAAAGTTAAAGCCATCGCCAAACGAAAGGTTTAAAGGAAAAATCCAACTTAAAAGAACTCATGCCTTTAATCTAACTTACAAGCAAGTTCGAACACTTTCTTCAATTGCTGCATCTTTTACCCTATTGCTGTCCCTCGGGTATTTTTATTTTAAAGCTAGAACTTACAATAATATAATTGAAAACTTTGCAATTGAGGTAAATACAATCGATTCCACTTTATATAAGTCAGAACCGATTTCGAAATCGAATATTCCTTTCATTGTTAAAAATGATAGGATTGATAATATCAGAAATGAAGAGGCGATAGAAAAATCTAATGAAAATAGCGAAGAACAGCATGAAGTTGAAAATTACTTAGCCAATTATATTTCATTCGAAGCAATAAAACCCATTGGTGTCCAAAAACTTGTTAGCGTGGCAATCAGTGAGCCAAAATTAACCTTAGCCGATCTGGTTTTAATCAAAAACCAAAAAGAAATACCTATTGTTAATATAGCAGAAAGCACCAAGAAGGAGATCGGACTCTTCGAATTGGCAGAAATGGGAATAAATAGATTGTCGAATTATACCGAGTCAACCATTTCTTTAAATGGCCAAAGAGATTCTAATGGAAACCTAACACGTATTACTTTCGATGCAGGCCTATTCGCCATATCTCGCCCAGTAAAAAATAAAAAGTAGTTTAGCCTGTAACTTTTTTAAACATTGAACTGTCATACAGGCGAAATTAACCAATTAACTATCAAAATATGAAAACCATTATTTTCACAGTAAGCATATTGCTTGTATATAGCATTTCTTACGCACAAAACAATCTCGAGAAACTCCTCACCCAAGTGGAGAATTCCGACTCTACTATTGTTGCTGATACTCTGAATGAAAAAGCCATAAACGAGGAAACAAGTTTTGGTTTAAAAAGAGAAACAACAAAATCCGACACGACAGTAATTCGTTTAGGAAAAAGAAATGTAATTGTAATAGGCAAAGAAGACGGAACAACGACAGTTGAGATTCCCGAAAAAAAATCGAATTCAGTAATAAAAAAAGAACGAAAATTTAAGGGACACTGGGCAGGGTTTGAATGGGGATTTAATGGATACTTAACCCCGAATAAGTCAACAGTAATGGATGGCAATTTGAAGTTTATGGAATTAAAACAGAGCCGTTCGTGGAACATAAATTTAAACTTTTTACAGCAAAGCATTGGTTTTGGGACCGATAAGGCAGGTTTGGTTACAGGCCTTGGGCTTGAGTTTAACGACTATCACTTTAGAAACAATACAAACTTTAAAGTACAAAACGGTATTACTGTTGTTGATAGTGCGTATATATTGGCAGGCTACAAAGTAACCAAGTCAAAATTTTCTACTCAACAACTTGTTGTTCCGCTTCTTCTTGAGTTTCAAATACCTGTAGGAAGTGACTCTAAGCGAATTTTCATTTCAACTGGCGTGATAGGCGGAGTTCGTTTTGGATCCCACACTAAGGTTGAATATGAGTTCAATGGAGAAAAAAAGGATAAGGTAAAAGACGATTTTAATCTGTTCTCTTTCCGCTATGGCTTTACTGCAAGGGTTGGTTACAGAGGGCTCAGGTTGTTTGCAAATTACTACCCTACACCCCTATTCGAAAAAGGGAAAGGCCCAGAAGTTTATCCATTCTCCGTAGGATTAATACTTCTATCGTTCAATTAGAAAAATTCTTCGACCCGCAACCCGCCTTTGGGCGGGTTTTTTTATTACTTTAGGCGAATAATTTATAATCAGATGAGATACAAGCATCTATTACTGTTAATCGCTCTCATATATTTATTATTTAACCAATCAAGAGGAGCCAATATAGATAGCCTTAAATACGTTGCTGAAAATTCAAAAAATGACACAGCAAAGTACAATGCACTTTTTAAGTTAGCCGTAGCGCATATCGATACAGATTTTGATGCAAGTAAAATGTATTGGAGCCAGGCTTTAGAGTTGGCTTCCCATAAACGATTATGGAATTTAGCTGCTGATGCCTATCACCAGCTTGGGTACATTTTGCAAAAGAAAGGAGACCTTAAGGCGGCCTTACAAAACCTAATTGCGGCACAAAGCATTTATGAGCAACAAAATAGTAAAATAGCACAAGCCGAAGTTCTAAACGATATTGGATTAATATATCGCTCATGGGCACGATACGATTTGGCTATTGAAAACTTTTCGTTGGCGCTGAACATATTTAAGGCTCAGGATCATGTGGAGGGAATAGGCATGGTATCTAATAATATTGGTCAAATTTTTTTTTATAGGCAAGAGTATTTGAAAGCAATAGAATTCTTTAAAACCTACCTCGAAATTAATCAGAAAAGTAACTACCACAGAGCCGTTGCTGCAGCTTCCAATAATATTGCCAGTGCTTACATGGAACTGAACTCTTTCGATTTGGCACACTCTTACTATGTAAGGGCTTTACATATTTACGATTCCCTTAGCATATCAATTGGAGTTGCAATAATTCAGGATAACATAGGTACATTGTTCCTAAAAAAGGGAATGTTTGTTGATGCACTATTATATCACACCAACGCCCTAGAGCGATTTCAAAAACTTGGCAGTTCAACTAGGGAATGCATAGCATTAAAAAACATTGGCATAGCATACTTTAAAAATAATGATATTATTAAGGCAACAGAATATTTAAATAAATCTCTCATAATAGCTAATAAAGAAAATATTATTGAAACAAAACAAGAAGTTTTATACAACCTTGCTCTTGTGAACGAGAAAAAGAATTCATATAAAAAAGCATTCGAGTATTTCAAAGAATTTTCGAGCATAAAGGACTCATTACAAAAACAAGAGGCAGAAGAAAAATTAAAGTTACTTGAAAATCAGATTAGGGACGATGAGTTAAAAACAGAGTTAAATAGGCTTATAATGGAAAAAGAGGGTTTGTTGGATATTAAAAATTATCTAATCATCTCATTGATTTTAAT
>JBBIRB010000051.1:0-14031 GCA_037442025.1 Bacteroidales bacterium | reverse complement strand
CGGAGGCTTTATTTTTGAAAATGAGACGATGAGCTGTTTAATTGTTTACCATATCGATAATTTTAATGTCGATTACCATAATAAAATAAAAATCAACACTATAATATACAATAAGATAAATGATAGTTTAAGTCATATCATTAACCCCATTGAACTCTTTTCAGAAACATTACAATTCGTTACTAAATCTTTTAATTCAAACTATTTGCTCAAGGTGCTTATTTATAATAAGAAAGATAAGAGTTTTAATTACTATGGAAACGAAAGTGCCCTTATTGTTAAGCCCGCCGGCGATGTTATCGAGGTAGAGAGTGGATTTTCAACAGAGGAACAATTGGGCATGATAATTATAGAGAATAGTTTATTGAATTCCGAAAAGAGTTGTATTCTGAGGCAAGACATTATAAAAGCAATCGAATTACACCCACAAAGGGATTTGAAGAAAGCCGATCAATTAATTTCGAGTGTTTTCGATTTAATAGAAGCAACACATGGCGACACTTTTTCAGCGTTTTTAGTCACCATCAAGTTAACTTCCAAATAAAAATTTATAATGTTTGCGTAAATCATTATATAATTAAATGATTTTTCAATACAACAAACTACTTTGCAAAAAAATTATAATGCATGAAAACCCTTTTGATTAGCAACTCTACTAACCCAGGTCATGGTTACCTTGATCATTGTATTGAAGAGATTGGTAGGCTTCTAGAAGGGAAGAAAAAGGCACTATTCATTCCTTATGCAGCGGTTAGCGAAACTTTTAGCGATTACGAGGCAAGAGTTCAAAAGGCTTTTGATAGAATAAATGTAAAGATTGAATCGATTACGAGATTCAATAGAGCCAAAAATGCCGTACAAGAAGCAGAAGCAATCATTATTGGTGGAGGTAATACATTTCGCCTTCTAAAGTTGATACAGCAAAATGAGTTAATTGAAGCTATCCGTTATCGAGTTATTGATGGTACCCCTTTTGTTGGCTGGAGTGCAGGTGCCAATGTTGCTTGTCCAACTATTTGCACTACCAACGACATGCCCATAATAGAACCCGACAACTTAAGCGCAATTAATTTAGTTCGATTTCAAATAAACCCCCATTACTTAGATTTTCATCCGGAAAATTTTGGAGGCGAAACCAGAGAGGAAAGAATTCTTGAGTATTTAGAAATGGATCCATATGTTTATGTTGTTGGCCTGAGGGAGGGAAGCATGTTAAAGATCGAAGGGGGGAATATAGAATTACTCGGATCCAAACCCGCTCGTATTTTTCATCACGGCCAATCCACCTTTGAGGTTATGCCCGGAGATGACATAGACTTTCTTTTCGATTGAAAATGATTGTGTTTATGAAAACCGACAGTTAATCTGTCGGTTTTTTTTATTTTTCCAACTTGAAAATCAAATTGTTTCATACCTTTGCCCCCCTTAAACAATAAAATTAATGCAGTCTATAAGAAACATAGCAATTATTGCTCACGTCGACCATGGAAAAACAACATTGGTCGATAAAATGATAATTCAAGGAAAAATTTTTAAGGAGCACGAAACACCGGGCGAACTTATTCTCGATAGCAATGAGCTTGAACGTGAGAGGGGCATAACCATTCTGGCTAAAAACGTATCTGTAACCTACAAAGGAGTTAAAATTAACATTATCGATACTCCTGGCCATGCCGACTTTGGTGGAGAAGTAGAGCGAGTTCTGAATATGGCCGACGGGGTTCTTCTTATTGTTGATGCATTTGAGGGAACCATGCCTCAAACCCGCTTCGTATTACAAAAAGCACTCTCGCTGGGCCTTAAACCAATAGTTGTTATTAATAAAGTAGATAAAATCAATTGTCGTCCCGACGAGGTACAGGAACAAGTATTTGAGTTAATGTTTAACTTGAATGCAACTGAAGAGCAGCTAAATTTCCCAACAATATTTGGCAGTGCCAAACAAGGCTGGATGTCAGATAGTTTAAAAGAAGCATCAACGGATATTACACCACTTTTCGAATCAATAGTAAAGCACATACCTGAACCCAAGGTGAGCAAAGGAACATTGCAAATGCTCATCGCATCACTCGATTATTCGTCGTACGTTGGCCGGATTGCCATAGGTAAGGTCGTGCGCGGAGAAATTCAGGTTGGTCAGCAAATAGCATTAGTTAAAAGGGAGGGCCAAGTTGTTAAACCCAAAGTAAAAGAACTGTTGGTTTTTGATGGTTTAGGAAAGAAGAAAGTAGAGCGAGTTTACGCTGGCGATATTTGTGCTATTGTTGGAATTGAAGGGTTCGATATTGGCGACACCATTGCAGACATTGAGAATCCTGAAGCATTGCCCGGAATTGAAATTGATGAGCCAACAATGAGTATGAGGTTTACAATTAACGATTCTCCTTTCTTTGGTCGTGATGGGAAGTTTTTAACATCACGTCACCTTCGCGATCGCCTCGAGAAGGAAACTGAAAAAAATCTGGCGCTTCGGGTTGATCAGGCAGAGACAGCAGATGCTTTTAATGTTTATGGTAGAGGGGTTCTTCACCTTTCAATATTAATTGAAACCATGCGGCGCGAAGGTTATGAGTTGCAGGTTGGCCAACCCAAGGTGATTATTAAAATGGTTGGTGGGGAAAAGTGTGAACCAATTGAGCAATTAACAATCGACCTGCCCGACGAGTTCTCTGGCAAAGCCATTGAGGTAGTGAATAGGCGTAGGGGAAATTTGCTGGTTATGGAGCGCAGAGGCGACAGGGTTCATCTTGAGTTCGAAATTCCCTCGCGAGGCATCATTGGCCTTCGCAACGTGCTGTTAACTGCAACAGCCGGCGAAGCTGTAATTGCCCATCGTTTTAAGGCTTTTGAACCATATAAAGGAGACATTGAAGGGCGCCAAAATGGATCCTTGGTTGCCATTGAAACAGGAACTGCATATGCGTATGCAATTAATAAGCTACAGGACAGAGGCAAGTTTTTTATTGATTCGCACGACGAAGTGTACGCGGGCCAAGTAGTAGGAGAGAATAGCCGCTCAGGCGACTTGGGAGTAAATGTAACCAAATCGAAAAAACTCACCAATGTTCGCGCCTCGGGTTCCGACGAAAAAATATTTCTTGCGCCCCCCATTAAGTTCAGCCTTGAGGAGGCACTTGAGTATATTCAGGAGGATGAGTACGTTGAACTAACCCCAACAGCAATTCGAATAAGAAAAATATTCCTCGACGAAAATGAACGCAAACGCCGGCAGAAGTAATTGTTCTTTACTGTATTCGTTCTGCAGGATTAAAATTTTACAAGGTTGTTCATCATATTTCTAATAACTTTTTTTATTTCACAATAATTTTTACCTTTGCCCGATATTTTTTGGGCTAAGTGGGCAACATTTTAAACACATATTCCATTAATTACAAGGGACTTAAACTCGGAAAGCACCACTTTGAGTTTGAGATCAACGATAAGTTCTTTGAGCAATATCCAGAAGGAGAAATAGGCAAGGGAAGCCTTTCGGTTAATATTGAGTTATACAAACAAAACACAATGCTTGAATTGAACATAGAAATTGTAGGTTCAATACAGGTTAACTGCGACAGGTGCTTAGAACCTTTTTCCTTTCCAATTAACTACAATGGAAATCTTTTTGTAAAGTTTGGCCACGAAACCAACATCGAAAACGATGAATTATGGATTATGGGAGAAAGTGAGTACGAGATTAATTTGGCCCAATACTTTTACGAAAGCATAACGTTGAGCATTCCCATAAGTAAGTTCCACGGAATGGAAGGAACAAAAAAGTCGGAATGCAATAAAGATATGCTCCAGCGAATTGTAAAAAAAGATTTGCAGAAAGATTCAACCGAAATTGACCCGAGATGGAGTAAATTGAAGGGATTAACAGAAAACTAGTAACACGAAAATAATTCTTATTAACAAACGATAATAATTAGTAAAATGGCACATCCAAAGAGCAGAATTTCGAAGCAGAGAAAAAACAAGCGCAGAACGCATTACAAAGCATCCGAGCCAACCTTGGGCACATGCTCAAACTGTGGCGCTTCTACTCAGCTACACAGGGTTTGTCCCGAGTGTGGTCACTACCGCGGTAAACTAGCCGTTGAAAAAACAGTTACTGCCTAATTTTTTAAAGCCCCCAAGGGGGCTAATTTTAATTTAAAGGTATGAGAATCGGAGTCGATGCAATGGGGGGCGATTACGCTCCTTCTGCTGTTGTGGCCGGAGCCGTATCAGCACTTAAAATGCTAGATGCTAATCAAAAGATAGTTCTGTTTGGCGACGAAAAAAGTATTTGCGAAGAGTTGGAAAAACTCAACACCAATCCATCCAACTTCGAAATTGTGCATTGTTCCGAAGTAATCGATATGGGCGAGAACCCTGCAAAAGCGATTGCTAAAAAGCCCGATTCAAGCATAGCCGTCGGTTTCAAATGGCTGGCATGTGGCAAAATTGATGGCTTTGCGAGCGCAGGTAATACAGGGGCCATGCTTGTTGGTGCCGTTTATAGCATTAAGTCAATTCCTGGAATTATTCGTCCTGCCATTGCAGGGTTTATTCCAATTGGCGAAACAAAGACCAATCTACTGCTCGACGTTGGGATTAACCCCGATTGCCGCCCCGATGTTCTTTATCAATACGCTTTGCTGGGCTCATTTTACGCAAACCTGGTTTTAGGCATAAACAACCCACGTGTAGCACTGCTTAATATTGGAGAAGAGGAGGAAAAGGGCAATCTGGTAACTAAAAGCGCATTCGAATTAATGAAGGAATCGACCGAGTTTAACTTTGTCGGTAATGTTGAGGGTAGCGATCTTTTTTCGGACAAGAAAGCTGATGTAGTTGTTTGCGATGGTTTTGTAGGAAACGTAGTGCTTAAGCAAGCCGAGGCTTTTTATCGCATAACTAAAAAACGTAACATTTCCGATCCCTATTTCGATAGGTTTAATTTCGAAAATTACGGAGGAACCCCAATTCTTGGTGTAAACGCTCCAGTTATTATTGGCCATGGTGTTTCAAAAGAAAAGGCCATTATGAATATGATTCTTCAAACCCGTGAGGTAGTTGCTACTGGGTTATGTGCAAAAATAAAAGAAGTATTCAACTAATGGGAAAAATTACTGCCGCAATTACGGGTGTTGGTGGGTTTGTGCCCGACTATATACTTACCAACGATGAGCTAAGCCGAATGGTAGATACTACCGATGAGTGGATAATGACCCGAATTGGAATTAAAGAGCGAAGAATACTGAAGGGCGAAGGGCTTGGTACATCCGATATTGCTGTTCGTGCTGTTAACGAGCTGCTTCGCAAAACCAATACCAACCCCAACGAGGTTGATATGCTAATATGCGGCGTAGTAACCCCCGACATGCAATTTCCGGCAACGGCAAACATAATTAGCGATAAAGCAGGCATTAAAAATGCTTTTGGCTACGATATGAATGCAGGTTGTTCCAGCTTTCTATATGCGTTGGTAACTGCCTCAAAATTCATCGAATCGGGTTCTCATAAAAAAGTAGTTGTGGTTGGAGCCGACAAAATGTCGAGCATTACCGACTATACCGATCGGACCACCTGTCCAATTTTTGGCGATGGTGCCGGAGCGGTTCTGCTGGAACCTTCCAACGAAGGATTTGGAGTAATCGATTCACTTATGAGGGTAGATGGATCGGGGCGTAAGCATTTGCATCAGGTTGCGGGAGGGTCGTGCTACCCAGCATCTATCGATACTGTTACTAAACGTCAGCATTATATTTACCAAGAGGGACAACCGGTTTTCAAAGCAGCCGTTTCGAACATGGCCGATACCGCCGTTGAAATGATGAAACGAAACAGCTTAACCCCCGAAACTTTAGCATGGCTAGTGCCCCATCAGGCAAATATGCGAATTATTGAGGCAACTGCCCAGCGCATGAAGCTTACCAAGGAAAAAGTAATGATTAACATTGAAAGGTTTGGAAACACTACCAGCGCAACCATTCCCCTGTGCCTTTGGGAGTGGGAACCACAGCTGAAAAAGGGCGACAATATTATTATAGCAACCTTTGGGGCGGGGTTTACCTGGGGAGCTGCTTATATTAAATGGGCTTACGACGTGAGTAATTTTTAAAGTAGAGTATAATCGATATTAAAAGGAGTTCATGTTGCATGAACTCCTTTTTTGTTTAAGAGGCCTGGTAAGTTTGCTAAGGTTGAAGCGATCCCATTAGTTAAACAGTGTTTAATTGAAAGAAGAGGTTAGGAAATTGAATATATTTACCAATTCTAATAAAAAGTTCAATGGCATCGAAAAACGAAGAAATAGTTAACAGCACCACCCATGGTATTGGTGTTTTTCTAGCAATTGCGGCAACCGCAATATTGGCTGTTCGTGCAGCCCTTTATGGAGACGCCTGGCATGTAGTTACTTTTTGCATTTTTGGAGCGGGGCTTATCAATTTATACCTAGCGTCAACTGTTTTTCACGGAGCGAAGAACATTCAACTTAAGTATAAACTTAATAGGTTCGATCACTCATCAATTTATGTTCTAATAGCTGCAACTTATACCCCTTTTTCGCTAACAGCCCTTAGGGGCCCTTTTGGCTGGGTAATTTTTGGACTAATTTGGGGCCTTGCTATAGCCGGCGTGGTGTTTAAGGTTTGGTTCTATACGTCCAAGTACCGCTCCCTCTCTATGTGGCTCTATATTGTAATGGGCTGGTTAATTTTAATAGCTATTGTGCCAATAATTAAGAAGTTACCAAACATATCCCTTTGGTTTTTGCTGGCGGGTGGTTTGTCGTATTCCTTCGGAACCTTCTTTTATATAAAACGAAAAATCCCATTTGGCCATGGGATTTTTCATCTTTTCATCATCGCCGGAAGTACTTGTCACTTCTTTGCAATTTATTTTCTAGTATAAGCAAGCTACATCGACTTTATTTCATCAATCTGTTTGCCGATAAGTTCAACTTGCTTTTTAGTTTCGGAAATAACTTCGTTTAAAGCCTCACCGCCCTTTGCCATGTTCTTAGTTGCTTTGGGTTTTTGAGCCATTGAGCATTTCTTTACACTTTCGGTTGCCGATTTTTGCATATCCTGAAGAGCCTGAATGTTGTCGTTTTGCTTTTTAGCTCGTACCAGCAATTCGCCTAACTGGAGCGTAGCCCTCTCCTTCGAAAGCGGTTCTCCGCTAGCATTGGTAAGGGATTTAGACTCCTTGTTGAATTTAATGGAGCTCACGCCTTCGGTTATTTTGAGGCTCTCTTCGTATGCCTCGAAGGATTTATTTACAAATGCATCAACCTCTGTTACTCCCGACTTATCGGGTTTTTGTAGTTTTTCTTTTGCTCCTTGAGCAAATGAATAGTTCGAGGCAAACAATAAGCATAGGGCGCCTACGATTAGAATTAAAAAGGTCTTTGTTTTCATATGAATTTGGTTAGTTATACTAAAATGTTCATGAAACCTTTCCTTCTAACCAAAGGTAAAATATAATAGCATATAAGTCAAGAGGCTATTTTTTTACAAAAAAACGAACAGAAAACATTCGTTTTCCATTAGCCTCTGTTACGAGCAGGAAGTATATCCCATCTTCAATTCCATTAAGGTTAACGGGCTCATCCTCAGTACACAAAACACCATTTAACAGGGTTCTTCCATATATGTCGATAATGGAATAACGAGAGATTCTATCGGTTGGTAGTTGAACAAAAAGATAGCTGGATGCAGGATTTGGATAAACCTTAGTAGCCATATTGTGAGCAGCATTAACATTACTACTTGATGTAACAGTATAGCTATATAAGCTGCTATTTGCCACAGCATCCTTAATGTCAAATAATTGAACCTTAAAATAAACAGTTGAATTTGCAACATTTTCAGGAATAATTCCCTCAAAGAACCCGCCCATATTGCTAAGTTCAATAGTATTAACAAGTTCGCTGGGGCTAAGGCCCCATTTTGCAACAGCAAAAACCTCATCCCCATCGTCATCGCTAGCGAGCACCCTCAACTGAACCGATTCTGTTTCGTTGGGTACTTCGGGCCAAATTGTAATTGAATATAGCGATGGGGCTACATTGGGAAGCACGGTAACTGAAAAAACATTGGAGAATGTAACCAGGCCCCCATCGTCGGCGGCTTTTATTCGGTAGAAAACTTCGTTAATCTCTGCAGGAATTGAAAAGGAAGTAGTATAATAACTACCCACTGCGTTAGCTGTAAGTACGTTTGTAAGTTGCGAGGCAGTTACTCCCCAGAGTAAACTTACAGCAGGTGTTCCGTCATCGTTGGTAACTTCGGTTGTTACAACAAAATTTTGAAAGTTGTAAGGGCTAACGGGATCATGACTAACAGAAACAATTACGGGCGCGCTATTGGTAACCGTTACAAGTATGTTGAAACTTTGTGTGACCTGTGTGGTTCCGTTGGACGCTACCAACCGAACCGGGTGACTACCTGCATCGCCAACTGAAGGAGTGCCCGTAAGTTGGGCCGCACCAGAGCCCTTTTGGACAAAGTTTAACCAGCTTGGTTTTTCGGTGCAAGTAATGGTTACAGTACCAGGGCCGCTTGCTGTAATATTATAATTATAGGTTGTTCCTGCCACAGCGCTAGTTAATGGAGTACTTGTAAAGGCCACTGTAAGGGCACCAGGATTCCAAATAAGCAATGCGTAATCGGGGTTGTCGATAAAAGGATTGCGATTTAGTTGTTTACTATAAACGGCGTTGTTTCTATCTATTTCTTTTTGGCTTACCGGGTCGGCCTGATGCCACTCCAAAAGCAGGTTAAGTGCCCACGAAGTGAATGCAGGCAACTGATTTCCGGCAAGCATAGGGCTGCTCCAATTTTGAACCACATTGTGGTAACGGGTTGCCATGTAAAAGTAGGAGCGGGCAAAATCGCCTTTATATTCGTTGATTGGTTCAAATACAGTTCCGCTATAACCAGGATAATTGCTTGCGCCAAGCTTGCTTCCGTTTGTTGAGGTGTAGGTTGCATTACCCACCCTGCCAAAAGGGAATTTTCCTCTAACATTATTAACTTTTTTATCGGTTGGGTATAAGTGAAATAAATCTGAATACATAGGATAACCATCGTTAAACCAGCTTGCCGGGAAGGAGTGCTCTCGATTATACTTGTCGCATTCAACAGTGCCACCCGAACCGTTATCTTGGTCAACAACAAAGGTGAAATTACAGGAAGAATACATGTCCCAAACTTTCCCATCGGCCCTCTTATCTGTTTGTTGAAAATGAGACCAAAGGCTGGAGTAAGATAAAGTAGTATGGTTTTTAATAATATCGTGAAGGGCAATTTTAAGTTCTAACCCCGTTTTTCCCTGTGCATTGTTATAATAGCCAGCAGGTGGTTGGGCAAAAAATGAAAGGCTAAAAGCGAATAAAAGACAAATAGAAAAGGCTAACTTTCTCATGGTAAAAAAATTAAAAGTAAATAACTCGATCCATTTTAACATCAAACTCTTCGGTGGGAACGCTCTCAATCATTTGAAAGGAGAAGCAAACACCAACTTTAAATATATTCCGACCGCTGAGAAGCTTGTCGTAGTAGCCCTTGCCCCTCCCCATTCGGTTCATATTTGCATCGAAAGCCACTCCGGGAACCACAACCATATCCACTGTTTCATTGCTGAAGGGAACCGAATTAACAGGCTCGAGAATCCCAAAGGGGGCCTGGGGCTCAAGGCAATCCATTCCCGTAAAAAGACGTAATTCAAGGTCGTTTCCGACCACCAAAGGTAGTAGTATTGTTTTGGTTTTATACCATTTTAGAATAAAAGAATGTGTATTAACCTCGTCGGGGAGCGACCAGTAAGCTAAAATTGCACGGGATGCCTGAAATTCGGGAAGTCGCTCAACAGCTTCAAAAATTGACTGCGATAAATTAATCGCAACTGACGGATTGTATCCTTTCTTTGCCTCTGCAATCTGCTTTCGGATTTCTCTTTTTTGTTCCCTTATCATATTCATATATAAATGAAATATAGATAGTAAAATATATTATTGAAACTATAAGTTTATCTTAAAAAGTTGTTGCTGTGGGTTGTATCCCGAAATGCTGCTTAGATCGAAATTGAAAAGAATGGACTGAAAAGATTTGCCGGTTAAGGGTATATACCCCAACCTGTAACCAACAAGAAATAGATATCGGGTTCTAAAGAGATGGAGATTAAGATTCAGATCGGCACCAAAGGAATTGATCCATTGTCTTTCGTTTTTATTTACAATGTAGGCATTATCGGAGAAAGCATTTGCAAATATTCGTTTAAGGTACACCAATGAACCCAGGGGTAAATCGGGATAGAGCAGAGGGAGGGAATAGTCGGCACTAATAGAGTTAATAATACGGAAGGAAGGCAAACTACTGTAACCCCTCGGGGGTATGCTGCGTGGCGAAAAGTTGTAGTTTCTTTTTGCGATTCTTTCTAATCGATTGGTTAGTAATAAACTGTGGTTTTCAGCAAGCCCCGGAAGATAAATTGACGATCGGAAATATGCTGAGCCACCAATAAGATTCACATGACTAAGGGATAAGGTTTGACTGCCCACTATAGACAACCCCCATTGCGGCCTTAAGTCTCTAACACACATTTTTTTAAACCTGTAGAATGTTATGTATAGGTTTAAATAATCGATGCCGCTTTTATATTCCGAACCCTTCCATATTTTATTGTTGTTATACGAATACAGCGCACCTGGAGTAAGTTGAGAATAGAATCTGTTAGAAGATAATTTAGTAGGAAGATTTATACCCAGCGACCCTTGGAACATTGGACCTTCCAAAATGTAAGTCGCACTATTGATTATTGAACTACCATAGGCACGTCGGTAAAATTTGCCTTGATCCACAGAAATGTTAATTACTGGGTACCAACCAAGCCAGCTTAAAGCGGCATGGTATCCGTGCGTTTCGAAATACGAATAGCCCAGCGTGGTTAGCGCAGTGCCAGTAATGTTTTGAGAAATAAAGGTAACTCCAGGGTTTATCAATAGCTCTTCGCCACCCAAATTGTTTGGGTTGTAGTAAAAAGGCGCCCAACTATGAAAATTTAAAAACCCCTTTGCTTTGCTATACCTTTGGGATTTATATTCACTTGTAATAGGATCTTTTTCAATGACCCTCTGCTTATTAAATGTCGATTCAAATAAATAGTTGCCATATAAAGGTTTTATATCTGTTTTGTTGTTTGTGTCGAAAGGAAGAATGCAGATTCTATTACCGTTAATATTTGCCTCCGAAGCAATAAAAGTACTATCGCTAAAGAGAATCGGGAAAGTTAAATCGTAAATTGAATTAAATAATTTAAAATATTTATTATTCAATTCATTATAACCAAATGCAGTTTCATTTCCATTGAGCGAAGCAGAAAAAATTAGCCAAGGAGCAGCATATGAAATGTTCGAAATATCCCAACCCTTAGCAAACAGGAGAGTATCGGGCGATGAGGAAAAGCTGGGATACTTTAAAATCATGTTTCCAAGGCTGTTAACCGCCCTTAAAATAAAGCCACTCTCGTTAATTGCTGAAATTTCTCTGGGCTCAGCACCAGTTATTTTTAATTGAGATACTTTGGCTCCATTTCTATCAAGTTCAAAAATCATCCCGTCACCCTTCTCGTTCATTCCAGTAGCAACAATATTTCCATTCCCCAGCACAAGCGGGTTGTAAAGTCGTTTTTTATGCGTTAATGTTTCAACTTTTTTAGTATTCACATCAATCCGTTTAATATTTGAATACGATATTTCTTCGAAACGGTAATGGGCCTCATACTCGGTCCAGTATAGAAAGCCTTTTTTGTAATGAATTTTGCTGGTTACAAACCCTGGCTGATGCAATATCGACTCTGATAGGTGTTTCGTATTTATTAGGACAAATTCAGGAATTCTGTTTAGAGTATACTTTAAGGCAACAACCGTACTGTCGTTAATTTTTTGGGAGTACTTGTATTGTGCAAAGTCGTTCTGTTGTGGAGTAATATAAATCCTCTCAGAATTAATCCCGCTGTCGGAATGATTATTCCAAAATGCTTGGGCATTTTTAAGGGAGGCATTAAAAATGTCTTTACGTGAAAAACCGGTACCCTTTTTCATTCCAAAATAGAATGAAAAAGGAATAAAGGGATAGTCGGCAACATAACCGAGGGCTTTAGCCCAGGTCTTGGGTCCAAAATTTTCATTAATATGCCCCACCATAAGGTACCCGAAAGCATAGTGGTTTGGAGTAAAATGCTTGTATGAACCTAGTAACCATTTATCGTAACTGAAAACCGATTTACCATAGAACTTAATATGTGTTTTATAGGGCTCAAGGAAGTTTGCGCTCCTTCCTCTGCCTCCAATTCCCAAATTTGTTTCGGTAAAAACGGCATCACCCTCTAAGAACCAAGGAGGTACTTGGCCGGCAATAAGACCGGTACCAGATTCCCCTAGCAGCCAGTAGGCTAGTTTTGAAGTGCTAGTGTTGAGTTTATCTATTTGGATTATATGCCGTAACTCGTGTGTTGAAACTGAAGAAATCCAAGTATCGGGATCGGCATCGAGACTTCCAATGGTTCCAATTTCTGTGCGTTTAGGTGCCCACGAAACAAAACCATTGGGCAATGCATTTTGGCTCCGAAGGACAACAGGAAACTTCCCCGGATTATGATTTAAACCTTCGCCCACTAATTGCAGCACGGAATCGATATGCATGGCATAGCGTCGACCAATGCTGTCGTGCGATTTTGGGAAAATGACCCGAAAATTTTTTGATTTGATTACGTTCCATTTTACGCTCGCAGGCTCCTGACCGCCGATATAAAATTGCGAAAACAGCGAACTGGGATATAGGGCGAATGTAAGCCAAAGAATATAGATGCACGAACGAATCAATTCTTAATAAATTTTCTAACTACCTGCTCCCTGTTTCCCTTCGAAACGCGAACAAGGTACAACCCTTTACGAAGATTTTGAACGGGGATGTTTAATAATTCATTATGGCTTGAACGTTCAAATTTTTCCAAATAAACTGGCGTTCCGAGCATATCAAAAATTTCAACACTAAGTGTATGTTCCGACTCGTCGTAAATATTAAGCCCTAAAAAATCAGAAACCGGATTATTAAATGATAAGTTGAAGTATGGTCTTTTAAAATCTATATTATCAGATGTATTAGTGTTAACATACAGTTTTAAGGTAACCGGCAAATGGTCGGACATATTGAAAAGAGACAAAATAATATTTGAAGGAAGCGAAATGTTGCTAGGGCTCATTAACGACCCATTAAAACGATTGCCATCCTGCCCAAGGGCCCAGTACGATCCGTTTACGTATCGCAAACGATTATTGTCTTCAAGAAGAGGTAGGGAAGTTAAAATAAAATCAAATCGGTCGTCCATACCGCCAGTTGCCTTACACCCCCCCGAGGTGCTTGTCGACTGGGTGTGGACATGTGCAAACGCTGAATTGTTGCTCCAATACCCCACTGAATTAACCGGATCGTAAAAGCGAAAACCTGTGCTAGTAGGTGTTGTGTACCTAACAAAGGAACCCTCAGTTGCGTAGTAAACGTTTAAATCGCCCAAAAGCATTACATTACCCTCGATGTTGTTAGATGCTATATAGTTCATAATAAGCGTTGCGGTTGCAGTCCTTTGGTCTCTATCTGACGATGTGCTCCCGGCTTTTGGATGAAGAACAAAGCAGGTCATGAAAATTGTATCGTTGGGGGTGTCGGTTAAGCTTGGCTTATAGTATAGTCGGTACACCATTACGTTTCGCGGGCTGGAAGTTATGTATGTCTGAGACTTTAGAGCCAATTTATTGGAGTTGTAGTAAAGCATACTAATAATACTTCCGCTGCTAGTGTATGTGTTACCCATAAAGTTTGCTCTCCTATAATGAGAATTTCCATTTACGTTAAGAGTATTTGTAAGTACCCTTTCGGCACTAGCAACCGATTCATTAAGTTCGTTAACGGTGAAAATATCGGGTTGGTAATATCCAACTATTTGGCTTAAGTATCCATCCTTATCATTCACGTTGTTGTT
>JBBIRB010000050.1:0-18613 GCA_037442025.1 Bacteroidales bacterium | reverse complement strand
CCCGTGCGGCTTGAGCACTAAAACCAGCAATGATTTTTTATCGGACAATAGTGATAATTTTTGTTTTTTAAAATGTTACTTTCTTATATAGTATTTTACCTATTCCTAATGTTTCTTAACAATTAGGTATTGTCGATTAGTTTTTTTTATTTACTTTGCCCATAAGGAATTCAATGAAAATATTGCAATGAACCTTCAAAGGGCTTTTTTATTTCTACTTACTGTTTTAAGCAGCATACTTTCTCCCATTTCAAGTGTTTCGAAGGAGGTGGGTCGATTCCCTTTGCAAAACTTTTCTCACCGCGACTACAGAGGGCACTCCCAAAACTGGGCTGTAGCTCAGGACCATCGTGGGCTAATTTATGTTGCTAATAATAGCGGTGTTCTCGAGTTCGACGGGATAGAATGGCGAACCATTTCGGCAAATAATGTACTTGTACGCTGCCTCGATGTGGATAGCCATGGGCGCGTTTGGCTTGGTGGGCAGGACGAACTGGGCTACCTGGCTGCCGATTCTACAGGAAACATGCGCTATTACTCTTTAGTAAGCATGCTGGGCAGCGAATGTAAGCCATTAGGACTAGTTCGACAGGTTTATGCAACCCCCATGGGTGTGTTTTTTAGTACCAACAGTTGTATAATTCAAATTAGGGGTAGTGAAGTGAATGTTATTAAACCCGGCACTCAATTTCACAGAACCTACTATGTGGCAAATCGCATTTTTTCTGTTCAGCCCGGTATTGGTTTAACTGTTTTGCAAAACAATACCATGCAGTTGGTTCCGGGTGGAGAACTCTTCGATAAATCAAGAATTTACTGCATGCTTCCTTTCGGAACCGATAGGGTTCTTGTTGGTACTCAGTCCGATGGGTTTTTTCTTTACCATTTAAACGCGCTGAGCGAAACGAATTTCTCCGATAGAAATAAAGCTATAACCCCTTTCCATACATCGAATAGCAATTTCTTCAAACAAAATTGGGTGTATACTGGTGTTGCTCTGGCCGATGGCTATTTTGCAATTGGTACGTATAGGGGAGGTGCTGTAATTCTGAACTCCGAAGGAGAAATTGTTAGGCATATTGGTAGGGCTACTGGGTTGCAAGACGAAACCGTTTGGTACATAAACACCGATAATCAGGAAAATATTTGGTTTGCTTTAAACAATGGGGTTTCGTTCACTTCGGTTGTTGCTCCCATTACCAATTGGGGCGAAGAATCGGGCATGCAAGGCGTTCTTCAATCGGTTGAACGATATAAGGGATCAATATATGCAACAACCAATTCGGGTGTGTACAGGTTGCAACCCAAAGGGAGTTTTAAACGGATTGATGGAATCCTCAATCTTTCGTGGGGTCTTAAAGCAGTAAAGTCAACCGACGACCAATTAGAGTTGTTGGTTGGTACGAGCGATGGAGTATATAAAATTGAGGGCGATAAAGCCCTGCTGCTAACCCCAATGCCATGCTACAGCATTTACCAGTCGAAATTCCAAAAAAATACTTTGTACCTAGGGCTCAACAATGGAATTGGAGTTATGGTTAGAGATAAGGGTAACTGGCGTTTTGTTGGGGCGTTTAGTGGAACTTCTGGAAGGGTTCATAGTATCGACGAGGATGACGAGGGAAATCTTTGGTTCATTTCGAGATACGAAGCGGTTTTTCGTGCTCAAATATCCAATCCTGAAAGTTTGGTGTTCGACCATTTGCAGCAATTTCCAGTAATGCCTCACTACTCAAAGCTCGATGAAGATGCGCAGATTCGTAATGTTATGGGCTCAATAAAGGTCTCATCGGAAAAGGGATTAGCTCGCTATGTGGCACAAAATAATGAATTTATCCCCGATAGCAGCTTGGGAAAGGAATTTGCCGATGGAAACATGGGTATTCGTATTTTTGGAACCGATGGTAGGGATTTTTTGTGGTTCGAGGCTTTCAAGGAACCGTTCAGCCGATGGATTGAACGTGCATATATTAACGACGATGGTACTTTTACTCGGCTTTATGCCGAATTCAGTTCCATTCCTCGAATGATTTTTTATTCAGTTCTACCCGAGTCAGATGGCACCACTTGGTTTGCTGGCTCCGATGGCCTTTACCGTTTCGACCCTAAGGAACGACCCAGAGGCCGAAGGCTTCCCAGAGTTTTACTACGTAGGGTAGAGGCTAACGGTGGCGCTCCAATATTCAATGGCGCATTTACGCGTAAATGTAGCGATGGTTCTTTCCATTGCACCGGAACTTCCCAGCCGTCTGGAACCATTCCCGAAATCGATTATAAAAAGAACTCAATAGTTTTTTTCTATTCATCGCCCTATTTCGAACAAAACAACCGAACTAAGTTTTCATACCAGCTCGAGGGGTTCGATAATAAATGGTCTGAGTGGACTACTGCCACTAAAAAGGAGTACACCAACCTCAGTTATGGAGTTTATACTTTTCATCTCAAGGCACAGAACCTGTTCGAAGTTGAAAGTCCGGTTGTGACATTCACTTTTGAAGTAAAGCGCCCTTGGTACTTTAGTCCATTTGCTTATGTAGCCTATTTACTGGCGCTGGTGCTTATTGTTATTCTGTCTATGGGGCTCAAAACTCGTATGCTCCAGAATTCAAACATTAAATTGAAAGAGCTGGTGAGCGAGCGCACCAAGGAGATCGTTTCGCAGCAAAAGTGGATTTTGGAGATAAATGAGCAACTTGAGCAGCAGAAGGAAGAGATACAGACCCACCGCGACGAACTTATGACCCAGAATAAGAACATTCGTTCGAGTTTGTACTATGCAGTAACTATTCAGCAAGCCATTTTGCCTGAGAAAACGCTATTCAATCAGCTCTTCGAAAATTTCATTATTTACATTCCCAAGGATGTGGTTTCGGGCGACTTCTATTGGATGTCGCATTGGCCCGTGAAAGGTAAGAATAGTGAGAAAGTATTTCTTGCGGTGGTTGATTGTACAGGGCATGGAGTGCCCGGAGCATTCATGAGCATGATTGGAAGCCGCTTGCTGAGTGAAATAGTTAACGAACGTAAAATTAGCAACCCATCGCAAATTCTAACCGAACTCGACAAGGCTGTAAACGTAGTTTTGCATCAAAAATCGACCGAAAATTTCGACGGTATGGATGTGTGCCTCTGCTGCATCGATTACAAAGCCAGCGGAGAAATTGTGGTAACTTTTTCGGGAGCAAACCGTTCGCTATACTATAACCGAAAAGGTTCCGATAAAATGGAAATGCTAAAGGGGAATCGGAAGTCCATAGGTGGAAATATGCCCGATATCGATTCCGATTTTGTTAATAAGCGCATAACCCTCGAGCCGGGCGATTCTATCTTTGTATACACCGATGGTATGGCCGACCAGAATAACTCGATTAAGAAGAAGTTTACAACTTGCAGGTTAAATACAGTTATACTTTCCCATATCGATAAACCCCTCGATAGAATTGGCGCTAAACTTCTCGATGAGTTCTACCAGTTTAAAGAAGAGGTTTCGCAACGCGACGATATAACCGTAATTGGCCTTAGGTTGCCTAAGCAACTTACCGTTCATCAATCCTAATTTTTTACTCTAGGCCATACAGGGTAATGGCAGCTACTCCAAGTGCCATTATTGCTGCACCTGTAAGCCTGTTTTTTAGTCCCTTTTCCTTTAAAAACAGCCCCCCTGCTAGTACCGAAAGTACAATGCTTAACCGTTTTATGGCAATAACGTATGCAACGTTGGTCATGCTAACAGCCAACATTTGGCTAATTAATGTAAAGGCACCAAGCAAACCAATAGGGAGTAGGTGAGCCCAACCCGTAACCGCTTGTTTCCATTCACCTTTAAATTTTAAGAGAACAATTGGGGCCATTGCCAAGGCAATAAAAATGTTTGCACTAGTTGCCCAGAATAGCGGACTGCTCGACATAATTCCAACCTTATCGATAGCCGATGTAACCGACCAAATTATCGATACGGTTATCATGTAGCGCGAACCTTTGGACCTGAAAAGATGTTTTATGGCTTGCCAAATATTCCGATTACCATTAATATTTAAAATAACCGATCCGCATGCAATAAGAACAACCCCTGCTGCTCCTAGTATTGTTGGCGATTCCTGTGCAATTAATGGGGCAGTAAAAAGAAGGAGCAACGGAGTAAATGCTATAAGTGGCGCAACCGCCGAAAGGTCGGATGTCTCCAGCGCTTTCATGTAAAGTATGGTTGCCCATACATTCAGTATGCCACCAATTAGTAGGGCCCACCAAAACTTAGTTTCAATTATTGGCAAAGGAAGAAATAGAGTAATCCCTATAAGAATAGGAATTGAATAGAGCCTCAAGGCCCAGGCAATCATTATTGCATCGAACTTGCCGAGCCTAATTTTACTTACTATATCTTTTCCCGACTCGAATAGAGCGGTAAGTATCGATAGTACTATCCATCCCATAAGAAAAAGGCGAGCTTTTTAAACCCGCCACAAATATAGTTTCTTTTCACAATGTTAGTTTCCGCAGTTACGGTAACTCATGAATGGGTACTTGAAATCGGTTGGTGGAACCAAAGTTTCTTTTATGGTTCGGGGGCTTACCCACCGCAGCAGGTTGTATGGGCCACCAGCCTTATCGTTAGTACCACTGCCTCGTGCTCCGCCAAATGGTTGCTGTCCAACAACAGCCCCCGTTGGCTTGTCGTTAAAATAAAAATTACCAGCTGCATAACGAAGAGCCCTACAAGCATCGTTTAAGGCCTTTCTGTCTTTCGAGATTACTGCACCTGTAAGTCCGTAAGGTGATGTTTTATCAACGAGGTCCAGCGTTTCTTCCCATTTAGCATCATCGTAAATAAAAATGGTAAGTACTGGCCCAAATATTTCTTCTTCGAGTGTTACAAAATGAGGGTTTTTAGCCAATATAACTGTTGGCTGAATGAACCAGCCCTTGCTGCTATCGCCGTTTCCGCCAAATACAATTTCGGCATCGGCCGATTTCTTGGCCCTTTCAATGTAACCTATAATGTTTTTAAACGATTTTTCGTCGATTACCGCATTTACGAAGTTTTCGAAATCATTTACATCGCCCATTTTTATTTGGGTTAGCATTTCGCCCATTCGTTGTTTTATAGGCTCCCAAAGCGACTTGGGGATGTATGCTCTTGAAGCTGCAGAGCATTTTTGTCCCTGATACTCGAAGGCACCCCTTACGAGGGCTGTTGCAACTACATCTATGTCGGCCGAATTGTGAACCACTACAAAATCTTTGCCTCCGGTTTCTCCAACCAGTTTTGGGTACGATTTGTATTTTCCCAAATTGTCGGCAACCTGCTTCCAAAGGGTATTAAAAGTTCCATTCGATCCTGTGAAATGAATTCCCGCCAGCATTGGGTGAGGAACTGCAACTTTGCCTATGGTTGAACCGTTGCCAGGAACAAAATTCAGAACACCATCGGGGAGCCCAGCCTCCTTGAATATTTGCATTAGTATGTAGTTCGAAAGCAGCGAAGTTGTTGCTGGCTTCCATACAACAGTATTGCCCATTAGTATTGGTGCCATGTTAAGGTTCGAACCTATGGCCGTAAAGTTAAAAGGTGAAATTGAGAGTATGAATCCTTCGAGAGGCCGGTATTCCACTCTGTTAATCACTCCAATTTCTGAATGGGGTTGCTGGTTGTATATTTCCGATATGAAATGGGCGTTAAACCGCAGGAAGTCGATGGTTTCGCAGGCTGCATCAATTTCCGCCTGATACACATTCTTACCCTGCCCCAGCATGGTTGCAGCATTAAGCTTGTAACGGTACTTTTTCGATATGAGTTCAGCGGCTTTTAATGTAATGCTCATGCGTTCAATCCACGAAACTGTAGACCAATATTTATGAGTTTCTAGGGCTGCTTCTATGGCCATCTGCACTTCTTTCTCCCCTGCTAAATGGTAACGTGCTACTACCTTTTTGTGGTCGTGTGGCATGGTAACCTCACCCATGTTGCCGGTTCTAATCTCTTTTCCACCAATAATAAGCGGAATTTCAACAACAGTATTGCTTTGGTATCGGAGCTCCTCCTCAAGGGCCAACCTGTCGGCAGAGCAAGGTTCATACATTCTAACCAGTTCGTTAACCGGACGTTCATAATTGTAAATGGCATTGTTCATTTTAATATTATTTTAGTTTCGATATGCAAAAATATGCACAACGATTATGTTCAACAAAAAAAAACAACTTTTTTCTTATGGGAAGAAACACACCCTTTTCGAAAAGGTTTAATTTAAGTTGCTTTGAACCTATTTTTCAATGCCTTTTCAGTATTCAATTTGCAAGCCCGAGTGTTAAAGTATGCTAATAATTAAATACGCAATAAACCCAACAGCCTATTTGGCTTCAAAAAAAAAGCTTTGGCTTAGCGCAAGTTTGTTTTAACAATATGGTCAAATGGTTGTTGCTAATCTCAAAACAAGAATGTTTAAGAAAACAAATTAAAATATGAAACAATCTTTTGTAGCCGCATTTGCGGTTTTTACTTTGCTCTTTGGAAATATGCATGTTCAATCGCAGGATAGAAGGCCTAGCGGAATGGGTGGTTCGGGACAAATGGACCTGAGTAATTTTTCAGGTACGGTACGGGGCAAGGTAGTCGATGCTCAATCGGGCGTTCCAGTTGAGTACGCCAACGTGGTTTTTTATCGCATGCGCGACTCATCATTGGTAACCGGTGGCATAACCGATTTGAAAGGCGATTTTGAATTACAGAAAGTACCTGCAGGTCGCTATTTTGTTGAATTCAAATTTATTGGTTACAACACCCTGCGGGTCGATAATGTAATGGTTACCCCACGTCAGCCCGAAGTTTCTATGGGTGAAATTAAACTGGCCAGCACCTCCGAATCGCTCGATGCGGTGGTTGTAACAGGCGAAAAACGTATGATTCAGCATAACCTCGATAAGAAGGTATTTAATGTTGGTAAGGACATTAGCGCTGAAGGTGGCACGGCCCTAGAGATAATGCAGAATATTCCTGCGGTTGAGGTTGATATGGAAGGGAATGTGAGCCTTAGGGGAAGCCAAAATGTTACCATTCTGGTCGATGGGCGTCCCTCAACCTTCTCAAGCCTCGAAGAGATTCCTGCAAATATTATCGAAAGCGTTGAGATTGTAACCAACCCTTCGGCACGTTACGACCCCGATGGTCTTTCGGGTTTAATAAATATAGTTTTAAAGAAAAAGCGCGATCCGGGATACCATGGAATGGTAATGCTAAACGCCGGTACCGGCGATAAATACAACGGCTCTCTCAATTTCAACTACAGGCAGAATAAATTCAACTTCTTTACAAATATTAGTTACCGTCAATTTCGCATGACTGGTTCAACCTACACCGACAATGTATTTACAAATTCTAATAATACTGTATTTAATCTGCAGGATTCGGATTTCAGGAGGAAAGGACAGTTTATTAACGTGCGGGGCGGAACCGATTATTTCATAAACTCTTCTAACACAATTACTCTCTCTGGTGGTTACAACTCACGGTCGTTTAATGTATGGGATTTGGCTCAGAACGATAACTACTCTTTGCTGGTGCCCACCCCGGTTTCTTTTAACAGAACCAATAACGGTGAGAATGGTTTTGGGTCGTTCGATGTTTCGTTGAACTACAAAAAAACGGGCAAAACTCCCGGACAGGAGTACACTGCCGATGCTTTTTTTAATACAAATGCTGGTAGTTTTGAAAATAGCATGTACCAGGAGTGGATTGGTGTTGTTCGCGACCCCGCCAATGAAAAGCAATATTCCGACATAATTGGGAATACCATTACCCTTCAAACCGACATGATTCAGCCAATTGGCAATGGAGGTCGATTAGAAACCGGGTTGAAAGGCATTATGCGTTATCAGGACAGCGATTTAACTTTTTCCTACTTAAACGGAACATGGAACGACGATCCTACACGTAGTAACCATTTTGTTTACCGCGAACAATTGTATTCGGCATATGCTATTTATTCCAATACTGTTGGTAAATTCAGCTATCAGGGAGGTTTGCGGGCAGAACAAACGTTCACAAATGGCGAACAAAAAGTGAACAACGAGAGAATTCCTCGCGACTTTTTCAACCTGTTTCCTAGTGCACATGTTAAGTGGGATATAAATACAACGAACTCTGCACAAATTGCATACAGCCGAAGGGTAAGCCGTCCCAATTCTCGCTTGCTGAATCCTTTTGTTAATTATTCCGACCCCCTGAATTTGAGCAAGGGCAATCCTTACTTAAATCCGGAGTTTACCAATAGCCTAGAATTCAGCTATTTTTTCAATCTGCCTAAAACTAAACTTACAGCAACTGCTTTTTATCGGAATACTACCGATATTATTTCGCGCTATGTTGAGAGAATTAACGAAACGAGCGACACGCTTATGCAAACTTTCCGTAACATTAATAAGAGCCAAAATTTGGGGTTTGAGGGGGTGCTTACCCAGAATATAACCCGTTGGTGGCGATTGAATGGTAGCGTTGGCTACTTCGCCACCGAGTTGGACGCTCCCGATTTGCAAGCTGCTGCCCGTAAAGGTTCGAGTTGGAACGCCAAAGCTACATCAACTTGGAATGTTGGCCGTAACCTCGAAATTCAGCTGAATGGAAATTACCGTTCACCCATGATTTCGGCTGGTGGTACAGGAATGCGCTTTTGGGAAAGCGGTGGCGGACAGGGCAAAACCGACGAACTTTACTGGTTCGACCTGGGAATGCGCATGCAGGTGCTCAATCGTAAGGGTACCATTACCCTTCGGGTAAGCGACATATTAAATACTATGAAACACAAAGCCTACACCTATGGTGATGGTTTTACAAGCGATATTACTCGCATTCGCGAAAGCAGGGTGGTCTTCGTAGGCTTCTCCTACAGAATTAATGAGTTCCGCCAGCGACGCGAGAAACGCGCCGACGATGAGGGCAGCTTCATGGATATGGAGTAGCCTAATAATCGGGTTACAGTTGAAAAGGCCTTCGGTATTTTTTACCGGAGGCTTTTTGTTTGAAAACAAGTGCATTCAATTTTACAAAATGAATAACTTTAGCCAAATTATTTAGCCATGGTACGCTCTGCAATAATAGTTTTTATGCTTCTTATTGGGCTGTCAGGCTCTCGTCAGCAGCTGCTCAATGCCTCTCCCGATAGTTTAAAATTTGAACTGAGCCGCGCTAAAACCGATAGCGCTCGAATTTCTATACTTGCTGCAATTGCCAATAAATTTGCCAGCCAGAAACCGGATAGCGCTTTCGTTTACTACGATAAAGCGTTGGAACTCGCAAGAAAATCGAATAACCTACGAACGCTTTACGAACTATACAACAGTAAAGGAACCGTGTATAGCGATTTGCAAAATTTTTCTATGGCCCTATTCGAATTCAAAAAGCAGCTGGAGGTTGCTTTGATATTGACCGACTCTTCGTTGATATCCGCTTCGTACAGCAATGCCGGAAGTGTACTTAACTATATGGGCTTAACCGATAGGGCTATTAATGCTTATAAGAGTGCATTACAATACCACAATCTCTTACGAGATTCTTTAAAAACTGCTGTGCTTTATGGAAGAATTGGAAATTTACATTTAACAGCAGGAAAATACGAAGATGCAGAGGCCTACTACGCCAAAGCCTATGAAATATTTGAGAAGAAACAGTTAAAGCGCTACATGACCATAGTTTTACAAAACTTAGGAGTGATAGAAAAGAACCGTAGGAACTTTGAGAAGGGGATTGAACTTTTTCAGAGAGCCATGGCGCTTCATGAAGAACAGAATAATACATTAGGCGTTGCTCAATGCATTGGCAATATAGGCGGCATATATTACGAGCAGGCGAATTACAAAAAGGCCATTGAAACAATTGGTGTGGCTATTGAGATATTCCGTAAGCACGATGCAACTTACGATTTGGCCATTGCACTTATGAAGGTTGGTAAAAGTTACAATCACCTGAATCGTTTCGAAATGGCCCGCAAAACCCTTGAGGAAGCCCTTCTTTTTGCCGACAGTACTATGCAATCGTTGCAAATCGAAATTTTAGAACCGTTGGCCAAATCGTACTTTTCATTGGGTATGAAAGAAAAAGCTTACGAAACGCTTCTGCGTACTTATACAATTTATGCATCGCTGCACACCAAAGAGAATAGTGAAATACAGGAGTCGCTTAGGCTTGAGTTGGAAATTGAGCGCAGGGACATGGATATGGAAATTTTGCGCAAAGACAATGATTTGAAAGAGAATACAATCAAGTGGCAGAATGCTCAACTGGTTCTTTACCTTTTGGCCATTGCTTTTTTCTTTGTTTTACTTGTTCTCCTTTCCCGCATTAACAGGGTACGAAAAAGAGCCAATGCCGATTTGCTAATAAAAAATGCACAGATTACCCAGCAGAAGGAGGAAATTGAAGCACAGCGCGACGAAATTGAAGCCCAAAAGGAGGAAATCATGTCGCAGCGCGACCAATTGGAGGTTCAGCGAAGCATTGCCATTTCCCAACGCGATGAACTTTCGAGGGTTAACGTTTCGCTAACCGACAGCATACTTTACGCCAAGAATATTCAAACGGCACTTCTTCCAACCAGCAAAGAACTTTCGGAAAGTTTGGGTGAGAATTTTGTGCTTTACAAGCCGCTGAATATAGTTAGTGGCGACTTCTATTGGGTTTCGAGTCCAAGAACCCAAGGTGCCAACGAAACAGTACTCGCCATTGCCGATTGTACCGGTCATGGAGTTCCGGGTGCCCTTATGAGCGTTATGGGGATAAACTTTCTTAATAGCATAGTAAATGAAAGCGGTGTAACCGACCCTGCCGCAATTCTCAATGCAGTGGACGATTCCATTATTCGTGCGCTGAGCCATACCGATGAGATGGATAAGAGCAAGGATGGTATGGATATGGCAGTTGTTACTTTCGATTGGCAAACCATGGAAATGGCTTTCTCATCGGCTAAGATTAGGGTTTTAGTTTGGCGAAAGGGTGAAGTGTTTCAACTTGGTGTTACCAAGGCTTCGCTTGGTAGGCAGAGCCGAAAAGGTAGCCCATTCGAAACAGCAACGTTTACCCTGCAGGCCAACGATGTTTTATATCTGCTAACCGATGGCTATATCGATCAGTTTGGGGGTCCCAATCTTAAAAAATTCTTAACCAATGGACTTATTGAAATACTGAAGCGAATTGGTAGCAAACCGCTCGACGAGCAGCGAAAGTTACTACTCGAAACGTTCATGAAGTGGAAGGGGACCCACATTCAAATTGACGATGTTTTGGTATTTGGAGTACGAATTTAGCAATTGGTTCGAATTGCTATATAAAGGTCATTTTAATCTCCTTTAAAAACTTATCCTGTAGCACATGCTGCATACGTTTAGCAACTGTACGTCGAATTTCTAATTCAACGGGTAGGTTCGGATCCTGATGGGCAATGTTAATGCCCGTTCCAACCAGAAAGTGGATCTCGTCGCTCTCCAGCAGCATTTTAACTATTAAATCGGCTGGGCCATTGCCCAGAGTGGATGTTTCGTTGAAATTGCGAAGTATTTCTACAACCTTGCTGAGGGTGAGAATGCCTTCGGTTACCAAATCGGCACCATCCATGTGCGAAATGGGAGGAAGGTCGGGATCGGTAAATTCGAACGAGTCTTCAATGGCAACATTCAATTCGCGCGAAATAATATCGCCAGTTGTAGCTCCGCTAATAATTTTTTTCCCTTCGAACTCTCGGTACATTTGGGCCAATTTTTTATCATTTTCCTTATCGTACGGGGGCCCTGTACAAATTAGTAGTTTGCGAGGTTCACGGAAATAAATGGTTGCGCAGCTGGTGTCGTCCTTGGGGTGATAACCATCGTTTACATAGGCCATGTTCACCACTTTGGTTGCCAGTTTGCGAGCAGAAATGTTATGTTCGTTTTTTACAACCTTCAGAACGAATTGCTGAACGCCCTCGAGGGTCCAACCAAATGGAAGGTCGTCGGAGCCCATTCCCGATTGTGGTATACCGTCGCTCCAAATTAAAACTCTGTCCTCCTTTTGTGGAACAAACGAGCAGTAACGAAGCTCCTTTCCGGCATTGGTTTCGCTCTGAAGAATGACGCATTGCCAACCCGGATCGAACTTTTCGGTTCCCCTCATAACGAAACATTCAGGATTGTCGTACTCCAGAATCTGAGTAGTGCCGTTATGCTCAATGTCCACAATGGTGAAGGTAGAGTAACTCATTTGCCTTACAGAGCAAACGGGGAGCGTATTCATAATAATTTCGGCAATTTTGTTTATCTCCTTATGCTCCTTGGTAAAGTTTAGCGCCATGGTGGCGGTAAGGGTAGCTAATACATTGGCCTTAACGCCATGGCCCATGCCATCGCTTAAAACAACAATGGTTCGCTCTTCGCCAATTACCCGCTGCGACAAGAATACGTCGCCGCAAATGCGCTGGCCATCGTGATACTTTTGCTGGCAATTAACCTCAATGAAAAACCGTTCGCTCATGGCCGGGGGTGGTTAGTCGTTCTTTTTGCCCTCTTTGTAGGCTTTTATTATGGAGTTGAGCATTTGCTCGGTTTCCGAGGCACCCTCACCTAGCAGGAAGCCAATTTTTTGCACCATGGCCAGGTTCTTGTCTACTGCTTCTGTAATGCGTTTAATTACCTCCTCCTTATGAACCTCGGGTGCATACATGTCGCGAATTACCGCACCTACAACCTGATTTTTCTTAATTGTAAATACCGAAACGTTGAGCAGAAGCTCTTTGTAGTGGATATCGCGATTTTTAATGTCCTCGTTATTCTGAAGAACATACGAGAATAGGTTGTAGATGTTGTAGGGTAGGAGCGCTTTCAGGTCGGCACCCACCAGTCCGGGAATCACTTCGTTTATTTCCAATGCGTCGTCGCCAAGCAGGTCGATAAAACTTTGGTTGCTCTGCATTATTTTCAATTTTTTGTCGGCTATAACCACTGCCGATGGTAATTTTTTCATCATGGTGGTTATGGTTTCAGAGGCGTCGCGTGCTGCCTCCTGCTCGGCACGAGCAATTTTTTCCGATTCTTTCAGCGCCTCCTGGGTTTTAGCCAATTTTTCGTTGGTTGCCCTAAGGGTCTTAATGTATTCCTGGCGGTTTTTTAACGTAAAGTTTAAGCACATGTCGGTATGAGCCAGCCCCGAAGCTACTGCAATGGCAAAGTCTTGGCAGCTAGGGTATCCGCAAGCCTCGCACCCCGAGTCCTTTTCAACAAACTCTTTTCCAATCACTTTTAATACCTCATGAATTCTCTCGTCGTTGGGAACAGGAATGCGTTGGTCGTTAGCATTGAAGGTGGCTAGGAAGCTATGGTCGCTATGCTTGTCGATTAGTTTTTCCCATTTGGCCCTATCGAACGATTTGAGCCTTTTGTTGGCATAGTTAACCACCATGGTTCGCCGAATGAACTTTTTACCACCCTTTGAGGTGCCTGGCCCCATAAGGCAACCCTCGCAGTAAAACAGGTTGAAATGTCGACTAATATCCTCAGCATTGCTGTTGAACTGTTCCACTGCTTCAATCATATTGCTGGGTCCCTCAGTAGTAATTATTTTTCCGGTCAGAAGGTCTTCGTTTATATCAACTGCCTGAAGCAGTCCGTTAGCAATGGGAAGAAGGGATCCTTTGTAGCCAATGGGCTCATCGAACTCGCTGTATTCAACCCTGCTTTCGGTAATATCGAACTCGCTGAAGAGCTCCCGAAGCTCTGTAAAGGTAAGTACTGCATCAATCTTTGCATTTCCATCGAACCGAAGGGCTTCGTCCTTATTCTGAATACATGGCCCAATGTATACCACCTTGGTGTCAATCCCATACTCGCGGCGCACCACCTTGGCGGTGGTTACCATGGGCGATACAATGGGAGCCAGATTGCCTACCAGTTCGGGATGGAACTTTTCGACGTATGAAACCACAACAGGGCATACGGTTGTAAGGTAGTACTTGCCCTTGAAATCGTCGAATAGTTTTTTGTACTCACGAGCAGTAATGTCGACACCAAAAGTAACTTCGCAAACATATGTAAAGCCAAGGGCTTTGATCATTTGAACGAACTTGCGGTAGTCGTATATATCCACAAATTCACCCGAAATGGAGGGAGCGCAAATGGCTGCAATCTTCCCCCCTTCGCGAAGAATCTGCTTCACTTCGTCCTTGGACGAACGGTAGTTTACCGCGTTTACTGGGCAAATATTAAGGCAGCTACCACAGCCTATGCATCTGTTGGGGAGTATATCGGCGTAGTTCTTATCGGCCTTAACCTCAATTGCCTTTACGGGGCAAACCCTAACGCAGGCAAAGCAGTTAATGCACTTGTGCTTATCTATTGAAAAGAGTTGGATCATGCTGCAGGGTTTAGGGTTAGCCTATGAAATGGTTGGAAAGAATTTCGAGAGCTTTAAATTCGTCGACTCCGGTGTGAATGGTCTCTCCAACTTTCAGAATGGGCCCTTCGGCGCAGCTGCCAAAGCAGTGGCCACCCCGAAAGGTTATCGATTCCTGTAGGTTATTTTTTTGGATGAATTGCGTTACTGCTTTTAGCGTACTCTTGTTGCCTCGTGCAAAACACGAACTACCTAGGCATATTGTAACCTGAGTTTTCTCTTTCATTGTTAGCGCTTAAACATATGCAAAGGTAATAATTAAAGTGCTTAATTTAAAGTGATTTTAAATGTAAGTCAACCTTTCGTTTTTTTATAATTTATAACTAAATTGTAGGCCAATAAAAATACAGTATTTTCAGTATGCTACTGTATTTTAATTAATTGTGTTTGTTATTAAATAAACACAAGAAGTTGAAAATGTTTCGCAATATGTGTTTTTTAGTTATGAAAGAGCAAATTGAAAACATAATAGAAAAGTATAGCCATGCTGGAACCGACAGCTTAATTCCAATATTACAGGACATTCAGGACGATATTGGGTACCTGTCGGAGGAGAGCATCGAAATTATTGGCAAGCGTCTTGGGATTGCCAGTAGCAAAATATACGGATTGGCTACATTTTACAACCAGTTTCGCTTTCAACCTAAGGGGGCCTGCCACATACGGGTTTGTCATGGCACTTCGTGCCACCTAATGGGTGCCATTTCACTCATTGAACTAATTGAAAAACGGCTGAAGGTAAAGGTAGGCCAAACCTCACGAAACGGTGCTTTCAGTTTGGAAGTAGTGCCCTGCATGGGTGCATGCGCCCATTCACCAGCGATTCAGGTAAACGGAAAATTTTACAGTAAACTAACCGAGCAGGGGTTGACCGATTTGCTCGATGCTCTTTCTAATGAGTATTTATCGGCTTCGAAATGAGGTTTTTCATATTTTTAAAATAATGGAACAGGTCGCTCAAAATAGTAGTTTCAGCTCTCTTCTGGCAAAGGTGCTGGGGGTCGATGAGTCGAATGGCAAGCTAGTTGAAGGGCAAATTTTGCAGTTGAAGCGGCAAAAACTAAACAAACCCTCAATCCTTATTGGTATTACCACTTCTTCCATTGCTGCTGGTGCTCTGGAAACCAAAGAGGCCATTCAGAATTACATAGCAGAACGAGAACTCGATATCGATTTTATTGAAATTGGCAGCAATGGCCTTTGCTCTTTCGAGCCCATTGTTGAGGTTCAGATCCCAGGTAAATCGCGGGTGGCATTTCGGCAAGTTAAGCCCGGCGATGTTTCGTTTCTGCTCGACGGCATTCTGAACAATTTTCTGCCTGTCGATAATGCCATTGGTCAGTATAGAAATTCCCTACACCAGCCATGGACCGGCGTTCCGTTTCTCGATGAAATTTCATTTTTTAAAGGACAAAAGCGCGAAATTCTTGAGTTGTCGGGACTGATTTGCCCTACCAGCATTGAGGAGTATATGGCCCATGGCGGCTACAGCGCTTTTTATAATGCTATTAACCGACTAACCCTCGAACAGGTTTGCGATACCATAGATCTGAGCGGATTAAGGGGTCGGGGAGGGGGTGGATTCCCAACGGGAACCAAATGGAAAATGGCTCTGGCCGAAACAGCCAATCAGAAATACTTTGTTTGCAATGCCGATGAGAGCGACCCCGGAGCATTTATGCATAGAATGCTTATGGAGAGCCTGCCCCACCTTGTTGTGGAGGGCATTGCCATTTCGGCCTATGCTATTGGAGCAAGTAAAGCCATTTTATATACCCGTAACCGCTACGCATTAACTGTTGAAAGGCTCGAAACAGCTATTAAGCAAGCCTACAGTGCTGGTTTACTGGGGCATAATATTTTCGATAGCGGTTTTAGCCTCGATATTTTGTTGCGAAAGGGGCCAGGAGCCTACGTATGTGGCGAAGAAACTGCACTAATTAAAAGCCTCGAAGGGAAAAGGGGTATGCCCACCATTAAACCACCTTTTCCAACCCAAAGCGGCCTATTCGGTAAGCCCACGGTTATAAACAATGTAGAAACGGTTGCCAACGTTCCTTTAATTCTTAGCAAGGGTGCCGAACGCTTCGCAACCATTGGTACCGAAAAATCGAAGGGCACCAAGCTCTTTTCGGTTTCGGGGAAGGTGAATATAATCTGCCTGGTTGAAGTGCCCTTAGGTACCAGCATTTCGAGTATTGTTGAATTGGCGCAAGGCGTTCAGCAGGGCCGAAAGTTGAAAGCAGTGCAAATGGGTGGCCCATCGGGAGGTTGTGCCGTATTGGATAAAATGAGCACTCCCATCGATTTTGAAACCCTGAAGGCCGAGGGCCTTGCCATGGGCTCGGGAGGCATTACGGTTCTCGACGATACGGTATGCATGATCGATTTGGTGAAGTATTTCATGAACTTTGTGAAGCACGAAAGTTGCGGAAAGTGTATTCCCTGCCGTGAGGGTTCCCGCCGAATGCTCGAAATTCTCGATGGAATAACCCGCAGGCCTATAACCGATGAGGGACATAATACTCTGGAGCGCTTTAAGGGGGTAATTCACCTCGAAAGTTTGGCCGAGGTAATGCGCGATACTTCCCTTTGCGGGTTGGGACAAACCGCTCCCAATCCGGTGCTTAGCACCCTTAAGGCTTTTAGGAGCGAATTTGAAGAGCATATTTTCGACCGTAAGTGTTCAGCCAGCGTTTGCAGAAACCTCAGAACTTTTTATATCGATATTGAAAAGTGCACAGGCTGTTCGGCCTGCGCTAAAAAATGCCCACCCAATGCAATTATTGGAACTCCGCGTTCGCCATACTTTGTGGTTGAGGATAAGTGCATTGGTTGCGGAGTATGCGAAACCACCTGCAAATTTGGGGCTGTATTTTTCAAATAGACAAACCGAAGGACTATGACATTCAACATAGAGGTTAACGGTAAAAGTATTCAGGTTCGCAGGGGCGATACCATTCTGGCTTCGCTTTACAAGAATGGAATAAAAGTACCCACCCTGTGCAGCATGAAGGGGCTTGCCCCCACGGGCGCATGCCGTATTTGTGTGGTTGAAGTGGAGGGAAAACCCAATTTGGTTACTGCATGCTCCAACCAGGTTGAGGAGGGCATGCGAATTATTACCCATTCGCCCCGAGTTGTGAAAGCCCGCAAAACCCTGCTCGAACTACTTTTAAGTAATCACCCCGACGATTGCCTATATTGCGAGCGCAATGGCGACTGCGAGCTGCAGAATTTGGCCGTCGATTTTAATATTCGTGAGCGCCGAATTTCGGGTCGAAAAATTAGGCATAAACTCGACCTTTCGAGCCCCGGAGTGGTTCGCGATCCGGCCAAGTGCATACTTTGCGGTCGCTGCATTAGGGTTTGCGACGAAATTCAATCGGTTTCAACCCTCGAGTTCATAAACCGTGGTGCCCGAACGCTTGTGGGGGCTACCATGAATCGCGATCTCAACTTTTCAACCTGTATTGCTTGTGGCCAATGCGTTATGGTTTGCCCAACGGGTGCGCTGCACGAGCGTACCAATATCGACGAGGTACAGGATGCCCTCAACAACAAATCGTTAATGGCCGTAGTGCAGTATGCCCCATCGGTTACCGTTTCACTGGCCGAGGAATTTGGGCTAAAACCCGGAAAGGATGTGAACGGGTTAATAGTTTCGGCCCTGAGGAAAATGGGTTTCAAATTTGTTTTCGACACCTCGTTTGGAGCCGATTTGGCCATAATGGAAACAGCCTATGAGCTAAACGAAAGGCTTAACGAAGGGAATGGTTTCCCGGTACTTTCAAGTTGCTGTCCGGCATGGGTGCGTTTTGTGGAGCAGTTCTACCCGTCGTTATTACCCAACCTGTCCGCCGTTAAATCGCCCCAGCAAATGATGGGAACCGTAATTAAATCGGTATTTGCAGGGGAGCAGAAGCTGAACCCCGGAGCCATATTCTCAGTGGCAATTATGCCATGCTTAGCCAAGAAGAACGAAGCTCAGCGTGTTGAAATGACAACTCGTGGTCTCTCCGATGTGGATGCGGTGCTCTCTACCCGCGAATTGGTTCGAATGATTAGGCTATATGGAATAGATATGGATAATATTGAACCGCAGCAAGCCGATTCGCCTTTTGGCGTTCGTAGTTCGGCAGCGAAAATGTTTGGAACATCGGGTGGTACTACCGAAGGCATTCTGCGTACCTTCCATTACATGCGAAC
>JBBIRB010000049.1:0-18998 GCA_037442025.1 Bacteroidales bacterium | reverse complement strand
CTGTGCGGCTTGAGCACTAAAACCAGCAATGATTTTTTATCGGACAATAGTGATTCAGAATAAAGTTTATTGTCCAAGGTCGTTAAATCAAACTTCAATTTGTTTAAAAATTTGTTTTCCAATTTATTCACCCAACCATAACAAATGGGCTATATTTGCTGTTTTATTTGTTATACTAACATTTTTTACAAAAATGAGAAGAACTAGCTTAAAGGGTGTGCGCCCCGTTGCTGTATATATGTTTTCGCTTTTTCTAATAATTATAGGTTTTTTTGTTGCCATGTTCCCATGGCAACATGGCTGTTCGGGTGCATCTATTGGTAAAAGACAGATACCCGATAGTTTACGCATACTTAATGCAGTTTACCAAGTACCCATTCCTGAAAAACTTACATTTGCCGGCGAAGAAGTGCCCCTGCGCTTGTTCGATGTTAGGGAAAGCCTCGACAGGGAACTGCAAGTGAATACTTACTGGCATTCACAAACTGTTTTGCTTTTAAAAAGAGCCAACAGGTTCTTTCCTATCATCGAGCCCATTCTTCGCGAAATGGGTATCCCCGACGACTTTAAGTATCTGGCTGTAGCTGAAAGTTCCCTTACTCAATCGGTTTCACCTGCCAAGGCTGTAGGTTTTTGGCAAATCCTCGAGGGCACTGGCCGCGAATTAAAACTTGAAATTTCTAAAGAGGTAGACGAAAGGTACCATATAGAAAAATCGACCTATGCAGCCTGCGCATTTCTTCATAAAAGTTTCGCTCAGTATGGTAATTGGACCATGGCTGCTGCTTCTTATAACTTCGGACGCAATGGCATAAATCGCCAAATGGACCGACAACTTAACAATAACTACTACGATATGGTTTTTGGCGAAGAGACTGAGCGATACGTTTTTCGAATATTGGCGCTTAAAACCATATTCGAAAATCCCAGAGCCTACGGTTTTTTCCTCGAAAAGGATGATTTGTATCCACCCATCGATTTTTTTCAGGTAAAGGTAGACACCACCATTACGAGTATTGGCAAATTTGCCGAGAAACACGGAACCAGCTATAAAATGATTAAGCAACTCAACCCTTGGCTCAGAGAGAATTACCTTCCTGCCCGGGCTGGCAAAACCTACTTCATAAAAATCCCAACCCAAGGCTTTAGAGAAGGGGTTTACCAATAGTTTTCATAACATGAACAGAATGGAAGGCGAATCCCTCGAAATTGACGTTCAGGGTGCCAGAGTACACAACCTAAAAAATGTAGACGTAAAAATACCTCGCTACAAACTAACGGTTATAACAGGTTTAAGCGGAAGCGGAAAATCGTCGTTGGCATTCGACACTATTTATGCAGAAGGGCAGCGTCGCTATATTGAAACCTTTTCAGCCTACGCGCGCCAGTTCTTAGGAACCCTCGAAAGACCCGATGTTGATAAAATTGATGGATTAAGCCCTGTAATTTCCATAGAACAAAAAACAACCGTTCGCAACCCTCGCTCCACTGTAGGTACTATTACTGAAATATACGATTTTCTTCGTCTACTGTTTGCTCGAGCATCTGTTGCTTTCTCACATAATACGGGCGAGGAAATGGTTCGATACAACGACCAGCAAATCATTGAACTTATCCTTTCCAAATTTGCTAATCGCAAATTGGTCATATTGGCTCCCATTGTTAAAGGCCGAAAGGGGCATTACCGCGAACTATTTGAACAGTTGCGTAAAAAGGGATACATACATTGCCGTATTAATGGTGAAATAGTTGAAATGAAGCGCGACATGAAGCTGGACCGCTACAAATCGCACACCATTGAGTTGGTAATTGACAAACTTAGGGCCGAAGAGGATATGCGGAAAAGGCTTAGCGAATCGTTGCAAACAGCCATGAACCAAGGGAAAGGCACCATACTGGTTCTAAATATTGAGAACAACGAGACTCGCTATTTCAGCCGCAACCTCATGTGCCCATCAACCGGAATTTCGTACGACGAACCGGCACCTCACTCCTTCTCATTCAACTCGCCCCATGGAGCATGCCCCCATTGCAACGGACTGGGTACTGTAGCCGAAGCCGATATTAAACGAATAATTCCCAACCCAAAAAGCAGCATTAAAAAGGGAGGGATTGAACCCCTTGGGCCCTACAAAAGCAGCCTTATTTTTTGGCAGCTCGATGCCATTGCCAGCAAATACGGGTTTTCCTTATCCGACCCCATAGAGGATATACCTAAGGAAGCTCTTAACACCATTCTCTATGGCTCGGAGGAGCAGTTCGCATTGAAACAAACCGGAATTGGGGTTCGAACCAGCTACTTCTTGAGTTTCGAAGGTGTAATAAACTACATATACAACCAGCAAAACGACGATGCCAGTGGAAAGGGCAGCAAATGGGCACAGCAGTTTATTAAGCATGTTACATGCCCTAACTGTAACGGAAGCCGTATTAAATCCGAAGCACTATGGTTCCGAATTGGAGGGAAGAATATTGCTGAACTCTCGCAATTCGATATTCAAACGCTAAGGGAGTGGTTCGAAGGGATTGACCAACAAATGAGTGAAAGGCAGCGCACCATTGCTTTTGAGATAATTAAAGAGATTAAGGAACGTTTGGATTTTTTAATCGATGTGGGTTTAGGTTATCTGAGTTTGAGTCGCAGTTCAGCATCGCTTTCGGGAGGTGAAAGTCAGCGCATTCGGCTGGCCACTCAAATTGGTTCAAAGCTCGTAAATGTTCTTTACATCCTCGATGAGCCTAGTATTGGGCTTCATCAGCGCGATAATATAAGGCTCATCGAATCGCTCCGCAAGCTCCGCGATACTGGCAACTCGGTTATTGTGGTTGAGCACGATGAAGAAATGATACTCAGCGCCGACCATGTTATCGATATTGGCCCAAGAGCAGGCAGGCTGGGAGGCAAAATAGTTTCACAAGGTACTCCCCTTCAAATTGCGCATTCGGAATCTCTAACTGCCCAATACCTAAGCCACAAACTCGAGATTCCTCTACCCGAAAAACGTCGCGAAGGAACAGGGAAAAAAATAAGCGTTATTAATGCGTCGGGCAACAACCTCAAAAACATTTCTGTTAGCTTCCCTCTTGGGAAATTCATTTGCGTTACAGGCGTATCGGGAAGCGGAAAATCAACGCTTATAAGCGAAACATTACTACCAGCATTGTCGCGCAAGCTACATCGCTCGCTCGACGAACCAATGGCCCACGAAAGAATTGAAGGGCTCGACAATATCGACAAGGTTGTGGAAGTTGACCAATCGCCTCTTGGGCGAACACCCCGTTCGAATCCTGCAACCTACACAGGTGTTTTCACCGACATCCGAAAACTTTTCGAAATAACCCCCGATGCAAAAATTCGAGGTTTTAAAGCCGGAAGGTTCAGCTTTAACGTTAAGGGTGGCCGTTGCGAAACATGTAAGGGCGCTGGCGTACAAACCATCGAAATGAATTTTCTTCCGGATGTTTACATTACCTGTAAGGATTGCAACGGGAAACGATACAACAGAGAAACTCTTGAGGTGCGATTTAAAGGAAAAAGTATTTCCGACGTGTTGAACATGAGCATAACCGAGGCTGTTACCTTTTTCGAAAGCATCCCCAGCATCCATCATAAAATAAAAACCCTGCAGGATGTGGGTTTAGGTTACATAACCCTGGGCCAACCATCAACCACCCTTTCGGGCGGTGAAAGCCAAAGGGTTAAGTTAGCCGCGGAGCTAGCAAAGCGCGATACTGGTAAAACCCTTTACATTCTCGATGAGCCAACAACCGGCTTACACTTTGAAGATGTTCGTGTACTGCTTGAAGTGCTAAACCGCCTGGTAGATAGAAACAACACAGTTATAGTTATTGAGCACAACCTCGATGTTATAAAAGTGGCCGACCACATTATCGATTTAGGACCCGAAGGGGGCGAACAGGGGGGATACGTTCTTTGCGAAGGAACCCCCGAGTTTGTAATGCAGCAGAAAAGCAACCATACTGCCCAATTCCTCAAACGACACATACATCGGAAACCACCCCAAATGGGATAAAAAAAGGGGCAAATATAATTTGTCCCTTCTGGTTTTGCAGGTATTTTTAGGTTATTGCAAGGGTCGTTTACTGTGTAAAGAAGTAGTTGTTCAGTTCGTACATATCTTCGAGTGAAAGGTCGAGTTTCTGATCGAAAAATGCTTCAACCGCTTTCAGCAGCTCTTGGAACGAAATGTACCCATCCCCATCTAAATCGACCTTTCGGAATTTGCGAGGAATTTCACCCGGGGTGAATGTGATACTGCGTGTCCAAATGGGAGCAACAGGAATAACTTTTATTGCATCGCGACTGACAGCGGTTGGCTTCTCGAACATACTAACCAAACGTTCGGCAGTAAGAGCCACTCCTTGATTATCGACAATAGAACCAGAGGCGGTATTGGATTGCTCATCGATGTAATCGGGCACTCCATCACCATCGGTATCGAACGGGCAACCTCTGTTAATGGAGTTTTGGGCAGTATCCACGGGAACGCCAAAGGGGGTTCCTGGGCATTGGTCCCAAATATCCCAAACCATATCGTTATCCTCATCGGCAAAGAAAACTTCGTAATCGTAGTCAATTTCGGCAAACATTTGCTCAACCCGAAGAACATTGGGATCGGAAAACAGGTCGAAATGCATAGAAACGCTTGTAAACAAAAACATATCGCCCATATTGGAACCCTTAAGCCCATAGCGTTCGGCTGTTTTCTTATCGTAATTATCGAGTTTATTAGAAAAGGCATAGTTTAAAGTGCTCGATACCCTAAGGTTTACTCGGTACGAAAGATAAAAATCGAAACCCAATTCGATGGGAATTACAGGAGTGGTGGTACTAAACTTCCCCTGATCGTGCACATTGGCTTTCAGAAGGTCGGTTTCGTACTCCTTATCCATTTTTATAATGTTGCTATTCCATGCATTCGGGTCGGTTTCTGCTAGATTCCGTATGGTTCCATCGCTCCAGAAGTGGTAAAACTGATCGGTTGAATTTCCATCGAGATAATTGCCTTTGGGGTTAGTAATAAGAACCGAAGCGCCCACCGATATGTATGGTTTAAACTTTTTTGTTCGCTTATTTTTCTCTAAAAAATGCCCGAAAGAGTATTCGGTAGTTAGCCCCAACTGAACAATTTGCGAACTGAATGAGGAATTATGGTAAATAGGGTTTCCAAAATTATCTAAGGGAAGAAGTGCAGGATTCTGCTGGAATGCTCGAGATATTGCAAAATCGTGACCCTGAAGGTTACCCAGCATTCCAAAAAAGTTTATTTTAAAGAAGTAGTTCTTGCCAAAGAACGAGGATATATTAAGTTTATAGCCAAACTGACCCTGCAAGGGGTTGTTTCCGGGATTCCGAACATCGCCCAGAAAGTGAATAACACCAGCACCCAGCGACATAACGGGCATGTATACAGGGTCAACAACCTCTACCTCACTTTGAAGTTTACCTAACCAAAAGTCCTCATCGTCGGTTTGTGCTAAAGCAACCGTAGGGAAAAGAAGCACTGCAAATACTAAAAAAGCCAGTTTGTTCAGAAATGATATTTGGGGTTGGCAACAGGTCATGGCATGTGGTTTAACGTGCTACTTATACCATTTCTGGTTGGTTATCATAAGGGCTTCCTGAACTGTAATTCGGGTACCGTTATTGTAAGCAGCCACAAAGGCATCGTCGATTGGAGTAGTGTTCCAAATTTTCACTCTATAGTCTCGAGCCGCTACGTATTCTGCAAACGATCCAATAGAATACTTATACCAACCCTCGTGTTTCTCGGTTCGGATGTCTTCGGTAATTTTGTACTTTCTGAAGTACCTTTTTATATCGACCAAGCGGTGACCAGCGGCAATTTGCACACGATAGTATACTCCCTCTTCGGGTTCGAGCATATACTGCCTATCGAGTTCAACAACTCGACCAGTTGTGCGAGGTTTATCCTCAATTTTCTGGTACTTTACTTCAAACTCTTTTCCCCCATCGGCACCAGTGAAAGATGCGCTTGTTGGGGTGCTAGTAGACACAACAGGCGATATTTCACTGGATGGAATAGTTGCCAAAATGCTCTCGAGGTAGCGGGCATCCAAATTAGTAAAATCGGCATCGCGCTGCACAATTTCAATTACCTTGGTAATTTCGTTTACTATAAACGAAAAAGTTCCTTTAATTTTCAATTCAGTTTGGCCTGTACCATCCTCAGGTGAAAGTTTATAGGCAACTGTAAAGCGCTGGTCGGTTGGCAAATTCATCCAAAGAAACTTGGCTTTATTGTCCTTAAATGTAAAAATGGCATCGCGGGTTTGAAGCGCCTCAGCCCGATAACCTCGCGGTATATCTTCCTCTATTTTAGCAAACTTTTCGGTATTTCCCTTGCTAACCAATATTCGAACGGCCATGTCGTTGTTTTCACCTGTAAAGAAAGGAGTTTGACGGGCAACCTTTACGTTACTAGCCAAAAGTGAAACGGGAGCTTGAGCGGGTATGGTTTTTTGGAACTCGGAAATATCGACAATAAGATTCGGGTCGATGCGCGACGAAGGTAAAATAGTAATGTTGTCAACCTTTGTTTCGGAATACTTACGATCATTCTTATCGATATATGAAAATTCTCCTTTCAAATTAAAGCGGCCCTTGAGCCTTTCATCGATTCGAATGCGATAGGATATTTTAAATTCATTTTCAACTGGAAGTCTGAGCCAAATGAATTTTACCTTCTGATCTTCAAAAGTGAAACTGGCATTACTAGCTTCAATAAGTTGGGCTGAAAGACCACGGGGTAATTCCTGAAGATAACGTGCAAAACTTTCAAACTCACCCTTTTTCAATGTAACAACCACATCGAACTCGGAACCGGCGCTAACTTCTGTGGGAACCCTCATGTTAAGTGAAACCTCTTCTCCGGTAAAAATATTGAGAAAGAGCATTACCACCATGTTAATCAAGAGAACTAACGACCTAATCATTGGGTCCTAATATTTAAATGCATTTATGCTATTCACTTAATTTGACACAATATTAATTAAAAAAAAACAATATGAAGCAAGCATGCAGGCTAAAATGTTGGCTGGTGTTGATTATTTTGCCTGGGTGTTAATATCTTTTCATTCCTCTTTAATGCCCAACAAAAACAACATTTCTCTAAATATCAAAACATTAAACAAAATATTGCAGATTTATTACTTGTGCATTGGTTTTATAAGTAGTTGTGAAATAAATGGCTTACCTTTCGGATATAAAACAACCGGCTATAAAGGCCAATGGTAACTCTGTATCATGCTTAGATCTATACTTTATAAATTAAATCTAGCTTTTATCGGACTTATTTTAATTTGTCGTACCCCAATTTTTGCACAATCGAACATCGACTTCAGCTGGTGGAATGCCAAGCACAATTGGGATGGATACACCCATTGGACTGACTACATGACTTACTCACCCGGTTACTTTGGGCCCAATGCTCTACCAATACCCTCACTACCTCAGGGGGGGTTACCAAACCAAATTGAAGTTGAAAGCCAGATAAAACAGCAGGTTCAAAAGGGAGAAAGAACACTCGACGGAAGCTACAGATTGTTTTGGCCCTTTTCTAACGGCCGGGTTGGCGTTGAGGTTTTACATATTTATGCCGAAAGGTATATGACCGATACTGTTCTTCGCGACGAAAGGGCTGCGCGCTTCAGAAACGTTGAAGGTTTTGCAACAGGCGATTTGAATTTTTCAACCTACATTTCGCTCCTGCAGAGCTCCCAATGGCCCGACATACTTCTTCGAGTAAACCTTCGAATTGCCTCGGGTTCCGATATTGAGAATGCCCGCTATACCGACTTACCCGGTTACCACTTCGACCTTTCGTTCGGAAAAAATATTTTCAATACCGACCATTGGAATATTCGGTCCTATGGTATGGGCGGACTTTATGTTTGGCAAATCACCCGCAACATTCAGAATGATGCCATTCTTTGGGGTATTGGCACTAGTATTTCCTATAAAAATTACGGGGTACAACTCGAAGCATCGGGTTACCATGGTTACCTTAACATTGGCGACAGGCCAGCACAATTACGATTAACAGGCGAGTTTGCCATAAATAAATTCGAATACAAGTTTTGCATCACTAAAGGGATTAAAGATATTCATTACTATACCTTTGCATTGGGTGTTCAGTATTCGTTCAATCTTCTTATACTAACTAACGAATAAAACATGAATAAACTAAAATCGTTACCATTATTAATGGTCATGGCCATTATAAGCCAATTAACTGAGGCTCAGCCCTTATATACCATCTCCAACTACGCAAAGGCTGATAGTGCATACATAATTAGTGTTGGCACTGAGCCTACTCTGGTCAACCATAACTTCGCCCAAACAGGCGAAAATTACACTTGGGACTATTCCGATTTGGAGATAACTACCCAGCGCAACTACCAATTCGTTTCGCGCGACAACTCCGGTTACCTTCTTAGTTTTCTGGCTTCTTGCTTTGCCAATGGCGGCAATTATTTTAGTTGCTTGTCCCAATGGAATAGCCTGTCAAATTTGGTTAAATCGCAAAACGAAGGCATATTTCTCGTAGAGGCTGAACTTGAAAACTACTCAGAGTTTTTGAAAACATCTTCTACCAAGGTTGAAGCCACCATGATTGGAGTGAAGATTAAACTAGATGGCAACAGTGTTCCCATTACCGTAAAGTATTCGAGCAGCGATGTGCTGATGAAACTTCCCTTGACTTATGGCAGCAAGGACTCATCGGTTTCGGGTTTCAACGCCAACTTCAATACTTTGGGTTACAACCTTATTGCCAAACGTTGGCAAAAAAGGGTAAACCGAATTGATGGATGGGGCGCCCTGCAAACCCCTTATGGAACTTTTTCACAAACCATTCGCTTGCAAACCCGAACTGAGCGCATTGACTCGCTCATTTACGAGGGAGACACCATGCGGATACCAACCACGGAGATCCAAATGCAATGGTGGTCGCCCAGCCACGGACAACCTGTTTTGACTGCCGTTGGCACTGAAACCGAAGCGGGTTTGGTTTTCGCTTCGGTCAGTTTCATCGATTCGGTTCGGTGCCTTCAACCCCGTTTGGCATTTGCCACCTACCCCTTACTTCCTACTATCGATGCATCGCTTGGGTATGTTGATGTTAGCTTTGTAAATCTTTCGCAAAACAGTACACACTACCAATGGGATTTTGGCGATCCATTAAGTGGAAATCAGAACTTTTCAACGAATAAAAATCCAAAGCACCGTTACACAAGGGGAGGAAACTACCAAGTGAAACTTACTGCCCGAAACGAAGTTTGCGTAACACCACCCATTGCCGAAATTACTATTCCTATTATGATTGCCGATACAGCCGATGTGTCTGCCTCGTTCACCATTGCGCCTTTGGCACCAGCAGTAAATGAGCCAATACAATTCACTTCGCAAACGCAGAATGCATATGCATTTTTCTGGGATTTTGGCGATGGTAACGTTTCGATGGAACAGCACCCGAGCCATAGCTTCTCAACTGTTGGCGAATTCTCAGTCAGTTTTACTGCATCAAACACTACAAAACAAGCTAATCATACCGGAGTTTTGAATGTTTCACCAGCAACTACGGTTGGCGAACTAAACCACTCGAAGTTTGAAATTTATCCCAACCCCACCAGCGGGAAATGCACCATTGAACTGCCAAGCAGCTGGCAGCAGGGTTTCACCCTTAAAATTATTAGCATAACGGGAACAGTGGTTTATAACTTGCAGAAAGCAGATAAATCGACAAACCAGTTTGAGGTTGACCTTTCGAAACTACCTGCAGGTATTTATACGGTTATTGTGAGAAACCATTCTGAGACTCAAAGACGAATGATTGTAAAAAGATAGTGTTTCTGGTTTTTTTAAAAACTGTACTTAAACTTTAGGTAGCCCATTTGGCCTACACCACCATACTCGGTGCCGTTGGCACCAGTAAAAAGGATTAGCACAACCGTAAAGTCGAAGTTATTGGAAACCGAAAGGGTTGCAGTGGGGCTAATGAATGCCGAAGCATCGTAAGGGTTTACAATGGCCGAAAGGCCAACCGTTGTTAAAGGCGTGGGCTGTGTTGAATACTGGCCAAAAAGGTTTACTTTTCCTCTGCTCAAACTTCGTGGGTTCAACTGTTCCTGAGTAAAAAGGGCTACTCCACCTGCATTTTCGGTTTTCCCTGCAGAGTTGAAAAGCATCCCAAAGTGAACAAAATTATTGTACGTACCAAATGTGTAATCGCCCGAAATGGCAGCAATAACAGAATGCTTCTGACCCTTATCGATACGGGGTGCCAGCCACGTTGCCTCGCCTCGAAACGAAGTTCGGCCTATGCTGCCGCTCCACCCGGTTCCCAGGGCCCAATCGGTTTGAATAATGCCTCCCAAAAACTGAAAGTCGTATCCCCAGCGGTTAATCCGAACAAGTGCAGCAGCCGAAAGGCTATCGGATTTTTCGTGATAAACATAAATGGCCTCGGCCACACTCGAAAAGTTTGGATGATACTTAATGATAAAAGCATCGGTTCCAGGACGCTCCTCGTACTCAAAGTTGAAATAGTTATAGGTATTAACCAGGTCGTTGGGATTCCAAACCAGATTTTGCCCCCAATTCACCCTTTGCCTACCGGCAATTAGCTGCCATTTCCCCAAATTGATATCAATATTCAATCGGTCCAATTCGGTATGGAACAGATACGAATTACGACCGCTAGCCGACCACGCGAGGTCGACACTTCCCATATGCTTTTCATTGCTCTGACGGTAACCGGGTACAAACCGAACAAAATCGCCAAACATAAATCGTGAGCGAGCTTCGGCATTTACAGTAATCCATTCTACAGGAAAGTACTTAAACCGCAGGCGGTTTTCGAGCGTATTGTCGCTAAACCAGGGCAACGAATCGGGCGAAGGAATAAAAACAGTTTGCAGGTCTTTTAGATAACCCCCAATTTCGTATTTTTTTAGTTCTTGGGCGTTAGAAATATTTGTTGCTATGGAAAAGAAAAGCACTCCTAGTGCTACTATCCTTAGATGCAACTTACCCATATTTGTACTTTTTTATTTGTTTGATAATTTATCACTTCTTTTCATCGCTTACCACTTGGCCATCTTCGAGTACAACAACCCTGCGAGCTTTATTAATTACACGTTGGTCGTGGGTTGAGAAAATAAAGGTTATATCCTCCTCCCTATTCAATTGCTCCATAATATCGAGAAGGTTTTCGGTTGATTTAGAATCGAGGTTGGCGGTTGGTTCATCGGCTAAAATAAACTTGGGACGCGATGCCAGTGCCCTTGCCACGGCAACCCTTTGCTGCTGTCCACCCGACATTTGTGAGGGTCGGCTCTTCAACTTATCGGCCAATCCTACTGCTTTTAATAAATTGGTTGCGCGCTGCTCCCTTTTCTCTTTGGGCCACTTTAGTAAACTCATAATAAACTCGGTATTCTCCATGGCTGTGAGCACCGGAATGAGGTTGTACGATTGGAAAACAAAACCAATATTGTTTAAGCGAAAATTCGTTAGTTGACCCGACTTCAGATTATCGATTCGAACACCATCAACTATTACTTCGCCCGAAGTGGGTTGGTCGAGGCCGCCCAGAAGGTTGAGCATGGTAGTTTTTCCCGAACCCGACGGTCCAACCAGAGCTGTAAATTCGCCCTTCTCGAACGATAAGGATACGTTGTTAACTGCAGGCACTTCAATATGATCCTGCCTGTATATTTTGCTTAGGTTATTAACTTCAATTGTTTTCATTGCAATATGCATTAATGTTAAACATCAGTTCTCGGTTGCTTGCCCTGAGGCTCCCGAAGGGTCGGTTCTCAGTTGCTTGCCCTGAGGCTCCCGAAGGGTCGGCTCTCGGTTGCGTGCCCTGAGGCTCCCGAAGGGTCGGTTCTCGGTTGTCGGTTGCGTGCCCTGAGTTTGTCAAAGGGTCAGTTCTCTGTTAGTAGTCAGCTTTATTTGTTCAAATGTTCAAATGTTCAGATGTTCGGTTGATCTATTGTTCAAATGTTCCGTTGCTCATTGTTCTTTAAGCGTTACTTTTTGCTTTGTCTTCCGACTTCCGACTTCGGACTTCGGACTCAATCAACTCAATAACTCAATTCTCTACGTATCAGTCCTAATTGCTTCTACAGGTTTCAACTTAACTGCTTTGCGAGCAGGGTAAATAGCCGAAAGTATGCCGGTGAGAAAGACCAGAATGGTTAACCCCACAAAAAAATCGTTCGAAATGTTTGGGTAAATTACCGAAGGGTAACCCAGCTTATCGAATGCATCGCTGTACATGCTGAAGTCGAAGCCATTCTTCTCGAACAATTTGAGCAGCAGCAGACTAATCCCCGTGCCAAACGCACCACCAATAAGCGAAAGAAAAATGGTTTCGAGCATTATCATGCTAAAAACGCGGGCACGACTCATGCCAATAGCCATAAGCATTCCAATCTCCTTCACCCTATCCATAACCGCCATAAGCATGGTATTTAAAATACCAAAACCCAGCGTAAGCAGAATGATACCTACAATGAAATAGTTCATAACGGCCATCCAGTCGGAAAGCATGGCATTTTCGGGTTGAATTTCCTTCCATGTTCGCACCGATAAACTGGGGAATCGACCTGCAATCAGCTGCTTTACCTCGGCCAAATCCTTTCCATTATGAAGCACCATAACTACCTCGTGAGAGGCCGCAATGGGCAAACTTGTAAGCTGATGGTGCTCGGAAGAGCGAATTAAAGCGTTCGACTCATCGAAGGCTGAGTTGAAGGTTTTAAAAATGCCCGACACCCGAAACGCTGCGCCGGTTAGGTTCCCTGCAGTATCCTGAAAGGTAACCACCACCTTCGAGCGTAGTTTGGCTTTTAGGCGCTTAGCCAAGGGTTTGCTTATAACTATCTCATTGGTTCTTTCGTTATCGAAAAAATTCCCGCATGAGTCGCATACCGTCTGGAAAAGTTCCGAAACAGCACGTTCCTCCCCGGGCTCAATGCCCACCAAATTTACACCCGTTGAAACACGCGCAGTATTTATCATAACCGGAACACGGGTACGCCTTGTAGCGGCTTTAACCTGTGGCAACGACCGAGCAAAAGTCAGTACCGAATCGGCATTGGGTATATACTCCATTAACTCGGGGTTAAGGAGGTACTGAGGCTCCTGCACCTGAATGTGCGAGAGTTCGGTATAAATGGTAGCATCAATTTTTTGGTCTACCATTCCCTGCATCATGGCAACTGCAATTATGCCACCCGTTAAACCTACCCCCATTGCCATAATTACAACCAGACTACGCACCCTGTTACGCCAAATATTTTTAAAACTAATCGACCAAATCATATCGTTCAATTTTCAATATAAACAAACTAACCTCTTAGGGCTTTTTGCAGTTTTAACCGCGATGTGCTAACCACAGGAACTATGCCCGCAACTATTACCAGAAGCGAAACCACAAGCAGCTGCTCAATCATAAAACCATGCTCCACCGAGAATGGAATTATTGGCTCCCACCCGTACGCCTCCATCATATCAGCCATTTCGCCTGTGAGCCTTATGGGATTGAGATGTAGGGTTATTAGCACAGGCAAACTAACCACAAAACCCACCAAAACGCTTGTGGCGTTAAGTATAAGAATTTCGAGCCCCAGCATGCTGGCAATCCTACTCCGTTTCATGCCCACGGCCATCATCATACCAAACTCACGCCTGCGCTCGGTAGCCATCATTAGTAGGGTGCCAAAAACGCCAAATCCTATTACAATGTAAAGAATATATAGAAGCGCTTGGTTCGATATTCTGTCCGACTCTATCATCTGCACCAGCTCTTTCAGAATTTGATCCCAGCGTTCCACCACAAACCATTCCGAACTGAGCTGCTGAGCCAATTGCAACTGGGTTTCGTTTATCTGCTTGGCGTTATGCAAATCGATGGCAATTGAAGTTACCCTGTTGGGCGCATCGAAGTATAGCTGCGCATCGTCAATGGTCATAAATACTAACGAGTTATCGAGTTCAATGTTGGGTAGCTCCACAATGGCCCTTACGGGAAATAGTCCCGCTGCCGAAACGCCCTGAAAACCTTGTCCCATGAGCACTAACGTATCGCCAACGGATAGATTCAGGTACTTTGCCAATCGGGAGGCCACCAAAACTCCCCCATCGCCATTGTGGAAATAGTTACCGCTACGCACTCTACCCGAAAGTTTGGTGAATGCATCCTCCTTAAGCGGATCGACCCCTGTTACCATTACACCCTTGGTATGCCTTCCGGTAGAGGCCAATGCAAATGACTCCATACGAGGCAAGTAGTGACTTACATTGCTATTACCCTCGATAATGGCCTTTAATTCGTCGGAAAATTCAATGCTCTTTTCCAGAGTGCGGTCGTCGCGAAAATCCTTCCCCGAAATTTGAATAAAGCCCGTATAGCTATCAACCACGCTCCTTATCATAAGCGAGTAGGTTCCCTCCTGCATCGATCGCATAACCAAAGCGAACAGCATCGAAAACACTATTGATGCGATGGTAATAAGGCTCCGGCGCTTGTTTCGCCAAATGTTACGCCAGGCCATTTTCAAAAAGGTTCTCATTCCAAAAAATTTTTGTTATCTCAATCGCTTCATATTTTGCTGCGAAAAGAAGTCGTCGGTTAATTTTACATTAAACTGAATGAATTCAATGGTTACAATGGTTCGATTGCCAGGCTCGTCGGCCGGAACAATCTCAATTCGGGTTGGCAGCTCCCTATCGTCCATTCTTTTTATAGCGCTCAGGTTATGAGTTCGCACCAGAATACCCTCCTCGTCGAAGTACTCCGCTTTTAAGGTGAAAAACTTATCCTTAGTAATGTACGTTACAATTTTGCCCCAAACCACAGCAGCATTGGGCTTGGGCTTTAACTCAATAACATAGCAGGTGTAACCTTCGAGGCTCTTTTCGGCAACGAGAGTGTGGTCGTAGTCGTTCACAACCGACGATTCTTTCAGAATATCGTCGTTTGTGTAATCGCTGCCCATCCACCCCTGCGACAGCATTGAGGGTGGCAACTTAATGAGGCGGTTTATGGTAGGGTTCCAGCTCCACATCTCCTTATTCACGTTCAGAAACGACTGACCCTTATCGCGGGCAGGTTCGGTAATGAGGGTAATGGACTTTTCGCGCCCCTTGCTCCAACTTTTAAACGAAATGCTACGCTTCCAGGTGGGCCTAACAATTTCCATTGTCATGGTGCTAACGGAGCTTTCGCCCTGCATCAAATCGTCGCTGCGTTTAACAATTTCCTTAGCCGACAGGCTTTGGGCGCTTACCTGACCCAGCGATACTGCAGCCAATAGCACGGATGTTAAAAGATACTTTGTCATAGTAACCGAATTAAATTACAAAAAACGTTGGAATAAAATTTTACGAATCTCTTTTATTGGGTAGTTGGGGTCGAAAAGGTACATCATGCTTACCCCTTTCATAACCGACGAGAAAAAGTAAGCTTCAACCATAGGATTTTCGGCTCCCTTCCGCTGGAAATAGTTAACGAGCATGTTGAAAACATTCTGTCCCCTATCGGCAAGTGGCATTAGGTACTCCTTAAGCACTTCGGGTTGCGTGGTAAGTGAGAAGTACAATTTCCAGTAAAGGGGGTTCGAATTTATTTGGGCCAGAACATCGTTGATGTAAAGAATCAGCTCGTCGCGAGTTAAAATGCCATCGTGGTCGGGGTCGAAAGCCTCGTTTAGTTTCTCGTAACCCGAAACAACAATGCTGCGCATAAGCTCCTCCTTGCTGGGAAAGTAATTGTACATAAGTCCCTTTGATATGGAAGCCTTTTGGGCAATCTGTTCGATGCTGGTGGCATGAAAGCCCTTATTGGCAAACAGGTCGAGAGCCGCCTCCATAATTTGGGCACGCTTGGCCTCGCGAATTTCGGTGTTTTGTATGGCAGTACGTGGCGACATGAATTATGACTGTATATTCAACCAATTGATATATTAATCATTCAATATGGATATTTAAATTCTTTTTTATTGAGCGAATGGTCAGTCAAAAATATTGCGCATTTTATTTATAAGCAATAAAATTGGTAAAAAAATTGTTAAAATGAATTAAAAAGTTGCCAAAGGCAATGCAGACAAGGGTTGTAGTAAATCGAAAGAGTAAATGGGTAAGAAAAGGGAAATTCCATTGAGCGCACGAGTCAGAAGTTGCACGCGAACGTGGCTGTTTCATTCGGGCAGCCTCGGGCTAACTAGTTATTCTGCATTTTACTTTTACATGTTTTACATTTTGCGGTTTCCTCAATCAATGTCGTTTTGTATGAATTATAAATGAGGATTCAACTATATTTTAACCACAAAGCCTGCCTGCCGTCAGGCAGGAGCACATAGGAATACTAAGGAACACTAAGCTAAAGCCCTATTTGCATTACTTTGTGTACTTTGAGAAGTGCTTTGTGCAATTTATGGTAAAGTTCTTAATTGCAAATAAGCTGAGCCGAACGAGAGTTATACCTTAAACGCTGCGCGGACAGTAGTTTTGCTAACTCTTTACAAGCAAAAAGCTCCAGTACTCAATTCGTCCTGAGGCAAAGGCATCGTACCTTTCGGAGCCTTTGGCTCCTGCAAATTGCAAAAACGACTTTCGCAGAAACTTTGGTACAAAGGTATTAACCATTTTATTCCGTCGGTTATGATCGAGGTCGAGGGCTTTCACCACGTTGGCCGATATATTTTGCTCCTGAACAAGCTCCAACCCGCTATGCTTCAGTTTCTCACGAATTTCGTCAATTTCTCCCTTTACAATCATATCGGCAAAAAGGAAGTGCCCCCCAGGTTTAAGCACTCTATACACTTCGTTAAAAAAGCCCTGAATATTGGCGTAGCAACGAGCCGACTCGACATTTACAACCGAATCGAACGATTGGTCGGGAAACTCGAGTTTTTCGGCAAAGCCCTTTTTAAACGAGAGGCCTGGCTGTTTATGGGTTTTATTGCAAAATGCAATTACGCTCGACGAAATGTCGATTCCTATATACGACTTTGGTTTTAAATAACGGGTTAAAAACTCGGCACCGCCACCCCTCCCCGATCCTACCTCAAGAATATCCTTGCCATCCTGCAAAACCTGACTGGCAACGTGGTGGTATAGCTGAATGCAGTATCGGTTTTCTTCGTCGCGTGGGGTAAATAGGCCCAATTTTTCATCTCCATTCAAACTCTGATAGCCGTAATTCATAAAAATCGCCTCCTTATTCTTATCGAATTTCAGAATTAGCTTATGCCAAAGCTGCCAAAGAGGGCGACGGAAAGTAGTGGGTAATTCGCAGTAGTACTGTACTAGTTTTTGCATTAAGAGTGCTTTTAGGATATTTTTTCAGTAAAAGTAAAATAGTAGATGTAAATGCTATCGGATTTAGTTTTTTTCAAAAGTACATATTTCTTTAAATTTAAAATAGCTAAATAACAATAATTAATCAGCCGTTTAAAATGGTTATTTAACTTAATAGTTTACTTTTATCGCCGACTAAACTATTTATAAGTTCTTTTGATATTACATTATCTTTAAAAACAAATATATTGTATGATGAATCCATTACGTATTGGCAGTTTGGCCATCCCTGTACCAATTATTCAGGGAGGTATGGGAGTAGGTATCTCGCTTTCGGGAATGGCTGCTGCCGTTGCCAACGAAGGCGGTGTTGGTGTAATATCGAGTGCAGGCTTAGGATTGCTCTACCGTAACCTTGCTGCCGATTACCTTGAGGCAAGCATTGAAGGGTTGAAAGAGGAGCTGCGCAAGGCACGTGAAAAAACTATTGGTGTAATTGGTGTTAACGTTATGGTGGCCATGTCGAACTTTGCCGATATGGTGAGAACCTCCATTGCCGAAAAAGCCGATATCATTTTCAGCGGAGCAGGATTACCCCTCGACCTCCCAGGCTACCTTAAAAGCGACAGTACCACCAAGCTGGTTCCCATTGTTTCGTCGGGACGAGCTGCAAAAATTATTTGCGAAAAATGGAAAAAGGAGTACGACTACCTTCCCGATGCCATTGTGGTTGAAGGGCCAAAGGCAGGCGGACACCTCGGCTTTAAAGCCGAACAAATAAACGACGAGAACTACTCGCTTGAGCAACTTATTCCCGAAGTGGTTTCTACGGTTAAGGTATTTGAAGAACTTTACAATGTGAAAATCCCAGTTATTGCTGCTGGCGGAGTTTATACCGGTCAGAATATACACGACATTATGAAGTTAGGTGCCTCGGGAGTGCAGCTGGGAACCCGATTTGTAACCACCACCGAGTGCGATGCCTCCGACGCCTTTAAGCAAACCTATATTAACGCTAGTGCCGAAGATATTAAAATCATTCAAAGTCCAGTAGGAATGCCTGGCAGAGCCATTAGCAATGGTTTTCTCGATAAAGTTATGCTGGGCATAAAGCAACCCATTCGCTGTCCGTTTAAGTGCATCCGCACCTGCGAAGTATCGTCGAGCCCTTACTGTATAATTTCGGCACTTTACAGCGCTTTTAAGGGCAATTTTAACAGCGGCTACGCTTTTGCTGGCACCAATGCATACCTTGCCCAAAAAATTATTTCGGTGAAGGAAACTTTTAACGAAATTAAAAGAGAGTATCTGGAGAGCAAGTAATTTGCAATTCTTATATACATTAAAAAAGCCTCGAGAAATCGGGGCTTTTTTATTTCAGTTGGGGCACGACTATAAGTCGCACTCCGACTGTTAACTTGCTTTTTGTTTCAATATGCCCTTGGGACGATGGAGAGTCTGTCTTTAATGCAAAAAGCATTGCTGCCGCACGAACCGACCGAAGGGAGTCTGCCTATCGGCAGATAGGTTCGGCGAAGCCAATGTTTCGTGTTGCAAAAAAGCAAAAAAACCCAGCTCAATGGCTGGGTTTAATTTTGCTCTTTTATTACTTCGTTACCACACGACAGGAGTCGTGCGGTAGCGG
>JBBIRB010000048.1:0-20129 GCA_037442025.1 Bacteroidales bacterium | reverse complement strand
GAAATGATTGACAGAGTTGCACCTACCGATGCAAGAGTATTAATTACAGGCGAAAATGGAACAGGCAAAGAATTGGTAGCCAAATGGCTACACGAGAAGAGTTCACGTGCCCATATGCCGTTTGTTGAAGTGAATTGCGCCGCCATACCATCGGAACTAATTGAGAGCGAACTGTTTGGTCACGAAAAGGGTGCATTCACATCGGCCATCAAGCAACGAAAAGGAAAATTTGAACAGGCCGATGGCGGAACCCTGTTTATGGATGAAATTGGAGACATGAGCCTAAGTGCGCAAGCCAAGGTGCTCAGAGCATTACAAGAGAATAAAATTAGCCGAGTTGGCAGCGACAAGGATATAAATGTTAATGTACGCATATTAGCAGCCACCAACAAAAATCTTCAGAAAGAGATAGAAATGGGTAATTTCCGCGAAGACCTATTTCATCGGTTGAGCGTAATTGTAATTCAGGTTCCTTCGCTAAAGAATCGGCTCGACGACATTCCACTTCTGGCCAATCACTTTGTCGAGCAAATTTGCGAAGAGTACGGAATGCCCGTAAAAACTATTACCAGCGAAGCCATTCAGGAACTCAAGAAAAATTCTTGGAGCGGAAATATTAGGGAATTTCGCAATGTAATTGAGCGGCTTATTATACTTTGCGACAAAGAAATTACCGATTCCGATGTCAAAGCATTTGCACAGCCTACCTTCAGGTAGAATTTACAACTACTTTACAAGAAATTCTTCTGCACTCATAACTTTGCAGTAGCTGCGCAGTGTAGCGAGGGTCGATTCATGTACGTACTTGGCCATAATAACAGTGTCGAACCACTTAAGATCTCTGGTGGCACAGGCGTCGTGAATTAGCGTTACGCTATAACCAAAATCCGATGCAGCCCTAACAGCAGCTTCAACGCACATATGAGTTTGCATACCACAAACTACAATGTTTTTAATACCTCTCGAGTCTAAATACTCCTTTAAACCCGTACCTACAAAACTGTTTACGCTCTTCTTTTCAAAAACAGTTTCACCCTCGTGGGGTTGAACCGTAGCATGAATTTCACCTCCCGGTTCGAACACGTGCTTAACATGAATAACGGGCATATTATTGCTCCGGAAGAAATTGGCTATTTTGGCAGCATTATCTGCTGCTGCCTGTGGTTCAACAAGTGGTGTAGCACCTCCCGGGAAATAAAAGTTTTGAATATCGATAATCAGCAGTGCTGTATTTTGAGCCAATGCACTGACATTAAAAAATATGGCAAATAAAGCCATTAAAACTGGTATTCGCATAAACTGAATTTAAATAACAATGGGTTAACTTTTAAAGAAGAAGCAAGCTCTTGAGGTCGTAGAATCCGATTCGCCATCCTGTTCCATAATGCGAATATCTATTTGGTCGACCTGGATATGGTAAATGCTGATAAAGGGTTCAGGAAAATCTGTACATATATAAACGGGGAAAAAAACAGACTGGCTATAGAAGAAATTAGGATTTGCCGCCATGTACATGTCGCTCACTTGATTCAGTATGGTTTTAGTCTTATCCATCAAACCTTTGGTATGCAACATCTAAAATACAACACCAAACAAAGAATTGCAAGAACTAAACTAATATATTTGATGATTTGCGTCAGCAAAAAAGGGCCTCGGAAGCCGAGACCCTTGGGTGGAAGACCGGACTCGAACCGGCGACCCTCAGAACCACAATCTGATGCTCTAACCTACTGAGCTACATCCACCATTTAACGGGTGCAAAGATAATTATTTTTTAGATGCTCCAAAGCTTTCTAATTTTTTTTATCGAATTTACCAACTTGAAATGCCTCTGCTAAACTTCTAGAAATAGTATTTGGTTATATTAGCATTCAAATTGGTTCATGAAATCCACTATGTTCAATATTGACAACGTTAGAGCGCTTCAGCTCTTTCAGGTTATTCGTTTTGGAAGCCTCATTATTATTAATATTGCACTTGTTAAACTTGGCATATCTTCCTCTGAAATTGGCTTTTTCGAAAGTGCGCTTTTCCTATCGAACCTACTAACTTTTTACTGGATAAATGGTTGCATTCAGGCATTCTTACCGCTTTATTCCAAAACCAATGGGATTGAAAAAACTTCGGCTTTTTTCAACATCTCCGTAACCATATCCGTTCTGAGCATTGCTTCTGGTGGGTTAGGCTTTTTACTCGAAAATATTCTTCGCAAAACAGAATCTCTTAGCAGCTTCCCGTTCTTTAAACTTGCAATGGCATATACCATATTAAGTTCAATGGGGCAACTTACCGAGTTTGTTTACCTCCTTTTAAACAAACCCAAAAAAATGATTTTATATGGCTTTGTGAGCCATGCATTACAGGTTGTTTGTGTTATTATGCCCATTTTTTTTAATTTGGGAATTAAAGAGGCCATTGGGGGATTAATTGCCATATCTCTCTTTCGAATTGCCTGGCTTGCAGTACTCATTGGCAAACATTCAGCGTTTAGCTTCCATTTCGGCTTTATTACCAAATGGCTGAAGCAAAGTTTTCCGCTCTCAATAAAATACCTACTAGGAAATTCGGCAAATTTTGCCGACACAATTATAATAACCACCTTTTTCTCATCGAGCGTATTTGCGCTTTATCGTTATGGAGCAAAAGATTTCCCGCTTACACTGCTCCTAGCCAATGGGCTTAGTACTGCGCTTCTTCCTCTTTTTGGAAATAATCTGGGCAATGCTCTTACCCAACTTCGTAATCGTTCTCGCAATCTTATGCGGTGGCTGTTCCCGGCTTCAATTCTACTCATGTTCTCTGCTAAAACTCTTTACGGAATAGTTTTCAGTACCGAATTTGAAGCCAGCAGCTATATTTTTATGATTTATTTGCTTCTAATTTCGAGCAGACTAGTATTTCCGCAAACTGTGGCCATTGGCATGGGTAAAACTGCTCCGCTCGTAGCCATTGCTTTTATTGAACTTATTATTAATGTTTCTCTCAGTTTATTATGGATGCAATGGTGGGGCATTGAAGGGATAGCCATGGCAACTGTAGTTGCTTTTATGACGGAGAAAATCCTAATAGCTTCCTATCTTTATAAAGCACATGATATTAAACCCAACCAATATATCCCCATAAAAGAATATGCTCTATGGAGTATCGTTTTAGCTGCATCATACTTAGCATCGAGGTTTTTACTAATAAACTAAATAAACAATGGCACCTCTTGAGATAGTACTCGAAGTAGTTTCTAAAATTCGACACCTCCGTAATGGTGAAACGGTGGATTCTATGCGAAGGTTAGGCATTGTATATCCCGTTAGCTATGGAGTTTCTATTCCCCAGCTTAAAGAAATATCCATTGACTATAAAGGGAACCACTCGCTGTCACTAGCCCTATATGAGCAGGACATTAGGGAATGTAAAATACTGGCAACCATGATCGACGATCCCCAGCAGGTTTCGGGCGAACAAATAGACGAATGGAGCAAGCATTTCAAAAACATTGAAATTGTTGAGCAAACCTGCTCAAACCTTTTCTGGAAAGCAGATGCATCCCTTTCTCGCAGCATTGAGTGGTGCCTAAGCGACGACCCATTGCTCATTAAGGCCGGCTTAATAATTGCCATGCGAAAAGCCACCGACCCACAAGTAAAGGATGCAGCATTCGAAGCCTATTTCGATCTGGTTGAGAACCTTCCCAACGAACAAGAATTCAATTATACAGGCTACGCTGTGGGTGCGCTAAGACAAATTGCCTACCGAAGCGAAAATTTATTAGCAAAAACTCATGCAACAGCCATTAGGCTTGCCGAATCGCAAAGCGCTATAAAAGCATGGATTGGCAATCAGCTTCTTTTCGAATTTGATTAGAAATACTAGAAACGTCGTTTTGACATAAAAACCTTTTGGAACGTGGTTTGTTTAACCTGCGCCGACTAACTTAAATTTTCGAATATGTTTAACTCATCGAATCCCGCTTTTAGCGAACAAATTTTTTCGCGTGCCCGAACCGAATCGAGCAGCACTACTATGACCGTAAAGGGAACTGCTCAGAAATCGATGCTTATGCTTCTACTGGTGATTCTGGGTGCAGTATACACCTGGAACCTTTTCTTTAGCACCGTTCCCGAACTAGCAATACCCAAAATGACTACATGGATGATTGTTGGGGGTATTGGTGGTCTTGTTACCGCTTTAATAACTGTTTTTGCGCCTAAATACTCACCCTATACCGCTCCATTATACTCAATACTTCAGGGTTTGCTACTGGGAGGCCTTTCTGCCTTTATGGCAGCCCAGTATACCGGGCAAATTGTTATGCAGGCTGTTGGGCTAACTTTCGCTACCTTCTTCCTTATGCTTTTGGCCTACCAAACTGGCGCCATTAAAGCCACGGCCAAATTTAAAACGGGTGTAATTGTTGCAACCGGAGCCATTGCCTTAATGTATTTCATTTCGTTCATCGCATCGTTCTTTGGCATTTCCATGTCGTTCATGCACGACAGCAGTCCACTCAGCATAGGTATAAGTTTGGTGGTTGTGGGGGTTGCTGCCCTGAACCTAATACTCGATTTCGATTTTATTGAAAAGGGTGCAAACATGGGAGCCCCTAAATACATGGAGTGGTACGGTGCATTTGGCTTAATGGTAACACTAATATGGCTTTACATCGAATTCCTGAAACTCCTTGCCAAATTGTCGCGCAGAAATTAAGCGAAACAACAACCTTAGCATTTTGGAAAAAAACAGCACGTTAATTTTGTTATTATCAAAATGCTTCATAATTTTGCAGCCCGTAATATAGTTTTAGAATTAAAAGCAAAACATATAATAAAATGAGAAAGGACATCCATCCAAAGAATTACCGACTGGTAGCCTTCAAAGACATGTCGAACGAGCATGTTTTCGTTACCAAATCGGCCGTAAACACCAAGGAAACCATCGACATTGACGGCGTTACTTATCCTCTTTACAAAGTGGAAATTTCCAACACTTCGCATCCATTCTACACTGGAAAGATGAAACTTGTTGATACCGCTGGTCGCGTAGATAAGTTCATGAACAAGTACAAAAAACACATGGACAAGAGCACCAAGTAATTGTCGCACCTCAAAACAGGCTGCAAAATTAAAAAGCTCCCGTAGTGGGAGCTTTTTAATTTTGCACAGATAACCTAATAGGTTACCTTTGCTTTCATTCGTTTCAATAAACTTCTTGTACCATGAATAGTTTATTCGTACTTTTCGACGACCATCGTCGTAATCACCTGCTCCCTCTTACGTTCACCCGCCCCGTTGCTGAAATAAGGGTAGGTATCCTCACCATTCGTGAAAAATGGGAAAGAATGCTTGGTGCCAGGTGTAGTCACCTCACAACAGAATATCTTTCGAAAAAATTTCCAACTACCAGTCAAAGCGGCGCTTACACATTAATTAATGGCGGTGTACTTCCTGGCTCTAAGCTGGCTGAAACAATACTAAATTTGCCTCTCGAATCGGCTTTAGTAAGCAAGGGAACGGTAATTGCCTGCAAACTCAACAGCAAACCCTTAGCAGGATACTCGCCTGCCCCTTCGCATTTTACCAAGCATGTGGAGTATACAAACCAATTTACAGAAATAATTCACCCCTGGCATATTTTTTCGTTGAACGGGCAGGCAATTGAGGCTGATTTCGAACTTATTACAAAAAATCGGAAATCGGAGCCCATCTCTTCAACCAACTCCGTAATGAACCCGAGCAAAATTTTTATTGAGGAAGGCGCAACCGTTGAATGCACTGTATTAAACGCCAGCACTGGCCCAATATACATAGGCAACCATGCCGAAGTGATGGAAGGCTCATTGGTACGAGGGCCGTTTGCACTCTGTGAGCAATCTGTTCTGAAATTGGGTGCAAAAATATATGGACCTACAACCATTGGCCCTTTCTGTAAGGTTGGCGGAGAGGTAAATAACAGTGTGATTTTTGGATTTTCTAATAAAGCACACGATGGCTTTTTGGGCAACTCGGTAATTGGTGAATGGTGCAATTTGGGAGCCGACACCAATTGCTCCAACCTAAAAAACAACTACGCCCAGGTTAAACTTTGGGACTATGTTAAAAAAGGGTTCATCGATACGGGGCTTCAATTCTGCGGGCTCATAATGGGCGACCATTCGAAATGTGGCATAAATACCATGTTTAACACGGGAACGGTAATAGGGGTAAGTGCCAATATTTTTGGCGATGGCTTTCCTCGAAACTTCATTCCCAGCTTTTCATGGGGTGGAGCCCAAGGTTTTACCGATTATAAAATCGATAAGGCGCTCGAAACAGCCACAAAAGTTATGGAACGCAGAGGAATAGACCTTTCCAATATTGACTCGGAAATTCTGACACACATTTACAACGAAACAAGCGCTTTCCGAAAGTAATTTGCTTTTGGCATAACCATTGCCAAGTAAGCAAATCAACACAAAGCGTTCCGCACTGGAGCCATTTTGTCATGCATTCGAATACTTTTTTCACAAAATTAATCATGAGCAATAAATACGAAGTAAAAATTGTAACGCCCAGTTTAACCGACACCCTCGATACTGACGCTGACTTCATTCCATTAATTACCGACGAGATAGCCGACGTTAAAATAGCCGATGTCCCCTCTACAATACCAATACTTGCGCTACGCAATACCGTTCTCTTTCCGGGCATAGTGCTTCCTATTACCATCGGTCGCGATAAATCGGTTCGGCTTATTAAGAATCTGTCGCAGAAAAACCGCATTTTAGGCGCTGTTTCCCAAATCGATGCAACCAAAGAGGAGCCAACCTTTTCGGACCTTTACTCGCTGGGAACCATTGCCCGGGTACTGAAGGTATTAGAAATGCCCGATGGCAGCACTTCGGTTATTCTTCAGGGTATTTATCGTTTTGAAGTGGAGCAGTTCGTTACTTCAGAGCCCTACTTTCAGGCTAAGATTAAGGTGCTTACCGACGAAAATATTGATGAAACCGACAAGGAGTTCAGAGCCCTTATAAGTTCTATTAAGGATTATGCTTTAAAAATTATTAACCTAACTCCTAATATGCCCCAGGAGGCAGGGTTTGCAGTTAAAAACATCGATAACAATTACTTCCTCATAAACTTCATTTGCTCCAACATGGAGTTCCCATCGGGCGACAAACAGCAGCTGCTCGAGAAAAACGACCTGAAGAATAGAAGCATTCAGTTGATCCATTTCCTTTCGCGGGAACTTCAAATGGCAGAGATTAAAAACGATATACAAAGCAAAGTCCGCAACGACCTGAGCCAGCAGCAGCGCGAATACTTCCTGCACCAGCAAATGAAAACCATACAGGACGAGTTGGGAGGCAACCCAATAGAACAAGAAATTGAGGTGCTAAAGAAACAAGCAAAGGAGAAGAAGTGGAGTAAGGAAGTTGAAACGGTATTCGATCGCGAAGTGAACAAACTTAGCCGTATGAACCCAATGGCCGGCGAGTACTCGGTTCAACTAAACTACGTTCAATTGCTTTTAGATCTTCCCTGGAATGAGTATACCGACGATAACTTCGACCTGAAGCGAGCTCAACAAATTCTCGATGAGGACCATTTCGGACTTGAGCAGGTGAAAGAACGTATACTTGAGCACCTTGCGGTGCTTAAGTTGAAAGGCGACATGAAGGCGCCTATTATTTGCCTTTACGGCCCTCCTGGAGTTGGAAAAACATCGCTTGGCAAATCGGTTGCACGTGCTCTTAACAGAAAATACGCTCGCATTTCGCTGGGAGGCCTCCACGACGAAGCAGAGGTTCGCGGACATAGGAAAACGTACATTGGAGCTATGCCCGGCCGAATCATTCAAAACATTAAGAAAGTCAAGTCGTCCAATCCAGTCTTCATTCTCGACGAAATAGATAAAATTGGAAAGGACTTTCATGGAGATCCCGCATCGGCACTGCTCGAGGTACTCGACCCTGAGCAAAATTCAACCTTTCACGACAATTACCTCGAAGTTGAGTACGACCTTTCGAGGGTGCTCTTTATAACTACCGCCAATAATATTGCCACCATCAACCCTGCACTGCGCGACCGAATGGAACTCATTGAGGTGAGTGGATACATCCGAGAGGAAAAGGTAGAAATTGCCAAGCGCCACCTGATTCCCAACCAGCTGACTGAGCATGGTTTATCGGAAAAACAACTAACCATAGCACCAAAAACCATTGAGGCAACAATTGAAGGCTATACACGCGAAAGCGGCGTTCGAAAGTTAAACCAACGGATTGCTAAAATCGTTAGGCACTATGCTAAGAAAATTGCTTTCGACGAAGCCTACGCTAAAACCGTTAAGGTTTCGAACCTTAAAGAAATTCTTGGGGTGCCCCGTTTCTCGCCCGACACGTACCAGGGCAACGACCTTGCTGGTGTTGTAACCGGCTTGGCCTGGACCGAAACAGGGGGCGAAATACTTTTCATTGAAACATCGCTTAGCCGGGGTAAGGGCGACCTTACAATAACAGGCAATCTGGGTGCAGTTATGAAGGAATCGGCTGTTATTGCTCTACAACTTATTAAGTCGCTCGGCGACAAATTACAAATTGCCCCAGAAACTTTCGAAAAGTGGAGTGTTCATCTTCATGTACCCGAGGGTGCAATACCCAAGGATGGCCCATCGGCTGGTATTACTATGGTGACTTCGCTTGCTTCGGCATTTACGCAACGTAAGGTTCTGAAGGGCATTGCCCTTACAGGCGAAATTACGCTTAGGGGTAAAGTGCTACCGGTTGGTGGTATAAAAGAGAAGATTCTAGCAGCCAAACGTGCCAACATAACCGAAATAATCCTTTCGAAACAGAATGAAAAGGATGTTTCGGAAATTAAAGGCATTTACATCGAAGGGCTTAAGTTTAAATATGTCGATCATGTTAATGAGGTGCTAAACTACATATTGCTGAAAGAAAAAGTAACCAATCCTATGAATTTAAATATATAGCGTATAGAACATAAAGAATGGCCTAATATTCTCCGGTACTCAGCATTACTAACGTGCAATCGTAAAGTACTTCAATGCCCTTCTCTTTAGCCAGTAAGAAGAGTTCCTGATTTTCGGTGCCGGGGTTGAATATTATTCGTTTGGGGTTAAGATGTAGAATATAGTCGATATAATCTTTTTGATTTTTTCGACTCAAATAAAGTGTAACCGTGTGTATATCGGGGTAATGTATGGGGTAAGTTACTATATGAACCCCATCAACAATGGCCTCGCGGGAACCAAAAGCAACCACTTCAATACCCTTTTCGACCAACTTTTTTATGGCAAGAAGTGAAAACCTTCCCGGCTTATTGCTTGCTCCAAGCACCAGTGTTTTCTTACTCATGTCCTAAATAATTTCATTAAGCAGCACTATTGCTTGAGCCGACACACCCTCTTCTCTTCCCACAAAACCTAACTTTTCAGTAGTTGTAGCCTTAACGGAAACAGTACCCGGTTTCAAGCCCAGCACCCCTTCGAGAGTTTGCTGCATTAGGGGAATGTATTCCTTTATTTTAGGTTTTTGCAAGCAAATAATGGAATCGATATTTACAATAGCGTAGCCATGGGTTTTCAGAAGTTCAGCAACCTTCCCAAGTAAAATTTTACTATCAATACCCTTAAATTCGTTGCTGGTATCCGGAAAATGGAACCCAATGTCGCGAAGCGCTAGTGCTCCCAGCAAGGCATCGCAAATGGCATGAATGAGGACATCGCCATCGGAATGGGCAATGGCACCCTTACTATGTTCAACCTTTATGCCACCAAGCCAAAGTTCGTTTCCTTCGGCAAGCGCATGAACATCGTATCCTATACCAATTCTCATGGCAAATTATTTACGCCCCTTACGGGCTCTTTCAAACTCAAACGATAACGAGAAGCGGTAGGTATTGGCTAACGGGTTCGACTGTCCGGAACGTGGAATGAGGTAAGCAATATCAATGTTAAAAACGTTATACTTCAGTCCGGCCCCAAGCGTAAAGTACTTACGGTTCCCCTTGTTCACATGCTCATCGAAGTAACCGCCACGAATGGCAAATTGCCCCGAATACCAATATTCTAGTCCTACAGCGTAACTGATTTCATGAAGTTCTTCTTTCCAGCCTGCGGGTGCATCGTAAAACGACTGGAACATTCCAGTTGGTACCGGAACATCCGACTCTCGGCCAAACAGTATAATGCTGGGATCGTCCCTATCGCGAATGGGAGGAGTTGGAACCAGCAATTTGTTGAAATCTATCAAAAAAGAAAGGCTATTGTACTGATCGAGCCAGGATGTGAAGCGAGATCCCAGCCTCAAATTAATGGGGATGAAGTCCTTTTTTTCGTCGTTGTATGAGAGTTTCGAACCAATATTGGAGATATTGGCCCCAAGGGCCAATTCGGCCTTATTATCTTTTAGCCTTAGTGGCGTTTGGTAATATGCCGACACGTCGGCAGCTACAGCACTACCTGCTTTTGCCGAGGCTTGCCCTTGCTGCGAAAATCCACCGGTTAGGTCGGAGCGAATGTACCGAAAAGCAATACCCCCGCTAATTTTATCGGCAAATTTTCGGGAGTAGGCAACATCGAAAGCGAATTCGTTGGGGTTATGCTGCTGCATTACCTGATTCTGCTCGTTTGTAAAGGTAATATCGCCCATTGAAAAATAAAGCAGGGTGGCACTAACTGCCTGCATATTGTCGAGTTTAATGTACCCACCAACGTAGGTAAGATTAATATCGTTGATTAAATTCCGTAACCAAGGGGTATAAGAAAGAGCAACGCCCCACTCCTTATCGGTAAAGGCATACTTTGAAGGGTTCCAATGCTGACTATAAACGTCGGGGGATGACGCGGCGCCCACATCGCCCATGGCACCAGCACGCGAGTCGGGTGCTATTACTAAAAAGGGCACTGCTACTTTGAGTGTATTATTACCGCCAGCCAACTGGCCAATACCTATTTGACCTTTAACACTTATTGAACTGAATAAACCTGTAAAAACAAGTATAAGTAGAAAAATAGGGTAACGAAAATTACTAACCATGACTTTTAAATAATTAAGCGGCAAATTTAGAAAATAACACGAACTATTCCTTTCAAAAAGAAACAAACTCTATTTCAGTACTACTAACTTCTGATATGCTTCGGCATATTTCCCATTGGATAAGCGCACACGCAAACGGTAGAAGTATACACCCCTACCTATTCGGTCGCCAAAATCATCGAGACCATCCCATGGTATTGGACCTATTCGGTAGCCATTATTTGCAATCGCAGGTTGGTTAATGGTTTTTACAATTTTCCCGGAGGGGCTGAATATTTGAATGGAAACATCCATGCTTTCGAATGGCTGGTTATGCTCAAAAAAGAAAGCGGTATTGTAAGTAAACGGATTGGGATAGTTTAAAACGTGAGTTAATTCTAACTTTTCGTCGGAACGAACAACAAAATCGATTTCGGTTTCGGAACTATTATTAAAAACATCCCATGCCTTAACCCTAACTGTATGGGCTCCCTTTTCGAGATTAATTAGTTGAAACTGGGCTTTGCCACTTCTGAAATTATCTACATCGGCCTGGTAATGCTCGTTAAGAATAACGGTTCTATTGGTAGCGCCTGTAATTGTAGCTGTAAGGTCGTGGCCAATGCCAATTCCCGTAGTGTTTATCCCCGAGCTGTCGGTTAGTATAACCAAAAGTTTGGGATTGGGGTCGGTAGTGCCACCCGAAACGAACTTACTATCGTTCATAAATATTTTTATCGATGGGCCTTCGGTATCGTTTATTGGGTTGGTGCTAATACCTCCAACAATGAATTCCTCAAAAAAACCGTTCGATGCAACCGCACCGTCAGTGGCATACATGCTAAAACGGCCCTTGCCAAAACCGTAATTAATATCCTTAGGAATTATAAACTCCGCTCGGAATTGACCATCGATTACACTCGACCGACCCTTGTAAATTACATTCTCTCGCGTTTTGAAAGTGAAAGGATTTCCGCCATCGTTAGCTAATGTTGTAACGGGACGTTCCTTATCGAAAAGAGTTAGCTGCGCCTCACCATTTTCAATTGTGGTGCTTCTACCTGCCTGCGCAATTCCCTTAATTTCAATTCTGTCTAGAGCTTTTAAGGTATCGAACTGCACCGAAATGGGATTTGAATTTATTTCACTAATATCCATCTGACCTGTGGGATAGTGAAGCCTGAGGGCGGGGTCGCCCAAAAGCATAAAACTTCTCTTATTGTCGCCACCAGTTAAGTTTTTTGTCAATCGAACCACTTCGCCAAGGGTGTAGTAACCTCCCCATGGTGTATCGAGTTCCTGAGGATTTCTACTAAATACGGTTTGAAAAAAATTCTGGTTCAATATGAAGTTTGGATACGAATACACAACCCTGGTTGTAGAAACCAAGGCAACTCCACCACCCTTTGGTGAAAACAGTACGTGTTCGCCTGCCGACTTTAAACTAAAATCATCGAAACGGCTATACTCGCAAGTTGCAGTAATAAACAAGGGCAAACGATTGAAATTTCTCCACGACTGTATGTCCGTCACCATAAGAACTTTTTCGTGAGCTAACCACCGTGCATTGGCATGTCCGGTATAATTCATAATAAGCGCACCCAAATTGGCCCTGTTATTTATTGCGTTGGTTACATCGGGGTACCTGTGCCCCTGAGCGGTTGTAGTCTGAGGGTAGGCATCGAAGTATATTTTTTCGATATTGTACTGTGGGTAATTGTTTTCAACAAATTTTGCTATATCGTTGGCCTGGCGCATGTGCTCATTGCCATCCTGGTCGTCGGCCATAAATGAAAGCATATTATGCCAGCTCCCAAACGACGAGGGCGATAGGTAACTTTGAATTTTGGCAATGGCGGCATCGGCATCGGCGCGCGACGATGCTGGAATGCGGCCTACCCCAATATCCATTAGCCCTGTTGCCTCACCCTCATTCAAATCGAGCAATCCAAAAAAGTCGTCGGTTACAAATGAAGCACCACCATTAATGGAGTTAGCCGACTGGAACGTAGGTATAAAGTTGGAGTTTGTTGCGCTTTTGCTAACGTTATCGTACGATCCATCGCCAAAAAGCAAGAGGTATTTGGGCTTATCCTCCTCGTTGGTAGATCTCTGGTAAAACATACGCATCATATTGCGTATGGCGCTCACATCGGCATTCCCCCCCGAAAATTCGTTGTAAACCTGCTCAGTAGTTACAACAAGTGAAACTAAACCGCTATTTTCGATATGTATTTGGGCAAGATCCTGAGCATGCGTTAAAAAATTTGGATGAGCAACAATAACCATTTGGGGCGGTAGTTGTGCATGGATATTTTGATTTGGGACTGAACCAACCATTTCAACGGCAAAGGCTTGCGTAGGGGTAAATACCACGTATTCTTTAATTGAGCTGGTTTCATCTCTGAAACTGACTCCGTTCGAAATGGAACTAATGCTCAGCCTGCGAGGCTGAAAAATACTGGTAACGTCCCAAACAGCAATATCGCTTAAGGTAGTATTAATACTAAATTCGGAAATGGCTCCTGCACCAACTGTTCTCACATCGCGAAAATGCAGTTGCGATGTAGAGACCTGAAGATTCTGTCGGGCATTAACTGTAATGTAATCGAGCCAACCCTTAGCAGTGGGCGAAGGCTTATTAAACTGTAATTCGAGTTGTGCCTGCCCCGTAGGTAATAGTGTGGTAAAGGTTCTATTTGTTAATGAAACAAAATTGGAATAATCGGCAGTAATGTTAACTGAAGCATGGGGAATACTTCCCAAATTGTTTCCATTGAGCCTTAGTGTGTAGGAACTGGCAGTGCCCGACCGGGCAGCAGTTTGAATATTTACTCTAATGGTATCGCCAACAACAGGATTCGAAAGTCCCGTATTAAAGTTCCGATTAGTAAAAACATCGAACGACTCGCCAAACCATTGCCTACCCGACTTGATTAAATTGGTATCGTTCCTTTCGAAATAAACCAGCGCATCGAATGAGGAACTTATCTTTGTAGGAGCGGTTGTTATTGGCGGTTGCTGTTGAACTCGCAAAGGGTTTGAATGGCTAGTTGTAACAAAGTAACTTATTTTTGGGGAATAGCCATGAACGCTATGTGTAAGCATTCTCAACTGCGAATTATATGCCCATGTAACAGGGCCTTCGGCAAAAAACAGAATGTAATCGCCCTGATTAAACACTCCATCGTTACCTGTTTCAACCCAAATGGGAATTTGAATTAAGTCATCGGGCGATGGCTGATTATTCCAGAACGACAATTGCTTTCCACCATGCCCCCAAACTGAAATATTCTGTAAATTCGTGAGTCCCATGGTTTGCAATTCGGCAAAGGTAATGCGGTAAATACCCGTTTTGCTTACAGAAACTTTATACCATTCGCCCTGTCCCAATACCGAGGTTACGGCCGGAGGTGCAATGGATGATTTTTTAGAAACTGATTGATTTTGGTTAATGGAAAAACTGAAGGTTACCAACTTTTGAATTTTACCGGTTGAATTATTTCGCCTAATGCCTGGAACAGTAATCATTAACATACTTCGCCCTCTCTCTCCAAACACATCGTACGAGGGTTCTAAAGCCAACCAAACGGGGTCAGTATCTTTTAAAAGCAAAAGTTCATCGTTACTTAAATCCTCATACCTCTCGAGGTTAAATTGAACCCTTACTTCATCCTTTTGGGTAATTGCATTTGAAATGGGGTAGGTTTTATAGAAATGCGGTATCATTGCTTCTGCATTGGGGTAAAAAGCCCCCTCGAATCGTAAATACAATTCCACATTCGAAGTAGTTACATGTTGCGATTTCTCGTTGTCTTTATTCTGAGGCCACTTCAGAGTTTCCTCATATTGCTGGGGGGAAGCGATATTCCCAAAAAGCAGAATTATAGTTGTAGTAAGGAAAAATCTTAACATCTCATTTTTTATTTGCAAATAAACAAAACTTTTGTACTACCTTTAAATCCCATATTATTTAAACAACAAACTACGCTTTTTGAAGTTTAATTTGCAATACTAAATTTTGCCCTTAACTAACGCAATCTATTTGTTTTTATTTTGATTATAGCCTGATGTTTCTCCCATGATTTTTAATTCAAACAAAAAAAGAAGCATACTACTATTCGCCATTTCACTCACCTGTTTAATAAAACTAAACGGACAGGACCTTAATTTCTCCCAATTCTATTCCAACCAAATGTATTTAAATCCGGCGTTCACAGGCAATCCAAGCTACGCCAGGCTTTCACTTTCTTACCGCAATCAGTGGCTGCAGGGCCAAACCCCATATGCAACTTACGGCGTAAATTACGATCGTTACTCCATTTCGAAAAAAAGCGGATTTGGCCTCATGCTAATTAACGATGTACAGGATCATGGAGTATTTAACCGCATGACCTTCGATGCATTATATTCATACACTGCTGAGGTAGCCTACAACGCACAGGTCAGAGGAGGAATTCAAATAGGCGGAGTTTACAAAACAACAAACACCAGCAAACTGGTTTTTCCCGATATGATAGACCATACCGGCGAACTTGTTGGCGGGGTAAATGGACAGGGAACAAGCCGTATTTTTGCCGACATTGCTGCAGGAGTTGCTGGTCAATGGGACATTTTTTACGGAGGCATTGCTGTGCATCATATATCTCAACCCACCGAACTGGATGTAAGTGGATTTAAAACCGAACTTCCACGAAGATATACAGCACATCTGGGATGCGACATTGGCCTGTATAAGCGATATATTTTAAGAAACACACTTACCATATCGCCTAATATAATTTACATAAATCAGGACGGTTTTCATCAAATTAATTTAGGTTGCTATATAATGCGAAATGAGTTGATAGTAGGGGCATGGATTAGAGAAAACCCACAGTTTACAAGCACTAAGTTTATTGTACTTGCTGGATACTATACCGACGAATACCGAATTGGCTACAGTTACGATTTTAGTTTGCTGTTTGGAGGTTTTCGAGGAATAAAAACTTCTACCCATGAGGTAACCTTTGGAAAGAATTTTGAGTATAAAGTAAGGTCGAGGAAAAAAATAAGGCACTTAATAAATCCTAAATTTTAGTTTTTTTCGTTATGTAAGTTGAATTAATAACATTTCTTTCTATATTTGAAGTTGCAAATCAGTTGAAAACAAGGAAAAACATATCAGCTATGAGCTTGAAATACAAAAATATCATTTTGGTTGCTGTAACCATTGCAGCCCTCTCCTCTTGCAAAATGTTTGGTGGAAGCAAGAATGTTTCACAAACAACCGGCTGGAGTTACAACGACCCCAATTCGGGCGGTTTTGAAGTTGTAACCGACTATACCCCAAAAGGAGGGCCAGGACTTGTATTCATTGAGGGTGGTACATTTATCATGGGACGCGTTGAGCAGGATGTTATGTACGACTGGAACAACGTTAGCCGCAGGGTTACTGTTGCCTCATTCTACATGGACGAAACTGAGGTTCGGAATGTGGACTACCGCGAATACCTATACTGGTTAAGGCGCGTATTGGTTACCTATCCTCAGGTATATAAGAATGCCCTTCCCGATACATTGGTATGGAGAAGCCCATTAGGTTTTAATGACCCATACGTAACCAACTATTTCCGACACCCAGCATACAACGATTTCCCAGTTGTAGGTGTTAACTGGCTACAAGCCAACGATTACTGCCTGTGGAGAACCGATAGAGTAAACGAAATGCTCCTTGTTCAGGAGGGTTACCTCAATCTCGATCTACAACAAAAAGACGAACAGAATTTCAATACCGACGCTTACCTGCTGGGTAAATACGAAGCCTCTGTTAGAAAAAACAAGCAAAGCCTTAAACCAGGCGAAACCGAAGGTAGAAGAATTACTTTTGAAGATGGCATTTTACTTCCCAAATACCGTCTCCCAACTGAAGCTGAGTGGGAATTTGCTGCATCGGGTTTAATTGGCAACACTTACGACGAACGGATGGTTGAACGAAGGCTCTACCCCTGGAGCGGTCACAACGTAAGAAACAGTTCATCTAAAAACCGTGGACAAATGATGGCCAACTTTGTTCGCGGACGAGGCGACTACATGGGTGTTGCAGGTAATTTGAACGACAAAGAACCCATACCAGCACCTGTTAAATCGTATTGGCCTAACGATTATGGACTATACTGTATGGCAGGAAATGTGAACGAGTGGGTTCTTGATGTTTACCGCCCGCAAACCTTCCAGGACATGGATGAATTCCGCCCTTTTAGAGGTAATGTATTCAAAGCTCTCGACCTAAATCCCGATGGAACGGTTAAAAATGTAGATAGCCTTGGAAGAATGCGCTACAGAGACGTTTCGCCCGAGGAAGCTGCCAACAGAAGAAATTACAACAAAGCTTACTATATTAACTACAAAGATGGCGACTTGGCGTCGAGCATAGAAAATTGGGAGGGAACCTCCGAATACGGCAAAACATCTGATAGGATGTACTATCAGGGCGAAAATACCCGTGGCGACAGGCCTAACGATGGCATGACAACCCTAGTTAACGACAGGGTCCGTGTTTACAAGGGCGGATCGTGGCGCGACCGTGCATACTGGCTGAGCCCCGGCACCCGCCGGTTCCTCGATGAAGCCTCTTCGCAAAGCGACCTTGGTTTCCGTTGCGCAATGGAAGCGGTAGGCTCTCAAACTCTTGGAAATAGATAGAATTAACTTTAAATATTTAAAAAAGGCCTCAGTATATTGAGGCCTTTTTTAAATTACGCTTGCTGCCATGACCATTCGAAACATTGAATACGTTTATGATTTAGCTATTTCGGGCCATAGAATTACAACCGATAGCCGGGCAATTCGACCAAACGACATTTTTCTTGCCCTGAAAGGCGATAAATTCGATGGTAACGACTTTGCTCTTGAAGCCCTCGAAAAAGGGGCCATGGCTGCCATTGTAAGTAGAAGTGAATTTGATAATAACCCCAATTGCATTTTTGCAAGCAACACGTTAGAGTTTTTGCACGAATTGGCTCGATACCATAGGGATCGTTTGAATATTCCAATTATTGGACTAACCGGAAGCAACGGCAAAACAACCAGCAAGGAGCTAATTAGCAACGTGCTGGCAAGCAAGTACAATACTTTTGCAACCCAAGGGAATTTGAATAACCACATTGGTGTGCCCCTCTCGGTACTTTCAATTAACACTAATCACCAAATTGCAGTAATTGAAATGGGAGCCAACCACGTTGGTGAGATTGCAACCCTTTGCAGCATTTGCAAACCAACCCTCGGGTTAATTACCAACATAGGGAAAGCCCACCTCGAGGGGTTTGGTTCGATTGAGGGGGTTATTAAGGCCAAGACCGAACTATATGCTTTTGCTATCAGAAACAATTCTATTGTATTCTACAATTCAGATAACCCCATCCTTTCAGAGAAAATTGAAAATTTCGGACTCAAAAGCAATGCCATAGCATACGGCTCTGGAATGCAAAATACGAAGGTGATATCCGACAAGGGTACTTTTTTGGTTCTAAAGCTGGAGGAAATCGGCAGCACTTTCACAATTAGCACGCAGTTAACAGGGACTTACAATGTTGAAAACATTCTAGCTGCCTGGGCTATTGGTCGCCATTTTGGAATCGACCCTGACTCCATTGTTAAAAGCATCGAGTCCTACATCCCCACCAATAGCCGTTCACAAATTGTTGAAACAAGCCGAAACACAATAGTGCTCGATGCATACAACGCTAACCCCACCAGCATGGAAGCTGCAATTGAGAGTTTTGCTCTTTTTAAAAGCAATCGACCCAAGGTAGCGGTTCTGGGTAAAATGCTCGAGTTGGGAAAATACTCTGCCGAAGAACATTATAGGATTGCTGTATTGGCCGCGAGCAAAGGTTTTGATCGGGTATTTTTTATTGGGAACGATTACCCCAATAGTATTCCAGGCACTTTGTACTTCGACTCCACGGCCCAGCTTATGGAATTGCTGAAAACTAGTCCACTTCAAAGCAAAGCAATCCTATTAAAAGGGTCGAGGGGTGCTAGAATGGAGCAGTTGCTGGAACTCCTCTAGGGCCGGTAGAAAATCGCTTCTACCTGAAAATCCACAAAGGAGGCACTGCTATAGTTGTAAACCCAGCTAATGGCAGAATTCTTGGGGTGTATGCGTCCAATGCCACTTATTTGAATGTCGAAACTATTGGTGCCGAGAATTGTGAGTACCGTATCGTTTAGGGTTGCATAAACTTCGAGCTGAAAGCCCGTGTTATACATATTGAAAACAGTGTACCTTGTCGTGTCAATCCGATCTCTATCGATACTCACATTGTAAATACGGTAGGGTTGTCGTACGCTCTGCTCGTGGCAGCGCCAGGGACCAGTAATATCCTTATCACTGAATTGGGGGTTCTTAAAACACCCGTAAAGAGCCAGCGAAGCGAAGAAAATCGCTAGAATCAATCCCATACGCTGCATAAATCCATAATTTTAATTATCCATTAACAGTCTTTTCAACCAAATGGTCGCTTGCAATATGTGGAATAGTAACCACCAACTCGGGTGTACGTTCCATTTCGCGCTTAATGGCAAAAATTGCCTCGGGGTTACGCGCCCAACTCCTACGGGCAATACCATTGTTAACATCCCAAAGTAGCATGGATCGCAACCTCCTATCGGCATCGGCCGAACCATCGAGCGTTAGGCCAAAGCCACCATTAATTACCTCGCCCCAGCCTACGCCTCCACCATTGTGAATGGAAACCCAAGTGGCGCCACGGAACGAATCGCCAATTACATTGTGGATTGCCATATCGGCGGTGAAACGGGAACCGTCGTAAATATTTGAGGTTTCGCGATATGGCGAATCGGTACCGGAAACGTCGTGGTGGTCGCGCCCCAGAACAATGGGTGCCGAAATCTTGCCCTCGCGGATAGCCCTATTGAATGCTTCGGCAATTTTAATGCGCCCTTCACTGTCGGCATACAGAATTCGTGCCTGTGAGCCAACTACCATCTTGTTTCTTCCAGCTTCTTTAATCCAATGAATGTTGTCGGCAAGTTGCCCCTGAATCTCGTTGGGAGCTGATTTAGCAATCTCCTCAAGCACTTGCTGGGCAATACGGTCGCTTATCTCGAGATC
>JBBIRB010000047.1:0-20131 GCA_037442025.1 Bacteroidales bacterium | reverse complement strand
AGCGATTCGATTAGGTTGGGTTCGTTGAATGAGGGAATTACTACGCAAATTCCCAATTGCTCGTGAGGCTCGTCGAGCAGCTGGGGTGTAAAATTGTTTTTTTGAAAGTATGCGTCGGCTATTTTCATAAAACAAAAAGCCCCAATCGGTTGAATGGGGCTATTTTGGAGTAAATCAAACTATTTTTTACTGGTGCTTGAATTTCTTGTTGAAATGTATTTCTCGTTCAAGCCTTTAAGTACCTCCTGCGTTATGTCGATGGCGGGATGGCCATAAAGAAGAGGGCCACCAAAAGTACTACTGAAAATAAGGTGGTAACCTTTCTCTTTGTTGAACTCATTCAGGTAATCGGTAATGTTGTTCTGAATTTGGCGAAGCTTCACCTGCTCTTCTTCGGCAAATTGCATGCGCAACTGGTCGCGAAAGCGATAAAGGTCTTGCTCCTTTTCTGCTAGCTCTTGCTGCATTTGTTGAGCTTGCGAACGTGTAATGAGGCCTTTTTGTACTTTGTCCTGAAAATCGGCAACCTGCTTTTCGAGAGTACGGGTTTTTGCATTCATTTCACCTTCCATTTTGCGACCCTTGGACTCAAGCTCTTGGCGCATATCGAAGTACATATCGAAATTGTTCATAAGCGAATCGATATTTACCCATGCAGCCGTAAACTCGGATGAAATCATTACACCAGTCTTTTTTTCCTCGGCAGCTGGAGCTTCATTTTTAGAGTTACCTGTATAGTGCAGAACGAAGAGCAATGCAATAGCCGCAGCTAAAACAATATTGATTATTAACGAAATGTTTTTCATCGATTGTAATTTTTGGTTATCAGCAATTGAAGTTAAACAATAATTTTTTCGGGTGTGGTTTGCAAACTTAAATGCTTTTTTCTGAAAAAGCGTGTAAACTTAGTTAAAAAATCATTAGTGTCCGGTTAAATTTTTTGAATTTACGTGAATGTGTTTGTATATAAGGAAATCGGTAATTTTCTGTTTACTGAGGGGTCGCTTTCCGCCTCAGAGAATTTCCGTAAAGAAAATCAGATTAATGGACGTTAAGAAATCCGGGCTGTTTGAGCGTAGCGAGTTCCCGGATTTTAGTCAATTAATCTGATTTTTAGGAAATTATCTGCCGCGGCGGCATTTTTTGCTTACTTTTTTTTGCTGTAGAAAAAAAGTAAGAGCCCGTGCGGCTTGAGCATAAAAACCAGCAATGATTTTTTATCGGACAATAGTGTTAAAAAATGCAATTCTCCAATCATCTCATTTCTTTAAGTTACTAACATCACAAATAGCCATATATCTATTCGAAAAGCGACTCATCGCGTAAAAGTAAAAGAATAGCATTGAAAGGAACAATGACGTATTTTATACCATCGAACTCAATTTCATAGCTGCTATCTAAAAGGTATACGGCCAAGTCGCCAGGTTCGGCTTGCAATGGGAAGTACCTACGCTCGTTTTTCGGCTTTTGCCAAGGCTCATCGTAATCGGCAATGGCAGGAATTGGGTAACCAGGTCCAACTTTCAACACATACCCGAATTGAACTTTCTGTTTTTCCTGAACACCTGGTGGGAGCAGTAGCCCCGACTTGGTTCTTTCATCGGGATTTCGAGGTTTAATAAGAACCCGATCGCCAACAACAATCAGCTTATCAATATTTTTATGGTCAATTGGTGAGGTCATATTTTAAAAGGTTAGATCGCTACTCGTTGCTAAATTGCATTGTAATTCTGTGTTTATACAGTTGGTTGGGGCTTAGGAGGGTTGATGGGAAGTTGGATTTATTTGGAGTATCAGGAAAATGCTGCGGCTCAAGGCAAATGGCCCACTGTTTTTGGTATTTAATTCCATTGTGACCAGTTATGCTTCCATCTAAAAAATTTCCGGTATAAACCTGAATTCCCGGTTGGGTGCAGAATAAACTTAATTTTCTTCCGCTCTCGCTGCAATAGAGGGTTGCTGCAGGTTTCTGGTTAGGTACTAAAACGTAGCAATGATCGAGACCGCTGGGTAATTTCTGAAGTATTTTCTCAATTTCGGTAGGTTGCAATAAGTCGAAATCGGTTCCATGAGTTGGTGCAATCGAACCGGTGGGTATTTGGGTGTTATCGACCGGAAGGTAGCTATTAGAGGCTAAAAAGAGAGTATGGTTGCCAATGCCTTTACTAAAGCCATTTAGGTTAAAGTAGCAATGGCTGGTGAGATTCACATGTGTTTTTTTATCCGCTTTGGCCTCAAAGTCAATATCTATTGAATTATCGTTCGAAATGGTGTATGTAACTGTTACATTTAACGACCCCGGATAGCCTTCGTCAGAGTGGGGAGAATGGTACTTTAATGTAAGTTCCGCTTTTTGGTCGTTGGCTTTTAAGTTGTGCTCCCAAAGTTTGGTATGAAAACCTTGGTCTCCTCCGTGTAGGTGGTTGGGTGGGTTGTTTATGGGAAGGTTAAAGGTTTCACCATCAATTGTAAATTTACCATGAGCGATTCTATTGGCGTACCGGCCAACAATAACACCAAAGTGGGGATGCCCAACAAGGTATTTTTCCAAATTTGGGAAGCCAGCAGTAATCTCTTCCAGTTTTCCTTTTTTGTTGGTATGCTCAATAGAGGTAATTATTCCCCCATAGTTTGTTATTCGAACTATAAGGCCCTTTTCGGTATTGAATGTGAAAAGCAGGGCTTTTGTGCCATTGGGAAGCTGACCAAAGGGTTCAGATTTTACTTTCATTTTATTTGTGGCTTTTAAATTCTGATACCTATAAAGCAAATATCGTCTATTTGCTCGTAAATTTCTCCATCAATAGGGTTGGGGTGGTTTGTCCAATCGTTAATTGCTTGTTCAATAATTTTCATTTGCTCGGCAGGCGATTCCTGGTAGCACGAAAGGAGTAATGAACGAAGGGTGGTATGGCTATACTTTCTACCATCAGAACCACCAATCTGGTCGGTAATTCCATCGGTAAAAAGGTAAAGCATGTCGTTTTTGAAGAGTTTAACCGTTTGGAGGGTAAATGGGTTTAGCTTTATGTGCATAGCAATTGGCATTTGGTCGCCACGTAACTGGTAAACTACATGTTTCTCGTTACTTGCAACCTGTTCAGCATTATTGTTTCCAATGTTTTCAAAATGCTTGCGAGTGGTGGCAACATGCATAGGCATGTGAGCACCTGCAAAATTAAGAGTGTAGCACCCGTTATTAACATCTTCGTGTGTTTGGTAAATAGCGCATAGCGCAACTTCAATTCCATCGCGTATTTGAACCGCCATACTCTCCTGTTGCAATGAATTGATAACGTAAACCCTAAGAAGGTTGAGAATATGATCGGGCTGGGTTAGTCCTTCGCGTTTTACAATTTCATTGAACATAGAAAGTCCCATCATACTCATAAAGCCCCCAGGAACACCGTGCCCTGTGCAATCGGCAACTGCAATGAACCTAATACCATCAATATTGGCCGCCCAGTAAAAGTCTCCACTAATAACATCGCGGGGGTGAAAAATGAGAAAGTGGTTCTTAAAATGTAACTGCAGTAAACTCTGCTTCGGAAGCACTGCTTTCTGAATCATTGAAGCGTAAAATATACTATCGGTTATTTGTGAGTGGGCTTTTTCAATTAGTTTTTTTTGCTGATAAATTTCTTCGTTGGCTTTTTTAAGTTGTTCGGCTTGAGCTCTTAATTCCTCTTTCTGATTATATATTTCCGTAGTTCGCTCAACTACCTTTGCCTCCAGTTCAATGTTTTTAACTTTAGATAATTTCTGAATTTCAATGAGTTTCTCATTCTCTGCCTTCTCTTTGCTCAGATTTTTTTCTATAATCTCGCGGTTCAAGGCATTGAATTTATGTGCAATGGCAAAGGCAAACATTAGAGCCTGAGCAACTGTACCCATTTTTAGGCTTGAAGCTACCCAATTGGGAGCAATATACTCTAACTTAAAGTATAAAAAAATGATGTAGGTTAAAAGGAATGCAAAGAAAATAGTATTAGCAATTAGGTAATAGCCAGCCTGTTCAATCCCTTTTCTTTTGGTGTATATGGCAAAAGAAATTATAAGGATGAAGGCAACAACATGAATGAAGTTGAGATAGGGAGTAACATTCCAAATAACCTTGGTGTGTATAAGAATAATAATGGCTAATGCCAGTATATAAACTGCTGAGTACCAAGTAATAATTTTTTGCCAAGATTTAAAACGTTTTTCCACATCGAGAAAATAGCGTGAAAAATTGAGATAGAAAAAGGAGCTGATAAGGGCGAAGTAGTTCGATGTAAATCGATTAATGTAATCAGTTTCAAACAGAGCATAGGCAACCCTGTCGTTTGAAATGAAGTAGAACATGAATGAGAAAAATGCAAGGAAATAGTATATGAAACTTTTATTTCTGGTGATAAACCAAAACTGTAAAATAAGAAAGCTGATGGCAATAAGAATACCTGAAATAACTCCAAGGATAATCCAACTGGTATAGTAGTTTTGCATCTCCAAATCAGCTGCTTTCAGTTCAACCTGAAACAAGGGTTTATACTCTTGTTGAGTCGATGTGTTTACTTTTATGAGTATTTGAACAGTTTCTCTGATCGGTATTTTCAATTTTAAAACCCTGGGGTTTTCTGGAAAACACGACTCGGAATTCTTTACATATAGCCCATTTTCGCTAAGCTTGTTAATAGCTCCTCCGTTAGCAATATATAGCTGATTGTGATGATGTGGATGTACCCACAAGTGCCAATCTTCAATATAGTTGGATAGGTTTGTTATAGTCAGTAATAACCAGTGGTACTTTGATTGCGGAGTAATAGTGGTGTCATTTTTGAAATGTTCCAAATTTTCGGGGCTCAGAACTTTGTCGGTAGCAATGCTTCCATCCCAATCGTTTAAAATATATAGATATTTCCCCAAATGGTACCTCTCGGTCGATCCGCGAATAATTAAAGCATCGCCTGCTTTTGTATACTGCATGGTTGTTAAATAAACCAATACGAATATTGAAAAGCACCTAAGGGAAAATGATATGATTTTATTATTGACTAGCAATTTTTTATAAAATTAAAATGCAATACAAACATACAAATTTTTGGCTATTATTAAATTTAACAAGCACTTTGCGCTTAATACTTTTAAACAGAATTATTTAAGTTATTCAATGCTTCAAATGGGTTTGAAGTTCAAGGTACTTTTTATACATTGCGCTATTTAAAGCAATCATCATTATGGTTAATAATGGGGCTAGTTTAAAGGTTTTAATGGTCGATGCATCAACTGGTTATTATCGGATTAATAGGTACCCTTTGGGCCAATTTTTTGGCCCGGTCGATATGGGAATTCATCTGTCGCACAAACACAATAGTTTGAATATTGGAACAGGTTTGCTCGCAGGCTCCATTTTTCCGGGCTCTAATCGTCTCATATTTTCGGGCATTTCACCTAGTTGGCACGGCTTTTTTGTTTCATCTATGGGAGGCGCAGGCTTAATTTTCGACAATTTAGGAATTAACCTCTTGAGCATCATTGGCAAAACCTATACCCCCTCGTTGCTTTACCTAAACAGGGTTCATGGCGAGGAGATTGAGGTAGAATTGCTCCCTATTCGTAGGCGCGAAATTTGGGACTCGGGTAGAGGAGGCGTATACTCGGTTATGGAATTTGCCCTCGAAAGGTTTGCCTCTCGCTACGAAAACGACCCACGGGTGTTGGCTACAGGCCCTGCTTCAATGTACACCGATTTTGGAGCAATTGCCTCGGCACCCATACGAAAGGGTGAACTTACCTACGTTGATACCTGGGCTGGTCGCGGAGGGCTCGGATCGAAAATGCTTCAGGAACACGGAATAATAGGTATTATTTATGGTGGCACCTTCATCGACGAGGATTTTAGAGATAGAAGTGTTGCCGACGAATGGTTCCAATCAAAATACGAAAAGAAATTGGCCGCTAAAGATTTAGAGGCTACTACCAAGTATCGATTCGATCCCCAGTTCGACACGGGCGGCACATTTGGAGTAAACTTTGCTACCCTCGAAGATCGGATTATTGCATTCAACTACCGTAGTATATACATGAGTAAGGAGGAGCGACTCCAAATCCATAAGGAATTTGTAGTGGATCACTATTTACGCCAGTTCAACGAAGAAACAATTAAAACTAAACAGCAGAAAACCTGTGGCGAACCCTGTGTTGCGGTTTGCAAAAAGATGCAGGGCAAGTATAAAAAGGACTACGAGCCCTACCAAACCATGGGGCCACTTTGCGGTATTTTCGACCAGCGTGCTGCCGAACTGCTTAACCATCATGCCGATACTCTCGGATTCGATGCCATTTCGGTAGGTGGAATTCTTTCGTGGTTATTGGAATGCCTTGCCGAAGGGTTGCTCGCTCCCGAGGAGTTGGGTGTTGACTCAGTTCCCCATTTTTCTCCCAATGGCTTCAACGTTGTAGAACATTCCATGCATAATGCACAGATTGGTATTGCTTTGCTTAATGAAATGGTTAAAGAGAATGGCAAAATAAATTTAGCCGAAGGCGCCCGTCGATTTGGAAGGCATTTAGCTCGTGTTAAAGGGAAATCGGTACTTAATCCCTTTGTATACACAGCTTTTGCCCGAAGAGGCTGGGTTGTCCCCAATCAGTACTGGAGCCCCGGAGTTCTTTCTCCCATGGCAATTATGGGTAAGTATTACATGAACTATGGTAAGGAGTTTATTCCTCCTCGCGAGCTAGGTCGCGAAAATGCTAAGCGAATGCTTCTCGAACTGGTTATGGATAACATGGGAGTTTGCCGTTTCCATAGGGCTTGGGCCGAGGATATGATACCCGATATTTTAGAAAGCCTATTCGGCTTAAAAAAGCAATATCTCGAAAACGTTAAACTAACAGCCAGCAGGCTTAATAGCCGCAATGCATCGGTACTTTGGGAGAGCGAACGAAGTGTCGATTTTCTATTTCATTTCCTCAAAAAGAAGCGCGATGAAGATGGTGTAGCAGATGAAAGGCTAAACGAATGGATTAGTAAATTTGAAACCGATAAGAAGGAAGCGGCCATATCGTACTGGTACGAAATTCATAAGGGGATACAGGAATCGCTTTCGGAGTTTAATTGAAACCTGAGAAATCATTTGTAACGACAAAAATATACTTCACCCTTTTAAAATATGATCTCAAAATGAAAAAAACACTTAAACTTACATTAATTATGGCTTTTGCAGCCTTGCTTTGGTCGTGTAACGAGTCGAAAAAGGAGACTCTTTCCGAACCTTTAGTACCCGACACTCAGCTTACTGCCGAGGAGATTGAAAGGGGTGTTCTTACCCCCGAAATTATGTGGAAATTTGGTCGACTTGGTGGTGCGCAGCTTTCACCCGACGGACAACAGATTGTTTTTACCATCACCCGTTACTCTATGGAAGCCAACAAGGGCGTTTCGAATATTTATATTGTTTCAACAGGAGGTGGAGAGCCTGTTGAGCTAACCGGTAATGCAACCAACGATTTCAGTCCTAGCTGGACTCCTGATGGAAAGCGTATTGCATTTATGTCGACCCGTAGCGGTACAGCTCAGGTATGGGAAATGAACCCCGATGGTACTGGAGTTTCTCAAATTACAAATATTCCCGATGGAATAAACTCTTATAAGTATTCACCAGCTGGAGATAATATTCTTTATACAAAGAATGTTCAAATCGATAAAGTTACAAAGGATATTCATCCCGATATGCCAAAGGCCAATGTTCGAATAATTGAGAATTTAATGTATCGTCATTGGAATTTCTGGCGCGATGGCAGCTACTCCCATATTTTCATTGCTTCAAAAGGCCCAAACCCCATTACCGAAGGTAAGGATATTATGGAGGGAGAACCCTGGGATGCACCCATGTCACCATATTTCGACGAATCGGAGATTGCTTGGAGCCCCGATGGTAAGACCATTGCATATTCATGCAAAAAGCAAGTTGGTAAAGAGTATGCCATTGGAACCGATTCCGATATTTATTTATACAGCACCAATGATGGAACAACCCGCAACATTACACAAGGAATGGTTGGCTACGATAAATACCCAGCCTTTTCTCCCTGCGGAAAGTATATTGCATGGCAAAGCATGGAAACACCAGGCTACGAGAGCGATAAGCATAGGTTGTTTTATATGAATATTGAAACAGGCGAAAAGGTGTACCTTACACAGAACCTCGATCAGAATGCCGACAATATTACCTGGGGGCCATGTGGTAAAAATATTCTATTTGTAAGTGGTGTGGTTGGAACTTCGCAGGTATTCATGGTTAATATCGAAACTAACGAAGTTAAAGCCTTAACTCAGGGTCAGCACGATTATACCTGGTTTGGCGCAGCCAATGGGGTGCTTGTTGGGCAAAAAATGAAACTGAGCATGGCGCCAGAGCTATTCCGTATCGATTTGAAAACGGGCGAAGAAACTCAGCTAACCTTCATCAACAAGAGTATTTACGATAATATAAAGATGGGTGAAGTGCAGCAACGTTGGGTAAAAACTACCGACGGAAAGAGCATGCTGGTTCAGGTGGTTTTGCCTCCTAATTTCGATGCAACCAAAAAGTACCCTGCTTTGCTATACTGCCAAGGGGGCCCACAAAGTACCATAAGCCAATTTTGGAGTTACCGCTGGAACCTGCAAATAATGGCTGCTAATGGCTATGTAGTTGTTGCACCCAATCGTAGGGGAGTTCCCTCATTTGGACAGGCATGGAATGCTCAAATTTCGGGCGATTACAGTGGTCAGAACATAAAAGATTATTTAAGTGCAATTGACGAAGTTAAAAAAGAACCCTGGGTAGACGGTGACCGACTTGGTGCTGTTGGAGCAAGTTATGGTGGCTATTCTGTATTTTATTTGGCAGGAGTTCACCAAAAACGTTTTAAAGCCTTTATCGCACACAACGGAATGTTCAATTTCGAGAGTTTCTATGCTTCAACAGAGGAAACGTTCTTCCCCAATCACGATTTTGGAGGAGCATACTGGGAAAAGAGCAACAAAACTGCCCAACGAACCTTTGACAATAGTCCACATAAATTGGTTCAAAACTGGGATACCCCCATACTAGTAGTTGTTGGTGAGAAAGATTTTCGAATTGCCTATACCGAAGGTTTACAGGCGTTCAATGCAGCTCAGCTGAGAGGCATTCCCAGCAAATTATTGGTCTTTCCCGACGAAACTCACTTCGTAACCAAGCCCCAGAACGCTGTAATATGGCAGCGGGAATTCTTTGCTTGGTTGGACAAATGGTTAAAATAGATGTAAAAAAGGCAGCTCTGATGAGCTGCCTTTTTTTTACTATATAATTACTACATTTTTTGTGGACTAAGTACTTCCTTCTTGTTATCCCTAAATTTAAAACTATAAATGGTTGAAGTTTCACTTTTAGCTGCACCAATTCGGAATGTCATAATTGTTTTCATGGACATTGCGTCAGCAGGCATAAGCGTTCCGTTGAACGGATTAGTAGCAGTAAGAGGTGTAATAATATTTCCATTGTAACGAACAGTTACCACATAATTTGTAATTGCAGTAACCTGACAAGCCGACCATAGCCTGATTTTTACGGTATAAACGCCATTGGCCACAGTGGCGTTGTTTCCGTATGTAATATTTTCGTTGTTAATATTATCTATGGAACAAGCAGCGTTAGAATCAACATCGAGTTTGCCGCCATTGTCAGATTCGCGGTTGCCAAAATAAATTTCTTCGCCGCCTGGCTCAATTAGGTGAAGATCCACATCGTTAGGTTTGTTCCAACTCAGTGAAACCTGAAGTTTTCCAGTGCCACCTTCGTGAACTACAACTGGTATGGTATAGTGGGTACTAATATTTGTTCCATTAGCAAGTGCAATTACAATTGTGAAATTATTAGAAGCACTCTGACTCATAAGAATTACAACCATGATTGTGGCATTCGTAGATTTAGCTGTGGTGTAAGGTATCTTATAGTACCCTGTCAACCCTTCAACACCAACCAGCACATCGGTTACAGTAGAGGTCGTGTTAATAGTAACGGGGTTGCTACCACCAGCCAGTACGGTAGGATTGCCCGTAACCGAAGTAATGGTTGGAGCACCGGCACCTGTGGAAGCCGGCAAAGCGCTGTTAATGAGTGTTCCGTTTTGAACTGTAAAGTAATCTTTCTCAATGGAAAGTTCATCCTTATCTTTCTTGCAGGAACTCAGAGATAGTGAGATACCAATAAGAGTAAGAATGAGAAATTTGATTGTTTTCATGTTATTAAAATGTTAGAGGTTAATAAATTGAATTAAGTAAAGTTAATGTAATTACATTAAAAAAATGTGCAAAATTGAAATAGTGTTTCTTTCTGTTTGATAAAAGCCCTGAAATGTGTGTTAAATGTATAGCAAAGTAAGGTGTGTTTAAACTTAATTTCAATCCCTTTATAAGGGGATTTTTTTAATGAAGGTTGTGTTAACTATTATGAAAAAATTCCTATTGAATCGGTTTAATGGCGACAAATAATCTAGCAGTTCGCAGTTATTAACAATTGTTGAAAACTATGGTTAATAATGAGTTAGCTTAAAAGCAATGAAAAAATTGCATTTCAGCACTTGCACTTTGTATATTAGCTCTACCGGGTGAGAGGTAAAAGGTCGCTCAACTGGGTACGGGTTCGGAAAGAAGCACTTAGGTGTGTTTTTAACCCAACAACCAAACCGCAAGGTTTGCCTACCCCAAGAGCCAAGGTCCAAACTGAAGGGACTCGTTCCCCAAAAGGAGGTCAATCCGAAAAGTTCGCCTAGCGTTCTTAAACCGATTGGGTTGTAAGCAGCAAACCAAGGAAGATAATGCTAAGTAATTGGCCTAATTAACCAAAAAGTTGCTGAAATCATTACACAATGCTTGCATTGTTAAGGGTTGTCGATTGTTCGAAACTGACTCTGGTAAACCAAAAGAGACTTTTCGCAAGAAAATTCAAAATTGGCCTACCAAGGTTAAGTCAACAAGCGATCTTACTAAAAAACACCTTGTTCGGGAAGTTAAGCCTATGGCTTAACGAACGAACAGCTCAAAAGCCAAACCTTAGTTGGAATGGCTCCAGAGCCGCGGGCCTGCACAAAAGGCACTCCCTTTTGTTGCCGCGCCAACCATAATAGCTGTAGTCTGGCACAAGGTAAACTTGTTTACCACCTGTGAAAGGGAACTATTCGATCTGAATGGTTCCCTTTATTGCTTAAAAAGCTTGCAATTAAATTCTTTGGGCCTTGGTTTTTACATCATTTATATAAGCCCAAATGTATCGCGTAGCAATTGTGCAGTTGGGGTTCCATAAGCTTGCAATGCGAAGCATCTCATTTCTTAGTTCTTTACCCGTTGTTTGTATGCCGTAAAGTTTTTGCATGCCATTTCGAATGGCTAAATCGTCAATGGGAAACACATTGGCTCGATTCAGCGAGAAAATAAGAAGCATTTGTACGGTCCATACACCAATACCTCTTATTTGTACGAGCAAACGGACAATTTCCTGGTCTTCCATTTGATACATATCATCAAAAATATTTTTGTTGTTAATTGCAAAATTGGCAAGTGCTTTAACATAATCGCTTTTAGCTTGCGATAAGCCTGCAGCTCTCAAGGAGTCAATAGGCGTTTGAACTACTAATTTGGGTTTAGGATAGCCATTTGGATACAAATCGCAGAAGCGATTAAAAATTGCCTTGGCAACTTTTCCCGATAGCTGTTGCGAAATAATGTTCTCAATCAAGTCAAAGTACAAATCCTCCGAAACATTAAGTTGAGGAAGATTATATTGATTGCCTAAGTGCCTAATTATTGGGTCATTAAATGGCGTTTCCATTGTAAAATAGGTTTTAGAAGGGTTGTGTTTGTTTTGAGAATTAAATCTATAAATTATATTTGCATGCACACAAAAAAAATGTCGATTATTTAACTATTATGAGATGAAGAGACTAATTAAAAAAGCGAAGGGTGGTTCATCACGAATTTTCAATAAAGTTCTAAACTATATTGAAATTGTTGGGAATAAGTTGCCTCATCCCGCAACACTATTTTTAATATTAGCAGTTCTGGTTATGGTTGCCTCCTGGCTGGCACATGTATTCGATTATTCTGCAATTAACCCTACCAATCAGGAAATTATTAAACCCAATAGCCTTTTAAGTGCCGATGGCATACGTTGGATATTCACAAACCTTGAAAAGAATTTTGTAGAGTTTCCACCACTAGGACTGGTTTTAACTTTAATGATTGGAATTGGAGTTGCCGAAGGTTCCGGATTATTCACGGTTATGGTTCGTCAGTTGGTTCTAGGAGCTCCTAAAAAATACGTTACCGCAGCAATTATATTAGCAGGTATTTTTTCACATTTAGCTTCCGAAGTTGGGTATGTTATTCTAATTCCATTGGGTGCAATGATTTTTCATGCCCTTGGCCGACATCCAATGGCTGGATTTGCAGCTGCTTTTTGTGGGGTAAGTGCTGGTTTTGGTTCGAATTTTCTCATTGGTTCAGTCGATCCCATTTTGGCTGGTTTGTCTACTTCAGCAGCCCAAATTCTCGATTCCGAAATGGTTATTAATCCGTTGGTTAATTACTTTTTCATGGCAGCATCGGGGGTAATGGTAATTATTGCTGGAACCTGGATAACCGAAAAAATAGTTGAACCCCGGCTTGGACAATATACTGGTAATGCTGCCAAACTTGAAGCAACCGAATTAACCCCAACTGAAAAAAAAGGATTAAAATATTCGGGATTGAGTTTACTTGCACTAATTGTTTTGCTAGTATATATGGTGGCTCCATCATGGGGAGTGCTTCGCGACCCCGAAACCAAAAGCGTTCTTCATTCGCCTTTTATGGAAGGAATCATTTTTGTGCTCTTATTAGTGTTTTTTGTACCGGGAATCGTGTACGGTGCTATAGTAGGCACTATAAAAAACGACAAGGATATTGTTAAACACATGACCCACTCTATGAAAGGGTTAGCCAGCTATATTGTTCTTGTATTCTTTGCTGCACAATTTGTTTACTTCTTCCGCTACAGTAATATTGGTTTAATTGTAGCTATTAATGGTGCAGAGGCACTTACAAATATTGGCTTAACCGGTATTCCGCTAATGGTTCTTTTTGTTCTTTTAGCGGCTTTCATCAATCTATTTATGGGAAGCGCTTCTGCAAAATGGGCAATAATGGCTCCCGTATTTATTCCTATGTTTATGCTGCTGGGTTACCATCCGGCATTAACTCAGGCAGCATTCCGTATTGGCGATTCGGTTACGAATGTTATAACCCCCATGATGAGCTATTTTGCTTTAATAGTTACCTACGCCGAGAAATACGATGAAAAGTACGGCGTAGGTACTATCATATCGTTGATGATTCCCTACACAATTCTTTTCCTCGTTTTTTGGATTATACTTTTGGTTGTTTGGATGCAATTTGGAATACCTGTAGGTTTTGATGGTCCATTGTATTTAGAGGGCTCAAATTTTTAACATCCTATATTTTATTAAAAACAAAACAGGCTTTCTAGTAGGGAGCCTGTTTTGTTTTTACCGCATTAATGAGCTATATTTTCAACCCTAGCACACATACATCGTCAATTTGGTCATGATTTCCTTTGTGATTGTAAAATGCATTTTGCAAAGCATTTTTCTGAAGTTCCATGGGTAATTGGTGAATATCGTTTAATAATTCAACTAATCGTTTAGTTCCAAATTTATTAGTATATATATTCATTTGGTCAATGAATCCATCGGTTGTTAAATAAAGCCAAGTGGTTTCAGAGAAGTCGAGTGTATGTTTAGTGAAACGGCGTTGCTTTTCGAATTGAAAACCTCCAACAGGGTACGGATCGCCAGAAAATTTTTTAAAGGTTCCATTTTTAAACATATACAGGGGCCGCCTAGCTCCGGTGAAAATACCTCTCCTTTTGGCAGTGTCGATAGTAACAAGACAAATATCCATGCTGGCATGCGATTTTTCGTGCGCCTGATCCTGTTTGAGCGCTCTTCTTACTTGGTTGTGAACAAGTTGAAGTATATATTCGGGATCGCGGGTTTGCCATTCGTTAACCACCTGATTGAGGATAATGTTACCTATAAGCGACATGAATGATCCGGGAACACCATGACCTGTACAGTCAATAACAGCAACAAAGGTCAAATCGCCCAACGAACTGAACCAGTAAAAATCTCCGGAAACAATATCCTTTGGGCGGAAAAAAACCATGTGGTCAGGAAAGAATCGTTTAAAATCATCTTCGTTGGGGAGAATAGCCTGCTGAATGGTTTGAGCATACTCAATGCTGCTTATGATCCTTTCATTTTTGGCTTCTAATACTTTATGGGTTTCTTCAAGAATCCGGTTCTTCTTTTCAATCTCGTCGCGTTGAGCCAGAATTTCTTCCTGTTGCTGAAGTAACTCCTCGTTTTTTTCCAGTATTTCGTTCTGTTTATAGGCTAATAGTTCATTAGTTTTTTTCTTCGATTTGTAAGCAGAAAAAATAAGGAAAATAACAATAATAAATGAAACTATGATTGTGAGAAGGAATCTTCGTAATAGCGCTTCCCGATCAGCTCTTTCATTTGCAATGGCATCTTTTCGAGCTTGTTGAAGGTTCGACTCGGTCATTTGCCGCTCGAATTCGAAAAGCATTTCGGCCTGAACGGTCTTTTTGGTTTTCTCCTCATTAAAAAGGCTGTCGCGGGCAGTTATGTATTTTTTGAAATGCTTTAATGATTTTTCGGTATTGTTTTGTGTATTGAATAAATCGCTTAGATACTTATTGCTTTCAGCAATCAATTCGAGAGAGTTGGATGTTTCGGCCAGTTGAAGCGCATTTTGAAACGATGAAACGGCCCGGTTAAAATTACCTTCCTTTATTGAAAGTTTTCCAATTGATATCTGGCATTCCGCAATCCTGTATACATCTTTCAGGTTATTGAAAATGTCGAGGGCCATATGGAGGTAAGTTTTAGCTAAATACAGGTTGCCTAAGTGAGTGTAAATAACTCCAATTTCTTTATAAAGTATTCCAATCCCGTCGACTTCGTCGTGTTTTTTTGATATTACAAGTGCTTTCAGGTAGTAGTCGAGTGCCTTTTGGTACTCGCCCCTATGGTGGTGAATCTCGCCAATATTTATGTATGAAATACCAACACCCAGCTCACTTTTCAGCGCCAGTTCAATTTCGAGCGATTTATTGTAGAATTCGAGTGCTTTTGAATAATTCTTTTGGTAAAAATACACTATTCCTATATTGTTGAAAAGTTGGGCAAGGCCAGACTTATCGTCGAGTTGCTGGTAAAGCTTTAAGGAATTTAGTAAAAATTTTAGGGCACCCGGATAGTTACCCTGCTGCCTGTAAACACTTCCAATATAATTCAGGGTCGAGGCAGTGCCTTTAGTATTTTCGAGGTTTTGAAAGTGTTCAAGGCTAATGTAAAAGTTATTAAGGGCTTTGCCATATTCGCCTTGTATTCGGTAAATATTACCAACAATATTTAAAACCACAGCTATCCCATCGAGGTCTCCAACAACTTCGCAGGCGGCAATAGCATGATTTGAAATCTCAATGGCTTCATTGAAGCAATTTTTTCTAAATAAACTGTCAGTTTGAATAATCAGTTTCTTTGCAAGAGCAACTTCGTTAACATTCAGTTGATTGGCAAATAGTTGGGATGCCGTTGAAATAACGATAAAGAATAAACCGATAAGGCTTAGATTAAAAAAGGATTTTATTCTTTGGATATTATGTATCATCGCATAACTAGAGTACCACAAAAATAAACTTAAAATTGAATTATCAATCAGTCGTTCTTTTTTTTGTAAAGATGCTATTGCTTCTACAAATTTTAGTAAATTCGAATTGCCAAACTAGGCAATTGATGAGTATACACCATTGATATTATTGTAGTTAGTTTATTTATAACATTTGATATGGAAATTAAAGGCACAGCTGTTAAAACTACACCCGACTTTGTACGTGAAAAATTTCCAACGCGTTACAACGAGTGGTTAAATTCTCTTCCAAATGCTTCGAAAGCAATAATTGAACAAACTATATACGCTACAAGTTGGTACGATTTAAGCGAATCAGTTATAATTCCGACACAAAAAGTAGGTGACCTTTTTTATAATGGTAACCATACCAAAGCAGCTTTGGAGTTGGGCCGATATAGTTCGGAGGTTGCTTTAAAGGGAATTTACAAAATATTTGTCCGTGTAAGTAGTCCACATTTTGTTCTTAGCCGTGCTTCAAGTATTTTCTCAGCATACTACAGGCCCTCCGATATTAAGGTTGTTGAGAGTAAAGACAAACGATGTGTTATTGAGCTTAAACAGTTTCATACCAACGAAAAACTGATAATGCATCGAATTGCAGGATGGATTGAAAAGACGCTTGAAATAACCCTTAAAGCAGCCCTTAGGGTTGAGGTTCAGAACAATGTTTCGGGGAACGACCTTACAACCCGAATTACAGCAGAATGGGATTAATTTTTTTGAGGAAATCTGTTTATATAATATCGAATGGAGTTGATTTGTACAACTCCATTTCTTTTATTTGGCACTTATGATTGAAAAAGAGATTTACCGTTTCAAAAATATTTCTGAATTTTTCCATATAAATCATTTCGTGTCAACCCGAAATGGAGGTTCGAGTAGTTTTCCTTATTACAGTTTGAATATTGGATTAGATCAGAGCGATTGTGTTGGAAATGTTCTAACCAATCGTAGTAAAATTGCTGCCACTTTAGAAACAAGCATCGACTCATTCGTCTTTGCTCGGCAAACCCAAAGTCGTAATGTATATAAGGTTACCGATGCCGACAAGGGCCGAGGAGCCCTTTCGCGTGCAACAGCCATTGATAATACCGACGGAATGATTACCAACGTTCCAGGAATCTGCTTGGTTACTCTTGCTGCCGACTGCGTTCCGATTCTGTTTTTCGATCCAGTAAAAATAGCAATTGGAGTTGCCCATGCTGGCTGGAAAGGTACAGTAATTGAAACGCCCGAAGCAGTTGTTTCGGCAATGGTTACCGAATATGGCTCGGATCCCAGCACCATATTTGTTGCCATTGGCCCTTCGGCTGGGCCATGCTGCTTCGAAGTGGGTGACGATGTAATTAGCGAAGTAAAGAAAACCTTTCGAGAAAGTCCTCAGGTTTTAATTCCGATTGAAAAAGTTGGAAAAATGAAGTTCGACCTATGGGAGGCAAATCGGATTACACTAGAAAAGTGCGGCATTAAGTCACAAAATATCGAATTGGCATGCCTTTGCACCATTTGCCGCAACGACCTATTCTTTTCGGCTCGAAGGGGCGATTTGGGACGATTTGGTGCAGGAATTATGATAAAATCTTTGGATTAATTTTTTTTCATATTTTGCAGATGTTTTTTAAAGGACGAGCAAATAATTCAACCAAATAAAAATTAACTAAAAAGTAAAATTTATGTCGCACAGTTCTGAAAACGAAAAAATTAAAGGATTGCCCGAGAATGCTTACACCGAGTTAGGCCCGGGCGAAGAGTACCAACCGGTTATGTCGCCAAGGGTTGCGGTACCCGAGGTTAATACTTGGAGCGTTGTTTGGGGACTCGTTATGGCTGTTATCTTTTCGGCTGCTGCTGCTTATTTAGGGCTAAAGATCGGACAAGTTTTCGAAGCGGCCATTCCAATTGCCATTATTGCCGTTGGCCTTTCAACTGTTACCAAGCGTAAGGGTGCTTTGGGCGAAAACATCATTATCCAATCCATTGGCGCTAGTTCGGGGGTTATTGTAGCGGGTGCCATTTTTACCCTACCTGCGCTTTACATTCTGAATCTCGAAGCGCAATTTTATCAGGTATTTTTAGCTTCGCTACTGGGTGGAATTTTGGGTATTCTCTTCCTTATTCCATTCCGCAAGTACTTTGTTTCGGACATGCACGGAAAGTATCCATTCCCCGAAGCCACTGCAACTACCGAGGTGCTTGTTAGCGGCGAAAAGGGCGGTTCGTCGGCACGGCTTTTACTGGTTGCAGGACTAATTGGTGGTATATACGACTTTATAATTGCAACCTTTGGCTGGTGGAGCGAAGTGTTTACAACCCGAGTAATTCCCTATGGCGAGCAACTTGCCGATAAGGCCAAAATGGTTTTTAAACTGAATGTAGGAGCTGCCGTAATGGGGCTAGGTTATATTATTGGACTGAAATATTCGGCCATTATTACTGCTGGTTCGTTTGTGGGTTGGTTCGTAATAATTCCAATTATTAACTACTTTGCACCGGGCATGTCGCTTCCGGTCGGGTCCAATGCAACCATGCTCATTGGCGATATGAGCGCCGAAATGATTTTTGCCAACTATGTGCGTCCCATAGGTATTGGGGGTATTGCCATGGCCGGAATTATTGGCATTATCCGCTCCAGCGGAATTATTAAAAAGGCATTCGGACTTGCTGTAACCGAAACATTTAGCCGCAAAGAGAAACTTTCGAAAGAGGAACTTCGCACCCGTCGCGATATTCCCATGTCGATTGTGGGTGGTGGAATTCTTTTAACGGCTGTTCTAATATTCGTATTCTTCCAAATTGGGGTAGTAAACAACATTACCCATGCACTGGTAGGTTTGGGCATTGTAATGGTAATTGCCTTTTTGTTTACAACAGTTGCTGCCAATGCCATAGCCATTGTTGGAACAAATCCTGTTTCGGGAATGACCCTAATGACACTGATTATTGCATCGCTCATTTTAGCTTCGGTTGGTCTTACAGGAACTTCGGGAATGGTAGCCGCTTTAATTATTGGAGGCGTTGTGTGTACTGCTCTTTCGATGGCCGGAGGTTTTATTACCGACCTGAAAATAGGTTACTGGCTAGGCTCATCGCCCTACAAACAGCAAAGCTGGAAATTTGTGGGAACCCTCGTTTCGGCAGCTACTGTTGGTGGAGTAATCATTATTCTGAATAAAACCTACGGTTTTACTGGCGACGGTGCTCTTGTTGCCCCACAGGCAAATGCAATGGCTGCGGTAATTGAGCCAATGATGAGCGGAAAACCAGCGCCCTGGTTGCTTTATGCTGCTGGTGCAAGTCTTTCGCTTATTCTTACCATGATTGGCGTACCGGCACTTGCCTTTGCGCTGGGTATGTTCATTCCGCTTCAGTTGAACACCCCTCTTTTAATTGGAGGTATAATTGCTCATATTGTATCGACTCGTAGCAAGGATAAGGCAATTAATCAGGCTCGCAAAGAGCGTGGAACGCTAATCGCTTCGGGATTCATTGCAGGTGGTGCTTTAATGGGTGTTATTAGCGCAGTGCTTAAGTTTGGTGGAATAAACTACGTTAATAACGAGTGGTTCGAGTCGCATGCTGCCGAAATACTGGCAATTGTAATGTTTATGGCGCTATGTGGCTATATGATTTGGGAATCGCTTCGTGCAAAACCCGAGGAGGATTAGGCAGTTCTCTTTTGTCCCTGCCTGCGTGACGCCCGCCTGAACAGTTTTGTCGGGCAGGCAGTCAGGCAGGGGTTGTCTGTTATCAGTTATCGGCCAGCCATTAGTTATTTAACATCAAATCGACCAATTAACTAATTAACTTATTCAACTCAATTAACTTAGTCAAAACAATGATAAACAAAAATAACCTTACCGACCGGTTTTTGCGGTATGTACAAATCGATACCCAAAGCGATGACAAGGTTACCGACAGGTACCCGAGCACCGAAAAGCAACTCGTTCTTTCGAACCTTCTGGTTCAGGAACTAAAGCAACTAGGAGTGAAAGATGTTGAAATTGACCAGTATGGCTACATTATGGCAACCATTCCGGCCAATACCGATAAAAAAGTGCCAACTATAGGTTTTTTGGCGCATGTAGATACAGCCCCCGATATGCCCGGAGCCAACGTAAAGCCAAAAATAATTGAAAATTACGATGGAAACGATATTGTTTTGAACATTGACCTTAACGTGTCCATATCGGTGGCCGATTTCCCTGAACTCAAAAACTACGTTGGGCAGTCGCTCATTGTTACCGATGGTACTACCCTTTTAGGTGCCGACGATAAGGCAGGTATTGCCGAAATTATGACGGCAGTCGAATTTTTAATGAGCAATCCAAATTTTAAACATGGGCCTAT
>JBBIRB010000046.1:0-20572 GCA_037442025.1 Bacteroidales bacterium | reverse complement strand
GCTGGTTTAGTTTCTCAATAAACTTGTGGTTAGGTGAGTATTCTGCTTCCCCTTTATAGGCTCTGCGCTCATTATGACAAGAAAATAATCACCCTCGGTTTGCTATTAGACTACTATAGGAGTTGAGTAAAAAGTTCATTATGTCTGTATTATATTTAAAGAATGTTTTATTATAAGGGATTTACGAAATACTCAAGAACCTCATCATTTCCTGTCAAAATACTGTTATGGGTTTTTTTAATGTAAACATTGGGTATGAGCCCCGAATTAGAATCTTCGCTGCACGCATTAACAACCTTTCGATGAGCCACGCCAAGTTGAATGATAGGTATAGAAAGTGGAACAGGAACTGAAGAAGTGTAACAGGTGGTTCGACCATCGGTTTCTTCTCCAACTATTGTTGCAAACCCGTAGCATTTACAAACAGCTGCGAAACTTACAGCCGCCGAGAATGTTTTAGTGCTTGTTAATATGAATATTTTCCCTTTGTATAATTTGTCAGTGTCACTTTTCTTTGAAGTTGATCTTTCCAAAGCAAAAATTTCACCGTCCTTTCTGGAAAAAAAATTTGAGTACTCCATGCTGTTAAGGTATAGGCTATCGGAAAGTTTACTTTTCAGCACTTTACTATACAATTCTTTTTGGAATTTGCTTGATTTCATAAAGGCTTGACCAAAATTGTAATCAACAGAAGCGATGTGGCTTAAAATACATTCACTGGGATAATCTCTCCCCCCCTGATTGTCTCTGATATCAATGAGAAGAGTATCAACTTTGGAGGTTGCTAAAATTTGAAAAACAGAATCAATTTTTTGACTGTAAATCAATTCAATATCTTGATCAACGTCAAACGAAGGCAATGTTAGCAGCGCAACATTCCTATTGGGATGTAACTGCATGTATATTAGTTGATTTAGTTTAATTCTTGATTTTAAAAAGTATTCTTTTCTAGATACTTTAAATGACTTATTGAATCGTATAATATCCTTCATTTTTGCTGAATTAACAGCGCAAAAGTAGGTTGAGTCGCAATCTCTCATTTGATATCCTATTTTGTATATTTCTTTTCCTTGGTTAACAAAAAAATCAAGCGCAGTAAAGTCATCAATTGTCTTCTGTTTTCTAATAGAAGTATTGTCACCAAATTTATACTCCGATAATTTGTTTACAATGGTGTCGATACTTACGTCATCAATGGAAACTAACCTGTAACCAGGTTTTACGATGCTATCGAAAACCGAGATTTTCACATAAATACCACCATCGAGCTGGTAAAGTGTAAACGGAAAGATTCCTTTGTTCTCATTGATTCCTTTATTAATAAATTTTCCAAATGGGCAAGTCACTTGAATGTGACCATCGTTAAAGGAGTTCACAAGGGGTAATAGCAATTTGTATAATTCTATTTCAGATATTTGATCCGGTAAGGTTTTGGCAGCAGAGCTAAATCGAGATGTAATGTACTCTTTGCTAACCGAATGGTAAGGATTTGGGTGAACAGCCTCAATAGCAGTTTTAACTTCTTCCAACAAATTAATAACTTCATAATGTTTATAAAAAGTTGGGACAACTTCCTGACAATTACCGTTAAATGGGAAATGTGCAATTAGAAAAGCAAAGGAAGCTCTTATTGCAATTTTAATGAAGTATTTGTTCATAATAAAGTTTAATTGTTTTTGAATTTTTGTTTGTATTTAAGAATGATATAATCGTTTATAAACTCATCATACCCATCTCTAAAACAATAACTTGAAATACATCTATTTTCATAACGCTTTTGGTAACATGGACCAAGACAAATAGGTAAAAACTTACAAGTTAAACATATTTCATTTTCAAAGCTTAATTTGCGATGTGAAGGCATTAATTTCTTTGTATGCCATTTAATTAATCCATTCTCATCAATATAACCAAGTTCATTAGAATCTTCATAATTTCTAGCAGTACACTTATAAATTCGGCCATCGTAATTTATATGAGCAAAATTTATTCTATCTGCGTAGCAAGGTGTACCTCTGCCTGCTTCAAGATAGGTGTTCATCAATTTAAAACCAAAATCAATGCATTTAGTTGAGAAATCAACAGCAGCCTTACCTATGGGCATTCCTTCGTTTTCATAGGTCTGCCAAACTCTTTGCAAATCTATGTGTATATTCTGTCTAATTTCTGCAAAAGAATTAAAAATCGACTCTAAACCATTAAAGGTTTTATCATCATAATTAATTCTTAAGCATACCTTCGCATTTTCAACTTTTGACACTAATCTATTTATATTGTTGACTATTTTTGCATAAGAAGGTTTACCTTTATTATTTCTAATCTTATTGTGTCTTTCTTCATTACCATCTAAAGTTATTTGAAACTCAAATAAATCTATTTCGTAAAACTTATCAATTAAATTATCGGTAATTAAATATCCATTTGTGGTGATGGAGTTATAGAAGTTTAAACTATTCTCAGATGTGATTTGCTTAATATGTTTAGAAAGGGGGTAAATAATCTCATTAAAATATAAAAGAGGTTCTCCTCCAAACCAACCCAAATTTATCCCTGATACTTGCTTACTTTTAACGAGGTTATTACACATTTTTATTATTTTATCCACAACCTCTTCATTCATATATCCGGCTGGATGATTTTGATAACAATACCAACATGAAAAATTACATTCCAAAGTAGGGTTTATTGTCAATCTATAGAATGAATTTAATGACATTTCTTTTATGTAATTTAATCTTAAATAATCAATTTCATCATAATCAAATTCAATAATAAACCCTGTTTTAAAAAGTAAATTAAATATCGGGGTAGATTTACTTTTTAGTAATTCAAGTTGATTTAACAAAGGTTCAACCTCTTCGAATAATTCTTTTTCAAGACTATATAGACTGCCAGTCAGTAGGTTGTGAAGTATTACCCTGTCATTATATGAAATAAAAAAATTGTAATTACTTAGCTTATAAACCATATAAGTCGCTAGTTAGAATAAAGTGTTTAAATATTAAAGAGGCTACTATGAACATGTAGCCTCTTTAACTTATCTACAAACCACTGGTTGTGTACCCGTACATGCCAAAACATCAATCGAGTTACACGGATTTGAATTTGAACATGCAAAAAAATTTACTGTTGTATTATCCTCTTGCATTTGTTCGTTTAACTCTGACAATGATTGGCTCCCAATTATTTCAGACAATTCACTATTCGTTAACTTTTTCATTTTATTATATTATTTACATCCATTTAACTGTGGCTTTGAGTTTGAGCACCCAATAACATCTGTTGTATCACAGGGCTTGGTGTTTTCACAGTACCACCAGTTAGTTTCAACAATTTCTGTAGTATTACCACCTGCAATTTTGATTAAATCATCTGCATCCATAATGCTGAACTTTTCTATTTTCCTCATATTTAACATAATAAACCCTACTCTCGGGACTACCCCAGGGCTTTTCGGTTCCGCCCGCCTCCTCACTTTGGCGCCTTCCTGTGCCGGCAATGCAGGCAGGCCTTAAAAGTGGTTTGGCTCTACAAACATAAAAACCTTCGCGGCAACCACCCTGCCGTAAAGAAAATGGCAGCATGTTTTACAGCATGTTTTTTTGGGGTGGGTTTGGCTACATTTAATCCAATTGCTTTTACTAAAGCTCAAACTCCCCAATGCTGCTCGTAAAAAACAAATAGCGCATGCGACTGGCTATCTGGCACTTACCCCCCCCCATTTTTTTCTTTATCAACCGTTTGGCCCTCTTCCTTTTCGTAACCAAACTTAAACACAACCCGATAGCAGTAAAAGTATGTTTGGCGTGAACGCGAGTAGCAAATGGGTGCTCCCATTTGCTTTAGCTGATCGATATAGCATCGCACGGTACGTTCCGATACACCCAACTTTAAAGCGAACTGCTTGGGCGTTCCTGTAATTTGCTTTTCTATAAATTGTGCAAAAACGACAATTTGTCCTGAAAATCGATTAAATGCATATAATACATTTGAAATTTAAATGGTTCCTCTACACATAGTGGTTCTATAGGGCATTTCGTGACAAGCCTTTTTGGAGAAAAATCAAAAAAATCCTCTATTTATTTTGGTTCTAAATTGCCTTGCGGCTCAATTTGCTATATATCAATTGATTTTGGAAAGAAAACTATCGATTAGATGAATGCATTTAAAATTGTTATCATATTTCATTACATTTGCTATCCTTTGTTTCTTTTTTTAAAAACCTATGAGTAGGTTGCTTTTTACGCTGCTTTTGTTGCTTTCGACGCTGGGATTAAGTGCCCAAACGCCAACCCATGTTCACTACGGAACCAACCAGGGGGTGCCAAGTTCGCAGGTTTACCACCTGATACAGGATTGCAAGGGTTTTATTTGGTTGGCAACCGATAACGGCGTGAGCCGTTTTAACGGCTACGATTTTCGCACCTTTGGGGTAACCGATGGGCTGCACAGCCAGGTCATTTTCAGAATGTTTGAGGACCACAAGGGCCGAATCTGGTTCAGCAACTCCTCGAATACTTTATCGTACTTTTACAACGATTCAATTTTCGCCTTTAAATTCAACCACCTTATACCCGAACATCCATATAGCGACACATATAAAGCTAGCCTTAAATCGGTTTATGTAGATAGTGCCGATAATGTTTTTGTAGAGTGGTACCACATTGGTTACTCGGTTATCGATAGTAGCGGAAACTACAAGTACTATAGCCAAGCCAACAACAGTAAAATTGTATTTTTCGAAATGGGAAATACGGGAAAGTTCTGTGGCAACTTCCCATCGACGGAGAAAAAAATATCGAATGAGGAGCAGATAGAAATAGTAACCCCATGGCAATCGGAACCTGCCTCTATTAAGAATACCTATTACAGCAACCTTACCAGCACATACTACTTTGAACGTATTAAACCCAGCAATCACATATTTACTATTGGCAATGCATTGCTATGGTATAATGAAAACACGGTTAGAAAGTTTGAATTGCCTGCTCAAACAATTGCTTTGTACCCCGAAACAGATGGCAACCTCTGGATAGGCACTATTTGGCGAAAAGGGGTTTATTGCTACTCTGAAACCAATGGCTTCAGCCAGCCCATTAAACACTACCTACCCAACTATTCGGTTACATCCATTCTGCGCGACAGAGAGGGTGGCCTCTGGTTCAGCACCCTCGAGGATGGCATTTTCTACTTTCCTAACGAGAATATTACCAACTGCAACTACTCTTTCCCGAGCAATGACATTTTACGCATTCAAGCTACCGAAAATTCTCTTTACTTGGTGTCGTTCGATAAAATGTTCATAATTAACGGATCCAATCCCATACAAAACCTACCCGATTATCCCTCGGGCTATTGTCGAATGCTCGAAAGGCATGGCAAAATGGTATGGGTTTCAACCACGTTAGGTTTGATGCAATATGACAATAGCAAACAGGTTCTATTCAAAGAAAAGGCTTACGATACTGAAATTCAGAAATGGTCGCGCATTGTTCCCCGTTCGGTTTTTCCTCTAAGCCCTCATCTTTTTTTTGCTGCAGCCGACCGGGGAATATTTCTTTACAAGTTGAGTAGCCGAGGGATGGATTCTATTCATATGCTTCGCTCAAACGAAACCCCATTTTGGGAAGTAACCAAGGACCTCACTTCCTTTTCAGACTCCGGTTTTCTAGCTGCAACCGAGCGCGGGCTCTTTCTTTTCAACTTTAACAGGAAAAATTTAGTTAATGTTAACATTGTGGATCTTAGTCTCAAGCATCCCATTCTTAGAGCCCGAATCGACCTGGTTGTTCGAAGCCCATACGACGAACTTTTTTACCTTGGAACCAAGGAAAAGGGGCTCCTTATTTGGGACCCGAAAAACAACGTTATTACTACCCTCGACCGAACCAATGGCCTAAGCGACAACCTTATTACATCTATACATTTTGCCGACTCGGCAATTTGGGTGGGCACTAAAAAGGGGATAAATCGAATAGTACCCGATAAAAGTAGCCCCAATAAATACTCTTCATGGGTTATAAACAAAAAAAGTGGCCTACCCAGCAATGAAATTAACGGAATGGCTTACTTAAATGGGAATATGTATATTGCAACCAGCAATGGCCTTTGCTATTTTAACCCCATGGTTATTACCCCCAACAGGGTAGCCCCCCCGGTTCATGTTACAAAACTTCTAATTAACGATTTGCCTTTCCGTACCGATATGAACCATCGGCTCAATTATACCCTAAACGATATTTCGATTGAATACGTTGGATTAACCTACCGTTCGCTGGGGAAAGTGCTGTATCGCTATAAAATGATTGGCATCGACACCAACTGGCACTACACTAGCAACCCGAGCGTTCGTTTTCCCAAACTAAAAAGTGGCACCTACAAATTCGTTGTTAGTGCCCAAAACGATGATGGCTATTGGAGCGCCATACCTGCAGAAGTAAACCTAACCATTCATCCACCTTTCTGGCTTACCATTTGGTTCCAAGTAGTACTTTCCCTTTTTCTTGCAGGAATTGCTATTGGGGTTTACATGCTTAGAATTAACAGCATTACAAAACGGAACACTCTGAAACGGGAAGAAGAATTTAAGCGGCACAAACTACAGGAGGAACTTATTACAATTCGCCATCAGGCATTGGTTCAGCAGCTAAACCCCCATTTCGTTTTCAATGCGTTAAACTCCATACAAAGTTTACTATTCGAAAATAACCTGGACGATGCAAGAAACTACCTAACAAAATTTGCCAAACTTATGAGGCAAATTCTTGAAAACATTGAGGATCAGAACGTTACAATCCAAAGAGAACTTGACACTTTAAAACTCTACCTCGACCTAGAGCGGCTCAGATTCTGTGAAGGTTTCGACTACCACATAACCATCGATCCAAGTATCGACCAGCAAAGAACTATTATCCCAACCATGCTGCTGCAACCTTACATTGAAAATGCAATAAACCATGGGATAAAGCACAAACGAGACTCCAATGGTATTGTTTTAATTTCTATACATAGGGAGGGGCATACAAATTCATTAATATGCAGCATTGAGGACAACGGTATTGGCCGAAAACAGAGTAGCAAAATTAATGAACAAGAAAAAAACAAACCCAAGCCTTTTGGAACCAGCATTACCGAAAAACGCATGGCTCTGATAAACGAACTTTATGGACGACAATTGAATATTCATTATTTCGACCTAGAAAATGAGCAGGGAGAGCCTCAGGGCACTCTTGTAAAGCTTAGCATTCCGTTCTTGCGCAGGTAAAGTTCTCTGCGGTTTTCAAAATTATCACTAATACATCCCTCGCACCTTTTTGCTATCTTTGGCAATTAAACTTTTACCGCACCCAATCGTTACTAATAAACAATTAATTATACCACACATTTTTAGCATGAACAGCAAAGTACTTCTCATGATCCTCGATGGATGGGGAATTGGAAACGGAACCAAATCCGATGTTATTGCAACAGTAAATCCACCATACATGAACGGGCTTAAAAAGGCCTATCCCAATTCGCAGCTGCTCACAAGCGGCGAAGATGTTGGTTTGCCCCAAGGGCAAATGGGCAACTCCGAGGTTGGACACCTAAATATTGGTGCTGGCAAGGTGGTTTATCAGGATTTAGTTCGAATTAACAAGGAAATTAAGGAGGGCGATTTTTTCAAAAACCCCACCCTTACCAAAGCCTTCGAATACGCTAAAAAGAATAACCGAAGCGTTCATTTCCTCGGGCTCGTATCCGATGGGGGCGTACACTCGCTTCACACCCATTTGTACGCCCTTTGCGACATGACAATGCAGCACAATTTGCAAAAGGTTTTCATTCATGCGCTTACCGATGGTCGCGACACCGATCCGCAGAGCGGATTGGGATTTATTAAGGATTTGGAGAAGCACCTCGAAAAGAGCAATGGCACCATTGCCTCGCTTGTTGGCAGGTACTACACCATGGATCGCGATAAGCGATGGGAGCGCGTAAAGGTTGGCTACGACCTGCTGGTTGAGGGCAAAGGAAAACCAACCACCAGCATTGTGGCCGCCATTGAGGAGTCGTACCGAAACGGCATAACCGACGAGTTTATAAAACCCATTGTAAAAGTCGATTCCAAAGGCAACCCGGTTGGCATTATTGGCGAAGGCGATGTGGTAATTTGCTTCAATTTCCGCACCGACCGCCTAAGGGAAATCACCATTGCGCTTACCCAAAGGGATATGCCCGAGCACGAAATGACCACCCTGCCTCTATTCTATGTTACCATGACTAACTACGACGACACCTTCAAGGGTGTTCTGGTGGTTTACGATAAGGATAATTTAAAAAATACTCTTGGTGAAGTGGTAAGTAACGCGGGCCTTAAACAGCTTCGCATAGCCGAAACCGAAAAGTATGCGCACGTTACTTTCTTCTTTTCGGGTGGTCGCGAGCAGGAGTTTACGGGCGAAAGTCGAATTCTTGTTCCTTCGCCAAAGGTTGCCACTTACGATTTGCAACCCGAAATGAGCGCATTCGAAGTGAAAGATGCCATTGTAAAGGAACTCGAAAAGGGAACTCACCATTTTATTTGCCTCAACTTTGCCAATGGCGACATGGTTGGGCATACCGGAATTTACGAAGCCATTGAAAGAGCTGTTAATGCTGTCGACTTGTGCGTTTCTGATGTGGTTGAGGCTGCCAAAAAAAGCGGATATACGGTAATTATTATAGCCGACCACGGCAATGCCGACAATGCGGTTAATGCCGATGGCTCGCCAAATACAGCCCACTCGCTAAACCCTGTTCCATTCATTTTGGTTTCGGATAAATACACAAAGGTTCAAAACGGCATACTGGCCGATGTGGCTCCAACCATTCTGCATATAATGGGTTTACCCATTCCTGCTGAAATGACTGGTAAGATTCTTTGCGCTTAAACTTAAACTGCCTCAACTGCTTAAATACGAGCCATTAGCGTTCCTCAAATGATTCAAATCGACGATAAATTATTGAGCCTCGACCTGTTCGAAGGGCACTTTTGCTGCGATCTGCCCAAATGCCATGGCGCTTGCTGTGTTCATGGGCAATCGGGTGCACCGCTTTTCGAAGGGGAGATCCATAAAATTTCGGAAGAACTTTCTACTATAAAAAAATATTTGAAGCCCGAAGGGCTTGCTGCCATTGAGGAGCAGGGGGTTTGGGTGCGCGACCACGATGGCGACATGGTTACTCCCCTCATTAATGGCGAGGAGTGCGCGTACAGTATCGAAGAGAATGGCATTACTTTTTGCGCTATCGAAAAGGCTTGGCTTGCCGGAAAGGTCGAATTCCGAAAGCCCATTTCGTGCCACTTGTACCCCATTCGAATAAAAAAATATGAGTCGTTTACTGCGGTAAATTACGACCAGTGGAGCGTTTGCCAACCTGCCCGTGAATTGGGGAGTAACTTAAACCTACCGGTTTACAAGTTTTTAAAGGAACCCATTATTCGAGCCTTTGGCCACGAGTTTTACGAGCAACTTCAGGAGGCTTATAAACTGCTAAAACACAAGGAAAAGGATGGCTAGCGTTCGATTTTTCTAGGAATATCGGCTCTTTTTTCCTATAATTGCCAGCATATATTTATTAATTAACAAATAACAACCATGGATTACATCAAAAAGTATGTAGATGAGAACCAGCAGAGGTTTCTCGACGAGCTGTTCGGACTGCTTCGCATTCCTTCAATCAGCTCCATTAGCGACCACAAACCCGACATGATTAAAGCTGCTGAGTACTGGAGGGAAACCCTGCTCAAGGCTGGCGCCGATAAGGCCGAAGTAATGCCAACCGATGGCAACCCCGTGGTATACGGCGAAAAAATGATCGACCCTTCGCTTCCAACAGTTCTGGTATATGGCCACTACGATGTAATGCCGGTCGACCCAATCGACCTTTGGAAATCGCAGCCGTTCGAGCCCGAAATTCGCGATGGTAAAATATATGCTCGTGGTGCCGACGACGATAAAGGCCAAGCCTTTATGCACGCCAAGGCGTTCGAAATGATGGTGCGCACAGGCAACCTACCCTGCAACGTGAAGTTTATGATTGAAGGCGAAGAGGAAATAGGATCGACCAACCTTGGCAAATGGCTCGAACAGAACAAGCCCATGCTCTCGGCCGATGTGATTTTGGTTTCCGACACCTCGATGCTTGGCGCCGACATTCCTTCGCTAACCACTGGCCTTCGTGGACTTGCATATGTTGAGGTTGAAGTTGTTGGGCCAAACCGCGACCTGCATTCGGGTCTTTTCGGCGGAGCCGTTGCAAACCCTGCCAACATTTTAGCAAAAATGATTGCGTCGCTGCACGACGACAACAACAGGGTAACTGTTCCTGGTTTCTACGACGATGTTATGGAGGTTAACCCCGCCGAGCGCGCCGAAATGGCCAAAGCGCCCTTCGACCTCGATGCGTACAAAAAGTCGTTGAATATCGACGAAAATTGGGGCGAGAATGGGTACTCTACCCTCGAGCGCGTTGGAATTCGCCCAACACTCGATGTAAATGGCATTTGGGGTGGTTACATTGGTGAGGGAGCCAAAACGGTACTCCCCTCAAAAGCCAACGCTAAAATTTCGATGAGGTTGGTTCCCAATCAGGATCACCATAAAATAGCCGAACTTTTCCAAAAGCACTTCGAATCAATTGCTCCTAAGTATGTTAAGGTAAAGGTAACCCCTCACCACGGTGGCCAGGGATACGTTTCGCCAACCGATACTGCCGCCTATCAGGCAGCCAGCAAAGCAATTGAGGACGTTTACGGCAAGCGCCCCGTTCCTTACCGTAGCGGGGGAAGCATACCCATTATAAGCACCTTCGAGCGTATACTGGGCACCAAAACCATTCTTCTGGGCTTTGGTCTCGAGAGCGATGCCATTCACTCGCCCAACGAGAACTACCCGCTTCAGCAGTTTTTCCGTGGTATTGAAACCATACCCCGTTTCTACAAGTACTTTGCTGAAATGAAGAAGTAGGCTCTTCCTTCATATAATGGGCACAAACGGCTGAATATGTAAAGCCATTTGTGCCCTATTCTTTTTACAAAAAAACAGGGGTCGATTTTTGTACTTCAACTCCAATTTTATAATTAACTTGCATGGGTTAAAAAAACCATTTAATATGAAAAAAACGCTGGCCATTCTGCTTATTTTCATTGGCTCCTGGGCATGCAAGCAGACTCCAAAATCAGAAAATGAAAAAGTTGACAAGCAAAAATTTGCTATAAATGCAATTGAAAAATGGATGCTTGAAAATTCTGAATATCCCAGCTACAAGCCCATACAATTTGGCGACCTGAATCCCCGGTACGAACGTACTCCCCGCTCGATACAATTAGAGGGGCTAATTGAAAGCGAACTTGCTCAACACCCCCAAGGTTCTGAAAAACTCGATAGTTTAAGGAACCTTCAAACAAAAAACATGGGCAACCTTCTGGGATACATTTTGTTGCATAAGTACGAAACAACAAGCAATGCCGGCGAAAAAAAGGTAAATGAGAGCCTGTTCTTTCTCGATACTGCCCTTAGAATAGCAACTGTGCTTAACCCCGAAGCTTTCGATCAGATTCTGATTGAACGGCACGTATTTAGGCTCGATTCAATTGAATAGAACTACCGTCTGAACTCAAAGTTTTGGCCAAGGTAAACCCTTCTAACTTCGGGGTCGGCAGCCAATTCTTCTGCTGTTCCCGACTTTAAAATGTCCCCTTCGAAAAGTAGGTATGCCCTATCGGTTATCGAGAGGGTTTCGTGCACATTGTGGTCGGTTATAAGAATTCCAATATTCCGATCCTTTAAATGCGCTACAATGTTTTGTATGTCCTCAACTGCAATGGGGTCAACTCCAGCAAAAGGCTCGTCGAGTAATATAAACTTGGGTTCCAGCGCCAAAGCACGGGCAATTTCGGTTCGCCGCCTTTCGCCTCCGCTCAACTGGATGCCCAAACTTTTTCTAATTTTATGGAGCCCGAACTCCGATATTAACGACTCTAACTTCTCCTTTTGGTATTCTTTGGTAAAACTTGTCATTTCGAGCACCGAACGGATGTTATCCTCAACGCTCAACCTTCTGAAAACGGAAGCCTCCTGAGCCAAGTAACCAATTCCTCGTTGCGCTCGGCGGTATACGGGTTCGCGAGTTATTTCTATGTCGTTCAAAAATATTTGTCCCGAATTGGGGGTCACCAAACCAACGACCATGTAAAAGGTTGTGGTTTTGCCTGCACCGTTAGGCCCAAGCAAACCAACTATTTCGCCCTGACTAACCTCAACAGAGGCCCCCTTTACAACAGTGCGCGACCGATACTTTTTCACCAAATTTTTGGTGTGCAACTTCATTCTTTCCATTGAACTTCTTGAAGGAGTTTTGACAAATGTAATAAAAAACAGCATGTATCTTTAATCGGCGAATTTCGATATACCCTATAAAGTAAAAAAATGTTTCTTAACATATTGTCCGCTAATTGTCTGACATCCTACATCTTGCGTGGCCTGGGCGTGTAAGATATAATAAATCTTAAAAAATTCAATTTTGTAGCAATGTTAAACTTTTAATTTTGTAGGGTTAAAAATAAAATTCGACTTAAAGCATATTAGTCAACTTAATTTTTAAAAAAACCTATATGGCAAAACGTAATGTAGTAATCATTGGAGCTGCCGGAAGAGATTTCCACAACTTCAACACCTTTTTTCGCGATAAAGAAGAGTACAATGTGGTAGCATTTACTGCTGCTCAAATTCCCGACATCGATGGTCGTAAATACCCAGCCGAACTTGCCGGTAAACTTTACCCTGCTGGTATTCCCATTGTAACTGAGGAGGATTTAGTTAAGGTTATAAAAGAGAAAAACGTTCACGATTGCGTTTTCTCTTATAGCGATGTTACCTATTTGCACGTTATGAAACTTAGCTCCATAGTGAATGCTGCGGGTGCCAATTTCATGCTCATTGGCCCCAGCGAAACACAACTTAAAAGCAACAAGCCTGTAATTGCTGTTGTTGCAACTCGTACAGGTTGCGGTAAATCGCAAACTTCGCGTAAAGTAATTGAGCACCTTATGGCCGATGGTTTAAAGGTTGTTGCAGTTCGTCACCCAATGCCCTATGGCGATTTGGTTGCTCAAAAAGTTCAGCGCTTTGCGGTTGTTGACGATTTGAAGAAGCACAAATGTACCGTTGAAGAAATGGAAGAGTACGAACCACACGTAGTGCGCGGAAACGTTATTTACGCTGGTGTTGATTACGAATCGATTCTTCGCGAAGCCGAAAAAGATGTGGATGGTTGCGATGTTATCCTTTGGGATGGCGGTAACAACGACTTTGCATTCTTTAAACCCGACCTTACCATTACCGTTGCCGACCCACACCGCCCAGGTAACGAAATTAGCTATTATCCCGGCGAGGTTAACCTTCGCATGGCCGATGTGGTTGTTATTAACAAAATGGACTCTGCTTCGCCCGAAGGTATTCAAACCGTTCGAGAAAGCATTGCAAGCCGCAATCCTAAAGCCATTGTTGTTGACGGAGCATCGCCCATTCGCGTTGACAAGCCAGAGCTTATTCGTGGCAAACGCTGCCTAATTGTTGAGGATGGCCCCACCCTTACCCACGGCGAAATGAAAATTGGTGCCGGTACCGTTGCTGCTCGCAAATTTGGGGCCAGCGAAGAGGTTGAAGCACGTCCTTTCCTTGTTGGTAAACTAAAAGAAACCTTCGAAATTTATCCAAATATTGGTCGCGTTTTACCAGCTATGGGTTATGGCGAGCAACAGTTAAAAGACCTTGAAGCTACCATTAACAATAGCGATTGCGACACAGTTGTGGTTGCAACTCCTATCGATCTTGGTCGTATTATCAACATTAAGAAACCTTACACCAGGGTATTTTACGATTTAGCTGAAATTGGACAACCCGACCTTAAAGGCGTTCTTCAAGACTTTGTTAAGAAACACAATTTGAAAAAGTAACTTTTTCAGGTATATGCTAGAAAAGCGGGGGCAACCCCGCTTTTTTTGTACCTTCGTGAGTAACATAACAAACAGAAATATGAGCAATAAACCCACAGGTTCACTCATAAGTTACTTCAGCAATCTGGTAAAAACCGAGGGAGGAATCAACCTAGCCCAGGGTATACCGGGTTTTCAGCCACCAACCGAATTAACTAATGCATTAGCCAAGTTTGCAACCCAAAATGTACACCAGTATGCACCTGGCATAGGTAATACTAAACTACTCGATTTACTTTCGCAGGTGTACAGCGTTTCTGTAAATAATCTACTTATTGTTCAGGGTGCAACCGAGGGGTTATCGCTTATTTACACCCTTGCATTGCAAAAATATGGTACTAACTTTTCTGCACTGGCTTTTTCACCTGCCTACGAATGCTACTCGCAATTACCTCGAATTTTTGGTCAGAATTACGTGAACTTTGCAATAGATAAGTTGCAAAATGACTTCGACGAGTTAATTAGTGTGATACAAAACAGCCGTGTTAAGTTGGTTTTTCTTGCGTCACCGGGCAACCCCCACGGCAGAATACATAGTAAAGGTGAAGTGGAACGCCTACTTAGCCTGGCAGAAGAGCTCGACTTTTATTTAGTATTGGATATGGTTTATAAAGAACTGTACTTTGAAAATCCCCCCTTTACGCCTCCGATTGCCCAATCGGATAATCTTTTCTACGTTAACAGTTTCTCCAAAAATTTATGCATTACCGGTTGGCGATTAGGCTATATTATTTCTTCCGCCAAACGCATGGTTGAACTCAGGGCCATACACGATTACATTGGCTTATGTGCCCCTTCGGTGCTGCAGGAGTCGCTAGCCTTTTACTTAGCCAACAACGGCAATGGCCAACAATATATTTCAGAATTACGCACAGGTGTTCTGCAAAATTTCAATCTTTCCTGCATCCAACTTGAGAAACTTGGATTCACTATCCCTCAAACCGGTGGGGGCTGCTTTATTTGGGCCCAACTACCACCAAAGCAGAACGATGGGTTCAAGTTCGCTCTCGAACTTTACAAATCGCATAGGGTTGCGATTATTCCTGGCGAACACTTCGACCCCAATTGCAGCAACCGGGTACGTATAAATATTGCTCGCAAAAGGGATGAGGTATTGCTGGGGCTAAGAGGTATTGAGGAATTTATTGCTAACAAAACATCATGAACTGGCTCTGGATTGCAATTATTACACTCACCATTGCATACATTTCAATGGTGAGTATATTCTGGATTGGCCTGCAAAGACATAAGTATAAAAAAAACCATTATACGAGCGAAAAAAAATTGAACATTTCGGTTGTAATTGCTTTCCGCAATGAGGCAGCCAACCTGAATAACCTGCTCAACTCGCTTGCTCAACAGGATTACCCTCAGCATTTGTTTGAAATAATTTTGGTTAACGATCATTCGACCGATAACTGGCATAGCATTACCAACCATTGGATTGAAAAACTCCCGAATTTTCGAATCCTTAATACAAGTTCAGAGAATCAGGGGAAAAAATTGGCAGTAAACACCGGAATAATGGCTTCAAAAAACCCTTTTATTGCGCTAACCGATGCCGATTGCATACTACCTCAATCGTGGCTTACCGAAATTGTATCACTCTTCGAGGCAGAAGATCCAGCGTTAATCATAGGACCCGTAGCATCCTGCGGAAAAGGTTTTCTAAACAATATGCAGGCACTTGAACATGCTAGCCTCAACGCTTCGGCTATTGGCGCCTGTTTGGCTGGGACTCCCTTCATGGCTTCTTCAGCCAATCTGGCCTTCAACAAAAAAACGATTGGTTACGAACTTCGCATGCTAAACCCCAAAGTCCCGTCGGGCGACGATGTTTTTTTGCTTCATGCAGTTAAAGAAATGGGTGGAAGTATAGCAACCGAAGTCAACGAACGCTTTGTGGTGAAAACAAATGCTCCAAATGGCCTATGGCAAATATTGAATCAACGTGCACGGTGGGCGTCGAAAACGAAACACTATACTAACTTCGTTGCACTGATTATTGCCTTCTTGGTTCTGGTTCTCAATTTAGTTCTCCTGCTTTTATTCTCCATTTCGTTTTCGAACCCTCTATACTTAAAGGCAGCCGCTTTCATGCTTACATTCAAAATGTTTTCCGATTTCTTTCTATTGTCCAGCTACCTTAAATTAATAGGGCAAAAAAAGTTGATGTGGGTTTTTATACCTTTGCAGGTAGTTTATCCTTTCTATATTGCTTTTGTTTTTTTGCTCTCGTTAGTAAAGCCCATAAAATGGAAGTAAAAACATTCGATAGCACCAGAAACCGCGAGGGCTCTCCGTGGAAAATAGCTGCACAACGATTTGCCAGCTATAGGCTCTCGTTAGCCTCTTTCATTTTTTTAGGCTTTGTTACTTTAATTGCCTTTTTTGCTTATGCAATTTCTCCCGATTCTACGCCAAACGCCAATAGCCAGCAGGTTGAATTGGCAACAAAAAGGCCCGGGTACTCATCCCTATTCCTATCAATACCAAAAACTAACAACACCAAAGACCGGAATTTTTCTTCATTCCTATTTGGATACCCAAGCAAAACTAAACAAATACCCATTTCATCTTATAAATTCGATAAAACCAGACTAGTTTATACCGAACCCGTTAATGCCCCCGACACCCTTCTCATTTATCAAAGCATTGAAATTGGTTCTATTCTTTTTCATACTGAAAACTATTGGGTGCAAAACGATAGCCTTTTCTGTCCAGCAAATGCAATGCGTATCTCTATTGCCGACGCTAAAACATCTATTGAAAAGAATAATATTGTTAAGAAACGCTTTTGGCTTGGAACCGACAGATTTGGACGCGACCTTTTGAGCCGGTTAATAATTGGGTCGCGGGTATCGTTGTCGGTTGGTTTTATTGCAGTTGCCATATCTCTTTTCATTGGTATTCTTCTTGGTGCCACGGCAGGATATTTTCGTGGATTCTACGACGATATAATTATGTGGCTCATAAATGTTGTATGGTCAATACCTACACTTCTTATGGTTATTGCACTTACTATGGTGATTGGCAAAGGCTTTTGGCAAATATTTATTGCCGTTGGATTAACCATGTGGGTAGAGGTAGCACGTGTTGTTAGAGGGCAGGTTTTAAGCCTGCGCGAAAAAGAATTTATTGAAGCTGCCAAGGTAATGGGGTTTGGTTCGTGGCGAATAATTACTAGGCATATACTTCCCAATGTACTGGGTCCGGTTATTATCATTTCGGCTAGTAACTTTGCAACTGCTATTCTTCTCGAGGCGGGTTTAAGTTTCCTGGGCATAGGTGTTCAGCCCCCTATCCCTTCGTGGGGAACAATGATAAAAGATCATTATGGCTACATAATAATGGACAAGGCTCACCTTGCAATGCTCCCCGGACTAGCCATTATGCTTTTGGTTCTTGCCTTTACAATTATAGGTAACGGATTAAGGGATGCCTTTGATCCTAAAACCGAGAAAGCTTAAAAACTGAAAAAAGTAGAATATGGACTCCATTAGCAAAATTTTCAAGATTGGTTATGGCCCATCGAGTAGTCATACTATGGGCCCCAGCAAGGCAGCAACCAAATTCGGGGACAAGAATCCCAATGCCGATTCTTTTCGCGTTACACTTTACGGAAGTTTAGCAGCAACTGGCAAAGGGCACCTAACCGATGTGGCCATTATAAACTGTTTATCGCCAAAACATGTTGAAATAGTTTGGAGACCCGATGAGGCAAAACCATTTCACCCTAACGCCATGCTATTTGAGGCGTTAAGCACTCAGGGTGAGGTAACCGACGAGTGGGAGGTTTATAGCATTGGCGGAGGTGAACTACGTGAAGAGAACGAAACCGTTCAAACAAATGCTGTTTACTCACTCACAAAAATGGGCAGCATTATGGCTTGGTGCTACGAAAATGGAAAAACTTTTTGGGAGTACGTTGAGATGCATGAACCCAGCGAAACATGGGAATACCTCGCCGAAATTTGGCAAGTGATGCAGCAAGCCATTAAAAGGGGACTCGAAAATGAAGGCTCACTTCCCGGAGGTCTTAATTTACAGCGAAAAGCCCCATCGTTCTTTATTAAAGCGAATGGATATAAAGCCTCACTAAAGAGTCGCAGTTTAGTATATGCATATGCATTGGCAGTTGCCGAAGAAAATGCCGGAGGGGGTAAAGTTGTAACAGCTCCTACTTGCGGCTCGGCAGGTGTTTTACCAGGCGTTCTCTACCATCTTTGCACCAGCTACGAATTTTCTGATAAAAAGATAATTCGGGCATTGGCTACCGCAGGCTTAATTGCCAATTTGGTAAAAACCAACGCAAGCATTTCCGGGGCACAAGTTGGTTGCCAGGGCGAAGTGGGAACTGCTTGCTCAATGGCAGCTGCTGCAGCCAACCAACTTTTTGGGGGCACACTTGCCCAAATTGAGTATGCGGCAGAAATGGGCCTTGAGCACCATTTGGGACTAACATGCGATCCGGTTTGTGGGTTGGTGCAAATTCCTTGTATCGAACGGAATGCATTTGCAGCTGCCCGTGCCCTCGATGCTAATATTTACTCGATGTTAACCGATGGCAGGCATCAGGTTAGTTTCGATCGGGTAGTGAATGTGCTTCGCCAAACCGGGCACGACTTACCCAGCTTATACCGCGAAACAGCTCTTGGCGGACTTGCCTCAATAAATGAATAGGTACTTATACCATTTTTTTCATATCTTTATTGGCAAACGAAATAGATTATAGCCCAATACTAAATTGCTATGGAAACCAAAAAAAACATTATTTATGTTGACGACGAGCCTATTAACTTAGAACTTTTCAAAATCAACTTTAAAAACGACTTTCAAGTATTCACTGCCCATTCGGCAGCTGAAGGGCTCAAAATCATTGAAGAACACAAAATTATGGTCGTAATATCCGATTTACGCATGCCCGAAATGTCTGGACTTGAACTTATTGAATACATTAAAGAGAGATGGCCTCAAAAAGTTTGTATGCTACTAACGGCGTACCTTGAAAGCGATGTTATGCTGAAAGCTATAAATCAGGAGCTAATTTTCCGTTACATTACCAAACCTTGGAGAAAAGATGAGGTTCACAGTATTATTGAAGCAGCTTTTGCGAAAACTTACGACTAATCGAATTTTTCAAGTATTTGTTTTAAACCTTCATAAAAAAGTCCATGTACTCGGATACATGGACTTTTTTTATTTAGGATTATTCTGGCTTGGTGGCTCGTAACCGTAAACTACTCCCTCAACATAGTGGGTTGGTATTTCATTATATCCACCCTTCGACTCCCGCTTGGTAATTAAAACAATAACTCCCCCCATATTAACAGCCTTTTTCTTCAACCTAATGTCGGCGCTACTTTTTGCAGCTTTAGCCGATCGGCTCTGAGGCGACGATTGCGCATCGACCTTTCCCAAGGCGTAGAGCCCCTGAATGTCGTCTTCGCTCTCGCTAAGAATAATGGTTTTCCAACTATTCTCGTCAACCATTTCAACGGCAAGTGAATTAAAAAACTCAGCCTTGCCATTCGAATATAGAATACGGTGAATCTGTCTTCTCGGAATCTCTTCCACCTTTGTTTTCCCTTTGGGAATAAAAGTAATTATACTGGTTGTAACGCGCTGAACTTTGCCCACGCTTCTCCTGTTGCTAATAGAAACAATTGTATCCATTTGTTCGGCCCCACTGGTTGTTTGAGCCTCCAACTGGCTATGGGGGAAAAGGATTAGCAGAAAAAGGAAACAGGCTGTCAATTTCATATTTCAGATTTTTTAATGCTAGGCAAAATTAATACCATTTTTGCTATAAGAAAACAAATGCTACATTTTTAAAATCTTACATAGTCACAATAAACCCAACAATAGGCCATTGCTAATATTCTTGGGTTTTGATTAAAAAAACTATTTTTGCAAAATAGTTAAACATTATAAACTAAACTAGTGAAAACCCTTTTTTCAATTATTGTTTGGATTTTAGTTGGTATATCCGCTCTCGCATTCTTTGGTATTGCCGTTATTATTTGGTTGCTCACTGTTTGGTGGGACAAGCGGCTATGGTTTTCTCACCGCTTTTCTACATATTGGGCATTGATTTACATTTGGTGCAATCCTCTTTGGAAGATTCGAATAGAGGGACAACAAAATATTAAAAAGGGAGAAACCTACATTATAGTTTCAAACCATCAAAGTGCGCTGGATATACTCCTGCTTTACCGACTTTTAACCCATTTCAAATGGGTGGCAAAGAAGGAGCTGTTTAGGGTTCCGGTTATAGGTTGGAATTTATGGCTTAACAGGTATATTACCATTGAGCGAAAAAGCCCTAAAGACGCTCTTAAAATGATTAAAAAAGCATCGGTATATCTAAATTCGGGTAGTTCGGTTCTCCTATTTGCAGAGGGCACCCGAACACTCGATGGCAGGGTAAAAAAATTTAAGGAGGGAGCCTTTGTTCTGGCTAAAAAAACCAACAAACCCATTCTGCCTGTTGTAATCGATGGCACTTTGGAGGCACTTCCTAAAAACGGCTTTATCATTAAGGGATGCCAG
>JBBIRB010000045.1:0-21769 GCA_037442025.1 Bacteroidales bacterium | reverse complement strand
AGGAGAAGCAGCACCTACTAGCGTTGGCGCTTTTAGTTTACCTGTGGTTGGGAAGTTAACAAAAGTTGTGTTTGATGAAACTGATGCGATAACAGCATCTGATGGGTCAATGGTTTCTACTACTTCGGTTACGGCAAAAGCATAAGCGGCAAAAGCGGCAGGAACATTCTCGGTGAAACTCATTGCAACGGATTGTGCTGCAGTATTTCCACAGAATTGGGTAAGTGCTGCTGAAGTAATGGTTGCTGTTGGAGCAGCAATAACGTAAATGTTTCTAGTTTCTGGTGTTGCATCAGCACAACCAATACCCAGGGTGGTTGATTCAACTACTGTTAGTGCAAATGGGCCACCAACTCCGGGGTTGGTAAACTCAACCCAGTTCTGGTTGGCTGGAGTACCTGTGGCGGGTGCTCCTGTGGTTAGTCCTGCAGGGTAAGTCCACGTCCAACGTGCTGCTGCGCCAAGGGGAGAGTTGGTTGCTGTATTATAGCCAGGGCTATAAACCAAGTCGGGCATAACGTATACACGGAAGGTTTTTCCTGCGGTTTGATAAATATCCTCAGCAACATTTTGATAGTTGGTAAGGATCTGAGCATTCAGCCCAACAAAAACGAACATAGCAACTGCTGCGAGCGCCATTTTCATCAAAGTCGATTTTTTCATAGTGTAAAAATTTAGTTGTAAGTAATTGTGGTTGATTAATTTATTCTGTAGAAAATTATGTTGATTTTTGAAACTTTAAGCCGCCCTGCGGCCTGCCGTTCCCGGGTTGTTTAACCCTATTGTTTGTGTTTGTAGCTGTAACTTCTTTGTTCTCTTTGTTTTGGGTTTGCAATATTAATTATTTTTTTTATTCACAACACCCTTTATTACGTTAACTTATTGTAGTTTGTTAACAACCTTTCCATTACTGCCCCACTTTTACTGATAAACGTTGCTTCTGAAATGATTAAAATAATTGTTAATAAGTGCCCGTTTTCTTATGGGGTGCATTAATTCGCTTCTTCTTATCAATCCTTGTGCCCAACTCTCTATTTTACTGTTATACAGAGTTATATGTTTTTTCTATATATTCTTGTGCCCGAATTCGGTCGTGTATTAATAAGGTATGTGCGGCTGTTGGATATAGCTGTCAAAATCGGGGTTGCCTGCCCTCCCTACCTATGCCGGCTGGCAGGCGTTCTGGCGGGAAGACCAGTTGTAACAAAACATTTGAGGTTGTTTCAGAAGTTAAATTTAAAAATTACACCGAGCCCCACAGAGTTGTTCACAGAGAAACACAGAGGACCCTAGAGACAACCTTATGCGTAAGTAATAGAAGAACTTTTTTACTGTTTCGTTTATCGGGCAACAAAAATAAACCTTAAAGCTTCGTGGGCGCATTTTTGTTTGGTCGAGCCTCGTGCAATTTTTTCTATATTTGCCGTTTATTTACAAAAACCTAATAGAAATGGAGACCAAATTGAGCGGTTCGAGCAAGGCCATTGCTTTTTTAAGCGCACTTATAGTTGTGCTCGCCTTTTTTTTAGTGGGTGTTGGGTGGATGTACTTTTCGGAACGAAAAAGTTCTGAAAAAATTCAGATTCAACTGAATGCTGAAAAGGACACTATTGCCGAGAACCTTAAAAAGGTTATGCAGGAATACAACGAGCTGGAAACCGATAATGCTTCGCTTAACCTGAAATTGCAGGAAGAGCAGGAAAGAGCTGAAAAACTTTATAGGGAATTAAAGCGCGTTCGGCAGGTAAGCTTCGCTGAAATTAAGGAATACCAAAAGGAGCTGGGAACCCTCAGGGCCATTCTGCGCCACATGGTTGTTGAAATCGACTCGCTCAACACGCTAAACCAAAAGCTAATTGCCGAAAATATTAAGGTAAAACAGGAGGTTATAACCAGTAAAAAAACCATTGAGGGGTTAGAACAACGTACAGAAGAACTTAGCTCCACCGTTGCCAAGGGATCGGTAATTCGTGCCCGCAATGTGGTTACAACCCCCCTTAACCGCCGGGGCAACGACGTTACGCGCGCCAGCCGTGTTGAAAAAATTAGGGTTTGCTTTACGCTTACCGAAAATAGCATTGCAAAGGCAGGGAACCGATTCGCCTATATCCGCATTTTAGGTCCCGACGGCTTTATTCTTGCCAAATCATCGTCGGATTTGTTCGATTTTGAAGGAGAAAAGGTGGTTTTTTCTGCTCGTCGCGAGGTTGACTACCAAAATCAGGATGTCGACTTGTGCATTTTTTACGATAATAATGGCGAATTGGTGAAAGGAAAGTACGAAGTTTCGGTTTATTTAGATGGCTTCCTTGTGGGTGCTGGCGACTTCATGCTTAAGTAAATGCCAAATTAGCCAAACAACAAAACTAAAAAAGGGGCCCAGGCCCCTTTTCTATTCTATCCCTTTATGGTTTTCTCGACCTCTTCAATGGTAATGGGTACCCGCTTAGAGCCCAGTAAGCGGCTACCGCTTTCGGTTATTAAAACATCGTCTTCAAGTCGAATTCCACCAAAACCTATATATTCCTCTGCTTTAGCATAGTTAATAAAGGCGCTGTTTATTTTTTCGCTTTTCCACTTCTGAATAAGCTGAGGAATGAAGTAAATGCCTGGCTCAACGGTCAAAACAAAGCCCTGTTGCAAACGCCTTCCAAGGCGCAAATATGCGGTTCCAAACTGGTCTATTCGGGACACCTCATCGTCGTAACCCACAAAGTTTTCTCCCAAATCTTCCATGTCGTGAACATCGAGCCCCAACATGTGGCCTAATCCGTGAGGAAAAAACATGGCGTGTGCGCCATTAGCTACTGCTTCATCAATGTTTCCTTTCATTAAGCCCAGGTCCATTAATCCTCCGGCAATTACTTTGGCCGCTTCGAGGTGAATGCTTTGGTATGTTACGCCGGGTTTGCAAAGCGCTATTGCCTTGTTGTTGGCGTTCAGAACTATATTATATATGTCGCGCTGCTGCTGCGAAAACACGCCTCCCACCGGGTAGGTTCTGGTAAAATCCGACGAGTAGTAGGAGTTCGATTCCGCTCCTGCGTCGGTAAGCAGCATTCGTCCCAATTGCAAAACCTGTGAGTGATCGTGGTTATGCAGCGTTTCGCCGTTCTGCGAAAGAATAACAGGAAACGAAGGCATGCGCCCCAGAGAAATGGATATGCCCTCGATAACCCCTGCAATTTCTTGCTCGCTTACGCCGGGTTTTGCCATTTTCATGGCAGCTACATGCATCTGATATCCAATATCGCAGGCCTTGTCGAGCTCCACAATTTCACACTCCTCTTTTATTGAGCGCATGCTCACAACGGCCTTCACTAATTCGTCCGATGCATATTTGGCAATAAGCGAAGGGTGAATTCCCATTAACCTTTCGAATGAAAGAATATTTTGAGCGCGATACTGAGGGAGAAAATGTATTCTTCGACCGTTTTTTATTGCCCTTTGAATGGTTGATGCGAGATCCTTCAGGGGATGTGTGCAAAGTACCCCAACCTTTTGGGCCAGCTCGTTCACGGTGGGTTGAGGGCCCATCCATATTATATCGTCCAAATCGAAGTCGTTTCCGTATATACAATCCTTTCCGTCTTCAATATCGATAACGCCCACCATATTAGGCAAATTGAGACCGAAATAGTATAGAAAATTGCTATCCTGCCTAAAACGATAGGTGTTTTTAGGGTAATTCATGGGCGATTCGGTGTTGCCATGAATAACTATAATTCCCGAGCGAATCTTCTTCCGAAGCTTCAGTCTGCGTTCGGTGTATACTTGGCCTTTAAACATGATATTAAGGTTTAGGTTAAATTTATTTTTTGTGCCTAAATTTAAGTTCTTTTTTTGTGCAGGCAAAATGTTAACCTAATCTGTCCGCAGTTGCATTTCTTCTTCCTGCTGTTAATGCAAGTGTTAACATACTGTTAATTTGTGTGAACAATAAAAGCAAAAATTCATTTGACTTTCATGAATTGCTACTTGTATAAAAATTTTTATATAAAAACAATAAAAAGAAAACTGCTTTTTTCCCCATTTTTAAACCATCTTTTTAACCGATTGGGGGGTGCTAAAATTCATTCAATTTATTAGAACCATTTGTACTAACCGTTTGTTAATAACTGTAGCAAAATTCTCATTTTCAATTCTGTTTTTTGTTTTAACCTGTTAAAAATTTGTTATCTGTTATTTAATAGCCAACTTTGCAAGCGAAACTTTCGTTTTTTTTTAACCGTATTAACCGACTATCATCATCATCGATTTTTTTAAATTTTAACTTTATTTTATATTAATGGTTGTTGAAAAAAACAAAAAATTTGAAAAAGGATTCATCGATTCTCCTCTTCCCTTAAATTTCGATTTAATTAGCGAAATTAACAAGCTGAAGAAAGAGAAAAACGCCATTATTTTGGCACACTATTACCAACAAGCGGATGTTCAGGATATAGCCGATTATATTGGCGATAGTTTAGGCCTATCTGAAAGAGCAGCCAAAGTAGATGCTGAAATTATTGTTTTTGCTGGTGTTCATTTTATGGCTGAAACAGCCAAAATTCTTTCTCCAGAAAAGAAAGTTCTTATTCCCGATTTAAATGCTGGTTGTAGTTTAGCTGATTCTTGTCCTCCCGATGAATTTAAAAAATTTATTGATGAGCATCCTAATCACACTGTTATTACTTATGTTAACACAACTGCAGAAATAAAATCCATGTCCGATCTTTGTTGTACTTCGAGTAATGCAGTTCAAATAGTAGAAAGTTTTAGAAAGGACGAAAAACTCATTTTTGCCCCCGATAGAAATTTAGGAAACTACATAAAGCGAATAACCCGAAGGGAAAATATGGTTATTTGGGATGGTGCATGCCATGTTCACGAGGAATTTTCGTTGGAAAGAATATTAGAAATAAAAAAGGAGAATCCCGAAGCCAAGCTTATTTCGCATCCCGAATGCCAGAAGCCCATTCTTTTGGTTTCCGATTATATTGGATCAACCTCGGAACTGCTAAAATATGTTCAAACCGACCCGAATACAAAATACATAGTTGCTACAGAGTGGGGTATACTTCATCAGATGCAGAAGGCTTGCCCCGATAAAATATTTATAGCTGCTCCGCCAAAAGATAGTAGTTGTGGTTGCAACGAGTGTTCTTTTATGAAACTTATAACTCTTAAAAAAATTTACTTAGCTTTACAAAACGAACAACCCGAAGTTCATGTTGAAGAGAATATTATTGAAAGAGCACGAAAACCAATTGAAAGGATGCTAGAACTATCGAAAAAACTAGGAATTATTTAAATAATTTGAATGAACGACCCTAATATTTTAAGAAGTAGTAGTTTAACAGAAAGCGAAAAGGATCTGGAGAAAAAGGTTCGACCAGATAATTTTTCCGATTTTTCTGGACAGGAGAAGATTGTAGAAAATTTAAAAGTTTTTGTTCAGGCCGCAAAGTTCAGAGGCGATACTTTAGATCATGTTCTTTTACATGGACCTCCGGGATTAGGTAAAACAACCTTGGCAAATATAATAGCCAAGGAAATGGACGTTAGTTTAAAGATAACAAGTGGCCCCGTACTCGATAAACCTGCCGATTTAGCCGGTCTTCTAACTAATCTTGATGAGGGGGATGTTCTGTTTATCGATGAAATACATCGGCTATCTCCTATTGTTGAAGAGTATTTATATTCTGCTATGGAGGACTTTTGTATTGATATTTTAATTGACAAAGGACCAAGTGCAAGAAGTATTCAAATAAAGTTAAACCCCTTTACTCTTGTAGGTGCAACAACCCGAAGTGGTTTACTTACTAGTCCGCTACGCGCCCGATTCGGAATAAAGGCGCTTCTGGAGTATTACAATGTTAGCACAATATGCAAAATTGTAAAGCGTTCGGCTCGAATTCTAAATATTTCTATTGAAGAAAAGGCTGCAGAAGAAATTGCTTTAAGAAGCAGAGGAACACCACGTATAGCTAATGCATTATTGCGTCGTGTAAGAGATTTTGCTCAGGTAAAGGGAACAGGAAGTATCGATTATTCAATTACTCAATTTGCTCTCGATGCTTTGAGTATCGATAAAAGAGGATTAGATGAAATGGATAATAAAATACTTCTTACCATAATTAATAAATTTAATGGAGGTCCCGTTGGATTAAATACATTATCAACAGCAGTAGGCGAAGACAGTGGAACAATTGAAGAAGTATATGAGCCTTTTTTAATAAAAGAGGGCTTTTTGAACAGAACACCCCGAGGACGAGAAATTACCCTAAACGCTTTAAAACACCTTGGGATAGAAAATATTACAAAGCAAGGTACCCTTTTCGATTAATAGAAAGATTTCGACAGTTTTTCGAGTTTTTTTATGTTTTCCAATTTTATACGTTTACCATTCAGTGTTATAAGATTCTCCGATTTTAAATCGGAAAGTAAACGAATAACCGATTCGGTTGCTGTACCAACAATGTTAGCCAATTCTTCTCGGGTTAAAATGATATTAAGGTAGCCATCGTTTGAAACACCAAAATTTTGGTGAAGCATTAAAAGAGCTTCTGCTAATCGTTCGCGAACCGTTTTTTGTGCAATATCCTTAATAAAACTATTGGCCTGATTCAGTTCTCTGCAGGTTAACTGAAGAAGCGAAAGCGAAAAATCGCCATTAGACCGAACCAATTGGAAAATAACAGAGGCAGGAATAAAACAAATACTCGATTCTTCTAGTATTTCTGCAGTTGTACAGGCAGGTTCGTTACTTAAAACCGAACGGTAACCCGTTATGTCGCCCTTTTTGGCAAAGGCTACTATTTGCTCCTTACCATCAGAGCCTGTTTTATATATTTTAACAATACCATCGTCAATACAATAAACCCCCGAAATTCTATTGCCTTCACGGTATAAAATTTCTCCCTTTTTATGACTATTACAAATTTTTTCAGAATTCAGAAAAGAGAGTTCTGTTTGTGAAAGGTTCTTAAACACTGAGGTGGTTAGCGAAGAGCAACCCTTGCAAGTGTGAAGTTCTCCCATTTTTGTTAGTAGTTATTAAGAAACCTCTAAAAGAACAAATTGTTTAAATTATTTGATTAAAGAGCCGATGAGAACAAAGATAGAAAACGAACATCGTTTTCAAAGTAAAGGCGAAGGTCGCGTACTTGATATTTTAGCATAGCTATTCGCTCAATACCCATTCCAAAAGCATAACCTGTATACTTTTCCTTATCAATTCCGCATAATTCTAGCACACTAGGATCGACCATGCCACATCCCATAATTTCGAGCCAACCTGTGTACTTGCATACGTTACAGCCCTTTCCACCACAAAGATTACAACTCACATCCATTTCGGCAGATGGTTCCGTAAATGGGAAAAATGAAGGGCGTAAACGAATTTGTGCATCCTTTCCAAACATCTCCCTTACAAAGAAAAGTAAAGTTTGCTTCATATCTGCAAACGATACGTTTTCATCAATGTACAAACCCTCAACCTGATGAAAAATACAATGAGCTCTTGCAGAAATAGCTTCGTTACGAAAAACACGTCCGGGACAAATAACCCGAATAGGAGGTTTTTGAGTTTCCATAGTTCTCACCTGAATGGATGAGGTATGGGTTCGCAGTAAAATATCGGGTTTACTCTCAATAAAGAAAGTATCCTGCATATCGCGAGCAGGGTGTTCATCGGGAAAATTTAAAGCACCAAACACATGCCAATCGTCTTCAATTTCAGGTCCATCGGCTACTTTAAAACCAAGCGATGCGAATATTTGAAAAATTTCATTTTTAACAATTGAAATAGGATGCCGAGAACCTAAATTATAGGGATACTTTGGCAGAAAAAGGTCTATTTCGCTTTTTGATTCAGTAGATGAATCTAGTTGCGTTTTTAGACTTGCAATTTTATCAGTTACCAAGTTTTTTATATCGTTTAGTTTCTGACCAACCTCCTTCTTGTTTTCATTGGGAACATCGCGAAACTGATTGAATAGTTCGGTTATTAGTCCCTTTTTACCGAGCATTCGGACACGAAAATCTTCCAATTCTTTTAATGCAGATGCATTGAATTGTTCAATTTCTTTCTTTATTTCCTCAATATGTGAAAGCATAACACTATTTTTTTTCTAAGTACATTTTAGAAATAACTATGTTAGTTGTCGGCCTGTCCGATTGATCGGTATTCACTGCTGCAATTTTGTCAACAGCATCAATACCTTCAATTACCTCACCAAAAACGGTATAATCTCCATCGAGATGAGGTGTGCCCCCTATAGTAGTATATAATTGAACTTGCTCAGGAGTAAGACTGTACATTGTTGTTTTGGAAAGAATATACTGTAAGGTGTCCGAAAGATTTTCCGAAAGTTTTTTGTAATCTACCTGATTACCTTCCGACATAAGTTTACTAGCTTTTTCTGTAATAAGTTGGTTAAATATCTTAGTTTTTAACCTTTCATTCTTATTATTAATAAGTAGAGTTAATTGTTCGGGGCTAAAGATTTTACCTTGGACTATATAAAACTGAGAACCCGACGATTCCTTCTTAGGGTTCACATCGTCGCCCATTCGTGCTGCCGCTAAGGCGCCCTTTTTATGAAAAAGTTTAGAAGCAAACTCAGCAGGTATTGTATATCCGGTATCCCCTTCGCCATAAACTGCATCTTTTTCAGCCTGTTTAGTTTTTGGATCCCCAGCTTGTATCATAAAATTGTTTATAACCCTATGAAAAATTATTCCATCGTAGAAGCCTTCTTCTGTTAACTTAATGAAATTATCCCTATGGTATGGTGTTTCGTTATAAAGTTTAACCTTAATTGTACCGATAGATGTTTCTATAACAACAACTGCTTCGGGATTATTGGTTGCTTCAGGTGCATTGTTCTTAGTATTTCTTCCGCAAGAGAACAACAAAGCAACTGATAATGAAACTAATAAATAAGTTCTCATAATTTTTTTGAGTGTAAAAGTAATGTATTGAATACAATAAATCAATTAAATGGCCCGATTGTTCAGAGATGAATAATTTGATTTATAGATTTCTTTCGCCTGAAATAAGAATTGCTACTTTTGTGAGTTAAGTATTCAACATGAGTTTTTTAAAGAAATTAGCAGGCCAGAGTGCTATATATGGGCTGAGTAGCGTTGTACCCAGGCTATTGAATTATTTCCTTATAGTAATTCATTCGCGAGTTTTTTTGCCTGAGCAGTATGGAATTGTTACAGAAGTTTATGCTTATCTAGGTTTTCTTTTAGTATTATTAACCTTCGGTTTTGAAACGGGATATTTCCGCTTTGCTTCGAATGATAAAACGAAAGAATCTATTTTTGCAACCTCTTTTATTACACTGCTCACTGTAAATATTTCTTTTTTACTAATTGTACTTTTTTTTAGCAACTCAATTGTTAACCTTCTAGGTTATCCTGGCAACCCCGAATACATAATTATTGCTGCCAGCATTATTGCTCTCGATTGTATTGCTGCAATACCTTTTGCTCGACTCCGTCAGTTAAATAGACCCCTACATTTTTCTTCGATAAAAATAATTAGCGTATTAATAAATGTTTTTTTTAATATTTTCTTTTTAAAAATATGTCCTTCGGTTCCTTATCTTAAAAATTTCATTTATAATTCTGAAAATATTATTACTTATGTTTTTCTTTCAAACCTGTTTGCTAGTTTATTTTCCACAGGAATTGTAGTTTTTCTTTCAAGAAACGAAAAATGGAGCTATTCCTATAAAACATTAAAAACACTTTTGGTTTATTCTATCCCCCTTCTAATAAGCGGAATTGGTGGAACAACAAACGAAACATTCGATAGAATTTTTATAAAGTATTTGGTACCAGAAGAGAGCAATCCTCTGTATCAACTGGGTATTTATGGTTCGAATGTTAAATTAGCGGTTTTAATGGTTCTTTTCATTCAAATGTATCGATATGCAGCCGAACCATTCTTTTTTAAGTCGGCCAACGAAAGTTCGCCCCGAACTGTATACAGCATAACAACAAAATATTTCTTAGCCTTCTCACTCCTAATATTTCTGGGTGTTGGTCTATTCACCGATATTTTTAAGCATTTAGTGGGAGCAGATTTTAGGAGCGGATTGGAAGTTGTTCCTATACTTTTAATGGCGAATGTTTTCTATGGATTGTTTTTTAATTTAAGCATTTGGTATAAGTTAGCTAATAAAACTCTGTATGGAATACTGTTTACATTTGTTGGTGCTATTGTTACCATTTTAGTTAATGTACTATTAACTCCAAATATAGGATTTTTCGGCGCTGCATGGGCCCGACTTTTATGCTATATTGTTATGTGTGTTTTATGTATAGTTATAGGACAGAAATTCTTTTTTATACCTTACGATATTAAGGGCATGGTAGTGACACTTTGCGTTGCTTTGTTAATTTTTGCTGCTGGTAACTATTTAACCTTTACAAATTATGCTCTTTCATTATTATACCGTTTTTTCTTAATTTTTATTTACATATTATTCTTCTATTTTTACGAAAGAAAATTTGGTGATAACCAGTTAAATTTTGCAACTAGATGAATGTTAATATAGTTAATAAATCGCATCATCCGGTTCCTGAATATGCCACTGCCAATAGTGCAGGATTGGATTTAAGAGCCTTCATAAAGAACCCAATAATTTTAAAACCTCTCGAGCGATGCTTGGTTCCAACAGGTTTATACATAGAACTACCTGTAGGTCACGAGGCACAAATTCGTCCAAGGAGTGGTCTTGCTTTAAAAAAAGGAATAACAGTTCTAAATACACCGGGCACAATCGATTCTGATTATAGAGGCGAAATTGGAGTTATACTGATAAACTTAAGCAACGAGGATGTAACAATAGAAGATGGCGAAAGAATTTGTCAAATGGTAATTGCTAAACACGAGCATGTTAACCTTCAGCTAACCGAAAACCTTACCTCTACCGAAAGGGGGCAAGGGGGTTTTGGACACACGGGTATAAAATAAGAATAATGACAAGGTTAATTATATTCACATTAATTATAGCATTTTCCTTACAAGCTTGTGTTAGTAAGAAAAATACTATATACAAGAGCGTAAACCCTTCCTATTTTCAACATTATAATGCTGTTATACAACGAAATATTGGTAATTATTCGTTAGCAAGTAGTTTTATTTATAATGCCTTAAAAAACGACCAAACAAATCCAGCGCTCTATTACGAATTAGCATTATTAAAACTTAATGAAGAAAAGTACGAAGAAGCCACTTTTTTACTAGAGCAAGCGATTAAATTGGATTCAACGCAAAACGATATTTACAAAAAGTTGTTGCTGAATATTTATGATAAAACCAACAATGGCGAAAAGGCTATTGCTATTTTAAATAGCCTTATTACAAAAGGAAAAACCCCTTATATTATTTATCAGAAAGCATATTTTTTAATTAAGGGCAATAAAATATTAGAAGCCTCAGAGCTATTAAAACAGGAGTTAAAAGATTCGAATAATCCAGAAATTAAATCATTTCTTGTAGAATTGTATTTGCAAACAAATAATTTAGATAGTGCTATATTCCTACTTAATCAGTTAGAAAAACAATTTCCGGATAATATAAATCCGTTAATTAAGTTAGGAGTAATACATACAATGAGGGGAGAGGACTCCCTTTCTTTCGAAAAATATCAGAAAGCAATTTTTATAAATCACAACGAGCCACGTGCACTATACGGCTTAATTATAAATAGTATTGACAAGGACGATAAGTTAGCCCGCTCTCTGTTAAATGAATATGTCAATAATAACTATATCGAAGAAGAAATTAAGCTCTATGCAATTTTCGATATATTACAAAGAGAAAATTTCACAAAAAGAAATCGATTATTTTTAGATTCGTTATTACATGATTTAAGTACAAAGAATGTGTATAATTTAAATTTTAATAAACTTCTATTTCAAAGAAATATACAACATAACAACTTAAAAGAGGCATTGATTATTAATAACAGAATTTTAGCAATAGACAGTTTAAATTTAGAATTTTATTTAAGTAAAATCCAAATTGAATTTTCGTTAGAAAAACATACAGAAGTTATTTCGTCAGCAACTAAAGCCTTGGCAATTTTTCCAAGTAAGGGTAATTTTTATTTGTACAAGGCATTTTCTGAAGAAAAAATATTTAGTAGAAAAAAGTCTATTAGTACGCTAGAAATCGGTCTGAGTTTTATTTCAGATTCAAAAGAAAAATCTGATTTACTAGGAACTCTTGCAGATTATTACTACAGCGAAGGAAATAAAAAGAAAGCCTTTTCATCGTATGAAGATGCCATTCAACACAACCCACTTAACTATCATTCTTTAAATAATTATAGTTATTACCTTTCATTAGAAAAGGAACAATTAACCAAAGCCCTAAGAATGATTAATATTGTTGTAAATGATAACCCAAATAACAGCACCTATTTGGACACAAAGGGATGGATTTTATTTAAAATGGGAAAGTATACAGAGGCACGAGATTTTTTGAGATTAGCAATAATAAATGGCGGAAATACTTCCCCTGTTATTTTAGAGCATTATGGCGATGCACTTTATAAGACTGGAAACAAAGAGAGTGCTTATATTTACTGGCTAAAAGCAAAAGAGGCTGGAGGCAATTCAGAGATTCTACTTAAGAAAGTAAATTCTATGACCTATGTTGAGTAGACATTTCCTTTTAGCAATATTTCCAATTTTTTTAATTAATTGTACAAATAAGCAACTTAAAACAAAAATGCAAATAGAATCTGTAACCGAGGAAGACCTTGCTGCAGAAGTATCATCTTTACCAGAGTTTAAAAATATTTCTATAAAAAATACTAGTTTCTTATTCAAAAGTAATTTTGAACAATTGCAATTCTTATTACCTTATAATAAGATAGTAAGAAGAGAAATTTTTTCAAATGGAACGCTTATTCTTAAATCCATTTATACAATAACTGAATCAAACGATTTTAAATTGCCTAAAATTGTTTGTATTCGTTTTGCTGTTAAGGACCTAGAGTATGAGGTTGAGTATTCACTAAAAAAAGCAAGCATTAACATACCCTTAAATTAATGGTTAAGTTTTTTTACATATTTGTACTTATAACTTTTGCAGCATTAACTGCAAAACCACAGTCTATAAAAGAATTAGAAACGCAAAGAAAAAAAACTGAGGAGGAAATTAAAATTGCAACACGCTTATTAGGAGATACTGAAAAGCAACGAAATCAAACCATCAATAATTTAGCAATTTTAAAAAGGCAAATAGAATTAAGAAGTAAGCTAGTAACCGAGATTAACCATCAGATTGAAGCATTAGAAAATGAAAAAGAAAAGAACTCATTTTATTTACAAGGCCTTAATAAGGATTTGCATAATTTAAAAAAGGAATATTCAAAATTAATTCAATTTGCTTGGAGAGAAAAGAGCAATTACAATATTTTAATGTTTATACTAGCATCTAATGATTTTAACGAGGCATATAGAAGAATTAAATTTTACCAGCAATTTTTAAAGTTTAGGGAAAAACAGGCACATGAAATTGTTCGAACCCAAAAATTGATTTTAACCGAAATAGAAAACATAGAGATAATTAAAACTAAACTTGAAAAAACAAAAGAGGAAAGAAGAAAAGAGATAACCAAACTTAATTCAGATCAATTAAATTTTAATAACGTCGTTCAGGAGTTGAGAAAGAAAGAGAAGCAGTTAAAAAATGAAATAGAAGACAGACGAAAATCTTTCGAAGCTATTAACAAAGCTATTGCCGATTTAATTGCTGAAGAAGCCAGAAGAGCAAAGGAAAAGAAACAGGACATACGGGATGCGCGATATTTAAAGTTATCCGATGGGTTTGCAGGAAACAAAGGTAATTTACCTTGGCCTACTAAGATTGGGATGATTGTTAGTGAGTTCGGAGAACACAATCACCCCATAATTAAGGGCTTAAAGGTAAAGAATAATGGCGTCGATATTAGTACAGAACCAAATGCAAGAATATTTTCTGTTTTTGAAGGTGAAGTTAAAAAAATTGTTTCTATTCCCGGAGCCAATACTGCGATATTAATTCGTCATGGAGAGTATCTAACCGTATACACTAATCTTCAAAAGGTATTTGTAAAAGTAGGTGATAACGTAAAACCGCAACAGGAAATAGGAGAGATTTATACTGATAGTAATGGAAAAGCAATTTTGAATTTTCAAATCTGGAAGGAAAATAGTTTGCAAAATCCACAAACTTGGATTTTACCCTAAAGCAACTAATTTTGAGTGATAAACTGTAACATTTAAACATTATACATAGTATAATCATCTTGAAATTCTTTAACCATGAAAAAATTACTTACAATACAATCCAAACTAGATAACATAAACCAAATTGAAAAATTGGTTGATGAAGTATCCGATCAATTTAAATTATCATCCGATTTGTACGGCAAACTGTTAATTGCAACTATTGAGGCTGTAAACAACTCTATTGTACATGGAAATAAATTGGATGAAACTAAAAAAGTTGACATTTCAGTTGTTGTAAACGATAATCAGATCGTGATAACTATTATAGATGAGGGAAAGGGATTCGATTATAACAATGTACCTGACCCTACAACGCCCGAAAACATAGAAAATGTATCAGGAAGAGGAGTCTTTTTAATGAAAAAATTAGCCGACGAAATAAAATTTAATAATAGTGGATCCTTAGTTGAATTACTTTTTAATAGGTAAGATTGTGGCAATATTTTTTTCGAATGTTGATGTTAATTTTAGATTAAATAATAAAAGAATAATAAAAAACTGGATAATTAACTGTCTTGTTTTTTATGGTTATAAATTAGGAAATATCAATATTGCTTTCTGTTCCGATTCATACATTAAAAAAATAAATTCGCAATTTTTAAACCATAATTATTATACTGATGTAATTACTTTTCCCTATAGCGAAGACAAAATTATATCAAGCGATGTTCTTATAAGCATTGATACAGTTAAATCTAATTCCGAACTTTATCAAAATATTTTTCAAAATGAACTTCAAAGAGTTATTATACACGCAATACTGCATTTAGTTGGATTTGATGATAAAGAAGAGTCGAGCGAGTTACTGATGCGTTCGACGGAAGATTACTGGTTAAAAAAACTACAATGTAATGATTGATTCTTTTGATGTAATTGTTGTTGGAGGTGGGCATGCCGGTTGTGAGGCTGCAGCAGCGGCTGCTAATATGAACGCTAAGGTTCTGTTAATTTCAACTGATATTACAAAATTCGGTCAAATGAGTTGCAATCCCGCAATTGGCGGTATAGCCAAGGGACAAATTGTTAGAGAAATTGATGCACTTGGAGGGTTAACAGGAATAATTACCGATAAATCTTCTATTCAGTTTCGCATGCTTAACCGATCAAAGGGCCCTGCAATGTGGAGCCCAAGGGCACAGTGCGACAGAATGAAATTCTCAAATAACTGGAGGGAACAATTAGAAGGAATTCAGAACTTATTTTTATGGCAAGACACAGTTATCGATCTTATAGTTAACAATAATCGTGTTAAGGGGGTTATAACAAATCTTGGTCAAACTTTTTTATCAAAATCGATTATATTAACAAACGGAACTTTTCTTTCTGGGAAGATACATGTTGGTGATATCTCCGTAGCCGGAGGAAGGGCAGGAGAAGGTGCGGTTTTTGGTTTAACTCAAAAACTACTGTCTCTGGGTTTCGAATCTGGGCGAATGAAAACAGGAACCCCGGTACGTATTGATGGTAGAAGCATTAATTTTAGTATGCTGGGAGAACAGAAGCCCGACGAAGTCGAATCCTATTTTTCATTCCTAACAACCCGACCAAACCAATTAAAAAAAAGAAGTTGTTATACAACCTATACTTCTAAGATTACTCACGATATTTTGAGGGAGGGCTTTGAAAAAAGTCCACTTTTTATGGGCACCATACAGGGAATAGGCCCCAGATACTGTCCTAGCATAGAAGACAAAATTAGAACCTTTTATGAAAAAGATTCACATTTACTATTTCTTGAACCAGAGGGTGAAACCACTTATGAAATGTACTTAAATGGTTTTAGTTCATCCTTGCCTGCCGAAATTCAGTATCGAGCATTAAAATCCCTCACAGGTTTTGAGAATGCATATATTTTGAGACCCGGCTATGCCATAGAATATGATTTTTTCCAACCAACACAGTTACATCATACCCTTGAGACAAAATTAATCAAGAACCTCTTTTTTGCCGGACAAATAAATGGTACAACAGGATACGAAGAAGCTGCTGCACAAGGTTTAATGGCAGGAATTAATGCTGCACTTTTAATTAATGAGAAAGAGCCATTGGTGCTAGGAAGAAGCCAAGCATATATTGGTGTATTAATAGACGACCTAGTAACAAAGGGGGTAGATGAACCCTACAGAATGTTTACAAGCAGAGCCGAGCATAGAATATCTATTCGTCAAGACAATGCAGATTTGCGCTTAACTAATATCGGTTTTCAAGTGGGTCTGGCCAAGGAGGAGCGTATACTAAGACTAGAGCAAAAGAAAGCAGCAATTAATAGTATTGTTTCGCAAGTTAACAAAACCAGTATTGCCCCTAGTGAAATTAATTCAACACTAGAGAAGTATAATACCACCCCGATTAGTCAAAAGAAAAAGTTAAAAGACATTTTATTAAGACCAGAGATCGGTTTGCACGACATAAATAATTTCATTTCTGCGCTGCAGGATACTCCCTTTCCCGACGAACAACTAAAACTAGAATCATTAGAAGCAAGCGAGATTGCGATAAAATACAGCGGATACATAGAAAGAGAAGCACTGATTGCCGATAAATTTTCAAGACTTGACCATATTGCAATTAGCCCCGATTTCGATTATTCTAAACTCAACTCTATTAGCACCGAAGCCAGGCAGAAGCTCACAAGGATTAAGCCCAAATCAATTGGACAAGCAAAGAGGATACCAGGAGTATCACCAAGCGACATTAATATTTTATTAGTTTATTTTGGAAGGTAATGTTTCACGTGAAACATTACCCGTATATTTTATAAATCGTTCCACGTGGAACAAAAATAATTATTATGGAAACAGTGGTAGGTGTTTTGGTCGACGTTTTGGGTCGAACCAAATACGGGGTTCGGATGGGAATTGAGGGGGGTATAATTAGGTCGATAGAAAGGGTCGGCGATGTGAGCGGGCCCTATATCTTGCCTGGCTTTATCGATTCTCATGTTCATGTTGAGAGTTCTATGCTTATTCCCTCTCGGTTCGCCAATATGGCGCTACGGCACGGAACCATTGCAGCAATTGTTGACCCGCACGAGGTGGCCAATGTGGCCGGTGCGGGGGGTATTGAGTTTATGGTTCAAAATGCGAAACTATCCGAAATGGCTTTCTTTTTCGGGGTGCCCTCGTGCGTACCAGCATCGCCATTAGAAAAAAGCGGGGCGGTATTGGATTCAGGCATGGTAGGGGATCTATTGGCTCGAGACGACTACTTTTTTTTGGCAGAAATGATGAACTTCCCCGGTGTCGTTTATAATGATAAAGAGGTTCTAGCAAAGTTGGCGGCAGCGAAGAAGTATAAAAAACCAGTCGACGGTCATGCTCCTGGGCTCACAGGCGAACAGCTAAGAACGTATGTTGGTGCGGGTGTATCTACCGACCATGAGTGTAGCACCCTGGAGGAAGCAAAAGAAAAAATTGCCCTAGGCATGAAGATTCTTATTCGAGAGGGGAGTGCTGCAAAGAATTTTGAGACCCTTTCGCCACTGATTGACATGTTTCCCGATAAAGTAATGCTTTGCACAGATGATTGCCACCCAGACTACCTTCAAAAGGGCCATATAAATAAGATTGTAAGTAGAGCCGTAATGGGTGGTTCTGATGTTTATAATGCTTTAAGGGCAGCAACAATTAATCCCATTTTACATTATAATTTACCATTAGGACAATTGCGCGTAGGCGACTACGCAGATTTTGTTATAGTGAAAGATTTAGAAGAATTTGAACCATTAAAAACGGTTATAAGAGGAAAGGAAGTTTGGTCTGCATATGATAAAACGGAAGAAAGCACAAAGGAGCAGTTGCAAGAACCCACATATACTTTTAGAAAAACCCTGCCCTCGGGTTGTTTAAAACTAATAGCCCAAACAAGCCGAATGAATGCGATTCAGGCAATCGACGGAGAACTGCTGACCAAACGCATTGTAATAGATAATTTAGTAGAGGGAAGCGAGGTTATTTCAAATATTGAAGAAGACATTCTAAAAATAGTTTTACTCGATCGTTATTCTGAAGATATGCCGATAGTAGCATTTATTAAAGGGTTTGGATTAAAGAGCGGAGCTATTGCAGGAAGCATTGCTCACGACAGTCACCATATTTTAGCTGTTGGAACTAATGATTTTGCAATTGAGTCGTCATTACAGTGGGTAATCGAATCGAAAGGAGGTATTTGTTTTTCTAGTAATCAAGGGGATGTTCTGGGCATTAAATTACCATTTTTTGGTCTTATGAGCAACGAAACAGGACAGAGTATAAGCGCAAAGTACGAAAACATAAACAAACTAGTTAAAGAAAATGGATGCCAATTGCATTCACCCTTTATGACTATGGCTTTTATGGCCCTGACAGTTATACCTGAAGTAAAAATATATCATAAAGGACTCTTTAACGGACAGGAATTTAAACACCTTAACCAATTCTTTTGAAATAAGAGTAAATAATATCGCACCCAAACAAATGATGCTTGATATTATTTTAATCGCATTTTCTATATGTTTTGCAATGAATATGGGGGCAAGCGGAATTGCGCCAGCCTTTTCAGTCGTTTGGGGAACAAATATATCAACGGGCATATCAATTTTTCTTCTTTTTTCGCTTATGGTGTTTGCTGGAGCCTTTTATGCAGGCGAAAAAACCATGCATACAATTGCTTCGCAAATAAATTATTCTTGCAATGACTCATTAACTTTAATTGGAATTGTATTTTTTTCTATCACGCTATCACTCTTCATCGCAAATATTCTTGGTGCACCGCAGTCGACAAGTCAGTCTACAGTTGTCGCGCTTTTGGCTAGTTCAGTTTATTTCAACTCCACTACTTCATTAAAATTACTTCTTGAAATTATCCCCACTTGGGTTATCCTTCCCATATTCGCATTTCTTTTTTGCTTCTTTTTTTATAAGGTTTTTAAACACACTATTTTTAAAAGATTCAATGTTTTTATTACTTCAACTGGCAATTTCCCGAGAAGGATAGTAATAGTTATAGTAGCTATGTATGTTGCGTTCTCAATTGGGTCTAATAATGTGGCCAACATAACAGGACCGTTATTTAGTATTATAGATTTTAAAGGGAACATTTTACTTATGCTTGTTTTGGTTGCTTTCTTTTTTGGTATTGGTGCTAAAATTTTGGGACAACGAAACCTTGCTAACACTGGTAGCAAATTAATAGAAATAAATATCAGCGAAGGTCTAATTATTTCGCTCACATCGGCTACCTTGCTTCTATTTGCTTCGTTATATAAAGGAATACCAACTTCGTTGGTACAATTAAATGTTGCTGGTATCTTAGGTATTGGAGCCGCCAAAAATGGGTTCAAATTGCTGGCCGTTAATCAATATTTGAAAAAGTTTGCAACAGTTTGGATTATTTCACCCATTATATCTTTTTTTTGTGTATACATATTATTAATATTGTTTAATCCCCAAGTCTAAATATATTGATATTTAATTTTTTTTGTAAAATGACGTCAGCAATTGAAAATACCATAATGGGATTACCAAACAAGCCGGGGGTTTATCGATTTTTAGACAAAAGCGGAGAAGTTATTTATGTGGGCAAAGCAAAGGAATTAAAGAAACGGGTTAGCAGTTATTTCAATAAATCTAATAGTGGAAGCGCAAAGCTGAGGGTGCTTGTAAGTAAAATTCATTCCATTTCTTTTGTTTTAGTCGACTCAGAGAACGATGCCCTTTTGTTGGAGAACAATTTAATTAAAAATCTAAAGCCACGCTATAATATTTTATTAAAGGATGATAAAACATACCCCTGGGTTTGTATTAAAAAAGAACCATTTCCACGAGTTTTTAAAACAAGGCGACTTTTAAATGATGGAAGTCAGTATTTTGGACCATTTACTTCGGGTTTTTATTTAAAATCGATGCTCGATTTAATTCGGCATCTTTTTCCGCTAAGAACCTGCACCCTTAACTTAACAGAAGAGAGTATTAAGGCAAAGAAGCTTAAAGCCTGTCTTGAGTATCAAATTGGAAACTGTCTTGCGCCCTGTATAGGAAATCAAACTGAAAGAGATTATGAAGGAAACATCAATTCCATAGTCAGCATTCTTAAAGGTGAAAACACTGGTGTTATAAGGGAAATGAGTACTGCAATGCTGCTTCATGCACGAAAACTAGAATTTGAGCAGGCAGAGACCCTTAAGCGAAAAATCGAACTACTTAAGAGTTATCAATCAAAAACCACAATTGTAAGCCCTAAATTGGACAACATCGATGTGTTTTCTGTACAAAGCGAAGGTGAATTATTATTTGTTAATTATTTAAAGGTAAAAAACGGCTCCATTGTTCAGGTACATAACCTTGAGGCCCGTCGGGGGATCGATGAAGCCGATCATGAAATATTAGGAATGGCCATAGTAAATATCCGCCAACGATTTGAAAGCAATGCAAAAGAAATAGTTGTTTCGCATAATCCCGACTTTAAATTAAGTGGTTGTAAGTATTTTGTTCCCACTAGAGGAGATAAATTAAAGTTGCTAGACTTATCAATTAGAAATTGTAGGGAGTTTATGCTTGAGGTTCAAACCCAAAAGAACAATCAACTTTCTTCTTCTCCTGTGCAAAGAATTTTAGCAACCATGAAAAAGGATTTAAGGATGAATTCATTACCTATACATATTGAATGCTTCGACAACTCCAACCTCCAAGGAACTGACCCCGTAGCCGCATGTGTTGTTTTTAAAAATGCAAAACCTCAAAAGAAGGAGTATAGACATTATAATGTTAAAACCGTTGAGGGTGCCGACGATTTTGCAACAATGAGCGAGATTGTTTATCGCCGATACTCAAGGCTGATTGAAGAGATGCAACCTATACCTCAACTCATTATTATTGATGGAGGAAAAGGCCAACTGAGTGCAGCATACCATAGTTTGCAGAAGTTGAATTTACAGAATGTAATAAGCATAATTGGAATAGCCAAGAAACTAGAAGAAATTTACTTTCCTGGCGACCCAACTCCATTGCATCTCGATAAAAGATCTGAAACTCTTAAAGTGATACAGCACGCCCGAAACGAGGCGCACAGATTTGGTATTACATTCCATAGGGCCAAGCGAAGTAAGTCTATTATTAAATCGCAACTTTTAGAAATAAAGGGCATTGGGGAAAAAACAAGAATTAAACTTTTTCAACACTATAATTCTATTGAAGAAATTAAGCGGGCCAGCCTTCATGATATTGAAAACATAATTGGAAGAGTAGCAGCAAAAAGAATAGAACAATATTATGAACAATGCAACCAAAGCAAACTAAGCGACAGATAATTAGATAATTACACGAATTTACTATCATGCTTAAAAGTTTGTTTTACTAAAGAAACTGTTATTAAAAATTTAATTAAACAACGTTAAAAACCTATATATCAAAAATTAAACAAACAAAAGTGTAATATGATATGTAGGGATAAAATAATAGAATCAGTAGCGTTCGATTAAATTTTTTGTTTTTACGTGCATGATTTT
>JBBIRB010000044.1:3998-21947 GCA_037442025.1 Bacteroidales bacterium | reverse complement strand
TCATGTGTTTGGTAGACTGGCTGTTGCTTTTATGTGTCTTTTTTTTAACCCTTAAATTAATAAATAAATTTTATAGCCTAAAGGTTGTGAACAACAAATTCATTTTGCCAAACATGTAATTTCTTCCTTTGGCGGTGATTGCACCACCGCTGAATTGTCACAAACAGGTTGTGCTAGAGTTTCCTCGTTAAGCATAACTAACCGATTGAAGCAAAATCCATGCAGCTTAATTCATACACTTAAACCTTAAGTATGTGCAAAGAGTTCTCGGCGAATTCGTAGGTGGTGATGTTGGTGGTGATAGCTGGGTACAATTCCTGAAACTTTTTGAAGCCGCTACTTTTTTTAGGGCTCCCTCCCATTTTTACTTCGTATGCGTGACCCGTTTTAAAATCGGCAGAAATAATAAAATCGACCTCCTTCCCATCGGTTGAACGCCAAAACCTGATGTTTTCCGTTTGGTATCTTTCGGCAAGCCTGGTGAAAACGTAGTTTTCGAGTAAAGCACCGTTATCGCTACGCTGGTCAAATGCTGCAAAACTAAATTCTTGTTGACTTTAAACTATGCTACAGCATTAATTTTGTACATTAAGCCTAAAGTATAATACCATACCAAAAACAACTGGTATTTATTCCAACTGGGCTATTCCAAAAATATCAGGTTTTTTTTTAATATTTCCTTCCTATTTTATTCCACTACCGCAGGAGCTCTCGTGTGGTAGTGAAAGGAAAAGTAAGAGGTGATTGCCACGCGTCAGGGGACGTGTGGCGGCTAAGGGAATACATTGGGCTGTAGTTTAACAAATTCAGAACAATCTTCAAAAACTTTTAATAGGAGAAAACAGCACTTCACATTTAAGGGAAATAAAATCTAATGCGTTGCTAAATTTATGAGCACTCCATATAATAATTCAGCAACATTAATCCAAACATATACTTAAGTTGTGCACAAGCAGAAGAAACGATATCTCGACATTTAAATGACAAAAAAGCACAACTATTGGTCACTAAGGTATTTGTTCGTATCTTTGAAACAAAAAAATGTTTGAAAGAACTATAGAAATCGCAATAAGAGAGAAGGTTAACAGCGGTAAAGCCATCATTGTAGTTGGTGCACGACAAGTAGGAAAGACAACCTTAATAAACGAGATCCTTAAAGACAAAGATTATCTATTTCTGGACGCAGATGACCCTTCAACAAGGAATCTCTTGCAGAGCCCTACGACAGAACAAATTAGAACATTTATTGGCGAATACAAATACATCTTTCTTGACGAAGCTCAGAGAATACCAGGAATCGGCCTGACTTTAAAAATTATTACTGACCAATTCAAAAAAGTTCAACTATTTGTAAGCGGTTCTTCATCTTTTGATTTGGGAAATGAACTAAATGAGCCTTTAACTGGCCGAAAGTGGGAATACGAATTGTTCCCAATTTCTTGGGAGGAATACGAAAATAAAATTGGATATATAAAATCTGAACAGCAACTAGAAAACAGATTGCTATATGGACTCTATCCTGAGGTTATTAATAATCAAGGGAAAGAAAGAGAAACATTAAAAAATCTTGTAAATAGTTACTTGTACCGCGACATCCTATCCTTCTCAGACATAAGAAAACCTGAAGTCCTTGAAAAACTGCTACAGGCATTGGCATTGCAAATGGGAAGCGAGGTAAATTACAATGAGTTATCACAACTGATAGGTATTAATAAAATTACAGTTCAAAAGTATATCGATATCTTAGAAAAAGGGTATATCGTTTTTAGATTAAATAGTTTTAGCAGGAACATACGGAACGAGATAAAGCAGAACAGGAAAATCTACTTTTATGATACTGGTATCAGAAATATGATTATTGGTAATTTTAACCAATTGGATTTAAGAGTTGACAAAGGTGCTTTGTGGGAGAATTTTTTGGTATCGGAAAGAAGGAAGCAAAACATTTATAAAGACACTTTCGCAAAAATGTATTTTTGGAGAACAAAGCAGCATCAGGAAATTGATTTTGTAGAAGAAAATAATGGGCAAATTGTAGGATTTGAGTTCAAATGGAACAATAAAAAAACGAGATTCCCTCAAAACTTCATGGAAACTTACAAGGCAAAGGGATACGTAATTGACAGAAATAATTTTAGGGAATTTGTGAAAATATAGCATTGCCAGTGCACAACAGCGTGTTTATTTTATTGGGGTGTGAGATGGTTATGGTTAGTTCAGCACTTTTGGATAACATTATAGCGAAGGGATAGAACATTATTTCAATCCCCCAAACAAAACAAACACGCAAACCCTACCAATACCATAAATGATACGGCTAATTAATATTCCAAAGTTTACGACACTTTTTTCTGGGGTCGTCTAATCCGAAATAATAATAACCCCGATGCAGACCAAAATCAAATTAGCAACAGATTCCCTCGCCACGTCACGAACCGACCGTAGGAAGTTCAAAGAAGTTAGTCTTATCGTGTTGTAGTGTAGAAAAAAATGAAAATAAGTGGTAGTAGGGAAAAGGAAGAGTTAATTAAACCAATTCCTTTCGATATGTCGAATTACTATATTTCTTACTTTTACACATCCAATTACTCAACTCACAACCTTTAAATAACTTAAATAATGAAACTAAAACCATTTCTTATGCTAACAGCAGGTATTCTATTGGCATTGGTGTCGTGCAAACAGAAGGAAACGAACCCCCTGCTTACGGAGTTCAACACTCCATTTAATGCTCCACCATTCGAGCAAATTAAAGTAGAACACTACGAGCCTGCCTTTATTGAAGCTATAAAGCAACACAAGGCAGAAATTGAGTCCATTATTTCGAACACCGACGAACCAACTTTTGAAAACACTATTCTCGATCTCGAGTATAGCGGCAGCCTCCTTCTGCGTGTATCCAACATTTTCTTTCCTCTAACATCGGCTCTCACAAGCCCCGAAATGCAAGCTGTTTCGCAACAAATTGCGCCCATGCTGAGCAGTCATCGCGACGATATAAATCTTAATCCCAAGCTATTCGAACGGGTAAAGGCCGTTTACGAAAAGAGGAATGAGTTGAACCTTAATGCAGAGCAACAAATGCTCCTCGACAAAGTATATAAAAACTTTGTACGCGGTGGGGCAAATCTGGCTGCTGAGAAGCAGGAGCGATTCCGTCAAATCAACGAATCGCTTTCGAAACTCGAACTACAATTCAGCGACAATGTACTAGCCGAAAACAACAATTTCAAGCTGGTTGTTGAAAATAAAGAAGACCTTGCTGGGCTTCCCGAAAGCGTTATTGAAGCTGCCGCCGAAACTGCTGAAAAAGCTGGAATGAAAGGGAAGTGGATTTTCACCCTGCACAAACCCAGCCTTATTCCATTCATTCAGTTTGCTCAGAATCGTGAACTCCGAGAAAATATATACAAAGGCTATTACATGCGAGGCGATAATGGCAACGAATTCGACAACAATCAATTAATTAGTCAAATAGTTCCTCTCAGGCTTGAGCGAGCTCAACTTTTAGGTTACCCTTCGCATGCTGCATACATTCTTGAGGAGAATATGGCCAAAACCCCCGAAAAGGTGAACGAGTTTTTAGGTAAACTTTGGGCCCCTGCTCTTAATCGAGCTAAGATTGAAGCCAACGACATGCAAAAAATGATTGACAAAGAGGGAGGTAACTTCAAATTGGCATCGTGGGACTGGTGGTACTATTCTGAAAAAGTTAGAAAAGAGAAATTCGACTTAGATGAGGAGATGCTTCGCCCCTACTTCCCACTTGAGGGAGTTAAAAAGGGCATTTTCTTGCTTACCGAAAAACTCTTTGGACTTAAATACACTAAGCTTACCAACGTACCTACTTACCACCCCGATGCTGAGGTTTACGAAGTAACTGAGGCCGACGGTAAACACATTGGATTACTCTACATGGACTTTCACCCACGCGAAAGCAAACTGGGCGGAGCGTGGATGACCAGCTACCGCGATCAGCAAATAACCCGCAAGGGTGAATTTATAACCCCCATTATTACCATTGTTTGCAACTTCACTAAGCCTACTGCCAGCACTCCTGCCCTTCTTTCGCTCGACGAAACCGAAACATTTTTCCATGAATTTGGACATGCACTGCATGGATTGCTGGCAAACACTACATACCCAAGCCTTGCAGGTACAAACGTGCCTCGCGACTTTGTAGAACTCCCCTCACAAATAATGGAACATTGGAGCACCGATCCGGAATTCCTGAAAATGTACGCATTCCACTACAAAACCGGCGAGGTAATTCCCGACGAACTAATTAAAAAAATGCAAATCAGTGGAACATTTAACCAAGGGTTTGCAACCGTTGAATACTTGGCAGCAGCTATACTGGATATAGATTACTACACGTTAACTCAACCGCAGGAGATTAATGTTCGCGAATTTGAGGAAAACTCGATGAAAAAAATTGGGCTTATCGACGAGATTGTTCCTCGTTATCGCAGTACCTATTTCAATCACATTTTCAACCTGGGATACTCAAGCGGTTACTATAGCTACATTTGGGCTGGCGTTCTCGATGCCGATGCTTTTGAGGCATTTAAAGAAACAGGCGACATATTTAATCCCGAAAAAGCTATGAAGTTCCGCGAATTTGTGCTCTCGAAGGGAGGAACTGAAGACCCCATGGAACTTTACAAAAAGTTTAGAGGTGCCGAGCCAAAGCCTGAGCCTCTGCTTAAGAAAAGAGGTTTAATTTAAAGGCAAGGATATTCAGCAAAAAAGGATTAACGGAAAATCGTTAATCCTTTTTTTGTTTATTACCGTTAGGTTTTACATATGTATTACTTCGCCATACGCTGCTGCGGCAGCCTCCATAATGGCTTCGCTCATGGTTGGGTGGGGATGGATGCTCTTTATTAATTCGTGGCCTGTGGTTTCTAGGTTTCGAGCAACTACCAATTCTGCAATCATTTCGGTTACGTTAGCGCCAACCATGTGTGCACCAAGAAGTTCACCGTACTTGGCATCGAATACAAGTTTCACAAAGCCATCCTTTGCGCCAGCGGCGCTTGCTTTTCCCGAGGCGGTAAATGGGAACTTGCCCACTTTAACCTCGTAGCCAGCTTCAACAGCAGCTTTTTCGGTTAGTCCAACCGACGAAACCTCGGGCGAGGTATAGGTACAGCCCGGAATATTCTTATAGTTCACGGGGTGAACATCCATTCCGGAAATCTTCTCAACGCAAGTTATTCCTTCAGCCGAAGCAACGTGTGCCAAGGCAGGACCGTGAACTATATCGCCAATGGCGTAAACACCTTCAACATTTGTACGGTAAAAATCGTCGACCTTCACTTTTCCCTTTTCCATTTCAACTCCCAGCTCCTCTAGTCCAATTCCCTCGAGATTTGGCGTAACGCCAACAGCCGACAAAACTATTTCGGCTTCAACAACCTCTACAGTTTTAGGGGTTTTTATGGTAACCTTGCACAATTCGCCTTTTGTATCAACCGCTTCAACAGTTGAACTTGTCATAACCTTTATGCCTACTTTTTTAAAGGAGCGCTCAACGGTTTTCGAAACCTCCTCGTCCTCAATGGGAAGCACGTTTGGCATAAACTCAACAAGTGTAACCTTTGTGCCAATGGCATTGTAGAAGTAAGCGAACTCGCTTCCAATGGCACCCGAGCCAATAACCACCATCGATTGTGGTTGCTTTGGCAATGTGAGCGCCTGACGGTAGCCAATAACCTTAACGCCATCCTGCTTAATGTTGGGTAACTCGCGCGAACGAGCTCCTGTAGCAAGAATTATATGCTTTGCTGTGTACTCTGCAACCTTGCCTTCGGCATCGGTAACAGCAACAACGCCCTTGCCCTTAAGTTTTCCAAAGCCATTAACTACTTCAATTTTATTCTTTTTAAAAAGGAACTGAATTCCCTTGCTCATGCCATCGGCAACGCCACGACTGCGTTCCACCATTTTTTCGAAGTTGGGTTTAACACCCTCGGCAACTACGCCATAATCGGCAGCATGCGAGGCGTACTCAAAAACCTGAGCGCTTTTCAGAAGCGCTTTGGTGGGAATGCAACCCCAGTTTAGGCAAATACCTCCAAGGCTCTCCTTTTCAACAACGCCAACTTTCATTCCCAGCTGGCTTGCGCGAATGGCGGCAACATAACCACCGGGACCGCTTCCTATTACTATTAAATCGTAGTTCATTTTATGTTGAATTATTTGGTTTGTCAATTTATTTCCTACTTGCAATCGACAGTGCTATGTATCGGTATAGTTTGGCTGCTACAAACATAACCATTAATAGAAGAATAATGGTTGCCCCCGATGGCACATTGAGCGTGTACGAAATTACTAATCCGCCCAAGCAGCCAGAAAAGGCAACAAGCATGGACCAAAGGATTATGCTCGAAAAGCGCTTGGTAAAAGTATTAACCACCGAAGGCGGTATGGTAAGTAACGAGAGCAGCAGAATTATTCCTACCAACCGGATACTTAACACAATGGTTAGCGCCATAAAACCCATTAAAATATAAGAAAAAAGTTCAACAGGAACACCCTGTGTGCGTGCAAACGAGGCATCGAACGAAAGGTAAAGAATGGCTCTGAAAAAAACAATGAAGAAAATTGCCATTACCACTGTTAAGGTGAATAGCATCCAGATATCGGCTTTCGAAATGGTTAAAATGGAACCAAACATAAAGCTCATAAGGTTTGGTGCGTAACCGGGGGTTAGAAAAACGAAGAAAATGCCAATGGCCATTCCTATTGACCAAAGAATACCAATGGATGAATCCTCGCGAACCCTTAGCCGCGATGTGAGCAGTTCTACGCCAAATGCTGAGAGAACAGCGAATACCGCTGCCCCCAAAATGGGGTTAACCCCAAAGTAAAATGCAATTCCTACGCCACCAAACGATGCATGGGTAATTCCTCCGCTTAAAAAAACGAGTCGGCGGGCCACAATGTAAGCTCCCACCATTCCGGCTGCAACCGACATGAGCAGCGATGCCACCAAAGCATTTACAGTGAAACTGTAGCTGAAAAAATCGGTTATAAAATTAATCATGATGCTCGTGAAGAATGGTGTGAGGCACAGGCCCGTGCGCTATTATTTGAATTGGGCAGTCGTATGCAGCAAGCTGCTTCGAAGTAATTCGGTTCGATGGGTGGTAGTGCAAATGCCTGTTAATGCAGGCAATGGTTTTTACGTGCGATGTAATGGTTCCCAAATCGTGCGATACCATAATTATGGCCATCTCCCTATTCAGTTCCTGAAGGAGGGCGTAAAGTTCCTTTTCAAATTTATTGTCGACAAACGTATTGGGCTCATCGAGAATGAGAAGACGGGGATTCGAAATAAGAGCACGGCAAAGGAAAGTGCGCTGCAGTTGTCCGCCCGATAACTGGCCAATGGCATTTTTCGACAGATGCGCAACGCCTGCACGGTCCATAATTTTTTTGGCAGTGGCTATATCGGCGCTACTATGCCAACCGGCAATTCCCTTTTTCCCTTGCAGCCCCGAAAGCACAACATCGAGAACCGAAACGGGAAAGCTCCGGTCGATGGTCGACACCTGGGGAAGGTAACCGAAAAGCGTTTGGCGGCTCCCGTTGGGAAAGTATTTTACCTCGCCATGCTTGGGCTTAATTTCGCCAAGAATTAACTTGAGAAAGGTTGTTTTTCCACCGCCATTGGGGCCAATAATGCCAATAAAATCGTTGTCGAAAACCTCAATGTTTACGTCGTGAAGAATTAGTTCTCCATTGTAACCAGCTGATGCCGAGACAACCTCAAGAATTTTTCCCATGGCTACTTTCCGTTAAGGGCATTTACCAGCATATTGGCCATACTGTACATATTTTTGAGCCAATAGTAATCGAGCGGATTTATCACCTCGGCTTTACCACCAAAATCCGATGCCGCAACGGCCGCTATGGCCGTATCGAATTCCTTCTGAATAAAAATGGTTTTAATGCCCTCGCTTTTAGCTTGTGTTAAAACGCTCTTCATGTGCGATATGGAAGGCGATTTTCCTTCCTCCTCCAACGAAAGCTGTACCAAATTGTAGTCCCTAGCCAAATAGGTAAATGCGGGGTGATAAACAATAAACTTTCGGGTGGATGTACTTGCGAAGGCGTGAGTAAGGTGGTTATGCAAACTATCAATCTCCGACAGAAGTTTATCTGCGTTTTCGGTAAATGCCTGTGTGTGCTGCGGAAATTTCGCCGAAAGTTTCATCTGAATGGCGCGAGCCATTGAGGCCATTTCAACAGCCGACAGCCAAACATGCGGATCGATACCGTGTGAATGGCTATGCCCGTGGTCGTGAGTGTGCCCATGGCTACAGGTTCCTTCGAGCAGGCTTAGGCCCTCCGACAGGTTTACGAATTCGGTTCCGGAGTTTTGGCTTTTCAGTTTGCTCAGAAGCGATCGCTCAAAGTCGAGCAATCCAATAGACAGGTAAAGCGAACTTCCACTCAAGGCCCTTAGCTGCTTTGCTGTTGGCTCGAAGGTTTCGTGGTTTGCCCCTTGGGGCAACAGAACCTCTACCGTTAGTAGGGTATCGACAATTCGATCGACAATATACTTTTGTGGCTCAATGCTAACGTATACCAAGTTAGGGTTCACCTCGGTTTTGTTTCCGCAGGAAAAAACAAAAAATAGAGAAAATGCGGCAATTGGTAAAACTAGTTTTCTGTACATATTGCTTCGAAATAAATTCGACCCCGCTAAGGTCGTGTATTAATTATAATAACTTCTATAAACATCTGGCTCCGCTGGAGTCAAAAAATTGTAAATCAAGTTCAATTTGGAATTTACACCAAATTTATCGACAATAAGATTAAACACCAAAAAAGGGTAAATGTTTGAAGAAATTATTAATGCGCATTGAATTTCGCAAATAACCGTATGTTTCAGAAAATATGCGAGTTACATTTTAGCGACTATCCCTTAATTATATCTTCAATGGCCTTAATAAAGTCTATCATCTCTTTATGCATTTCCACAACCTCTTCCTTTTCAAAGACTATAAATGCATCATAATCACCTTTTGTTCTATTCTGAAAGGCATTTCGCAATATTTTTCCATAGTTTGCATTTAAAACCCCAGTAGAGATAAAGTCCTTGTTGAACCACCCTATTAATTGAAAATGTTTTGATGTTTCAAATTGAAATTATATAGCTAAGGCTGTAACAGCATAGTACATACCGTAATAAATTCGATTTACTGCGACAGTTAACTCGTTAGAATCAATTAAGAATTTTGAAACAGCAATGGTTTCCTTCGCTTGCTCGAGCCTATAATCGATCAGTATTTTTCTGTCATCTTCGTTTATCATGCGTGATAACCTGAATTAATCGCATTGTAAAATATTGGCTGTTTTCCTCGGGGGAGATTGAGTTCATTTTCTGTTAGAATATGTGAATCTGTTATAATTCCATACTTTAATTCAATCTCGTAACAAATATCCGAAATTTTTCTTTCCAGTTTCCAATCGTTTTTTTTCTTTATTATAATTAGAATGTCGTAATCAGAGTCGGCAGTTCCCTTTCCAGTTAGCTGAGATCCAAACAATATAACTTCAACAAAATTATCATTAAGATGATTTGACAATCGTCCTTTTAAGTCTTTAATAATTATTTCTTTTTCAGAATTCATAATCCACTTTTACTATCCAAAGTTAATAATTTTTCATCCTTTCACTTAAACAGCATCTTAAAATCGGCCAAAGCAATGGCTGTTATGGCTTCGATAACCACAGGAACGCGAAGGGCTATGCATACGTCGTGGCGACCCTTAACTTCGAGTTCCTCAACCTTACCCGATTCGATGCTGAAGGTTTGCTGCTTAATGCTAATGCTCGAAGTGGGCTTTACGGCTACCCTAAATACCAACTCGTTGCCATTTGTTAATCCACCTGTAATTCCACCTGAATTATTAGTTGCTGTTTTTCCCGTATCGTCGAGAATTGGATCGTTATGCTGCGAACCAAGCATGGCAGCTGCAGCAAAGCCCGAACCGAACTCAATGCCTTTAATGGCAGGAACGGCAAAGGCTAAGTGAGCAATAACCGACTCAACCGAATCGAAAAAGGGTTCGCCCCAACCAATGGGAATTCCTATTGCCCGGCACTCCACCAAACCACCCGCCGAGTTTCCCTGATCTATTGCAGCAGCAATGGTTTTTTCTATATCGGTACTCCCGCCAACCGACAGTAGGGTTGCATTTATATCGATGGGCGAAACAACCTTTTTGGCAACCACTCCCGCCGCCACAAGGGCAAGGGTAAGTCGACCCGAGAAATGGCCACCGCCCCTATGGTCGTTAAAACCTCCAAAACGCTTGTAGGCGACAAAATCGGCATGTCCGGGACGAGGAATTTTGAAAATATTTTCGTAATCGGTCGATTTGGTATTGGCATTCCGAAACAGGATTGTTAATGGCGAACCCGTTGTAAAGCCATTGAACCACCCCGAAACAATTTCGGGAATATCATCTTCAACGCGAGGGGTTGTGCCTTTGGCGCCAGCGCTACGGCGGCGGATGTCGCTGGTAAAGTCTGAAATTGCAAGGGGGATACCCGCGGGAATCCCATCGATGGACACCCCAATGGCTGCGCCATGCGACTCGCCAAAAATGGAAATACGAAAAATACGACCGAATGAATTCATTGTATTGATTTTTTACTCCAAAACTAACATATATTACTTAATTTCAAACCCATACAACTTCAAAAACTCTTCATACTCTTGCTGAGATGACTTCTTAAGGTGGTGCTGCTTTTGATCTTTAATATACTCAAAAACCTTATCGACCACCGATTCCGATACAGAATAGGCAGCATATCCGGTTTGCCATGCAAATTTATCTTTAATCAAATTGTTCTGATTTATGAAATGAGAACTGCTGCCTTTAATTTGCTTTATTATCTCTGCAATTGATTTTTGAGGATTCAAAAGAAACAAACAATGGATATGCTCTGGCATGCCATTGATAATTCTGACAGGACAACCATGTTCTTGTAATTGCTCCGAAATAAAACGGTGAATTCTATTCTCTACACTTGAATGAATTAGTGGAATCCTATCTTTTGTTGCCCAAATGGCGTGAATCCAAATTTTGTTAAACGAATGGGGCATATGAACTATAATTGAATTATATTTTTACAACCGTTAAAACGGTTCTGGATTATTTATAAACACTCCATAGCCCACGGTTTAAACCGTGGGCTATGGAATCAAAAAAAATAATTTCAATGGATTTATCCATTTCTATCTGTTTTTTCAAATACAAAAAGTATAAAAACTAACGCAAGTTAGGGCTTTCTGAAGTTAAAACAAAAATTGGTTATTTTATGAGCACCGAAAGCATTGAAAGTGAGCCCCCAATAACCCTATCGTTAAAGAACGAAATTTGGTCGGTTTTTTCATGAAGCCCCAAAACATAAAGCAGTGGCAGGTAGTGGTCGGGGGTAGGGATAGCCTTAGCAAACGCGATTCCCTGCCCTTTAAAGTCGATTAATTCTTGATGATTATGCGACAGCATTGAAGTTTTCATTCGTTCATTAGCTTCAATTGCCCAATCGTAACCATACTCGGGCAAATTCAGTTTATCCCAGGCAACCAATCCTAAGTTGTGAACAATGTTTCCACTCCCAACAATTAAAACGCCCTTTTTTCGAAAAGAAGCCAACTCCTTTGCCAATTCGTAATGTTCCTTTGGTGTTTTATGGTAATTTAAACTCATTTGAACCACAGGAACCTCTGCATTAGGATATAGATGCTTAATAACGCTCCAGCATCCATGGTCGAGCCCCCAGTTCAAATCCATTTTCACATCGCTTTCTTTAACCTCGCTAGCCAATTTAATTGCCAACTCGGGTGATCCATGAGCAGGATACTGAACCTCGTAAAGAGAGGGCGGAAACCCAACAAAATCGTGTATGGTTCTGGGCTTTTCCATGGCGGTAATATAGGTTCCAGGGGTTTCCCAATGCGCCGAAATGCAGAGAATTGCCTTTGGTGTGGGTATTTGCCTGGACACATTTCGGAATCCCTGCACAAATTCGTTTTCTTCAATGGCGTTCATAGGGCTTCCATGCCCTAAAAAAAGAATGGGCATCTTTTCCGAATCGCTCAATTTTTGGTTCAAACTCATAATATCATTCATAAATAAGGGCTACCAATTCATGGGTACTTCAATCAATAAAACCTCTGCATTTTCGGAGTTTGCAACAACCGATAATTTTTCTATTTCCCAAGCACCAAATCCATCCCGTTCGTTCAATGCAGTGCCATCGACGGTTACATCGCCCCTAAGCACAAATACGTAAACCCCGTTACCCTCCTTTTTCAACCTGTAAACGGTCGAAAAATCCTTTTCGAACGTACCAAGATGAAGCCATGCATCCTGATGAATCCATACGCCCTCATCGTTTTGATTGGGCGATACAATTTGCTGGAACCTGTTACGATGCTGAGAAATATCGAGAGAAATTTGATCGTATCGTGGAGTTACGTTCTTTTTATTGGGAAAAACCCAAATCTGAAGGAACTTCACAGACTTGTCGGAGTTTTTATTGTACTCGCTATGCGTTACACCGCTACCTGCACTCATTACCTGAATATCGCCATTACGGATAACAGTGGTATTGCCCATGCTATCCTTATGTTCCAGGTCGCCTTCGAGAGGAATTGAAACTATCTCCATATTGTCGTGAGGATGTGTTCCAAATCCTTGGCCAGCGGCCACAAAATCGTCGTTCAGAACACGTAAGGCTCCAAAGTGAACCCTTTCGGGGTTGTAATAGTTTGCAAAACTAAATGTATGGAAACTTTTAAGCCATCCGTGGTCGGCGAAACCACGAGAATTTGCTTTATGAATTATTGATTTCATTTTTTTACATTTTTAAATAATAAACCCCAAGCAATCCTTATTGTTCAGGTGCTTGGAGTTAAGGAATGCAAAAAAATGTTGTGTATTTATTTCAAATCCTTATTCTTTTGATCCATGGCAAATCCTACTCCAACCCCAACTGCCATTCCTATTCCAATTCCCAGTGCTAGCCAAAGCGAGGTTTGGCCAAATACAATTCCGAGGATTATACCTAAAGCACCGCCCAAGGCAATTCCAACCGATGTGCCCAAAGCCATTTTGCTAGGTTTATGTTCTTTTTTGCGCTTCATATTGCACTAACTTTAGGTTGATAATGAGTTACAATATACGCTATAATCGAATGCAAACAGAGTTAATATCCTCAAAAAAATTGGGATACGACTTTGCCACGGCATCAGCTCCTTCAATATCAACCCTACCATTACCAGCCAATGCTGCAACGGCACATGCCATGGCAATACGATGGTCGCCGTTCGATTGAATCGAACCTCCACTTACCTGTCCGCCAAAGATTCGCATCAAATCGCCTTCCACATGGATTTTAATGCCAAGTTTTGCAAATTCCCGACGAAGGGTTTCGGCCCTGTTGCTCTCCTTTGCACGAAGTCTGCTGGCCCCCAAAATTCGGCTTTCGCCATTGCAATGCGCTGCAAGCGCAACCAGCGGAGGAAATAGGTCGGGGCAATGGGTTGCATCGAAATGAAAAGCATTCAATTCATGCTTACGGGTTTCTACGGCGTTTTCGAAAATTGAAACCTTTGCGCCCACATAGAAAAGGGCTTCAATTATAGCCCTGTCGGCCTGTTTCGACATGAGAAAAACATTTTCAACCCGAATATTACCAGCAATGGCACCTGCAACAAGCAAAAAAGCAGCAGCGCTCCAATCGCCCTCAACACTAATATTTGCTGGTTTATACTTTGAAGCGTTTTTTATTTTGAATACTTTGAAATCGTCGTTTTGCACTTCAACCCCAAAGGCTTTCATGGTTTCAACGGTAAGGTCGATGTATGGTTTGCTCTGTAAATTTTCAACTTCAATTGTCAACTCGTTTACAGCATAGGGAGCTGCAATAAGCATTCCTGTTAGCACTTGCGAACTTAACGATCCGTCTACCTTAGCATCCGTTGCATTGATGGGTCCCTTTACATTTATGGGAAGAAATCCGTTTTGGGTTGAACATTTGGCCCCCATAGCCCGAATAGATTGCTCAACAACGCCCATAGGGCGTTTAAGCAGCGAGCCCTCGCCGGTTAAAACTACAGTTTCGTTAAGTATTGACGCAATGCACGAAAACATTCGAATTCCCAATCCCGACTCGCCACAATTGAGCGGTTGTGTAGGGATTTTTATCCCTGCTTTTATAACTAGTTTATCAGGTAATTCAAGAATCTCAGCACCCAACTGACGGCAAACGCGAATGGCTGCCTTAACATCGTCGGAATGGCCACAACCAAATAGTTCCGATGTGCCTTTGGCCAACGAGGCAATGGCAATGGCACGCTGGGCAATACTTTTCGATGCGGGTGCAGGCAGCGTTCCGCTAACTGCCGAAGGCGTTACGAATCTCATCATCAACAACTATTTTCAAATCGTGTTCGTTCATATTCTGAGCAGAAATCAACAGGTCGAACCTTCGACTCAGGTCTACGTTTTCCTCATTCAAATTTAAGTATGCTATCTGCAAACTTTCCTTATCTAAACTCTGGTCGAATGCTCTGGCCAATGCATCGAACGTAGGTTTTGTCCCTAAAAAAAATTCGTGTGCTGCAATTGCCTGATGAATGAGCCACCATTTTCCCTCAATAATTTCAACGTTCATTTCGCTAGCAATTCTCGAAACAGCCGATGATTTATAGGAAGCATCGAGCAAAAAGTGAAATTTAAGTGATTTTAAAAAAGGAGGTATTGCTTCGGGAAGAAGTGTTGAAATAACAACATCGAAATGTAACGAATTATCGAAATCGTTCCAGTCTAAAACCTTGCAGCCGAAATCGGAAGCAATGGTTTTTGCCTTCGAAAGGGTTCGGTTACAAACGAACACCTTGGCATGGTTCTTCAATAACCCGTAAACAGCAGCACGGGCAGCACCTCCGCCTCCTAAAACTAAGCATTTGCTATGAGAAAGATTAACTCCTGCATTTCTTAGCGATTCGGTTACACCAACGTGATCGGTGTTATGGCCAAATAATCGCCCACTGCTATTTAAAATTGTATTTACTGCTCCAATGGCTTTAGCATCAACCGATATTTCGTCGAGAAAGGTTAAAATGTTCTCTTTATAAGGCGCAGTAATATTGGCTCCCGCCAACGGAAGGTGCTTTATAATATCAATAATATCGGCCACCGACTGGGGTCGAATTCGGGTATAGTAGGTTTCTTTGTCAAATACCGCATTAAACAGCTGTGGGCTCCTGCTGTGGAGTATTGGATTGCCAAAAACGGCGAATTTTTTCATACTTTGGAACGCGGATGACGCGGATTAATAGATTTGCAATGATTAATACTAAAAATAGTCTTTTAAAAGCTGTTTCATTTCTTCGTATTCAATTTGCCCAGGCGCCGTTTCGCTTCCTTTTAACGAAGCATAGGTAAATGGCGCACCTAATAGAGGAGCAACCAAGCGCGTTTTAGTTCCAATGAGACCCATGCAAAAGGCTACAAGGTTTTTGTGAGCATCGTATAAACTTAACACCCTGTCGCAATCGTCGGGCGAATTGGCCATACAGGCAATTTTAGCTATATCTGCACCTTCGACAAACAGTTTAAAAGCGATATTGGAAAGCTCTTCGCTGGTTGGTGTTTGGTTAAAGTTGTGGTACGACAGAATAACTCTTACTCCTTTACTTCGCGCAGCGTTTTTAAGAGCACTTCGGAACGAATCGGGGGATGCTATGTCAATATCAATGTAAGCGCATTCAAATTGAATGGCTTTGGCAAGCATAGAAGCTGCAGTTAAAAAATCGCCTTCGGGCGAACGGTAGGTGGCAATTAAATTTTTGTGATTCTGAAAAATGGCCCCGAACTGTTCATCTGAAAAATCGAGCAAATCCATCCGAATTTCGGCTAAACCCACACTTTGCAAATTTTGCAACACGTCATGAAAGGTAATGCTACCGATACTAAGACACACTTTCGAATTTACATCCATTTCACTTCTCTTCAATAAAACTTCGAATTTCATCGAAAGGCAAACGCTCAATGGAAACCTTCCCTATGCCTTTTAACAGAATGAAATCTATGTGGTTCATGGTTTTTTTCTTGTCCTTTGTTAGCGCCTCGAAAATGCGCATCGGATTCTCCTTAATACAAATGGGAAGATTTAAATCGCGCAAAAGATTCATTATACGCATATAATCCCTATTGTCGAGCAAACCCCTGGCAACCGATAGCCTTGCGGCAAATTCGATCCCAATGCTTACGCTCATTCCGTGCGAGAGGCCTGTTACTTTTTCAACCGCATGGCCCCATGTGTGGCCAAAATTCAATATTTTACGTTCGCCCCTTTCCTGTTCGTCGGCGTGCACAATACTTGCCTTAATATCAACCGAGCGTTTCACCAAGTGATTTATAACCGAGGGGTAGTATGCCTTTAGCCCATCGGCATTCTGCTCTAAGTACTCAAACATTTCCCTATCGGCAATTAACGAATGTTTAACTATTTCGGCAAAGCCGTTGGTGTACTCTTCGCGCGGCAGGGTTCGAAGCATTTCATCGGGGCAGAGCACAAATTTGGGCTGATTGAAGGTGCCCACAATATTTTTATAACCATCGAGGTTTACGCCATTCTTCCCACCAATACTAGCATCTACCTGTGCCATTAGGGTTGTAGCAACAAAAGCAAAATCGATTCCTCGCATATAGGTTGAAGCAACAAATCCTGCCAAATCGCAAACCACCCCTCCTCCAATTCCAAGAAGGAAGGAACTTCTATCGGCACCTTCCTCTAAAAGCCATCGGCTAACATTCGATACAACCTCAAGATTCTTGGAACCTTCGCCGGGTTCGATAATATAAGTTGGGAATTTCGGAAAATCGACCAGATAGTGGAGCGCAACATTGGAGTCGGTAATAATAAAAACGCTGCTATCGGGAATTAATGTTTTAACTGCCAAAAATTTATTGCCAATAATAATTTTCGACTCGCCCCTTTCTACCGATAATTTTATTTGTTCCATATCCTCCATTTTGAGACTTAAAAGTATGGAGTTTTTTATTTGTTACAACTTAGCCAGCTATCTAATTCCTTTTATAGCTTTTATTGTTTCTTCAGGGCTGCTTGCTTTAAACACTGCATTTCCGGCTACTAATACATCGGCACCTGCGCTATAAATACTTGCTGCGTTGGCAGCGTCAATACCACCATCAACTTCAATTAGGGTCGATAGGCCTTTTTGTTCTATCATTTTTCGTAACCGCGAAATGCGATTTAAACTGTTTTCTATAAATTTTTGTCCGCCAAAGCCCGGATTTACAGTCATTACAAGCACTAATTCGGCTTCAAAAAGAATATCATCTAGGATTTCAACAGGTGTATGCGGGTTAACCGAAACGCCGGCCTTCATTCCTAGTTTCTTAATTTGTGTAAGCGTTCTATGAAGATGTTTGCAAGCCTCCCAGTGAACAGTAAGAATATTGGAACCTGCATCGCGAAACCTTTCGATATAGCGGTCGGGGTCAACTATCATAAGGTGAACGTCCAATGGCTTTTTAGCCATTTTGGCAATATGCTCCACCACCGGAAATCCAAATGAAATATTGGGCACAAAAACCCCATCCATTATATCGAGGTGAAACCAATCGGCTTCACTGTTGTTTATCATTTCAATGTCGCGTCCCAAATTATTAAAATCGGCCGACAGAAGCGATGGGGCAATCATTTTCTTCATTTCGTATGAATTTTACACAAACATACAAACTTACGGCATTACAACAAAGCAATTATTTTAATGCGGCATAATTAGTACTTTTGAACTATTCGATTTTATAATGGAATTTGGCAACAACATAATTGAACGCATAAAACAAGGGTTAACTACAAAACTTCCGGGCGAATTGGCTCAAA
>JBBIRB010000044.1:0-3898 GCA_037442025.1 Bacteroidales bacterium | reverse complement strand
ATTGGCTCTATTTCACCCCTGTACATTCCAGTTAGCAACACCAAGGTTGTTCCCTTTCTTGGAGAACTAAAGGAGTTGCCTCCTCTAAGTTTAAACCAACGCGAAGTGGAATACCCCATTATTATACCTCTGTCGGATTTTAAAAGGGCGGAGAACATTAAGGAGAAGACCCTTTACATAAACCATAAAAAAATTATAGCTCCCTACTACGACATTCAGAACGAATTCGTATGGGGAGCAACAGCCATGATTATTTCGGAGTTAACCGAACTTTATTAACCTACTCGGGAATTATGTTTCGGTAGTGGTTATACGTATCGAACACCTTATTTACGTAACGGTATGTCTCAACGCCCTTTAATCGCCCGTGGCGAACAATCGAGTCCCGATAGTACCTGGTTTTATTCAGAATGAAGTAATCAACATTATCGTCCCAAACATCGGGATTCTTGCCGTATTTACGGGCCAAGTTGCGCGCATCAATTACATGACCAATTCCTGCATTGTACGAAGCCAGCACAAACTTCAATCGTTGATCCTGAGTAATGGTGCTGTCAGGAAATCGTTGCTCGAGCCAATTTAAATAGCGAGCTCCAGCATTAATCTGGGTATTTGGATCGGTAGAATGATCGATACCAAAATACTGCGCAGTAGTTGGCATAAACTGCATCAGACCCTTTGCGCCCTTATGCGATTCGGTATCGTGCTTAAATCTGCTCTCATTGTACACCAATGCTGCAAAAAGCCTCCAATCCCAATCAATCTTATTGCTCGCTTTTTTAAAGCCTTCATCGAACCGTGAAATTCTACCATCTCGCAAATGAGTAAGCTCTCCCACAATACGCTTTGCCCAAAAAGGGTTATCGAAATATTTGCTCCGAATGATTCGAAACTCAGCTGTTTTAGAAAAGTTTTCGAGCCATTCATTCAGGTTGGCTAACAGCTCCGATGATTTTTTACTAACCGCCCAAGCTAAATTCTGCTCAAAACTTACCGGGGTTTCAATATCAATATTGCTAAAATAAAATGCATTTACCCTTGCTACATCCTCGTCGCAAACTGTATAATCAATTTCCCCGTTTGCAACCAACTCAATTAATTGATCCACATCGTAGTTTTTCAGTTCAACTACCACAATCTCGGATCCAATCTCTTCGGAAAGATTTTTCAGGCGTTTGGAAGCGGCAGTTCCTTTCTGAACGTATATTATTTTCTTACCTAGTTCAGTCAGGTTTCTAACAGGTTTGCTTTGCGACGATAGCTCAGGCTTCCTCTGAACTAGCACTTGCCGTGTTTGGCTTATAGGGCTAGAAAATGAAACTCTATTCGCCCTTTCGGTTGTAACAGTTAAATTATTGGCCAAAAGATCAACTTCTCCATTTTCTAGCATATCTAGTGAAGTTTCAACGTCCGATTCGGTCATTAATTCTAAAGAAACGCCCAAATGATTGGCATAAGCCTGTAGAAGGTCGAAGTGAAAACCCATAGGCTCTCCTTTGTAAATGAAATAATTTATTGAATTTACTTCAGTTAATGCAACCAATTTCCCTCTTTGTAAAATAACTGACAATTCGCTGCTTTTTATTGCGCTATTATCTTTTATAAAAAGGGTACAACCAGAGAAGTTAAACAATACAAAAACCAATAATATTTTAAGAATCCTCATCAACAATTATTTAGTTAAACAAGAGGAACAAAATTAAGTATAAATTGTTTTTATAATTCTTCTTTTTTGATAATTAATCATAAAAATTCCACAAAATACCATATTTTATAATTCGGGGATTAAAAGGATACCTATATGCAGCATAATATTCATAATCAGGCACTCCCTGATTTATATGTTCATATTTTATAAAAATAAGTGCTCTCTTCCATTTTAAATTAAGGAATAAATCTACAAAAGGATAATTTCCTATTAATTTATTTTGCTGATTATAAAACTGCCCAGTGGCAGGATTGTATGCGTAAGCATGAAAACTTGATCGATAAAAAACATTTACTCCAAACTGAGCGTCAAGTGCATTTTCAACCAAATTGGTTTTATAAAAAATGCTAGAAAAAGCGATAAATGTTGGCAAACTAACCACAGTGGGCTTTGAAGAAAGTTGCCATACAAATCGGCTTAAAATATTAAACTTTGAGTAACTAAGAGCACTCTGAGCCCACAACGATGTAACCGCCAAATCATTATCTTGCCGTGGAGCAGAGTTGGTATTAAAAAACAAATAATTATTTATATATTCAATATTATAGCCCCCCTCCAAACCAATTTTGTCAATCTGAATTTTACTTCCTAACAAAAAGCGTCTTTCTTTCTCAAAACTATTTCCCCAATAGAAATGATTAGAAAAATAATTTTTTAAAAAAACATCAGGCTCTTTATCAGCAATCTTAACATAACCAGTCACTTTAGGCATCGATTCATTTGCCCATGGGGAGATAGTAACCTCTCCAAAAAGCTCTTTATCGTTTGCTCTGTTTCCGAAAAAATAATAATGTGCTCTACCAAAGTATTTTAAATAAGAACTTGAACTGTATACATTGGCTGCAATAAAGTATGTATTATAATTATCGCTATAAACATTATATATAAAGGAGTTGGGTTTAAAATAATAATAGTTTACAAATTCAATCCCTGTTTGAAATTTGATGCCTGGAATTCCTGTAATGTTTCGAAATTGAGAGACATCAAGTTCAGCCATAACTTCATTGGATATCAAACTAACTGAGTCCCTTGTTTTCAATGGGCTTATAAACGTGTTTTCAAAATACGAATTGAGTGGTTGATTATTTAAGTATACTCTTGAATTAAATTTATAGTTATAATGAACTAGTGCCGACACTAAAGGTATTATTTTAACAATCTCTTTACCTTGAGAATCAAGGGTTAATTCACTTCGATTATAAATTGAATATGCTGTTGAAGTAGAAAAACTATACATTCTTGTATCGCTATACGATTTTGTTGACTCCTTTAGATAGACTGCCACAAGGCTCGGAATAGTATCTTTTAAAGCAACAGAATTTATAATTCCTCCATTCTCGTTATGTTTAAATGCGTTATAGGTGAAAGCTGCTCGTACAAATAAATTTCCTTTACAATAGTTTGAAAAAAAAGCGAATGATGTATTTCTTGTTTTCTGGTTCTGATACACACCCTTGGTTCCAATGAATTTATATTCCATGCCAAAATTTAAATAGCTGTTGGCGTTTTGAGAATGAAAGGCCCTTAAAATCTCTTCTGCTTCTCTTCTATTTCCTGCATTAGAAAATTGGACTGTAGTAAGTGGTCCTTTTAATTTATAATTAGGATAATTGTTTGCATGCAACATGTAGTCATTATAATGTCTGCTAAATAAAAAATCGTAATTACTTGAGCGAGAAAAATAATGATCGTATATGGTTGGAGAACCAATATTCCCGAGATATGTAAAAGTTTCAAGTTTTCTGTTTTGTGGATAATTCAATTGTATTGAAGTAAGATTGGTATCTAAAAACAATTCGTTATACCTACTCAAATCCTTATTGTAACTCCAAATAACGAAGCGATCATTCGACTTTAATTGAAAAAAATCGATTGCATTTCTTTCAACAACCTTACTTTTAATTAAATGGGTGTTAGTGATTGAATCTGATAATGTATAGGGTCCTACAACAGCAATTTTCGTAGTATCGTCAGGTTGACAACAAAAAACAAAATTTCTGTTAGCAAGTAAATTAACATTACAGAAAATTGAACCCAAAAAGATTAGAATAAGTGAAAGAAGCCTCATTTATTATGAAATTGATAGGCAAATATAATAAAAAAAGGCCCCCGATGCATAATCGGGGGCCCCGAATGGTGGCGGCGACCTACTCTCCCACCGGAACGGCAGTACCATCGGCGCAGGCGGGC
>JBBIRB010000043.1:4066-22164 GCA_037442025.1 Bacteroidales bacterium | reverse complement strand
AAGGGGAATAAAACCCCTAAGTTAACCTTTACAAAAGAACACTTTTTAATTATATTTACCAATTTAGTTTTGGATAATACGATTTTTTTTGGAATAGGTTTGACTATATTTGCCGTTCATAATTTTTATTTTTTTTCTTCTTTGGCAAGAATTTGGAATATGAAACTATAACAACTTCATTACTACTATGAGAAAATTTAATGTTACAATCCGAATCGTATTAACGTTACTATTTCTATTATCCACCGCTATTAGCTCCTTTGCTCAGGAAAAAAAGCAATACAAGGTTGGGTGCATCGCCTTCTACAACATTGAGAACCTGTTCGACACAATACAAACCCCAGGAGTGAACGATTTTGAGTTTACCCCCGATGGACCAAACAAATGGAATAGCCAGAAGTACCATAAAAAACTGGAGAATATGTCGGAAGTAATTTCGCAAATTGGCAACGAACTATTCCCTGGCGGACCAGCAATTCTGGGTCTTTGCGAAATTGAAAACCGCGAAGTAATAGTAGATCTGATAAATACCCCCAAGCTCAAGCCCGCTAAGTACGACATTGTACATTACCATTCTCCCGACGCGCGCGGAGTGGATGTGGCACTCATTTATCGTACCGACTTCTTTCGTGTAACCTCAAGCCGATCAGCACGGCTAAGGGTCGAAAACATGCCAGATTTCAAAACCCGCGACCAGTTGGTTGTTAGTGGAATTTACGATGGAGAACCAATGCACTTCATTGTAAACCACTGGCCATCGCGCCGGGGTGGTGAAAAAAGAAGTTTACCCCTTCGAAAAGCTGCCGCAAAATTAACCCGCTCAATAGTCGATTCAATATTCGCAGCCGACCCCAATGCAAAAATCTTTATTATGGGCGATTTGAACGACGACCCCACCTCTCCCAGCGTTAATAAGGTGCTTGGTGCAATGGGCTATAAACGCGACCTCAAAAAGAGTGACCTTTTCAATCCGATGTGGCAACTTCACAAGGATGGGATTGGTTCGCTAGCCTATCGCGATGCCTGGAACCTTTTCGATCAGATTATTATTTCGGAGCCCCTTACTGGCGATGATCGTTCAACATACAAATTTCTTAGGGCAAAAGTTTTCAATGCGCCATTTTTGATCCAAAAAAGTGGTCAATTTGCAGGTTATCCATTCAGATCATATGTTGGTGCCTTATGGCAGGGAGGGTACTCCGACCACTTTCCGGTTTATGTATTTATTGCCAAGGAGAAATAGATGTTCTTTTAACCCTACCTACCAGCTCCTTCAATTCATTTCGGTAAAGCCAGCCGAAAAGAGTAAAGGATATTAATAGTAGTGTGGTTGCTAAAATGTAGCTATTAAACCCTATGGAAATGCGCAAGTATTCCCCAGCTACAGAGAGGGCTACAATAATTATCGGGAATACGAAAACCTTCGAAAGGTTCCAGTTAATTGACATTACTCGTTCCTGAACATAGCGAACTGCAACAACCTGTACTAGCGAGGCAACAATGAAGGCGGAGATGGCACCATAGTAACCATATCTCGGTATTAAAACCCAGTTAAGCAAAAGATTAACCAAAAGTGCCGATGAATTGACATACAAAAGTTCCTTTGTTTTTTTTGCAAACATAACCGGCAAGGCAAAAACATGGTACTGCGCTCGCAATACGAATCGGACAAAAACAATTGGAATTAATGCAGCAGAGGCTCTCAATTCGGTTTGGTAGAAAAGATCGATAAACAGCATCACCGGAATTATACATGCTATAATAATTGCAATAGATTGCACTACCAGCATGTTTGAGAGTGTTTTAATTTTTGCATTATTCTTCTCGCCTCCTTCATGAAGGGATCTAAAGATATCGGGCTGCACCGCTGCGGTTAGTCCCAGAAGAATGAACTGGATGCCCACAGCAAATTTCATTGCGTTGTCGTATATTCCCAGTTGGGCGGGGTTCCCAACCATAAAAAACCTATCTGCAAAGGTTATTCCCCAGGTTATAAACTCGTAAAAGAAAAGAGGAAACGCAAAAACAGCTATTTGCCGAGCAATTCCAAAGTCGAAACGTACACCCGACCGAATTAATGTAAACAGGAGAATAGTTAGGGCGATTGAACCACCCCCAATGGCTGCTCCGTGAACATAGCCCACAAACGACATGCTAAAGAAAAATACGCCAATTACCTGAAACAGCGAACGTGCAATGCCAGAAGCGGCGCTCACAACAACAAAGGCCCCAACCCGTTTTTCATTTCTGTAAAGGGCAATAACTGTTGCTACAATGGCTCGGCTAACTCCCGAAACCACTAGGGAAAAACCGTAACTACCGAAATCGGAGAGTTGAGAATCGGCAAAGGAAGTTTCAATAAGAGGCGAAAGCATATAAACTGCGCCTAGTAGTAACAAACCCCGAAGTGCAATGCCAGTTAATACGGTTGAAAGCAGCCTGCTGTAACCTTCCTTTGAGTTTCGAAAATCGTAATAGAATCGAGCTACAGCATTGCTCATCCCAAAAATACTTACAATGTAAAAAAAGGTAATGATAGCTTCTGTTACGGCTAAATGTCCAAAGTCCGTTGGGCCAAGTCTCCCCTCTCCTTCAATAATTGGATATACAATAAGTTGGAGCAACGCAGGGAACGCTGCAAAAAAGGTGTAGACGGCTGTTAATTTGAAATGTTCCTTTATATTAATCCCCTGCATCGGTTTCTAATTATAATATATTACTTTTTCAGTGAATTCCATCCCTGTGCTGTAATTTCAATTTCAGCACCCTCGGGTGTTACCAGAAAGGCACCTTTATCAGCCTCAACAACATGACCTATGACTGAAATTCCTTCGATTTTTTCAACTAAAGCGTGGGCAGTAAGTGGTACAGTAAATAGTAACTCGTAGTCCTCCCCTCCGTTTAGGGCTGCAATAATTGAATCTATGGACATTTCATCGCAAAGCTTTCGAGTTTCCTGATCAATTGGTAACTTATCGATATACACCCTACAGCCCACGCCCGAATTTTTACAAATATGAAGCAACTCGCTCGAAAGTCCATCGGAAACATCAATCATTGACGTGGGAACTAATGCCTGCTCGGCCAGCTTTTCAACAACTTCCTTCCGGGCTTCGGGTTTCAGAAATCTTTCGAGCAGGTAGCTGTAACCCTCAAATCTGGGTTTTCCTTCGGTTGCGCCCTTAAGAACCCTTTTCTCTCTTTCGAGCAATTGAAGACCCAGATATGCAGCCCCTAAATTCCCCGAAACACAGATCAAGTCGGTAACCCGTGCGCCATTCCTAAGGGTGGCTTTCCCATCTTCAACTTCTCCAATAGCAGTAATACTTATGGTTAAACCCGTAACCGAAGCTGATGTGTCGCCTCCAACCAAATCGACTCCATACCGGTTGCATGCCATATAAATTCCCGAATAAAGTTCCTCCAAATCCTCTAAACAAAACTTAGCCGAAACGCCTATTGAAACAGTTATTTGCTTGGGGGTGGCATTCATAGCATACACATCACTAAGATTAACTATAACCGCCTTGTAACCCAAATGTTTTAGAGGGGTATATACTAAGTCGAAGTGAATGCCTTCGAGCAGCAGATCGGTAGTTACAACTGTAGCCTTTCCGCTTTCGTACTTAATAATTGCCGCATCATCGCCAACTCCCTTAAGGCTGCTTGAGTTAGCTATTTTAACATTTTCGGTAAGGAGTTCTATCAATTTAAACTCCCCCATTTCGTATAGTTCAGTTCGCTTTCTGCTTTGCATAGGAATAAAGGATATTATTGGCAAAGATATTTTTTTAAGGTTAATGATATGGTATGGAATAGAATTAACTTTCGTAAAAGCATCAGAACATTGAGAGTTTTGATTAATTTTGAAAAAAGCAATAAAAGCCATGAGCACCTTTCCCTATCGCTTACATCCCGACCAGGTTAAAGAGTTAATAGCCCCCATGGGCTATTGCTACGCATCGGATATGATTACAATTGATGGTCACCCAGTTGGTTATATGCACCGCGAAGAACGCGAGGATGCCGACGACAGCGGATGGCGCTTTTATTCTGGACTTGAAACCGACGAGTATGTTGAAAACGAGCATCACTTTATGATGTTCGATGTAAACTACATTGCCAACCTCGACCCTGCTATAATACCATATTTAAAGGCAAAAAAAGGGACTGAATTCGAGCGAATTGCTGGCACTGATAGGTTTGAAATCATCGACTCAAATTTTTAATATCAAAGGGTACAATCACTCAATTTCATTTTATAGTTGGTAGTAAAAACCATATTTACTACCTTTGTGCGCTATTTTTGCAATACAAATCGCTGTAATTTTTTGTGAATTAATCGATTAATAACAAACATACCCGCACCAATGAACATTGCACACGAAACACTTAACCCACAGAATGCTGTTCTGAAAGTTAATATTGAAGCGTTGGACTACCAAGAAAAGGTTGAAAAGGCATTAAAAGACTACAGAAGAAAGGCTGCCATTAAAGGTTTTCGTCCAGGCATGGCACCTGCGTCACTCATTAGCAAACTATACCGTAAGCCCATTATGCTTGAAGAAATTAACAAGTTGGTTTCTGAAAGTATTACCAAATATATATACGACAATAACATAAAAATCCTTGGTGAGCCTCTACCCTCAGAGCAGCAGGCCGAAATTGATTGGGACAACCAATCTAACTTCGAGTTCAAATTCGATTTAGGAATGGCTCCCGAAATTGAAATAAAACTGACCAAGCGCGACAAAGTTCCTTACTACATAATTAAGGTTGACGAGAAAACTCGCGAAGACTATATAAAGAACATGCTCACCCGTTTCGGTAGCTACAGTGAGGTTGATAGCGCAACGGATAAATCGTTGATTTCTGCCACTCTTACCGAATTGGAACCCGATGGCACACCCCGTGAAGGAGGAATTACTGTTGAAAAAGGATTGATTTCATTGATGCTAATGGCCGATGAGACCGAAAAGAGCAAATTTTTGGGTAGTCGTGTTGGCGATGTGCTTACCATTGATGCCCCCAAGGCATTCCCGAATGAAACCGACAGGGCGCGCTTACTTCAGGTTGACAAATCGAAACTAAGCGAAATGGGACCTTTATTTCAAGCTACAATAACCGAGGTGAAAGAATACAAAGAAGCTGAAATAGGTCAGGATCTTTTCGATCAGGCATTTGGCCCCGGCATGGTTAATAGCGAAGAGGAATTTAACCAAAAGATAAATGAAGCCCTCGAAGGAAATTTAAAGAATGAAAGCGACGGCCGTTTGCGCAAAGATATTCGTGAAAAACTGATTGAAAAAACCGACATTACGCTTCCTAAAGAATTTTTAGTTCGTTGGCTAGTGGCTATTAACGAAGGCAAGTTCACTTCCGAGCAGGTTGAAAAGGATTTCCCTCACTTTGAAAACGACCTAAAGTGGCAACTTATCCGCGACCATATTGCCCGTGAACAAGAGGTTAAGGTAGAGGAAGAGGATTTGAAGCGTTTTGCAAAAATTTACGTTCAGTACCAAATGGCAAGCTACGGAATGGGGCAACTCCCCGACAATTTTATTGAAGGCTATGCTGAGGAAATGCTTAAAAAAGACGAGCAACGCAATAAAATTGCCGAAGCGGTGGTAGAGGATAAAGTATTTGAGCATGTAAAAGAGGCCGTTAAGCTCGACGAAAAGAAAGTAACCCGCGAAGAGTTCGAAAAGTTAAAGTAAAAGAATCAATTGAACCTATTTCAATACCGGATCGTTATTTAATACCTCCGGTTTTTTTATTTAAGCCCGGTTCATAAAAACTTAAAATTATTACCTTTGGGAATTGTTGGTTAGTTATTGAGTTCACTTCGACCCTTCGATAAACTCAGGGCATCACAGTTTAGCGTAAAATGGGGTTACTGAGTTATTAGGTTAATGGGGTATTAAGTTATTTGATGTTAGATGCTGGGGTGATTGGATGTTGGATGATTGGATAACAGAAGACAGTGGCTGGAAGTCCGAAGAGGAAAGTCCGAGGTCCGAAGAGAACTGACAACCAAGAACTGACAACCGACCCTTCGGGAGCCTCAGGGCAAGCAACCGACAACCGAGAACTGAGAACCGAGAACTGACAACTGAACAATAGAATAACTGAATAATAGAACAACCGACCCTTCGGGAGCCTCAGGGCACGCAACCGATAACTAACAACCGAAACTAACTACTTACAATATGGCAAACAGAAAAAACGAATTCGAAAAGTACGCACAGCTGCATAAAGGAATTAGCAGCCTCTCGCTACACCGGTTTAAATCGATACATAGCAGCTACATATCGCCAACCATTATCGAGGAGCGTCAGCTTAACATTGCTACAATGGACGTATTTTCGAGGTTGATGATGGATCGTATAATATTTCTGGGCGTTCCCATTAACGACGATGTGGCCAATATAATTCAAGCGCAACTTCTTTTCCTCGAGTCGAGCGACCCCTCGAAGGACATACAAATTTACTTAAACACTCCTGGTGGCAGCGTTTACGCGGGACTAGGCATATACGACACCATGCAGTACATTAGTTCCGATGTGGCTACCATTTGCACAGGAATTGCCGCTTCGATGGGTGCCGTGCTTTTAACAGCAGGAGCAAGCGGAAAGCGCTCTGCGCTGCCTCACTCAAGGGTTATGATTCACCAGCCTATGGGTGGTGCCGAGGGTCAGGCATCGGACATTGAAATTACTACTAAGCAAATTTTAATGCTCCGCAAAGAACTGTATGATATTATTGCTCAGCACTCTGGAAATCCCTTCGAGAAAATTGAGAAAGATGCCGACCGCGACTACTGGATGACCGCCGAGGACGCTAAGGCCTACGGCATGATTGACCAAATATTAAAACGAACAGACAAGTAGATATAATATAAGGGGCTGAGGTATCAGCCCCTTAATTATTTAACGGTAAAACAGATCCAATGTAATGCCTGGCATTATAGGTCGAGGTGAAGTGCTGTCGAGCTTACTTCGGTACTTGGCAACTTCGGAAATAAAAACCTCGCGGTTAGTTCCTTTTATGGGCTCAACCGAAGGGGCTTCAACTTTAAGCGGGTCAATCGCTTTTCCGTTCTTCCAGAAACGTAAATCGAGATGGGGGCCCGTAGCATAGCCGGTTCGGCCTACGTATCCAATTATTTGACCCTGGGCAACCCTTGCGCCTTTCGTAATGCCGCTACCAAACTTCGAAAAATGGTTGTATCCCGTTGTGTAAACGCTATTGTGCTTAATTTTTACAAAGTTGCCTGCTGCATGGTTGTATCCTTTTTCCACTATAACGCCATCGCCAAGAGCCATTACTGGCGTTCCTTCGGGAGCAGCATAATCCACCCCGGTGTGTGGCCTATAGGTACGTAAAATGGGGTGTAAGCGACTATTGGAGAAGCGCGAGGTTATTCTAGAAAATCGTAAGGGCGATTTTAAAAAGGCTTTTCGTAGGCTATTCCCCTGCTCGTCCCAGTAGCTCCAAATCGAATCTTGCTGAAACCGAAATGCGTAGTAGGTATGTCCTCGATGCTCGAACCATGCAGCATGAATGGTACCAATGCCAACCGACCTATTATCGACGTACAGTTCATCGTATATAACCCTAAACTTATCGCCCTGGTATAGTCCAAAAAAGTCGATTGCCCATGCAAAAACTTCCGATAGGTCGAGGGCTAAAACGGGATTTAAATTGTAATCGTGCATAGCCTCCCAAAGCGACGACGAAATTTCAGCTTCGCTGAGTTTAGTAACTGGCACTACATTCTTTTTATCGGCCCAAACGGCGAGCGAATCGGTAAAATGAAAAACAACATAGTCGGTCGACGAGTGTTCGTAAACCAAATACTCAGCAATGTTAGTCGTATCGCGCTTGCTAAAGACTTTATAAGTATTTCCGGCTCGAACCTTTCGAATATCGAATACGCCATTCGATTTGGCAGCCAGCTGCCTAATGTAATCGCCCCTAACGCCTAACGACTCAAAAATGCTTCCTAGTGTTTGGTTGCGCTTAACAACGTCGGAGTAAACCTGGTACGAATCGATTGGAATACCGTACTCGAGCATTGGCGTTGCTGTGTCATCAGTGCTAATATATTCGCAAGTTGTGTTTGTGGTTTCACCAACCAATTGGTTAAAGTAAAAAACAGCAGAAATTGATAGTGCGCTAATAAAAAGCGAGAGCAAAAACTTCTTCATCAAACGGATTATTTTCGAAAAACTTGGCAAATAAAGCCATTTTAGGGGATAACTCCTAAAAGTTTCGATTAAATAAAAGCATTGGCACTAACCTCGTATTCGCTCGAATCCCTGACCGTAAACGCCCATTACGTTAGCAACCGACATGAACGCCTGATTGTCAATTTCTTTTACAATTTTATATATATCGCTCACCTCGTGCTTGCGAACCATTGTAATTACAACCTTTTGGCTTTCCTTGGTGTACCAGCCTTGTCCGTCAATTACTGTAACTCCTCGGTTTAGCTGCGTTGTAATACGGTCGGCAATTTCGTAATACTTTTTGGAAAATATGAGCATTTGTACCGATTGCCTGCTGCCCGAGAGCACCGCATCGATTGCGTAAGCGGTTATGGCCATGGCCACATAGCCGTACACAATGGTTTCAATTCGTTTAACTGGCAGCAGCTCGGTAAGCACAAGAAACGATGAGCCAATAATGAAAACATCGCAATAAAGTATAACGCGACCAGGACTGATATTTCGGTACTTATTAATGATCATTGCAATAATATCGGTTCCTCCGGTGCTTCCACCCTGAGTGAAAACAATTCCCAGTCCAACTCCAGAAAGAATTCCACCTATTATGGCAGAAAGAAACTTGTCCTCAATAACCGGTTCGTGAATAAAGGTTTGAAGTAGCGACAGAAGAATGGCACCCGTAGTTACTCCAAAAATGGTTTTAACCCCAAAATTGGCTCCAAGCACTTTAATTGCCAATAGAATAAGGCCAATATTAATAATAAAATAGGTGTAACCTACTGGGAAACCTGTAGCATAGAAAACAAGCGCACCTATGCCAGAAACACCGCCCCCAGTAATTTTGTGGGGCAGCAGAAAGGCAGTCCACGATAGTGCATATAAAAATATCCCGAATACAATAATCGAATACATTCGGGAGGCTTTGAAGGCTGTTTTAAATTCCATACTATTTTTAAGGTTTTGCACAAAAATAAATGAAAAGCGGTTCGAAAACCGCATATGTTTTTGATATTTAGTTTAAACTACAAAAAGCCCAATTCGAGCATGGCCTCTTCGCTCATCATGCTTTTGTCCCAAGGGGGGTCGAAGGTTAGGTTTAGCACCAAATCGGCAACACCATTTACGTTACGAACGGCGTCGTTTACATCTTGTAACAGCTGGTCGGCCATGGGACAGTTGGGGGCCGTAAGAGTCATTTTTAAATGGGTCTTACCATCCTCCTCCACATCAATTTCGTAAATTAACCCCAGGTCGTAAACATTTACAGGGATTTCGGGATCGTAAACGGTTTTAAGGGCGATAACAATATCGGCTTCAATGGCTAGTATGTCGCGTTCGGTGCTCACTTTTCAATTTTTATTTGTAGAACAAATTTAATTGCATCATGTTCAACCATTCATTTTTGTCTGGTAGGCTAGGGCGTACAGCTTCATTTGCTTAATCATGGCAACCAGTCCGTTCGATCGGGTTGGTGATAGGTTCTCCTTTAAACCAATTTTATCGATAAAGTAAAGGTCAGCATCGAGTATCTCTTGTGGCGTTCGGTTATTTAGCACCTGTATTAATAGGGCCACAATTCCCTTGGTAATTATGGCATCGCTATCGGCCGAGAAGGTAATGGTGCCGTTATTTAACTCTGCATCGACCCATACCCTGCTTTGGCATCCCTTTATTAAATGCTGTTCGGTTCTCTTTTTTTCGTCGATAGGCTTTAAATCCTTACCCATTTCAATAAGCTGCTGGTAGCGATCCATCCAATCGTCGAAAACGCTAAAGTCGTCTACTATTTGGTCTTGTACCTGATTAATGGTCATTACTTAATTTTTTTGCAAAAATAATGCATTAAGATTTATGTTGTCCTTTGAAAAATGAAAAAAGGGGATGTCACTAAGTCTCAAAACAACAACGCTCTTTATCTGTGCATTTCTATGACATCTCAGTGGGTCTCTGTACAACAATATTTTAAAAGCCACACTGAGTTCCACAGAGTTCTTCACAGAGAACTCCGAGTACTTAAGAGACTCCCTAGTAAGTCATTTTAAAGGTTTGTAAAAACTCATTAAGACTTTTGCTCACTTGCTTTTCTTACCCAATATTTCTTACCTAGTGAACACCCGCAGAGAATTGAGAATGATCGATATGGAATGGCTTTCTACCAGCTGGAACTAGACCCGCATCCGTATTGCCTGTTACTATAATTTATAAATGATAGGCTAAAAGGTTCAAATGGAAACCCAATGTTTAATTGGTTTGACACAGGGTTTGGAAAAAGTTCGAAAGACGCCTCATGCCTTTGTTTTATGTTTAATAGAAAGTAACCTTTATAAATTCAAATGAGTATCCGCATTGATTCCTAATAAAATCATATCGCTCAGAAAATCAACTTGTTTACCCCTGCCCTGGAGGGAGCAACTTGATTTTCTTCACTCCCTTTAGGGAAGGGGTAAATGAAGAAAATCAAGAATATATTTTAGGTGCCAAAGCGGACAATCAAAAAAATTAATTAAGGTTTGATTGGAGCAAATCCAAAGAGCCAATTGAGGCTTTTATAAAACTCCGTTCCCCAATATTCTTCGTTATGTTTGCCTACGGGGTTTATACTAAGGAAAAGTTCGTTTTCGGCAAACCCAACTAATTTAAGAGCATCGAATGCTCTCTGAGCATTGGGTAGCATAGTCTCGCTTTCGTTGCCGCCAGCGTATAAGTATAGTTTCTGAAACCGCCGTTTTTTAAACTTCCCCATTTGTTCAAATGCTTTGCCGCTCCACCACAACGAAGGAGAAAGTACAACAGCCTTACCAAAAACCTCGGGATACTCCATGGCCATATATAACGACATGAGCCCGCCCAGCGAACTACCCGCAATAATGGTGTTCTCCCTATCGGGCAAAGTACGGTAATGCTTGTCCATGTATGGTTTAAGAGTTTTCACAATAAACTGAGCCATTTTCTGGCCATCGCCTCCCTGCTTCTGTGCATTGGGCCAAGGAGTTTGCTCATTAATCCTTTCGCCATCGCCATGGTAAATACCCACAACTATGGCTGAAAAACCTTTGCTGTAATGAAGGCTATCGAGAATCTCATCAACTCCCCATTCTCCTGAAAATGAGGTGGAATTATCGAATAGATTCTGGCCATCGAACATATAAATAACTGGAAATCCCTGACGCGTAGCGTAGTTGGGAGGGAAGTATACCCTTACGGTTCTTTTCCTTCCCAACTGGGGAATTTCGATGCTTGTAGGAAGAAAACTAACGTTTTTCGATGCGGTTGATACTCTCTGCCTTTCGGGGAATCGATCGCGCCAACCCTTAACATTAACAACCACATACGCTCCATCATTCGAATCATACTTTCTATTAGCAACATCTCGCCCCAACGAATCGACCTCAACGGAGGTCCAGCTCCCTCGGCAAATTTTATACTCGAATCCCAATGGAACAGAGTCGAGGGTTAAAACCATTTGCCCATTTTCATTTTCAGAAAATTTAAAGCCCGGATCATTGGGTTGCCATCCATTAAGCGAACCCGCTAAAAAAAACTCAGAGTTTCTTGGTGTCGACTCAGGTAGATTGGGTATTATAAAAGTAACCTGCCCATAAAGCCCATGCAAAATAGACAACCAAAAAAATGCAGTAAAAATGAACTTAAGCAGATGGGGCATGAAAACTTTCGCAATGATTTAAAAAGCAAATTAAGTGAAATAAAATAGAATGCCACAGAAAAACACCATGAAATTGACAAAAGCCATTTCACAAAAATGCCTAACTTTGAGGTTGAAAGCGAACGACATGAGAAACCTTTGTGCTCTTCTACTTTTTTTATCGGTTCAATCCGGAGTGGCCAACGGTGGGTGGATTGTAAAAACACGTTACTACAACCTTTACGAAAATCCTTTAAATGCAAGGGTTGAAACCACTTACTTTTCCAAAGGCTTTATGCGAACCGACAATGGTGACTTAGTAACCATTTTCAATATCGAAAAGGGAGACATAACATATTACAATACTTCGAACAGAACCTATTGGCAAGGAAGCCCCGAGCAATTCAATTCTGAAATTAGAGCCGATTTCGAGAGAATGATTGAGGGAAACCTGCTCCGCGCCGAAGAAGACAAAAGAGATGCCATGCGAAGAATGTACGATGAAACGTTAAATTCCTACTTTCCAAACCCCAGTGAGTTTGAGCTTATACCAAGAAACTTCTCAATTTCAAAGGTAGGGGACGGTGAAAAGGTTTTGGGACACAGCACCCAAACCTACAAAGTTTTTGAGGACGGTCAGTTGCTCGAAACAATTTGGATTTCGCCTGCCCTGACCATTGCAAATGAATTCGATTTTGTTGCCCTGAGTAAGTTTCTGAACAATCTCACAAAAGGGGCATATGCCAATAGTTTTGAGTCTACAGCACAATACTTTGATCTTATTGGCAAGGGCTATCCGGTTAAGGTTGAAATTGTTCGCACCGATGGTTACACTTACATTTCCGATATTATTGATGCGAAAAAAACAACCCTTTCAACCGATTTCTTTGCAATACCCAACGGTTTCTCATCAGCATCACTCGCTCAGGTTGGAGTATGGAATGGCTTGTAGTTTTTCCCCACTATATTGTCCATTAATAAAATTACACTAATTTTGTAGACCAATTTTGGCCCCGTACCTGTCTGCCGTCAGGCAGGGTTCAGCTGAATACCTGCCTGCCTGCTGGCGCAGCCAGTCAGGCAGGGAACGTCAGATTCCGGTTCTGAAAATCGGGGCAAGTGGAGTGAAGACAAATTGCGAAGTACATTGACATACTGGCCCCGTAGTTCAGCTGAATAGAACGTCAGATTCCGGTTCTGAAAGTCACAGGTTTGAATCCTGTCGGGGTCACCACAAAGGCCAATCCTAACCGATTGGCCTTTACTATTTGATACAAGCTGAGTTCTATGGTTTTAATTATTTAAGATATCGTGCCAACCAATTGGTCACTTCGCTATACCAAAAAACTGAGTTCTGAGGCTTAAGCACCCAATGATTCTCGTCGGGGAAATAAACAAGCCGCGCATCGAGGTCCATTCCTTTATAAATGCCATAAACAGTATGGGCGTGCCCAACGGGTACTCTATAATCTAGCTCGCCATGAACAATGAGCATTGGAGTTTTAAAATTCTTAGCAAACATGGCTGGATTGTGCTTCTGCATCTTTTCAAAATTATCCCAGGGGGTTCCTCCGTAAGCAATCTCTCGGTTTGAGGTAAAGTCTGAACCAAATTGGGTGTACAAGTCGAACACCCCTGCATGGTTTATCAGAGCAGCATACCTATCGGTATGGCCAGCAATCCAACTAACCATGTAACCTCCATAACTGCCACCTGCAGCAGCTATTCGTTTATCGTCAACATTACCCCTAGCAATCATGTAATCGGTTGCTTTCATTATATCTTCAAAAGGCTTATCGGAATGATTCCCATGAATAGAAATAGCAAAGTCCTGTCCAAAGCCTGTGCTGCCATGGAAATTGGGCATAATGGTTATATAGCCGGGAGCGGCAAACAGATGGGAATTCCATCGGTAATGCCACTGATCGCCAAAAGCGCCATGAGGCCCACCGTGAATAAGCACAACCAATGGATACTTTTGTGAAGAATCGAAATTGGGAGGGTAAATGGCAAACATCTGCACATCAGCATTTTCGGCTCCCTTGTAGGTAATATTTTCAATTCTTCCAAACTTCACTCCAGAAAGCAACTCATCGTTAAAAGAGGTCATCTTCTTCGTCTTCCCGGACTTGAGGTCAAGTTTATACAGTTCTGCAGGGGCATTCAGATTATTATGCGAAAAAATGAGCTGGTAACCCAGAGTGGGCGAAGGGCCATTGTTATTACCTGTGCTAAATAATTCTTTGGGCTTACCCCCTGTTACAGGTATTGAAAAAATAGGCTGCATGGCCTTGCTCTCAGCAGTGAAAAATATTGTTTTGCTATCGGAACTCCAACTCCAATCCTGACAAGAAATATCTAACGTTTCTGTTATATTTTTCTTTGACCTCGAAGCAAGGTCGTATATTATCATCTGAACGTTTTCGGCGTAAAAGTCGGGCCGATTCTGCTTCCCATACAGTAAAAATTTACCATCGGGGCTGAATTTTGGATCAGTATCATCAGCTAAATTTTCGGGGGTAATGTTCTCTAATCTTCCTGAACCATCGGTATTAAGCAAGAAAATGTCGGAGTTAGTTTGAACATATGGTGGTTTTGTGCTGTTGGCTGCAAACGCAATGGTTTTGCCATCGGGCGAAATGCTGTATGAAGCGCCACCCATGAGACCAAATAGCATTTCGCTACTGGGCATTAAATCCCTTACCTTTTGAGTAGTAATGTCGGCCGAGAATATATGTGGATATAGCCCATCGGTCAACCAACGGTCCCAGTACCTATACATTCGATCTTCCGTTACTTTTGCCGAAACCTTGGTGCTTTTTCTTTTTTCTAACATTATTTTAAGCGAATCAATGCTACCATACTGAGGCAAAACATTTGCTACAAAAGCAACACTTTTACCATCGGGAAACCATGCTAAAGCATAAACACCAACCGGCAATTTGGTTATTTGACTTGCTTCTCCCCCATCAATAGGAATGACGAATACCTGAGAAGGACCGTCCCCCCTACGTGAGGCGAAGGCAATGCTCTTTGAGTTTGGATGCCATGCAGGTGAAGCTGCCTTGCCACAGCGTGTCAGTTGCCTAACCGTTGCGTTGTCATTGTCCATTAAAAAAAGGTTTACTTCCGAAGTATTTTCAGTCATTCTGGTTTCCGATACTGTAAAAACCGAGAATCGACCATTGGGCGAAACAACCGGATTTCCCACTCTCTTTAACTGCCACATAAGTTCGGGAGTAAACACTTCACTTTGCGCTACCAGAGCAATGGAGAAAAGAATTAATAACAACGAAAGTTGGACATGCAAAAGTCTTTTCATAATAAAATTATTAGGTTAAAACTACTTTGATTTAAATTGACATTTTCAGTTTAACTATGCATTTTATTAATTTCAAATGAAAAAACACCAACTTTGCACAAAATTCTAAAATTGTAATATTTATGAAAAAAATAGTCCTTTTAACTGTTCTTTCACTTTCCCTTCTGCCCTCTTTTACTCAGGAGCAAACTGAAAAAAAGGTACAAGGGAAAATTTATGGTTATGCCATGTGGAATGGTTTTTTCGATACTCGAAAATCGCGGGAAGTTCGGGATGGGGAGCTTTACTTTTACCCCCTGAAACAAGAACTCGACATTAATGGACACGACTTGAATGCTGTGAATAAAATCAACATGCTTTCGCTCACCACAAGAATCGGCTTTAAAGTTGAAGGGTTTGAAGCGCTTGGCGCTCAAGGAGTATCTCAGATTGAAGCTGATTTCTTTGGCACCAATCAGGACAATATTAACCTGTTGCAAATCCGCCATGCTAACATTCGGTTAAACTGGGAGCGGTCGGCACTACTCACGGGTATGTATTGGCACCCTGTAATTGTTGACGAAATGACGCCTGGCAACGTTTCGTTCGGTGCTGGAGCACCTTTTCGCTCGCTGAACAGAGCGGCACAGGTACGATATACCTATAAGTTAACCCAAAACGTAAAAATATTGGGTGCTGCAATAGTAAATTCATACCACCGTTCGGCAGGACCATATGATGCTCAGCGTAATTCAGCCAAACCAGAACTTTTTGCCCAAATTATCGGAGGTTCAGGATCCGAGTTTCTTTTCGGTTTTTCGGGCAGTTACAAATGGCTAAGGCCCCGAACCGAGATAGTACTTCCGGGACCTGGGAACAATCGACTCAAAACCGAAAAGGAATTGGGTTCGTTTTACTCACATGCCTTTGGCATGCTCAAACTAAACAACCTTACGATAAAAGTTGAAGGGGTTTATGGTCAGGAACTCTCATTTTTGAATATGATTGGAGGCTATGGAAAGATAACCGGAACCGATGGTGACAATGGCGATTACGAATATACAAATCTAAATACCTTAAGCCTATGGCTGGATGCTAGTTACAAATTGGGCAAATGGGGATTCGGATTTTTTGCCGGAAGGCAATCGCTCCAGGGGGCCCACGACAATTATACCAGTATAAACAGTGCAACAAACGACGATATAAGTCAAATTTATAGGCTATCGCCTCGAATTGTATACTCAGTAGATAAACTCGCATTCGCTTTTGAATACATGCTTACCGGTGCTGTTTATGGTAAAACATGGGATGATAAACGTGTTGTTACAGAGGAAAACGATCCGGTTGTAAATAATCGATCTCTATTTCTGGTTAAGTATTCGTTCTAACAACACAATCCCCAATTAAGCAAGGAGGCATTTTTTGTCGTTCCTTGCTTTTTTATTTACGGCACTATTTTAATTCCTATATTTTACCAAACTACTTATATTTGTAGTTAATTTAGATTAATTCCAATTGCTTGTTAAAATACTAACACGCCTCTTAAACAATTAGGGTGTTAAAGCGTTAAACTAGCAAAAGCAACTATTTTCAAACAATTGTAAATGACTAACGATCAGGATAAAATACTCGACGAGGTAACCAGCAGCGAATATAAATACGGTTTTGTTACCGATATTGAAACGGAAACAATTCCCAAAGGGCTTAACGAGGAGGTGGTTCGTATTATTTCGCAAAAGAAAGGCGAACCCGAATGGATGCTCGAATTTCGTTTGAAGGCATTCCGTTACTGGGAAAAAATGGAAATGCCCCAATGGGCACATCTGTTCATTCCCGAAATCGACTACCAGGATATTATTTACTACGCAGCGCCCAAACAAAAAGCAAAACTCGAAAGTTTGGACGAGGTCGACCCTGAACTTCTCGACACGTTTAATCGCCTTGGGATACCACTTGAGGAGCAAAAAATTCTTTCGGGCGTTGCTGTCGATGCGGTTATGGATAGCGTTTCGGTTAAAACCACTTTTCGCGAAACGCTTGCCGAACAGGGAATTATCTTCTGCTCAATGAGCGAAGCAATTAAGGAGCATCCCGATTTGGTTCGCAAATACCTGGCTTCGGTTGTACCCGTTACCGATAACTACTTTGCTGCGCTAAACTCGGCCGTTTTTAGCGATGGCTCGTTCTGCTACATTCCAAAGGGTGTTCGCTGCCCCATGGAACTGAGCACATATTTCCGCATAAACGCAGCCAACACAGGCCAGTTCGAGCGTACGCTCATAATTGCCGACGACGACAGCTACGTTTCGTACCTCGAAGGTTGCACCGCGCCCCAGCGCGACGAGAATCAGCTGCATGCCGCTGTTGTTGAAATTGTTGCCCTCGAAAATGCCGATGTAAAGTATTCTACTGTACAAAATTGGTACCCGGGCGACAAGGAAGGGAGGGGCGGAATTTACAACTTTGTTACCAAGCGAGGCATTTGCAAAGGGCGGAACAGTAAAATATCGTGGACACAGGTCGAAACGGGCTCGGCAATTACTTGGAAGTACCCCAGTTGCATTCTTATGGGCGAAAACTCCTATGGAGAATTCTACTCGGTAGCAGTTACCAACAACCATCAGCAGGCCGATACCGGAACCAAAATGATTCATATTGGCAAGAACACCCGCAGCCGAATTGTTTCGAAAGGAATATCGGCAGGAATTAGCAACAACAGCTACCGCGGGCTTGTAAAAGTGGTGAAGGGTGCCGAGAACGCTCGAAATTTCTCGCAGTGCGACTCGCTGCTTCTGGGCGATAAGTGCGGAGCGCACACCTTCCCATACATTGAAGTAGATAATCCTACGGCCATTGTTGAGCACGAGGCAACAACCTCGAAAATTGGCGAAGACCAAATTTTCTACTGCAACCAGCGCGGAAT
>JBBIRB010000043.1:0-3966 GCA_037442025.1 Bacteroidales bacterium | reverse complement strand
CGCCAGTATTAATGGCAAACAAATTCTTAAAGGAATTAACCTAGAAGTAAAAGCGGGCGAAATTCACGCAATTATGGGTCCCAACGGATCGGGCAAAAGTACCCTAAGTGCCGTACTGGCAGGAAAAGAAATTTTTGAGGTTACCCACGGCGAGGTGAAATTCAACGGTAAAAATTTACTCGAAATGGCTCCCGAAGAGCGCTCGCGCGAAGGTATATTTTTAAGTTTCCAGTATCCTGTTGAAATACCCGGGGTAAGCATGGTTAACTTTATGAAAACCGCCATGAACGAACACCGAAAGCACAAGGGGCTGGAACCCCTTTCGGCATCGGACTTTCTGAAACTTATGCGTGAGCGCAAGGAACTGGTCGAAATCGACTCGGCACTTACAAATCGAGCCGTTAACGAAGGTTTTTCGGGTGGCGAGAAGAAAAAGAACGAAATTTTTCAAATGGCCATGCTCGAGCCCAAACTAGCCATACTCGACGAAACCGACTCGGGTCTCGATATCGATGCGCTTCGCATTGTGGCTAATGGGGTTAATAAACTTAAGCGTCCCGAAAACGCTACAATTGTTATTACGCACTACCAAAGGTTGCTCGACTACATTGTGCCCGATTACGTTCACATTCTGTATAACGGACAAATTGTAAAAACAGGGGGCAAGGAACTTGCGCTCGAGCTCGAGGAGAAGGGCTACGATTGGATTAAAAATGGCGAGAAAGAATAAACGCTACTGCGCTACGATGTTAATTCTCGCTTTTGCGCCAATGCGTTAAAAATTATTCATTAGTATGAATCAGAAAACTGCAAACATATCTCACATGGAGGAGTTCATAAGCCTTTACCTCGATAATCTCGACTTAATAAAGGAGAACTCTGCTGAGGTGCTAAACAATGCACGCCAGTCGGCCATTGAGAATTTTAAGCTTCTTGGTTTTCCCAGCCAAAAAAACGAGAAGTATAAGTACATGAAGGTTGAACCCCTTTTCCGAAACGATTTCGAGAAGTATTTCACTCCTCGCTGCATTTCGTTTAAGGTCGACGATATTTTCCGCTGCGACATTCCTTCGCTCGATACGCACCTTGTACTTACACTCAATGGCTTCTTTTTACCTAATAACCAACTACTTGATGATATTGAAAAAGGAGTAATACTGGGAAGTTTAGCCGAAGCAGCCAAGAAGTACCCCAATGTTGTTTCGAAATACTACAACTCGCTTGCTGCAAACGACGAGGATGGATTGGTTGCACTCAATACAGCTTTTGCACAGGATGGAGTATTCATTTACATTCCCAAGGGGGTAGTTCTCGAAAAACCCATTCAAATTATAAACCTTTTAATGAGCGACGAGAACCAAATGGTTCAGTACCGCAATTTGATTATAGCCGATGAGAACGCTCAGGCAAACATTGCCATTTGCGACCATACCCTTTCCCCATCGGAGTTTTTAACCAACGTGGTTACTGAGGTTTATGCCAACAGAAACGCAAATATCGATATAGTTTCAATGCAGAACCAGCACAATCAGTCCACCCAATTTTCGCATGTTTTCGGAAAGCAGGAGCGCGACTCGGTGCTATCGACCAATACTGTTTCGCTACATGGCGGGGTAATTCGAAATAACGTGCATGTATTACTTAACGACGAGAACTGCGAGAACCACACCTACGGTTTAGCGCTAGTCGACCGGAATCAGCATATCGACATGCATTCGTTTATCGACCATGCCAAGCCCAACTGTGTAAGCAACGAGCTTTACAAAGCCATTCTCGACGATCAGGCAACCGGCGCCTTCAACGGTCGAATTCTGGTGCGCCGCGATGCGCAAAAAACGCAGGCCTATCAAAGCAACAACAACCTGCTACTAACGGCCGATGCACGCATGTACACCAAACCACAGCTCGAAATTTATGCCGACGATGTAAAGTGCAGCCACGGAGCAACCGTTGGCCAACTCGATATGGATGCTAAGTTCTACATGCAAGCGCGCGGTATTGGCGAGCGTGAAGCCAAACTGCTGTTAATGTTTGGGTTTGCTCACGATGTGGTAAAAACCATTAAAATTGAGCCCCTTCGCGACAGAATTGACGAATTGGTAAACAAGCGGCTACGTGGCGAACTATCGCGTTGCCATAACTGTCCGATGCATTGCTGCTGATAGAGTTGATTGTTGGTAGTTGATTGATGATTGTTGATCGTTGGTAGTATTTTAAAACCTGATGCCTATGGATTACAAGGAACTTGAAGTCTGGAAAGAGTCGAAGGAATTAGTAAAATTGGTTTATTCTTACACAGATTCATTACCTTCTGTTGAGCAATTTGGTTTAACAGCTCAAATTAGAAGGGCTTCAGTTTCAATCCCTTCTAATATTGCCGAAGGCGTAGGTAGAAACTATTCAAAAGATACTATACAGTTTCTTTATATTGCTCGAGGTTCAACATACGAGTTAGAAACTCAATTAATTATCTCTAATGAAATGTTTGAATTGAATAAAGAAGAATATATAGCCATCTTCAATAAACTCCAAAACATAAAAATGCTAATAAATGGATTTATTAATCACTATAAAAGGAAGATGTAGCATTGTTGAACAATAAACTCTGATATTTTATGACAAACAACAATCAACAATCAACATACAACATAAATATATCCAAAATACGTTCCGACTTTCCCATTCTAAGCCGCGAAGTTCATGGAAAGCCGCTGGTTTACTTCGACAATGGAGCAACCACCCAGAAACCGCTGTGCGTTCTCGAAACCATTTCGCGATTTTACAACCAAATAAACTCCAATATCCACAGGGCTGTACACACACTTAGCCAGGAGTCGACAAAGGAGTACGAGGCAGCGCGCGAAACCGTTAAAGAGTTTATTAACGCCAGAAGTTCCAAGGAAATAATTTTCACATCGGGAACAACAGCATCGGTTAACCTTGTTGCTTTTTCGTTTGGCGAAGCCTTTGTATCCTTGGGCGATGAAGTAATTGTTACCGAAATGGAGCATCACTCCAACATTGTGCCCTGGCAGCTACTTTGCGAAAGAAAGGGGGCAACCCTAAAAGTGCTTCCGTTCGACGACAACGGCGAACTCGAAATTCACAAACTCGACGAGCTAATTTCGCCAAAAACAAAAATACTTGCAGTTACCCACGTGTCGAACTCATTAGGCACCGTAAATCCAATTAAAGAAATTATAAAAAAAGCACACGACAAGGGCGTTAAGGTGCTTGTTGATGGTGCGCAGGGGGTTAAGCACGGGGCTATTGATGTTCAGAATTTGGATGCCGATTTTTATGCATTCTCGGGACATAAACTCTACGGCCCAACCGGCATAGGTGTGCTTTACGGAAAAGAGGACCTGCTAACCGCAATACCCCCATGGCAAGGAGGTGGCGACATGATAGCCCGTGTTACATTTAGCAAAACTACTTACAACGAGCTTCCCTTTAAGTTCGAAGCGGGCACCTCAAACTATATTGGCGCAGCAGCATTGGCAACCGCAATTCGCTACTACCAATCGGTTGGTATAGAGGCCGCCATGCGGCACGAGGACGAACTGCTTGCTTACGCCACGCAGCAGCTAAAGGCCATCGATGGGGTTCGAATTATTGGCAACGCCAAAAACAAGGCCGCCATAATATCGTTTATAGTGGACGATATTCACCCCTACGATACGGGTATGATTCTCGACAAAATGGGAATAGCTGTTCGAACTGGCACCCACTGCACCGAGCCGGTAATGGATCGCTTTAAAATCGATGGCACCGTTCGCGCCTCAATGGCCTTTTACAATACTTTCGACGAGGTTGACAGGCTAGTAGAGGGAGTAAAAAAGGTAAAGATGATGTTTGGGTAAAGAAAAAGGCCAACAAATATTTTGCTGACCCTTGGAGCGGAAAACGAGGCTCGAACTCGCGACCCTCAGCTTGGGAAGCTGATGCTCTACCAACTGAGCTATT
>JBBIRB010000042.1:0-22902 GCA_037442025.1 Bacteroidales bacterium | reverse complement strand
GTTTCATAGCAAGCATCAACAACAATACTTACTTATCGGTGTTTCCGTTGGATACGCCTGCTTTGGTTGAAATAGTTGCTTTTTCGGGTTCAGAACTCATGTCGCAGTAACCGGTAAATTTGCAGCCGGGCTCAATAGCTAGCCGGTTTGTAAAAATATCGCCAGTAATTCTTGCGGTTGATTTTAATGAAAGTAGTTCTGCAACCATTATCTTGCCATCTACCAAACCGGAAACGTCGGAGTTTTTGCAAGAAAGTTCACCTTTTATTTTGCCAGTTTCACCAACAACTACCTTGCCCTTAGCCATAAGGTTGCCAGTCAGAGATCCGTCAATTCGCATGTCGCCATTACAGGTAATATCGCCATGAATTTCTGTTCCAAAACCAATCAGGTTGATATTGTTCGAAGAGGTTTCAGGTTCATTGTACTTAGCCATTGTGCATCAAAATTTATGTTACAACATAATTTTAAACGACAAAAATAGGAAAATGAAATTAAAAACAAAAAGATAGTTTTAATGCAATGCAGTGGGCATCATTTTAGGGCCTGCGATTGCTCTCTCTCGGCTAGTTCATTTGTAAAATCCTGATCCAAATCTTCGCCTTCCAGTTCCCATGTGTATTTTTTTCGTTCAGGGCCATCGTTGCGATAAATTATTGCGCAAGCCAAACCTGTTGCCCCTCCAAAAAGGTGGCCCTCCCATGAAATATTGGGCCATATAGGAAAAATTCCCCAAATTAGCCCTCCGTATAAAAAAACCACAATGAAAGAAAGTGCTGCAAGGCGCGTATCGCGGCGAATGGCTCCACTAAAAAACAGAAAGGACGCCAGACCATAAACAAGACCGCTTGCGCCTATATGATAGTACGGACGACCACCAAGCCAGAGGCATAGGCCTCCTACCAGCCAAACAATTAAGAAAACTCTATAGCTAAGGGCTCGGTAAAAATAAATGGTTCCGATTGCCAGAATCAATAGCGGAACCGAGTTCGACATTAAATGGCCAAAATCTGAATGTATAAAAGGAGAAAAAATAATTCCCAAAAGACCGTTTAATGTACGAGGATGAACACCCAAATGAGCCAATTCTAGATTAAGCACTACCTCAACCAATTTTACCAACCATAGGCAAACAATGAATACCAGAGGCAGAATGGCGCTATAAACTAATATTTTTTTCTCTTCGGTAAGGCTCGAATTGGACATAAAGGCTTATTGATAAAAATTGAAATTGGGCGGCAAAACAAATAGTCCTTCGAAAGATGATATCCATATCCGCCCCTTCGAATCGACAAAGAACTTTATTACTCTTTCTGCTTTTAAATTCGCCTTATTGCTCAGGGAGAACCAGTTATTACCATCGAAAACGCTTATCCCTTTTGCTTTTGATGTTGATAAAGACCCGCCAATCCATATGTTGCCCCTTTTATCGGTTATTATCGCATCTACACAAGGTTTAGCAAGTGAAGTAGGGTGCTCATAGGCTATCCATTCTCTACCATTGAACGAACTTAAACCACCCCGGTTTCTTTGTGGGCAACTCCCCGCCCAAAGAACGCCCTTGGCATCGGAATAGAAAGAACTTACTGTATTATCCACCAGACCATGCCTGCCCGAAAAGGTTTCCCATAGCTTTCCGTTGAAAACGCTTATCCCTTCGGCAGAAAATCGCGAACCTGCCCATACGTACCCTTTATAGTCGACAAAAAGGGTAGTAGCCTTTGAAACAAGTCGCTCTCCAACCTTTGGCTGAACCAACTGTCCGTCGAGGAAGGAAACAACGCCCCTTTCTGTAGCGACCCAGATAATACCTCTAAGATCCTGAACAACAAAAGTCACAACATTGCTGGGAAGCCCGTTGGTTTGGGTAAGGAGTTCCCAAAATCCAGTTTTTCCAACAAGGAGCCCTGAGGAGGTCCCTATCCAAATTTCCGACTTGTTTACAATTGATATACAATTTACAAATGGCAATGGGAGGGCAATGGGAATCTGTATTGTATCAATTTTTTCGGAGGTTATGTGTGCCAAAACAAGACCTCCATTTTTGCTAACAGCAGCTCCGAGAAAAATTTTACTTCCATCTGGAAGATGAATTGATTCGTGATATGATCCCGAGGGAACATTATCGATCCCCGACAGAATAGTAAAGGAAGAACCCTCGGAGTAACCCAATTCGCCATCTATATCGCCATTGCTAAGACCAATCCAAATTCGTCCTAAGTTATCTTCCTGAAACGAAAAAGCATAAAGGCCATGAGGTATGTTGATTTGAGTGACACTGGATTGTGAAACAACAATAAATCCAGTTAACAAAGATAAGATTAATAAGAAGATACGGTTCATTCTATAATTTCAAACCCAAAACCAATACATCATCTACCTGTTCATTTTTACCCTGCCATTGCAAAAAAGTTCGTTCCAGCTCCATTTGTTGGTATCTAGAGTTCAGCTGGCTATTTTCGGCAAGTGATGAGTACAAGCGCTTTCGGTAATACTTTTGGTTAGTAGCTCCACCAAATTGATCGATGTAACCATCGGTAGAAATGTAGACCCAGTCATTCTTTTCGAGCTGTATGGAACTTTGTGCGAACTTTTTGCTGTATATTTTTTTAGAAATACCTATACTTACAGGCGAAGGCTTGTGCTCATGAATTAATTCATTTCTGCAAATTAGAACAGGAATTAGCGCGCTTGAATAATGCAGAACCTTTGTTTCTCGATCGTATCGACAGACCGCGATATCCATTGCATCTTTAAGCACCATTAAGCTTTCGCTCGAATTCATTCTTTTGGGTAAATCTGAATTTATAAACTCGAGAATGGCCGAAGGCTCAGAAAGGTTTGATTGGTTTATTGCTTGATTTAGCATGTCGAGCCCTATAATACTCATAAAAGCTCCAGGAACTCCATGCCCTGTACAATCGGCTACAGCAAAGAAAAGCGAATCATTCTTTGAAACAAACCAATAAAAATCGCCACTAACAAAGTCCTTGGGTTTATAAAAACAGAAAGATTCTGTGAAGAACCCTTGCGACATTGACAGCGAAGGCATAATAGCCGTTTGTATTCGTTCGGCGTACTTTATGTTATCTGTAATTTTCGAAATATAACTCTCTATAACCCTGTAAGCATCTTCAAGATGCTTATTCTTAATTTCAATGTTTTGCTGTTGTTTTATTATCTCTTCATTTTGTCTTTCGAGCTGAATGTTTTTTTCCTTCCTGTGTTTGAGAGAGATAAGAATTATTACAAAAAGAATTATGAAGAGGACTATAAAGGCAATAAGAGCAATATTTATTGTAAACTGCCTATTAAGCTGGAGTTCCTTAATAATTTTTTCGTTGTTTAAAAGTTCAATCTCGGTTTCCTTCTTTTGTTTTTCGTATTGATATTCAAGAAAAAACAGTTTTTCAGAAAGTTGCTGATTAAAGAGAGTATCGTTGTAATTTATTATTTTTTCGAGGCTATGCGATGCGGTTTTAAAATTGTTTTCAACATTGGCTGTTTGTGCAATTACCTTTAGAGCATCACGAATGGTTAGCCGAGCTCCGATTGATTGGGCAAGCCTTAAAGCTTCAGTTGCAAATTTTTGGGCAAGGTTTATATTCCCTTGTTTGCAATATATTTCAGCCTTTCTAACCAAAATGTTGGCATACAGATCTTTGTCGAGGTCCTTCTTAACAATTCGTACAGCTTCGTCGTAATTGATTAGTGCATCGTTGAAGTTTTGGAGTTCAAAATAGATATCTCCAATGTATTTATGACAAACGGGTAAGCCCTGAGTAAATCCAATGTCTTTGCGAATTAGAAGAGCATTGGTAAGGTCTGTTAGGGCTTGATCGAACTCTTTTGTTAGCAACCGCCCTCTTCCATAGTTAAGGTATACATATGAAAGCATTCGAAAATTTTTAATTTTTCTTGCAATCTCATCGGCTTTTTTTAGATTTTCGAAGGCGCTGTTATAGTACTCTTGGTAAATTAGCAAATTAGCAATGTTTATAAATGCGTAACCCTGTTGCTCTGCAAGGTTATGCTTTTGCGATATTTCGAGCCCTTTGTAGAAATAATCGGTAGATTTTGAATAATTTCCGATAATACGATACGCCACTCCAACATATCCATGAACCATTGCTAGCGCTTCAAAATCCATATATTTTTCAGCCTTTTCTATGGCAAGTGCTCCATATTCTATGGCGGATAATGGTTCTGAATTGCGAAGTTCCCACGAAAGGGCGGCAAGGGTTCTAATTTTTGCAGTGTCGCTCTGATATTCAAGTAATTTTTTCAGGGAATCGATTTGATGGGACTGATTTGAGCCGTGTGAAGGAAGGCAAATAAGAATAACGGCTGAAGTGATCAGCCCTAGAAAAAAGGGGCGAGTAGAAATGCTGCGTGTAATGAAAGAAATTTGCATGTAGCGAAAAGTAAGTAATCACTACAAATTTACAATTAGTTATTAATGAACAGGGAAGAATTTTAATATTTATAATGAGGAGCCGTTAACTTTTTAAGAAATTAAGGCCTAAAACAAGCACGTCGTCAACCTGTTCGTTATTGCCTTTCCAGTCGTTAAAGTGCCGCTCAATTTCAACTTTTTGTTTTTTCCCGTTTTGTCCTTGAACTTCTGTAAGGTATTGGTAAAGTTTTCGGCGTAGCAATTTGGTGCCTAAGTCACCTCCAAACTGGTCGGTATATCCATCGGTGAAAAGGTAAATCCAATCGTTAGCCTCTAAATCAATTTGCGATTGCTTAAAACTTTTATTATACACGGAATTTGAAACTCCAATTGATACAGGTGAGGCCTTGTGCTCAATAATTTTTCCATTTCTCAGAACGATCATTGGTATTAGTGCACCCGAAAAATGTATAACCATATCTTTACTGTCGAATCGGAGTATTCCTATGTCTAAACTATCCTTCAATATTGCTTCGTCCTCATCTTTTCGTAATCGCTTGCGTATTTCAATATTTAGAAAGTCTAAAATTTCGGTGGGTTCAGAAATGTTGTATTGATTAACGGCCTGATTAAGCATATCGATTCCAACAATGCTCATGAAAGCACCAGGAACCCCATGCCCAGTACAATCGGCAACTGCTATAAAGAGCTGATCTCCCTTTACGTGCATCCAGTAAAAATCGCCACTTACAAAATCTTTGGGTTTATAGAAACAGAAGGCATCAGCAATAAATTTATTGGCAATGTCGAGAGGGGGCAACAGCGCTTTTTGAATTCGTTGAGCATAACGAATATTGTCGGTAATTTTTTCAATATATCCCTCAATAACGCGGTAGGCCTCCTCTAGGTGTTTATTCTGCTGCTCAATGCTTTTTTGCTTTGCATTTATTTCTTCGTTTTTCTTAAGAATCTCTTGCTGTTGGTTGTTAAGTATATAGTTCCTTTTTTCAATTTCTTCTTTTTGTTGAGCCAATTCTTTATTAGCTTTTCGTTTAATGTTTAATGCTGAATAAACTAGGGTTATGGCTAGGAGTGAAAAAAATAAGCCTATAAGATACATGTATTGCAGGGTTTTTTGCTTTGCAAGTTCCTTTTGGGTTATTTCCTGATTCTTTTTAAGTAATTCTATTTCCTGCTGTTTTTTTTCCATGTTGTACATTACTTCAACCATGGCAATGGCCCTAGCGTTCTTTTCATTAATTAGGCTATCCTTATAAATAATCGATTTTTGATAGAATTCTAGCGCCTTTTTTTCCTTCTGCTGTTTTGAAAACACCTTCGACAGCTCTTCTAAAGCCCATTGAGTATGGGTTATGGAACCTATTTGTTTGGCAATATCGAGACCTGCAAAAAGATTTTTTTCGGCATTTGCCAATTGTCCTTTTGCAATATAAACCCTTCCAAGGTTAATGTAACTGTCGGCTATAAATTTTTTATCCCCTAGGGCTATATCAATTTCTAAAGCTTCTTTAATTAACCTATAGGCCTCATCGACCCTCCCCATGATTAAATAAATTTTTCCAACTGCATTGTACGAAATGGCAATTCCCTTTTTACTTTGAATTTCCCTGTTCGCATCTAGCGATTTAGAGTAGTATACCAACGCTGAGTCGTAACTGCCTAAAAACTCGTAGGCTTCACCAATATTATTCAGGTTTATTGCTATCCCCAATTTGTTTTGGGCTTTATGGGATATTGATAGTGCCCTACGAAAGTATTTTATAGCCTCTTGAAACTGATTGCTGAGAGAATATATATTTCCTAAGCTATTTATTGATACAGATATGTTGTAACTGTCGCCAATCTCTTCGGCAAGTTTAAGCGCGTCAATATGGTATTGGGCTGCAATAGCATGCTGGTCCTGTCTGCGGTAAACCACTCCAATGCCGTTAAGAGCGCTAGCTTGTTGAGACTTGTCGGAAGATCTCAGTGCATAAATAAGCGCTCGGTTGTGGTATGTTAACGACTTATCGTACTCTGCAATATTTCGATACAATACCCCATAAGCGCCATAAATTTTGGCTAAAGCAGTAAAGTTCGAATCCGTTGAGGCAATGGCATTTGCCTTTTCAAGTGCAAGGTGGCACTCTTGGTATCGTCGGTTGTCGCGGTTATAAATGTTGGCCAACTCAATTAACAACCCTAGGCGCTGATCAGGAGAACCAGAATTATCAAGGGCCCTTTTTAAACTATCTACCCTTTTGTCTTCGAATGCTTGCGATTGGGCTATAAACACCGCATTTATGGCAAAAAAGAGGATTATTTTTGCAAGCGTTACCATTAAAACATACTTCGTATAGAAATTAAAGCAGTAAATATATGAAACTTTAAATAAGAATATGAACAAAAAATATTCTATAGAAGCAATATGCAATAGGGGTCTACTGTTTTTATTATGTTTGCAAATAATTCAAATTTAAAATGAGGTTTATATTTAAATTTCTTTTGGCTTTTCTAGTAGCAGTAGTATTTGTTGTAGGCGTTTTGTTTATTGGAGCCCTGGCGTTTAAGAAAAAAATATTACCTTACTCCTTAGAGCAAGTAAACAGCTACCTGATTAACCCTGTTTCCGTAAGAAGTGCATCCATTTCGGTTCTTAAAGATTTCCCAAATGTTTCAATAGTTTTCCACGATATAGTAAGTAACAATGGAGAGCAACAAGCAAACCTTTTTCAATTCAAGGAACTGAGCGTTTCCTTTTCCATTATTAATTTAATTAGGAAAAAGTATATCATTAATTCAATAAAACTGAACGAAGGGGAGGTTCGACTTGTTGCAAATCAAAAAGGGCTTTCGTTTTTTAGGGAAACCGACATAAGCAACAATTCTGATTATCGTGTTAATCTGCCCAAGGTTATTATTAATAATGTTGATTTTGAATATATTGACAGCACAAGTGGCTGGTTGGTTCATTTTGTTGCAAAAAAGGCAAAATTAGGAGCATATATCAGTAACAATCAAAACAGTGTGCAATTAGAGTTTGAGGGCGAGGCTAAGAGGGTTGAACAAAAGGGAATAGGGTACCTTTTTAATGAGCAAATAGCATTTTTGGTTAATCTTTCTGTCGACCAAAATGCCTATTCCTTGCAAAACGGTATGCTAAAAATTGGCAAATCGAACTTAGCAATCAATTTTAAATATGGAAGACTGATCGAATCACCCATTTTAATCTTAGCTAAAGGAAACAATATCGACACCAGAACGCTTACAAATATTTTAGCACAGCAAAAAGTGGAGTTGCCTAGCAACTTTAAAACAAGGGGGGAAATTGATTTTTCGTTGGAGTTAAGCGGGGTCAACGGGCAAACCAAACCATTAGCAACAAGGGTAAATTTTCGAACTGAAGCACTTGATGTTGCTTTCCCAAAAAAACCAATAATTTTTTTAAAAGGGCTCGAAGGGCAGTTTTCGAACGAAGCGAGGGGTAATGACGAAACGGAATTAAACATTAAGTTTAAAGAAATTAGGGCAGGAAATTCACAGATGGAGGGCGTTGTTAAGTTAAAAAATCCCCAGTCGCCACGAATTTATGCCAAGTTAAACACAAGCATAGTGCTTTCTGATATTAATACATGGTGGCCCAATTTGTTTATTGCCACAGGTTGGGTTAAGGGAAATGTTGAGTTTCTTGCTACCGTCCAAAATCCAAACAATTATAGCTTGGCCGATTTAAGTTCATTAAGGGGCAAGGGCAATATGGCTTTTGGGGGCGTATCTTTTGGTTTGCTCGAAAACCAGCTTATGTTCAGCGGTGTAAATGGAAATTTATCGCTCGATGGAACAAAACTCGTGTTTTCAACTTTAATGGGAGCAGTAAATGGTTCGAAATTCGATTCAAAAATTGAAATGCCGAACATTTTTAAAACAATTGCCCAGAGAGATGAATTGAATCTGACAGGCAATCTGCAAATCGATTCTGTAAATACCCAATGGTTTATCCAGCCCCAAGCCCCTGCCAAAAAAGAATCACAATCGAACCCTTTCCTGTTTGAAATTACTAGCGATATAAGTATTCAAAAGCTGAAGCATCAAGGTTTTGAATGCTTCAACTTTTTTGCCAATGCTACAGTCAATAATAGCACATACCGATTTAGCAACATTACAACAAACGCCCTTGATGGAAATTTATTAGGGCGTATTGCTATTGAAAAGGAATCGGAAGAGAACTATTCTATTTTGGGAGAATTGAATGCAAAAAACATCGAAATACGAACTCTTTTTAAGAGTTTCAATAATTTTGGACAAAGCGAAGTAAGGGATGAAAACATAAGCGGAACGCTAACAGGTTCGGCAACCTTCATTGCGCCCTTTTATGCCGGGAAACTTAATTCCAACCAGTTGAGCGTAGTATCGGATATTGCAATAAGCAACGGAAAGCTTTTGGGATTAAAACAACTAGAAGGATTATCGAGGTTCTTTTTATTGGAAGAACTAAACAACATTAGTTTTCAAAAAATGCAAAACACCATAAGCATTGAAAGTGGCATAGTTACTATTCCACAAATGGATGTGCAATCTTCGTTGCTTCAGTTTACCTGTTCGGGCACTCATAGTATTGAAGGCGATTACTTTTATAGTATGAAAATGAACCTGGGAGATGTGCTTTTTAGCAAGGCTAAACGGAGTAACGCAGGTAATAGTGAGTTTGGACAAATAGAAAGCGATGGCGCGGGACGAACGCCATTATTCGTTAAAATAGTAGGAAGTGCTAAAGGGCAAAAGGTGTCGTTCGACACCGACGCTGCAAAAGAGAGCACAAAAACAGTTATACGAAACGAGCGAGAGACTTTGGTAAATGCACTAAGAGAAGAATTTAGTACCATCTTCAACAAAAAATCCGACACCACAAAAACAATACGAACAAAGTTCGAAGTGGATTTGGATGAACAATCGAAAGAGGTTAAAACCACTGATAAGAAGATAAAAAATAAAGAAAAGGAAGCAGAAAAGAATAAAACAAAGTTTACAATAGAATGGGAGTGATTTGATAAAACACAATAATTCCGATAGCTTTTCGTTAACAATTTCAATATACCCTAAACCTTAAACCGAATAATTTTGGAACTATATATACTCAAACAACGCTGGAAATTTATTCTTTTTATTGCCGCCATTGGTATCGGCTTCTCTTCGCTTTACATTACAAATAACCTTGTTAGCGACCTTTCAATTGAGGAACGGAAAAAAATAGAACTATGGGCAGAGGCTATACGACAGCTTTCAACAATTGACCCGCTAACGGATACAATTCAGAATTATACAATAATCTCTGAAGTAATTCAAAACAACACAACGGTTCCCGTAATACTTACCGACGAAAACGATAATATTTTGTCGTACAGAAACATTAGACAAAGTCAAATCGATACTAAGGATGAACTAGCAGAAATGCTCCAGAAAATGAAAGCCCAAAGGGAGCCGATCATTGTTGAGTTAAGTGAAAATGTTAGGCATAAAGTATATTACAAGGACAGCACTACACTTACACAGTTAACTTATTATCCTTTCATTCAACTTTCAATTATCGTACTTTTCATAGGGGTTTCATATTACACATTCAGTCAGTCGCGAAAATCGGAACAGAATAGGGTGTGGGTTGGTATGGCCAAAGAAACCGCACACCAGCTGGGTACCCCAACCTCGTCGTTACTGGCCTGGAAGGAAATAATTGCAGGCTCAGACTTGCCTGCCGATTTGGTTGATGAGTTTGGTAAAGATGTTTCGAGATTAGAAAAAATTGTCGATCGTTTTTCGAAAATTGGCTCGACTCCCTCCCTGAAGCCTGTTAATCTTTTCGAGGTAGTTGATCGCTCCATCGAGTATATTTCGAAAAGAGCTCCCAAATCAATAAATTTTACAAAAAACTTCGATAGTAGCGAGTTCCTTATGGTTCCTTTAAACGGTACTCTTTTCGAATGGGTTTTAGAAAATGTTATCAAAAATGCAATCGATGCTATTGAAAGCCAAGGCGAAGTGAAGTTTCGAATTACCGATAATATACAGGTTGTTTATATAGATATTACTGATACAGGTAAAGGGATTCCCCGTTCGCACTATAAAACCATTTTCAACCCGGGCTTTACCACAAAGGAGCGTGGTTGGGGCTTGGGCCTTTCGCTTTCGAAGCGAATAATTGAGAACTACCACAAGGGACGAATTTTTGTGAGCCAGTCGGAATTGGACAGGGGCACAACAATTCGGATGGTAATACCAAAGGCCTAATATTATTGAATAACAATTTTATCTGAGAACGTTTTCTCTCCGATTAAAAGAACAAGGTAAAGGCCCGAAGGCAATTTACTTTCGGTATTAATTCTAATTTCATTTGTTTCTGAAACAACCTTTCTGGTTAAAACGTTTCGTCCAAACATATCAATAATGCTAACCTTTGAAATGTTTGTTATGGAGTTGGGTATGATAATAATCTCCTGACTAGCATTATAGTATCGTATGTATGGGGGCTTGTTGGGTATTGGGTGTACCCCAACAAAGTCTCTAACCTCAACCTCCAATGGGAAGATTTCGCTATAGTCGTATCCGTCGAAAACTTTTATGGGAACAGAAAGGTTTCCAATGAAATTGTAAACGGGCGATATTGTTAAACCATCAAGGGTGTAGTTTTCTCCTTCAAAAGCGAAAAGCGAAAAATCATCGGGGAAAGTATTGTCTTCGTCGGAAACAGTGAGGTCGTTCAGATTAATGTTTAACGGAACGTTCTTGTTTGTATATAGGATGGATTGCCCTGTTATGCTGGGTATTGCATTCGTCTTTCGGCATTCAATAGTTACCACTTGTTCAACGTATCCTAACGGCCCATGCAACTTAAAGGTAATTGTTTCCGCTCCGTACCATTGGTCGCTAATAGCCGAAAACGTTACGTTCCAACCGGTAGGTTCAACCTGTATGTTACTATTACCACTCCAACTCAAGCTGAGTTGGTCAGTGTTTGAGGAGGAAATGAATGGCAAAACATTAAGTACAAGCGATTCGCCCTGCCTAAACCATAGCGAGTTAGGCAAATCAATATTATATGTTGGAACTTGAATGGTTGTATATATTTTGAAGTCGTCGAAATAGAAACCATCCTTCTGAACAGTGCCGTCTGAAATGAGTCTGAAACGGAAAAGAACCGATTGCCCCAAGTAGCTGCTTAAATCGATGCTTTCTTTAACCCATGCGTTTTTTAATCCTTGATAAAGGGGCTTTCCGAAGTCCTGATTCGCTCCACCTAAAGTAGTATATTTCCCAGTTAGTGGTGTCCAACTTATACCGTTGTTGGTTGAAACCATAAATTGTACATAATCCCAGTTGGTTTCAATGTCCCATCGGGCCATAAATTCAACCGAAGCCGAAGTTGCATTGGCCAGGTTTATGGTGTTTTTGGTGGTAATAAAAGTGTTTGCATTTGCAGCGTATGGGCCAGAAGGACTATCGGTTATAGAACTGCTGGGAGAAGCGTAATAGGATGAAGTTACTCCCCAGCCTGAACTGTTCCACCTGGAAAGGTTATTTGCTGCATCGGAAAAAATTTCGTGCGAAACACCAAAGTGCTTTGTAATTGTATCGGTAAAGGAAAAACTACCGTTGCTTGTAGACAATAAGAACCGAATGGTTTCCCCAGCTTCAATACCCCCCCTTAATTGCAAACGGAAAGTATCCTTTTTGCTTTGTAGTAGTTTCATCTGATTGAAAACTTTTGGCCCATCAACGGATAAAACATTATTGGTGAGTGGCGTTAGGGAAATACTAAAGGTGGCTGGAGTGTCGATTCCAAGACAGATTGTTTCGAATGGAATTTGAGATTGAAAAGAACCAAGCAACGAGGGTGCTGTTTCAGTTGTTTTTGCATACTTCAGCGCAAAGCGCGAGAGGTAAAGGTTCATCTGGGTATGTCCCGCACAAATTGCTTCAATTCTATTGGCCTGCGGCCAAAAACCATCAGCGGGGCTACCCGCTTCGGGGGTAAATGCCAATACTTTATTTTTTGTTAATTGCTCACCGTAAAACCAATCGTCGCTTCCGCCATTGGCAGTGTAGTTTAGGGTTTGGTAGCAGGTGCCGTAAGTATAACCATTCTCTTTGGTCATCAGTGCGGCATAGGTTTCAAAAACTGGAGCATCGGGAGTGGTTAGGTTCGCATAAGCCCATGGGTATATAAGCAAATCGCTATAGGTATGGTTGTTAAGAGCCAATGCAAAGTTTTTCGATTCGGCAAAAAGTTTAACCAGTTGGGTTTCGGGTTCGCTGAAAGGAGCAGTTCCCCTGTAAGTTAAAGAAGACCCAATGGGCGAAGAACCGCTATTGTCGAATCCCCAGAAATAGCCAAAGTTTCGATTTAAATCAACACCCCTAGTACCATCGAAATTCAGGCGCATATTCTTACGCCACATTCCACCCCCAGCCGGATTGGTGGTTTGATTATAGATATATCCATCGGGGTTAACGCAGGGTATAAAGTAAAGTTCCAAATTGTTAATGATGTATTCAATCTCTGGATTTGTAGTGTAGTTCTCCAACAGATACCACATTTGGTAAAGCATTTGCTGCATCGAAGCGGGTTCCCGAGCATGGGTAAGGGCTGTGTACAGTACTCGGCGCTTGGATTGGTCATTATTTGGATTGCTCGATATTCGTACCCAATAAACGGGTCTGTTCTCAATAGTAACATTAGCTCCAATGGGTTGCTTTACCGATATTAGGTTAGGGTAAAGGGTTCGCATTTTGTCAAGTTCAGCAAGAAGTTCCGTGTATGTATGAAAGCCACCCATCGATCCAAGTGTAAAGTTTTCCGGTGTTATATATCCCCCAATCGATTTCCGACTGCGCTTCATCTCCTGATTCAACTCTTTTATGTTAAAAGTTGAGTTGCGAGAAACGTAAAATGAAGCCATATCGGAAATAAGAATCTCAAATGGAATACCTGTTGAGCGAATCAATTCTATTTCGGTTTCTGAAAATTCTCCAACTATAAATTCTCCGGGTTTTCTTTCTAGGTTTTCGAGTGTTACACCCTTTTTTGCAAGCGTTTCAAAAAGCTCCGAGTTCGAAGCAAATATTTTAAGCTTGTAATATTTTTCGTGCTGAGCCTGAGAACAAATGCTAGTCAGGGCAATAAAAATCAGAATAAGAAGCTTTTTCACAGTGCAAAGAATTTGTAGGAATCCTCAAATGTATTAAAAATAGAAAACAATGAAAACCAAACTCCTGTTTAAATGTGTGTACAGCCTTTTGCAAACTTAATGCCTGGCTCATTCTGCAGCAATTAAATGCTTTTTAATACCTTTGGATAAAAAATTAAAATAATGAAGCCAGAAAGCTGGTACGCACTTTACCTGAGGCCACGAACTGAGAAAAAAGTATTGAGGTTTTTAGAGGGGCTGGGGGTAGAAGCATACTTGCCGCTCCAAAAAAAGTTAAAAAAATGGAGCGACAGAAAAAAAATTGTTGATGAACCCCTTTTCCGATCGTACATATTTGTTCGATTAAGTAGAAAGGAGTACTTCTCGGTTTTAAATATCGATGGAGTAATTAAGTATGTAACCTTCGAAGGGAAGGCAGCATCTATACCCAATAGGCAAATTGAAATGGTTAAGAAACTACTCGAACAAAACTATACCATAGAAGTTGTTGACGAAACCATTCCCGTGGGTGAAACGGTTGAAATAACCATGGGAAGCATGATGGGACTTGTTGGGCAGTTAGTGGAACACAAAGGGTTAAAGAAGGTAATTGTTAGGGTCGATCATGTTTCGCACGCACTTTTAGTAACCCTGCCAAAAGATTATGTTCAAAAAACTATTCAATTTTAGCTACCCTTGCTACATGCCTACCCTCTTCGAAATTTGCGCGAATAAAAGCCTCAACTATATCAATAGCTTGTTTTGGAGTAACATATCGTGCAGGAATGGCACATACATTTGCATTGTTATGTTGCCTTGCAAGTGTTGCAATTTCGGGCAGCCAACAAAGCGCCGAGCGAATACCTTTATGCTTGTTTGCGGTAATATTTACGCCGTTCCCACTTCCACAAAACAAAAGTCCCAGATCGTATTCCCCCTTCTCAACTGCGACCGCTAGAGGGTGGGCAAAGTCGGGGTAATCAACACTTTCGGGAGAGTATGTTCCAAAATCGTGAATGTTCTGTCCTTGCTGTGTTAGAAAAAGTGCAACTTCTTTTTTTACAGGATATCCGGCATGATCGCTACCAAGTGCTATTCGAAGGGTTTTCATATTTAATTCTATTTTTGCAAAGATAAGCCGGCGTAATATTTTAGCAAGATTCAATTTTAAATAAATGTCAGGAATTTATATACACGTCCCATTTTGCGCTAAGAAATGCGAATATTGCGACTTTTATTCTACTGTACGCAAGCAGGGAATTCCAACTTTTTATAAGACAGTTATTAATGAGCTCCTTTTGAGAAATAATTATTTAAACGACAGAAATATTGAAACTATATACTTTGGCGGAGGAACACCTTCATTAATCAACCCAAAAGATATTGATGAAATTTTAAATGAGATAAATCGACTTTATTCCGTTTCGTCCAATGCAGAGATAACCCTAGAGGCCAATCCCGACGACCTTACCCGATCAAATTTAACATCCTTTTTCGGACTTGGAATTAATAGGTTAAGCATAGGTGTGCAATCGTTCAACAATACCGACTTGCAATTTTTAGGCAGAAGACACGATGCTGATGCAGCAAAGGAGGCTATTGAAGTTGCCCAAAATGTTGGTTTCAAAAACATTAGCATCGATCTTATATATGCTTTGCCATCTTCTGCCTTTGAGGACTGGGAACAGAATTTGAAAATTGCATTTAATCAGGGAGTACAGCATCTTTCGTCCTATACCCTAACTTACGAGCAGGGTACGCCACTTTTTAAAAAAATGGCAAAGGGTTCAGTTATTCCAGTAACTGATGAAAAAAACCTTGAGCAATTCAATCTCCTTCGCGAAAAGGCCCAAGAACATGGTTTTGTACATTATGAGGTTTCAAATTTTTGCAAACCACAATTCGAGTCGAGGCACAACTCTGCGTACTGGAAGGGAATTCCTTATTTGGGCCTAGGCCCATCGGCTCACTCATTCAATGGCTCCTCGCGATGCTGGAATCCCAAGTCGGTTAATACCTGGCAGAAAGCGATAGAAACAGAAATATTGGATATTGAAACCGAGGTATTGTCGGAAAGAGAAAGAAAGAATGAACTGGTCATGCTTTCGTTACGTACCATTAATGGGCTCGATTTGAATAACTTTAAACTTCAGTTTGGGAACGAGGCTTACGAGTCCCTTTTTAACCGAGCCTGTAAATTTATTAGAACGGGAGCAACAAGTATAAATGATGATAAATTAAAAATTAACCCAAACCTCTGGTTTGTGTCCGACAGCATTATTGTCGAACTTATTGAATAGAAAAGGGGGCGCAAGTCGCCCAATTTACCCAATTAGCCTACCTTCTAATCGACTATGCATCGGTTAGCGAACTCAAAAGCCATACATTTATGGCCAATGGCAAAGGGTTTGAAGTTACACTCAGAAAAACCGATAAAACCAAAGGTTATTGGGCATACTTTGGCGATGAAATCGATAAGTATACAGTGGTTAACGCCGAAATGGACATTGTACCAGTAACCGTAAAAATTGAAAGCAATAAATAGGTTAAACCTTTTTGCTGAATATTATTTTGTGGTCGTTGTCGGCGTAAAAATCTTTTAAAAGGGCTTCGCGAAGATAGCCGCACGAATCGTAAAATTTTTGGGTTGGTTCGTACTGTGGTTTTGCCGATGTTTCGATGTAAATGGCTCGTCCTCCCATTCCCTTAATATCGTTTTCAACCTGGCGGAGCAAATCCTTGCCAATGCCTTTTCCACGATAGTCGTTATGGGTTGCAATCCAGTACAAATCGTAACTTCCAACAGTACACGCAATGGTACCGTAGCAGGCGTAGGCAGCCGTTTTACCATCGGTGTCGGCAAAAAGGAAGTAGTATCCCGATTGGTCGAAACCTTTGGCTAACCGCTCCTCCACCAATTCAACGGCAACATCGATTTCGTGGTCGAAGAAAAAGCCGGTTGAAACAATTATTTCCCTTATGTTTTCAATATCGGCTGTTGTAGGTTCGGTGCGGTATGCAATTTGGCTGCCCATTATAGCTTGGTTTTTAATAATCGAATGTCGTTAATAATATTTCGTATGGCTTCGTGGTAGGGAATGCCATCGTTCATGCAAGCTGCATGAAAACCCGAATCGGGCGATATGCAGGGATTGGAGTTAATTTCGAGCACAAAGGGATTTCCGTCCTTATCGACCCGCAAATCGACGCGGGCATAACCACTCATTCCAAATGTCAACCAGCAGCTGCGAACAATTTTTTTAAGTGTTAAAAGAAGATTATTATCGGATGGGTCATACTCGAAGGTACGACGAGTGCTTTCGTACTCAAAGGTGTCTTCGTTCCATTTCGAAGTATAGCCCATAACCTTCGGTTTTCCTTCGGGGTAATTAATAAACTGCATCTCGGCAGGGGTAAGCACAAGCGGCCCGTTGGCCGTTCCCATTACCGAAATGTTAAACTCGCGACCATCGATATACTCCTCAATAAAGTGCTCCGAATCCTTGTATTCCGATAACTTTTCAATAAAGCTGAAATTGTTGCCGTAAAAAACATTCTCCTCGTCAATCCCCAGCGAGCCGTCTTCCCAAATGGGTTTTAAAATATAACGCTTTTGCTTTTCGAGTTGTGCTGCCTGGCTGGGTTTGTACCATTTGGCAGTAGGAATATTGGCGTAGAGCAACTTCTCCTTGGTAAGAACCTTCGAGGTGGTAACGACTGTAGCCTCCAAGTCGCCACCTGTAAAGGGAATATTCATAGCCGTTAGCAATGTAGGCGAAATTATTAAAAGCTTCCCGTTGTTATTTATGGACTCTACCAGATTGAAAACAAAATCGGGCTTGCGTATCTTCAGTTCCTGTTCAACCAAATCGAGCCGAAGCGAAAGGGTTAGTTCGGAGTGTGCTACACCCAAAATATCGAGCATTTCGCCAACAACCTTTACCTGATCGAGCACATCGGCTTCGTCGGGGGTTGGATTTTCGGATAGCTGATTGTAAAGTATAACGCAGTTCAGTTTGCTCATAAAAAAAGATTTCCTATGCAAAAACGGTTTTCGTTTCGATGTTTAAGTTGTTTCGTACCCTACCAATGGCCGAGTCCATTATCATTTTAATTAGTTGATTAAAGTTAATTCCCTCTTTGGCGGCAAGCATGGGCAGATCGCTATACTCGGGGTTTATGCCGGCCAAGGGATTCACCTCAATGAAGTTTGGAACACCGTGCTCGTCCATTTTCAGGTCCACCCTGCCTCCATCGCGGCAGCCAAGAGTTTTCCAGGCCTTAAGTGCAACTTCGGAGCAAGCTGCCAGCTCGCTGCCTGTGGCCATTCGGTACTCAACAATGCCATTCCAATTCTCCTTGGTGTGCATTGAGTATGTTTGCTCCTTTGCTTTAGGAGTAACAATTACCTCCATGGCTCCAATAGCTATGGAGTTATTTCCGGTTCCTACAATGCCAACGGTAAACTCCCTGCCGGGTAAAAACGTTTCGACCAGTACGGGTTGATTAAAAGTTTTTAAAAGACGTTCGCAAACCTCAATAAGCTCGTATTGCGAATGAACCTTCGACTGGCCATCGATTCCTTTCCCCGATCCTTCAGCAACAGGCTTTACAAATAGGGGAAACGGAAGATTTACCTTTTCGGCATCGTCAATGGTTTCAATAATTTCGAAATTGGCTGTTGGTATGCCGGCATCGCGAATAACTCGCTTGGTAAGCCCCTTGTGGAGCGTTAGCGACAGAACCAACGGATCGGAAAATACGTAGGGAACGCCATATATATCGAGTATTGCCGGAACCTGCGCTTCGCGACCAATTCCGTACATACCCTCGCAAATGTTGAAAACAATGTCCCATCGTTTTCCGTTTTGTAAGGCTTCAATAAGCCTTTTGGCATTACCAATGCGCTCCACCTCAAACCCTAATTCGAGCAGGGTTTGCTCTACTGCATTTATGGTAACCTCCGAATCGAACTCGGCAGTTTCCTCGTGCGAGTAACCCTCCTTTAAATAATCGCTACGCAAATCGTAAGTGAATCCAACAAGCATATAGTTCCTCAAAGAGGGACTGTTTTTGGCAGCCCCAAAATATTCAATTAAAAATAACTTTTAGTCGATAAAATTTGGGTATCGGAAAAGTTCGCCCTCGTAATTCTTAAGGATAACCTCACCGTTCTCTTCGCCCTGATAGTAGTCGGGCAGAAGAGGGATTTTTCCACCTCCACCCGGAGCGTCGATTACGTATGTTGGAACAGCGTAGCCGGTTGTAAAGCCCCTGAGTCCTTTAATAATTTCGAGCCCCTTCGAAACGCTCGTTCTGAAATGAGCCGAACCTGGAATGGGGTCGCACTGGTAAATGTAATAAGGGCGAACCCTTATTTTTAGCAATCCATGCATTAAGCTTTTCATGGTGTTAACGGTATCGTTCACGCCCTTTAAAAGCACCGTTTGGCTTCCCAGGGGTATGCCTGCATTGGCTAAACGTGAGCATGCCTCGGCCGTTTCGGGTGTTAGCTCATCGGGGTGCGTAAAATGTAGGCTTAGGTATAGTGGGTGGTATTTTTTAAGAATTGACACCAAACTCTTGGTTATGCGCTGGGGCAGAACAGCGGGCACCTTTGTACCAATGCGAATCATTTCAACATGTGGTATTTGCCTAACGGCCGAGAGCAGGTACTCAAGATGCGAGTCGGGCATGGTAAGCGGGTCGCCACCCGAAATAAGAACATCGCGTACCTCGGGGTGATTGCGAATATACTCTATGGCAGGTTGCCAAGCCTTAATTCCAACATGGCACTTATCCTTAGCCACCATGTGTGAGCGGGTGCAATAGCGGCAGTAGGCCGAGCAGAAACCCGTAGCTAAAAACAGAACCCTGTCGGGGTAACGGTGAACCAAATTGGGCACAGGGCTATAATGCTCTTCGGATAGGGGGTCGGTATTTTCTCCGGGGCTTGCAATTCGCTCACTAAGGGTTGGTACCATGCTCTTTCTCAGGGGTTGTTCCGGATCGGAATCTGAAATTAAGCTCAAAAAGTAGGGAGTAATTCGCAGAGGAAGGGCATGATTTGTATCCGAAATGGCACTCCGTTCATTGGTGTCGAGCTCTATGAAACGAGCCAAATCCTTGAAACTAGTTATGCTATTTCTTAACTGCCATTGCCATGAGTTCCAGTCCTTCTCTGTGGCATTTGGAAAATGTTTTGCTAAAAATTCTTTCGATCGGGGACTTGGGCTTATTCGCTCTTGACCGTTTCGCGAGCCAATCCTGTTAATAGCAAAAGACACTTCGGAAGTGTCTTTAACAATCGATATATAACTTGGGGGTTCGTCTTCTTCAGAGTATTCGTTGAGAAGATAAACTAACTTCTCGTGCTGTTTGTCGTCCATTGTAGGGCTTTTGTGTGGTTAATTGCCTGATTTAGTTTTGGTTAAACAAATGAGTAGATAGATGAATATTGATGCAAATATTATCATTAATACGAACCAATATCTTTTTTTTTGAAAAAAAATTCGGTTTTGCCCATGTTTTTTTATTAACCAACTTATTAACAGGTCCTTGTTTTTGGCAATTTTGTTCGTTTATCCCCAATTATAAATACTTTAGGTACGAGTTAACAACCCAATCCCACTGGTAATTTTGCAGAACTATTTCTTGAAAAGCAATTCGATATTTTTCTTTTTCCTTTTCCCTTAATTTCAAAAGTGCTTCAATTTTTACAATTAAATTTGAAGTGTTAGAGTAAAAAAAGCCTAGTTTGCCAAGCACCTCCTTGTTGAAGGCACTGTTTTTGGCAATAATTAAGCATCCGTTTGCCATTGCACCAAGAAGGGCTGGGTTTGTTCCGCCAACAGAGTGGCCATGTATATATGCAGCGCAAAAAGTTCTTAGGGAGTTTAAAACGTTCTCATCGAATATACCTCCCAAAAAGCGGACTAAACCATTTGAGGAGTATTGCGAAAGCAATCTTTTTGCATAAGAAGTATTAGTGGGGCCTACAAGTACTATTTTCTTGTTTGTGGTAATTGAGGCTTCAATAATTTCAGCGATTCCGTTTTCGGGCTCTAAACGAGCTACGGTCAGCAGATAATCATTGGGAACTAACCCATACTTCAACAAATATTGCTCAGATGCTTTTGGGGGAATATCTGCACCGTACGATATGTATCCAATTTGTCTTCCATATTTTTCTTGCAAATAATTTTGAATAACCCTACTGTCGGCTATAAGATTAGGTTCGAATTTGGCACTTAAGTACTCGCAGAATTTCAGAAAGGTTCTGCCAAGAGTACTCCACTTCTCTCTTTTCCATTCCAGCCCGTCAACGTTAGTTACAATTTTTTTTCTAAACGTTTTACCAAAAAATGGCAAAAAAATGGCATGCGAATATCCGCAACGGATTATAAGCGAAGGATTTAACCTTTTCGCTTCTAATAATGACCTGAGATCGTACTGTAGCCTTCGAAGGTTTTTTGGAAGCCAACCAGAAACTTTAATCGGATACTTGATGGCTTTGCCATGCATTATTGAGGAAACCATTTGGTTTACTGGTTCGAAAACCAAAACCTCGTGGCCTAAGAGTGTTAATCTTTCGGCTAATTTTTCGGCAAAATACTCGAATCCGCCGTAACGATTGGGGATTCCTCTTGTGCCTAAAATTAAAATTTTCAATGCTTAAGGTAAATTTCTGTTTATGGCTGAATTTCCGATTCAGCAACGGGTATTTTGAACCAGAAAATAGAACCTTTGTCAACCTGGCTTTGTACTCCAATTTCACCCCCGTTGCGTTCAACAAACTCTTTGCATAGAATCAGGCCAAGCCCGGTTCCCTTTTCTTGCGAAGTTCCTATGGTGGTTGGGTTCGAATCGAGTAAGAAAAGTTTATTAAGATCCTTTTCGTTAATACCAATGCCTGAGTCGGTTATTGAAACCTTCCAGAAAAAGCCTTCCCTCGATATGCTTGCTGAAATGGTACCGTTATGTGGAGTAAACTTTATAGCGTTCGATACCAGGTTGCGAACAACGGTAGTAATCATGTTCACATCAATGTATGCTAATACCTCATGGCACTTTGAGTGGGTAATTGTAATGTTTTTTTGAACTGCATTTCCAGAGAGTAGTTCAACATTTTCTTCAATTATTGTGCACAGGTTGGCCAGTTTGGGGCGCATGGGCATCCGGCCTGTTTGTACCATCGACCATTGCAAGAGGTTTTCGAGCAGATTGAATGTGTTGTTTGAATACTTATAAATTTGAGTTATAAATTCCTTCAAACTTTCAGGATCGAAGTTCTCAAATTCACGGGCCAGTAGTTCGCTTATACCTAGTACAGTGCTAAAGGGATTCTTTAAATCGTGTGCAATAATAGCAAAAAACTTGTCCTTTGTTGAGTTAAGGGCCTCCAACTCTTTTCGCTGCTGCTCAAGAACGGCTTTTTGCTGCTCAATTTCATGGTTCTTACGGGTAAGCTCTGCCTCCAACTTGTTATAATCTCTGAGCCTCCATATTAAACCCCTTAGCATTATTTGGGTAATTTCCGGATGCTTCTCGGTTACTTCGAAAAACGATTTTTGTTCGAGTTTCAGAAGGCTCGTTGGCTCAATAGCTGTTACGGCGGTGCTTCGGGGGCTCGAATCGAGCAATGAATATTCGCCAAAATACATATTGGCACCAAATTTAGCATAGGTGTGCTCACCCACATGAGCCTTTACTGTTCCAGAAACTACCAAATACAAAGCATAATCCAGATCCCCCTTCTCAAATAGCAACTCATTTGTTTCAAGAACTTTAGTTACGAGGGCACTTGAGAGGCTCACAAGCATTTCCTCTTCAAGTTCGCGGAATAGTGTTATGGACTTAAGAATTCCAATTCTTTCTGCTATTTCTTTTTCAGAAATACTGTTCATAGTAGCCATTTTAGTAAGTAAACAAAATTGCAAAAAAACCACTAATTCTTCGTAATATATACGATGATATTTCAAGAGTAGTTGTTGATAACTCATAAAAAGTAAAACAAAGCATTTTAGATAAAGGAATTATCTATTTTTGCCCTAGAAAAACATTAATAGTGAGATTAGGGAATTTGGAGCTGGGGCAACGCCCCCTTTTTTTAGCACCCATGGAGGATGTTACCGACCCATCATTCCGTTTGCTTTGCAAGCGCTATGGTGCCGACATGGTTTATACTGAGTTTATTAACTCCGACGGACTTATTCGTGATGCATCGAGCTCGGTTGCCAAACTTAAAATTGCCTATGTCGAACGTCCGGTCGGAATTCAGCTGTACGGCCATATTATTGAAAGCATGATTGAGGCAGCCAAATTGGC
>JBBIRB010000041.1:0-22979 GCA_037442025.1 Bacteroidales bacterium | reverse complement strand
GCTACTATGTTAAGGTTATCCGAAGCAGGATTGGGGTACAACGACATGGTTACAACTGGTTTGGAAATGATGCTGGTTGCTTCTTGAACCATAATATCGTCGAAGGTAATTCTATCCTTACCGGTGCTACCCTTGTGAACGAAAGCAATGTAAATTTTCTCACCTATGTAGCTAGTAAGGTTGAAAGTCATTGTTTTGTAGTTCCATCCACCATTTTCTGTTGTTAAAATTTCGTCAATCAGCATATTGGCAGGAACGAACTCAGCAACATCGTTACCAAGTTTCGAAACGTATACCTGGTACTTTTCTGCGAACAAGCTAACACTGGTTGCAGCTACACGGTACGAAAGAACTGGATTGGTTGCACCAGCAAGGTTAATACGTGGAGTAATTATGAAGTTTTCAGGAGTTAAGGATGTTCCATCGGGTTGCGGATTAGTTAGCCACGATTGCGAGCGAATTGCACCGTTAGAGGTATTAGTGCCCCAGTGCCATACGTTTCCATCCTGATCGAAATCAACCATGCTCCAGTTAACTGGTGGGAAGTTGCTTTCATAGCTGGCATTTTCAAAATTCTCAGCAAAAGGCATTGCCTGAGTTACGCTTGTTGTACCTCTTACACCGTAAACGCAGTGGTAAACGTTGGTAATGTTACCGAGGAAGGTGTAGTAGCGGTTTGGAACCATACCGGGCAACTCGTTGGTATCCCAGTTGCCATTAAGCCTTACTTTAAACTGAATGGTTTGCTTATTGTTAAATCTGGGGCCAGTGGTGAGCGAGTATATTCCATCTTCATTGGCATCGGTAAGTCTCCACTGAACAGGAACAGTTGAACCTGGCCATCCGTTGAAGTTACCAACCAGTTCAAGCACATCGGCACCCGGAATAAAGTTTCCAGCATCAATCTGGGCATTCATATCAACATTGAAGTTGAAAGTTAATGGGCCCAAACCTGGAATGGTATAGGTAACTTGGCCTGTAACAGCACCTTCAGCACTTACTGTGAAAGAAGGATTTGGACCTTCAATTAGCCATCCATCATCCTGGTTCACAACGCCCCATTCGTAGGTTCCGGCTTCAACCTGGAAGGTTTTGGTCCAAACGTTGTTGGGTTGGGGATCCATAGCAACTGTTGCCCAGCTATTGAAGGAACCTTTAATTTTAATTAGAGTGTGGTCGGGGTTCAAATTGGTAACCGTAAAGGTAACTGGGAAAGTTGCGCCCGGTGCAGGAATTGTGAAACTGGTAGTTCCGGTTACATTGGGTGCAGCAACAGTAAATTCGGGATTTGGCGATGGAGCTAACCACGCAACTTGATTGCCTTCGGCATCGGCCTGATAAGCACCCCAGGCGTAGGTACCATTAGCAACTGCGGTGTAAGTATAAGTCCAGTCGTTACCATTTTTTACCATTTGGCGGCCAGTCCAATTATCTACTGCGCTCTTTACCCAAATATTAGTCCAGGCAGGGTTCAGGTTGGTAACGGTAAGCGTTACGTTGGGTTGAACCACAATTGCGGTCATGGCAACCGAAACGGGCAGTGCAGCTCCTGCAACGGTGGCTGTACCTGTGACATCAACAAATCCGGCCTTTGTAACGGTATAAGGGTACGCACCGTTTACCAAGTTAATGGTTGCTACACCACTTGCGTTGGTAGTTAAGTTCTGACCGTTTATGGCAACATTGGCTCCCTCAACGGGGTTGGTACCATCGGTTACGGTGAAAGTAACAGCGTAGGCAGGTGGTTCAACAGAATTAAATTGAGCCAAATCAATACCTATATAGTTACTGTTATCACCAGTTGGTCCACCGCTAGTAACCCAGTACCTGAAAGCAAAGCGACCCGAAACTGTACCTGTTACGCCCGAAATAGTTGCAGTGAACTGGGTCCATTCTTTTGGGTAAACACCTGCAATAAGGCTGGGGTTAATGGTGAGCAGAACAACGGTAAAATCGGCTACATTAGTACTTGCGCCAGCTGAACTCATGCGAAGTTGGAGCCTGTCGGGGTACTCTATTCCACTAGGTATACGCGACCAGAAGGTGAAAACATCACCATTTTTAATATCAACAACAGGTGTAATTAGCCAATTGTCAATGGTTCCAGTACCGGAAGTGTTATTGAAATTCGCACCAATATAACCTGTTCCTTCGTATGGAGGGAATACTGTACTTGCAGTGGTTGCTTGAAACCAACCTGTAGAACCAACAGGCGTGCTCAAATTCTGCATGTTCCAGCCGGCAGCTGTTAAACCAGCAACATTATCGAATGTTTCGTTAATAAGGAAACCCTTAACATCTGCCTGCGATGCTATAGGTTTCTGGGGATTAAGGTCAGGAGAAAAGCTCCTTGCCCCGTAGTTTTGTGCAAAAGCAAAGGTAGCAGCAATTGCAACCGTAAAAAGTGTTAGAGTAAGTTTTCTCATAATTTTTAGGTGTTAGTTAAACATTTTAATTGCGAAACATTAGGGTAGTAATTTGAAACCATTAAATGTACTAAAAAAAGGAATATTTAGAATTAAAAAAATAAAATTTAAAACTATTTAAAAACCCTGAAGCAGCTTACTCAGCTGTTCAGGATTCTTTAACTGGCTAAATTGCATTAATTGAGTACGAATAATTACCATGGGTAAGGTTAACAGTAACCCTATAGGTTCCAGTGGTTAAACCATCGGTACGGAACTGGTCGGATCCGCTACGCCCAAAGCGCATTTTTCCGTTTACCTGGCTGTAAGCGTAGTTCCAACTGTTATTGAGCCTAATATAAAACCAGCTGTTCCCAATTAAATTAACATTACCCTGCCAAATAAAGGGAGCAATTTGGGGCAGATTGGTTTGGTTAATCGAGCTACCCGTTGCAGGGCCTATAAGACCCAAAACAGTTGGAGCAACTGTAACAATTTTGGTGTCCATGTTTACAGTTATTAGGGTCATGCGGTTTGGGTTTGTATTGGGTGCCGAGGGGCCGTCAATTTCCAGAACATTCGTAGATGAATTCACACCCAGAGCCAGTCCTAGGTTTTGAATAGGACTAAAGAAAATATTCCCCTCAGCAACATAGGTATTGGCTACAAAAAGTTTTGTTGTACCAACTTGGTACATGGGGTAAGCATTCATTGCGTTAGGCCCAAAAATGGTTGAACTGCCAAAAACATGAATCTTCCTGTATTTAACCGTATCAATTACAATTCGATGCTCGGGAGCCATAAGTTCCAATTCGTTTAACGAAGCCCTAGCTGTCCATTTCACTTTGTTCAACCTATAACCTGCATCAACTATTTTCTCAAAAAGGGTTTTCTTTGGTATAGTAACAAAGGTTGCAGAAGGCGCAGCATCGATACTCATTATTGGATTGCTAAAATTGCCCGTTTCAGTATCGATGAGAACTTTTACGGCAGGTGCTTGAGTCGAATTTATGGTAGTAATAGTTTGCCAACTGAATTTCACGCTCTTATATTCCACATTGGTAAAGAAAACGGAGTCGAGCGAAACTACACCCTGATTAATTGGGTTAAGCAAGTTGAATGGAACAATGCCATCGGAAAAACGCTTTATCGTAATGTTGTATATCTGGGAAGTCTTTTCCATATCGCCATTGGTTGCCCGTACACGCCATTTCAGGTTTGCAGTTGCTCCATTGGCAAACGCTGCTGCTGCAAGCAAATTATCGATTTGCAAATAGGTAAGGGTTAGTTCAGTTGCTTGCCCACTATTCGCCGAAGGCGATGTGTAAATGGGAACCCCTAGGGTTTGCTCGTTCCTGAAAATTTCGAAGGTATAGGTAACCGGCTTGCTGATTCCAGGTTTCGACTCGGTCCATGAGAACTTAAAGTTGGTGTTTTGGGCACCGGAGTTAAGAACCAGCAACCTGTTGTTGTTAGGTGCGCTCAGGGAGAAGTCGTTAATGGCCTCGCCCTTAATATCGAAATCGTGAGTTGTGTCGGTGCAACCCGCAAGTGCGATGATTGAAATTAGAATTAATAATATTCGCTTCATAGCAATATGTGTTATTGTAATTCAATAAGAATTTTCTCGAACTCGTCACTCACAAGGGTTTTCAGTTGATTGTGAAAAATATACTTCAACTTATTTACTTTTTTTCCCTGAGGAAGACCAGATATGTCGAGATGGCGAAGAGGCATAATTGTAAAAGTATGCTCAGGAATATTGCCTTTCATTGTTTTTTTCCCGGGAAAAACTCTTGCCTGACCCACCGCATCGTTATCGCTAAAGGCAGTAATAGTTACGAAAAGGTTGCCATCGAAGGCTGCAAAGGCTGCATTGTCGGCAACGCCCTGATTGAAATAAATGGTAATAATATCTTCTGCCGACACGGTTGCAGGGAATGTTCTTCCCAGTTCGTCGATAAATTCGAGGGATTTGAATTTGATTTCCTGATCGTTGGTCTTTTTATCAGGATCGCCATAACCTCCTCCATTTTTTGGTTTGCAAAGGAACCCCATGCTTCTCAGATCGCTCGGGTTCAACTTGAACAGAACAGTTGGAGTGAAAATATACTGGTACTTGTTGGTGCCAATTTTGGTCATTTTCAGATATTCGTTGGAATTTTGCCAGGGACGGTCGCCGGTACCATTAGTTGTGGGGACATCCGTGGCATTTGGAAACATATCGGGTAAACCAACAGGTTCGCCCTGTTTCGGGCTCCAAACCCATAGGTATATATCCTCTGTGCCCCATGCCAAATATTCGGGGCAAGTGAATTCAACGGTAAGGGTAACTTCATCAACAGCTGTTGGTTCTTCGGGCGAAGTTTTAACAATAACCGCATTACAAACTTGCGCCCTGGCAATGAACCCAACCCCAAGTATTATAGTTAGTATTAAGAGTGCTCTTTTCATTGGTATCGGTTTTTACTATTGCTTTGTGAAAGTGTAGTCGTAATAAATAACGTCAATCATCTTATTACCCGATTGAAGTTGCTTAACCTCCCTAAATGTAATTTTTGGAGTAAGGGCATTTAGGTTCGACAGGTTCGAAATGCCTAAAGTAATAGTATCAGTAGTGGTATAAAGCATTAGTTTGCTAGGATAGGAAGGATTGTCGAACTCCCAGTTACCACTATTTGGCCAATTAGAAAAGGAGTTACCTTTCGAAACCGTAAAGTTACCCGAAACAGAGTTAAAGTTGATGCTCAGGTCGGTAAAAGGGTTGGCAGGAAAAGAGTTTGTAATTTCCATTTGTTGCACCTCCATAGGAAACCCTTTATTGGCTGCATTCACATCGGTTTGGTTTACTTTACTTATGGTCCACGAACCATTTAAAAGTTCAACCTTGCTTTTGGGTTCACCAATTGGCTTGAAATCTTCGGGTTTACATGAGACAATAATTCCTGCGAGGATTATTATCAGAATATAAATGTTTCTTTTCATGGCATAATGAATATTAAGTTATTAGCAACCACCTTCGGGGTTAGCAACAAAACCGGGATTGAGCGCAATTTCCGATTGAGGAAATTGGAGCACAGAACCAGGACAATTCCAGGGAGCACCCCTTACAATTACAGATTCTCTACCTAAAGCGCCAATGCGCTTCAGGTCCTGTCCTCTGTGACCCTCGAAAATAAACTCTAATCGTCTTTGGTTTCGCGACTCTTGTATAATCGCATTTGCTGTTGAAGGGGCAACACGAGCACCAACTCCGTAAGCTCTATCGTATATATCCTGAATATCTAGTTGGGCAATTGTTAAATTGGTGTTACCTTCAGCAGCCGATTCGGCCCGAATGAGTTTCAGTTCGGTAACGGTAATTATAGGTACGCTTATATTGTCGAAACCATTAAACTTTTTAATTACGTTAAAACCATCTTTAACACCATACCATAACGTTCCACGAACATCAAGTGGGTCGGAAGAGCCATTTATCAGGGTGTTTTGTGTTAGTTTTATGTAAGGAACCGATACATCGGAGCGCATCATGCCTGTAAAACCAGAACCTCTGTTTACATAAACCGTTTCACCATTGGCATTTAAAGTTTTGCTAACCGCTTTGAATAGTGCTTCGTTCGATCCGTCCTGCGAATACCGCTGGGTGTACTCGGTGTTCGACGATGCGAACGGTATGGGTCCGTTTGCAATTACATCGTTGGCATACTGGTAGGCCTTGGAAAAGTTGTTCATTTGGAAGTAAACTCGTGCCATTAATGCCTTTGCCGACCATTTGGTTGGGAATGCTCCATTCGGATCGAAAGCTGAATCGTTTGAGGAGGAGAGAAGGTTTTCGGCCAACTCCAGTTCAGTAATTACAAATAAGTATACTTCGGCCACCGATGCTCTAACGGCAGATTGGGGAAGCGATTGCGATTTGATGGGTATACCGAGATGGCTATTGTCGGGTGTGAAACCGTAGGGTTGAGCAAATAGCCTAACAGTTTCGAAATGGGCAAGTGCTCTTACAAATCGGGCGCTACCTTCAATGCGGTTACGAAGGGTATTGTCCTGAATCAGATTAAGGTTTTCTAAAACAACGTTGGCCCTGTAAATAGCTATGTAGGGTTCGGAGTATAGGCCACCAATAACCCCTTCGAATATGGAGGAGGTTCGGTTCCAAATTACAGCCCAGTCGCCATCTAAGCCAGTTCCCAAAATGTGATCAGTCATAATTTCGGAAACTAACTGAACTCTCCCACCCAAGAAATTGCCACTAAACAGAACCGTATAGGTTGAGTTTTGGAGTTTAACAACATCTTCCTGAGTTTGCAATGCTTCTTCTTTCAATAGAACGCCTTCAGGTTTTATGTCCAGAAAGTCGGAGCACGACATATGTACCAAACTAACTGTTGCAATGAGTGCTACGATTATTCTTTTTGTTTTCATTTGTTTGTCAATTTGGCAGGGTTAAAAACTAATGTCTAGTCCAAAAATAAACGCTTGCTCCTGTGGTGGTGTTAAGTAGGTAATGTTGGAGCTCATGTTACGGTCGGCCACATTTTCGAAGTCCCTGGCTATCTCGGGGTCTCCATTAAAACGTGTGAAAGTAAGCAGGTTCGATGCTGAAATGTACATACGGGCACTTCTTACAAATAAACTTTTTGCAACGCGTTCGGGTAAGGTGTATCCTAACGACACGTGGCGAAGCCTTACGTACGAAGCATCGTATAGAAACATGGTTGAATTGTATTGCCACTCGCCGGGAAGTCCAGGGTAGTTTGCAGGTCGAAGGGTTAGTTTAGGATACTTAGCAATATCTCCAGGATTTTGCCATCTGTCGCCTAACTCCTGGCGCAATTGCCAGTCGGTAACTACACCTAACTGGCGTTTTCCCGAGTTGTCGTAAATATTTCCGCCTATAGTGAAGACAAACATAAAGCTGAAATCGAAGCCTTTGTATTCGAAATTGTTGGTAATACCGCCAATTGCATCGGGAATTACAGAGCCTACAACCACCCTATTACTAAGTGAAAATGTTTTGGTTTCGTAACCATCCTTGTCGAGCCATATGGGAAGTCCGTCAGTTGGGTCTACCCTAGAAAAGCGAACAAGATAGTTGGAACCAACAGGTTTTCCGACAACAATACGGGTATCGTTAGTGCCACCCCCAACTGCATCGGGCGAAAGGTCGCCAATGCTGAGCACTTCGTTATGGTTGTGAGCAATGTTAAAGTTGGTAGTCCATTTCAATTGCCCAACCAAATTGTTTGACTTGATAAAAAATTCGTAGCCCCTATTCAGCACCTTCCCAACGTTATCCCAATAATTACTGAAGCCCATTGATGGAGAATTGGAACGGTTAATAAGAACATCCTTAGTAACCTTATTATAATATGCAATTTCGCCAGTAATACGATTGCTTAAAAAACCAAACTCAAGACCCATGTCGAAGTTGTTAAGTGTTTCCCATTTCAAATTGGGGTTTTCCCTGTTTTCGGGGTAAAGAATAAGGTTATCGTTGTAGTACTGACCAGAGGTGGGTCCACCCCACGTGCCTCGCCATGCATAGTTATTTGAAGGGGCATTCCCTGCAATACCGTAGCTGGCTCTTAATCGGAGCGTGCTTAGGGTACGGTTGCCAAGCAGAAATTCCTCATCCGATATTTTCCAGGCTCCAGAAACAGCGGGAAAGAAGGACCATCGATAGTTAGGGCCAAATCGAGAGGAAGCGTCGGAACGGGCAAGGAATTGTAAAACATACTTTTCTTTGAAAACAAAGTGGGCTCTTGTGAAGAAACTAACGAACGACCATTCCTCGGGCCTGTTGGTTCCAAACCTCTCTTGAAAAGCGGTATTCGCAGAACTATGAGGCAGTCCATCCCAATAGGGGCCTTCAACATCTTCGGCAGTGTACCACTTCGAAATAGTGGTCGATTTCTGCGCCTCGCTACCTGCCATAAAAGTAATTCTATACTTGTCATCGTTGTTCAACTCATAATTCACGATGAAATTACCGGTTTGGTTAGTAACGTAAGAAGGCCATTTGTATGCAATTCCACTGTGAGTTGTGCTTGCAAAAATTTTGTTGGAATAGCGTTGCTCCGAAAAATCCATATAATCAATGCCACCAGTTGCTGAAATGGAGAAATTATTAATGGGAGTTACCTGCAATGTAATATTATTGATACTTCTTTTTTCATAGTTTCGCCATAGCATATTGTCTTGTTTCAGAACGGGATTTCCTCCATTAGCAGAGGAGTTATATCTAAAATAGGTCCCATCATCATTAAAAACAGGGTAGAAAGGCAGAGCAGTCGACATGGCAGCACCTGTTCCACCTTCCCAGGCTGCTCCGGTTCTGTGGTTTATTCCTTGGGTAAACGATGATGCTAAGGAAATTTTGAAGAATTTTGAAAAATCGGAGTCTAAATTCAATCGGGCACTTGCTCTTTCGTAGCGATTGTTCTTTAAATAAGAACCGTTGTCGCTGTATGAGCCACCAAAAAAACCGTTGAAATACTTGAAGCCCTGAGCATACGAAATGCTATAATCCTGCTTAAGGCCAGTTTGGGTTACCAGATCCCACCAATTAGTATTTATGTTTTTTGCCCTTTCAAAAGCAGCAGCGCGAACTTGTGGAGAATCGTCGCTCGACGAAAAATTGGGTAACCATACAGCTCCGGTTCCCCCGTCGTTTTCCCATGCTTCTTGGCGAAGCTGAAGGTATTCGTCGCGCGATACGAATTTTGGAACGTATGCAGGCCGAGAAATACCTGTGCGCATAGTAACATTGATGCTTGGCCTTTTAGACTTTCCCCTTTTGGTGGTAATTAAAATAACTCCATTTGCACCCCGCGAACCGTAAATTCCAGCTGAACCAGCATCTTTCAGTACTTCAACCGATTCTATGTCGTTGGGATTCAAAGAGGCTAGAGGGTTATTATTCATGGCACCAGAATTTCCTCGCATAAAATAATCCTGCGAAATGGGAACTCCATCAATAACATAAAGGGGGTCTCCACTGGCACTTACAGCACCAACACCCCTGATTCTGATTACAGAACCCGAACCAGCCAGTCCTGAACCAGTAATAACCTGAACACCCGTTGCTTGTCCCTGAAGTCCTATTTCGAAAGATGGGGTTGGTATTGCTGTTAGGTCTTTGGATTCTACCTTGGCAATTGCACCAGTAACATCGCGTTTGCGTTGGGTTCCGTAACCTACAACAACAATCTCTTCGAGAGAAAGCGATTGGTCTTGTAGGGTAATGTTAATTACATTGCGTCCGCTAACGGCAACTTCCTGAGTTTCGTAACCAACGAATGAAAATACCAGAAAGGCATTGCGGTCGGCGCGAATAGTGTATTTTCCATCGAAGTCGGTGGTGGTACCGGTTGTAGTACCCTTTATTAATACGGTAACCCCTATCATGGGCGAACCATCCTTGCTATCGGTAACGGTTCCCGTTATTGCCATTTCTTGCGCCAATGCTACCATGCCAATAAGCATAATATAAATTAGCGCAATAATTGGTTTTAGTAACTTACTACCATGCTTCATAATTTATAAAAATTTCTTTTAATTAGTGATTGTAAAAACAATTGCTGGTTGTTCTTCCTTTCGAGCTTTATTCATCACAATATACGATTATTTTAAGGTAAATTTAACCTTTCGTTATTCTTAAATTTATATAAATCAATGCAATCGAATGCGCAAACGAGTGTGCAATCGTTGTAAAAGAATAATCATGTATTCATTCTATAAACATTGCAATATTACCAAAGGTTCAATAATTGTTTTCAAACAAAAATTGCTAACTTTGATAACTCATAAGTTTGAAAAAATTGCGAAAAAAAGTAGTTTGGATTGAATAAAAAATATGTAATTATGAAATCGCACCAGGTAACAATTAAGGATATTGCTCGCATACTGGGCATAAGCGCTTCAACCGTTTCAAGGGCGCTGAAAGACCACCCCGATATTAGCGTTAGCACCAAAGAGCAGGTTAACAAAGTAGCTACCGAATTAAACTATCGGCCCAATCCTATTGCACTGAGTTTGCGAAGCCGAAGAAGCAACGTTATAGGTGTAATAATACCAGAAATTGTTCATTACTTCTTTTCATCGGTTATAAGTGGTATTGAAAAAGTTGCCAGCGAGCATGGTTATAGTGTTATTGTAAGCCAATCGGGCGAGAATTTCGATAAGGAGGTTGCCCTTTGCGATACCTTTTTAAATAGCATTATCGATGGACTCCTCATATCCGTTTCAAAGGAAACCACCGATTATTCGCACCTTAATCTATTTCGAGAAGAAGAAATACCTGTTGTTTTTTTCGATAGAATGATTGAAGAGTTTGCTTGCGACAGGGTTATTATCAACGATTTCGATGGGGCCTATAAAGCTACAGAACACCTAATAATCGAAGGGCGTCGACGTATTGTTCACTTTGCTGGTCCGCAAACCCGATTAATTGGCCGCAACCGAAAGGATGGCTACCTGCAAGCACTTCGTAACAACGGGGTTGTGGTTGATGAAACGCTTATAATACCCTGCGACGATTTCGATAAAGCAATTGTTGAAACCACTAAACTCATTGAAAATGGAATAAAATTCGATGCTATATTCACAGCAAACGACTTTACCGCTGCAGGTGTTTTGAAAGTTTTAAAGATGCGAGGAATTTATGTTCCGCGCGATGTTTCGGTGGTGGGTTTTGGCAACGATTATATTTCAAAAATGACCGATCCGGCCCTTACGAGCGTTCAGCAACCCGGATTCGAAATGGGGCAGAAGGCTATGGAGATGCTGATTAATAGAATTAAGAATCCCAAGAGCAACGACTTTAAAACCGACATTTTACCGACTCTCTTAGTGAAACGCGATTCATCTAGGGGAAAGTAATCACAAAAGTTATTAATGAAAACCAAAGTTTCGCTTTGGTTTTTTTGTTTGCTATCTCAAACGATTGAAACTTGTATTTTATTAAAATACACTGTTTTACACCATCTTTTTTTACTAATTGTATTTGGAATTGTAGTATTGATGGCTTATTTTAGCTGCGCTGGCTTATTGCTTTTTTCCTTTCTGCTTTCCAAAATCTGGAAACAATTTTTTATTACATAATACTTTAACTGTCATGACTAAACGTCCCCGTTTAAGTTTTTGGCAAATCTGGAACATGAGTTTCGGATTTCTGGGCATTCAATTCGGTTTTGCCCTGCAAAATGCCAATGTTAGCCGTATTTTCGAAACTTTAGGTGCCGAAATAGACGCTATACCAATTCTTTGGATTGCTGCTCCCCTAACAGGTCTTATTGTACAGCCAATTATTGGCCATATGAGCGATAACACATGGGGGCGTTTGGGTCGACGAAGACCTTTCTTTTTAGTAGGAGCTATTTTGGCTTCGTTGGCATTGCTAATTATGCCAAATTCGCCCGTGCTTTGGGTCGCCGCTGGTATGCTGTGGATTCTCGATGCTTCTATTAATATTTCCATGGAACCTTTTCGCGCCTTCGTGGGCGATATGCTTCCAAGCGAGCAGCGAACCAAGGGTTTTGCTATGCAGAGTTTCTTTATTGGTACTGGAGCCGTTGTCGCTTCGGCACTTCCCTACATTTTAACCGAATGGTTTGGGGTGGCTAACACTGCTGCCGAAGGTCAAATTCCTCCATCTGTAAAACTTTCATTTTATCTGGGTGGTGCAGTTTTTTTTGTGGCAGTTTTATGGACTGTTATTCGCTCTAAAGAGTATTCTCCTGAACAACTAAAAGCATTCGAGGAAGCCGAACAAGCAGAAGTTAAACAGCGAACAGGAAAAGAAGCCATTGTTAAGCACATCGATCATCCAGCAAAATATTTTTACAACCATGGTATTATTTGGCTCGCAATAGGCGTTGCTCTATCGGCATTAGTTTATATTATGGGCTGGAAAGCAGAACTGTTTATACTCACCGGAGGCGTTGCTGCATTTGGCTTTGTTCAGCTTATTGCAGGCTTTTTTGTTTCAATAGGTAAAGCCGACAATGGCTTATCGGTAGTAGTAAACGATTTGTTTAATATGCCTAAAACTATGGCTCAACTTGCTGTTGTTCAGTTTTTCAGCTGGTTTGCATTGTTCGCAATGTGGATTTACACAACCGCAGCAGTTACAAAGCATGTATACCAAACCACCGACCCAACTTCGGAACTATTCAACGAAGGTGCAAATTGGGTTGGTATTTGTTTCGCCGTTTACAATGGTTTTGCAGCAGCAGTAGCGTTTCTTCTTCCTGTAATGGCAAAGTATACAAGCCGAAAAACTACTCATGCCATTTCATTAATTGCTGGAGGTCTAGGTTTAGTATCCATTTATTTTGTTAAGGATCCTAATATGTTGTTGTTTTCGATGGTTGGCGTTGGACTTGCATGGGCTAGCATTCTGTCAATGCCCTACGCTATACTAGCAGGTTCTTTGCCTTCGAATAAAATGGGAACTTACATGGGAATATTCAACTTTTTCATTGTAATTCCTCAGATTCTTGCAGCTAGTCTTTTAGGGTTTTTTACAAAATCGCTTTTTGGTGGCGAAGCCATTTATTCACTTATGCTAGGCGGAGCATCGATGATAATTGCTGCAATTATGGTCTTTTTTGTAACCGATAGGGACGATGTGAAATAAAAATCGGTTGTCGGTTCCCAGTTGTCGGTTTTATTAACAGGCCACTGAGAACCGACAACTGACCCCTCGGGAGCCTCAGGGCAAGTAACCGATAACCGACAACAAAATGATACACGCATGCATATTCGACCTCGATGGGGTTGTGGTTGACACCGCAAAATACCACTACTTGGCTTGGAAGCGTCTTGCTGCTGAGTTGGGTTTCAATTTCGAGGAGCATCACAATGAGCGATTAAAGGGCGTTAGCCGCATGACCTCTTTGGAAATTCTGCTCGAAGTTGGCGGAATGACAACCTCATTCTCGCCCAACGAAAAGGAGAGAATGGCAACCAAAAAGAACGATTGGTACCTCGAGTATATTCGTAAAATGACTCCCAGCGAAATTCTTCCGGGAGCAAAGGAGTTTATTGAAGATTTAAAGCTTAATGGCATATGGGTGGCTTTGGGTTCGGCAAGCAAGAATGCTCCACTAATTCTCGAACGAATTAACATGCTGGGTCATTTCGATGTAATTGTCGATGGGAACAGGGTTTCGAAGGCTAAACCCGATCCCGAAATATTCCTTTTGGGTGCAAGCGATATGGGCGTAAGCCCAAAAAACTGCATTGTTTTCGAAGATGCCGAAGCGGGAGTTGAAGCTGCACTAAACGCGGGAATGCGTTGCGTAGGCATTGGAAGCCCCGATAATCTCTCGAAAGCTAATGTGGTAGTGCCAAATTTAAAAGGCTTTACCTATATGTATCTGGTAAATACACTTGGGAACTAATTCGATAATTAGGAGTTCATTGTTTCTCGCGGATAACGCAGATTACGCTGATTATTAAAAGTGTACAGATAAAGCAGAAAGCGTGGAGAGTGCAGATTATGCAGAAAAAAGAAGTTAACGCTTAGTTATGAAACCATTTGCTCAGTGATATTCATATATTTCAAGCAAATTCAGCCAAAATCAGCGATATCAGCGAGAAATTTTTACCTCACGCAGATTACGCGGATTCAGCGTAGAGCATTGATTAGTTCTGCAATCGTAAGGAAAATGACAACGGGAGGTTCAAATGTTGCGAATAATATCTGCGAAAATCAGCGATATCAGCGAGAAATTTTAGAAGATTACATTGTAACCGACAAATTTTGAAATTTATTAAAATAAAAATTCTTTGCAATGATCAAGTACATTAAACACAACGAATGGTGCATTATTGAGGAGGGGTTTCAGCCCGAGAATACTCGTGCATCGGAAAGTTTATTTAGCATTGGGAATGGTGCCATGGGACAGCGTGCAAACTTCGAGGAGGCGTTCAGCGGCTCTACGTTACAAGGTTCGTACGTTGCCGGTGTATACTACCCCGATAAAACCCGCGTGGGTTGGTGGAAGAATGGATATCCCGAGTACTTTGCCAAGGTTATAAATTCGACCAACTGGATTGGTATCGATTTAGATATAAATGGTGAGTCGCTCGATTTGGCAAAATGCCAGGTCGATGAGTTTCGAAGGGTTCTTAACATGAAGGAAGGCTACCTCGAGCGCACCTTTATATGCGAAATGCCCTCGGGCATTAAGGTTGCCGTTTCGGCAAAGCGCTTTTTAAGCGTTGCTAACCCCGAACTGGGCGCCATTAAGTATAGCGTAAAACCTTTAACATCGCGCTCAAATATTACTGTTAAGCCATACCTCGATGCCGATGTTCACAACGAGGATTCGAACTACGGCGAAAAGTTTTGGGACGAGGTGGAGCGAAGTGTTGAAAATAACGAGGCCTATATTGTTACCAAAACTAAGAAGCTCGATTTTCATGTTGGTCATGGTATGTCGTACTCGCTTTTCCTTAACGGAAAACGAATGAATATTGATGCTGTAACCATTGACAAAGAAAAATACGTTGGTTCGAAGGTTGCCCTCGACCTGGCTTCGGGCGATGAGATTACTATATATAAGTATGCTGCCGTAATATCGAGTTTAAACCACGAAAAGGGAACCTTTCCAAAAGCAATAAAAGGTTTGCTAAGCCTTGCCGAATCAAAAGGCTTCGATGCGCTTCTTGCAGAACAAGCAGAAGCTTGGGCTGAAATTTGGGCGCATAGCGATATCACTATTGAGGGCGATGTGGCTGCCCAGCAGGCCATTCGATTCAATATTTTTCAATTGAGCCAAACCTATACTGGTAAAGATGAACGATTGAACATTGGCCCTAAAGGTTTTACAGGCGAAAAGTATGGCGGATCGACCTATTGGGACACAGAGGCCTACTGCCTTCCTTTTTACATGGTAACGCACGGTCAAAAGGTTGCCCGTCAGCTATTACTATATAGGTATAAGCAGCTGGGTAAAGCCATAGAGAACGCCCAAAAGTTGGGCTTTACCAATGGAGCAGCGCTTTACCCAATGGTTACCATGAATGGCGAGGAGTGCCACAACGAATGGGAGATAACCTTTGAGGAGATCCATCGCAACGGTGCAATAGCCTTTGCCATTTTCAACTACGTTCGTTATACAGGCGATAAGAGCTATTTGGCCAATTTCGGACTCGAAGTTCTTATTGGCATTGCTCGTTTCTGGGCGCAACGCGTTAATTTCTCGAACGATAAAGGGAAGTACGTAATGCTGGGCGTTACAGGCCCCAACGAGTATGAGAATAATGTAAACAATAACTGGTACACCAACACCATTGCTTGCTGGTGCATGGAGTACGCCAGCGAGGTGGCCAATTACGTTAAGAGCACCGAGCCAGAAAAGTTTAATACCCTTGTTGAAAAGATTCGATTCGATGAAAAAACTGAACTGGGTAATTGGAACGACATAATTGGTAATATGTACTATCCAGCCGACGAGAAACTTGGAATATTCCTTCAGCAGGAGGGATACATGGATAAAGAGCAGATACTGGTTAAGGATTTGGATCCGAAACACCGACCAATAAATCAGAAATGGAGCTGGGATCGCATTCTTCGTTCGTGCTTTATTAAACAAGCCGATGTGCTTCAGGGATTGTACTTTCTCGAAGATAGGTTTGATATTGAAACCATTCGTCGTAACTTCGAATTTTACGAGGCTCGAACCGTTCATGAGTCGTCGCTTTCTCCATGCGTACATTCGGTTCAGGCTGCACTTATTGGTAATATTGGTAAAGCATATGAACTTTACCTTCGCACTGCCCGGTTGGATTTGGACGACTACAATCACGAAGTGAAAGAGGGCCTACATATAACAAGTATGGCCGGTACATGGATTTCGATTGTTGAAGGTTTTGGTGGTATGCGAGTTCGAAACGACATGCTCACCTTTAAGCCACTAATTCCCGAGCAGTGGAAATCGTTTAGCTTCAAAGTATGGTTCCGCGAAAACCTTTTGAAAGTAAATATTTTCAAAGGCGAAGTAGTTATAACCAACGAAGAGGGACCTGTTATTAGCGTTATGGTTTTCGATAAAGTGCATAAAATTGGAAAAGAAGAGGTTTTGAAGGTAAGTAGGTAGTTTTTTTAGTTACACAGAGTTGCACAGAAAATGATTATTTTTTTATGGAGATAACCATTGTTACACAGAGTTGCTCAGAGTAGGCACAGAGTTACGGAGAGAATGTTTTTTATGAAAATTAATCAGATTACTGAAAAAATAATTGGTTGCGCAATTGAGGTTCATCGGCATCTCGGCCCTGGTTTACTCGAATCTGCTTATGAAGAATGTTTATTTTTTGAACTTCAAAATGCAGGATTAAAAGTAGAACGTCAAGTTGCTGTGCCGGTTATATATAAAGAGATAAAATTGGAATGTGGTTACAGAATTGATTTGCTTGTTGAAAATCAGGTTGTAATAGAATTAAAAGCGGTTGATGAATTTAACCCTGTACACGAAGCACAGATTTTAACTTACATGAAGTTTGCAGATAAGCCAATCGGTTTATTAATTAACTTTAATGTTTATCTTTTAAAAAATGGAATAAAACGATATATTCTATAACCTCTGAGAAACTCTGTGAGGGCTCTGGGTGTCTCTGTGTAATTCTTTTTTAATTCCCAAACTATTCACCATTTTTGAATAAAAATAAATCACAATAACTATGAAACGTTTTACTGCCGGGGTACTTACCGGTAAACAAGTACAAGAGGTGTTTGCTGTTGCAAAAGCCGAAGGTTGGGCAATTCCTGCCGTTAACGTAACCGGAACCGACACCATTAATGCCGTTCTCGAAACGGCTCGCGAGGTTGGTTCGCCTGTAATTATTCAGTTTTCGAATGGCGGTGCATCGTTTTACGCTGGTAAGGGGCTCTCGAACGACGGTCAAAATTCCGCAATTCTTGGTGCCATTTCGGGTGCAAAACATGTTCACCTTTTGGCCGAGGCCTATGGTGTGCCTGTAATAATGCATACCGACCATGCAGCAAAAAAATTGCTTCCATGGATCGACGGCTTGCTCGATGCTGGCGAAAAGCATTTTAAGGAGACAGGTAAACCGCTTTACAGTTCGCATATGCTCGATCTTTCGGAAGAAAGTTTAGAGGAAAACATAGAGATTTGCGCCAAGTACCTCGAGCGCATGTCGAAAATAGGCATGACCCTCGAAATTGAATTGGGTGTTACTGGCGGCGAGGAAGATGGCGTTGACAATACGGGAGTAGATAGTTCGAAGCTATACACGCAACCCGAAGAGGTTGCCTATGCCTACGAGAAACTTATGAAGGTTAGCCCCAACTTCACCATTGCAGCATCGTTTGGTAACGTTCACGGCGTTTACAAGCCTGGCAATGTGGTTCTTAATCCTGTAATTCTTAAAAATTCGCAGGAACTAATTCAAAAGAAATTTAACACCTCAGCAAAACCTGTCGACTTTGTATTCCATGGTGGCAGCGGTTCCGAAAAGGAGAAAATTGAGGAAGCAATCGGTTACGGTGTAATTAAAATGAACCTCGACACCGACCTGCAATGGGCATTCTGGAACGGAATCCGTATGTTTTATCTCGATAAGCAGGGTTACTTGCAAGGCCAAATTGGAAACCCCGAAGGCGACGATAAGCCCAACAAAAAATATTACGATCCTCGCGTTTGGCTTCGTAAGGGCGAAGAGAGCATAATTAAAAGGCTTAAAGAGTCGTTTGAGGATTTGAATTGTATTGGGAGGGGGTAGACCAGTTCTCAGTTCTCAGTTATCGGTTATCGGTTATCGGTTTGGAAGTCTTCGATCTTCGGTCTTCGGACTCTCCTCTTCCGACTTAAACAATTTAACTCACTTTTAATGAAAACAAGAATAACTTTACTTTTTCTTTTTGTTTTACTAATGAAAATATCTGCATCCCAAACAGTTAATCGTGTTGAACCACCAAATTGGTGGGTTGGCATGCAAAACAAGGAGCTACAGGTTTTGATATATGGAACAAACATTTCGAATGCCGAAGTTGAGTTAGCTTACCCAGGTGTTACGCTTGTAAGTGTCGAAAAAGCAGAGAGTCCCAACTACCTTTTTCTAAACTTAACTATCGATGCTAACACCAAACCGGGGAAATTCGATATTACCTTCAAGTTCTCGAAGCGAAGAGTTGTAAAGCATACCTACAGCCTCGAAGCTAGGAGAGAAGGCTCGGCAGAACGGAAGGGTTTCGATGCCTCCGATGTAATGTACTTGCTGTTCCCCGATCGGTTCGCCAATGGCGATATTACAAACGATACGTTTAAGGGAATGACCGATAAGTTCGACCGAAAGGACCTTTACGCTCGTCATGGGGGCGATATTCAGGGGATAATCAATCATCTCGATTACCTTAACGAGTTGGGTATGACCGCTATTTGGGTTAACCCATTGCTCGAGAGCAATCAGCCCTGGCAGTCGTACCATGGCTACGCCATTACCGATTTATACCGAATCGATTCGAGGCATGGCACCAATGAGCTTTATCGTAAAATGGTTGAAGAGGCGCACAAACGGGGATTGAAAATTATTAAGGATATGATTTTTAATCATGTTGGCAGCAAGCATTGGTGGATTGATGATTTACCCTGGAAGGACTGGCTTAACCAATGGCCAGAGTTTACTCGTACCAACTACCGCATTCCTGCTACCTTCGATCCGCATGCATCGGAAGCCGACAGAAAATTGATGGAGGATGGTTGGTTCGATACCCATATGCCCGATTTGAATCAGCGAAATTCCTACTTGGCTAAGTACTTAATTCAGAATAGCATTTGGTGGGTTGAATACGCCAATTTGGATGGAATTCGTATGGATACGCACCCATATCCCGAAAAAACGTTTATGGCCAAGTGGGTAAATGCCGTAATGACCGAATACCCCAATTTTAACATTGTTGCCGAAACGTGGATTAATTATCCGGCATGGACTGCCTATTGGCAGAAGGGAACCAATAATCGCGATGGTTTCGATTCGGGTGTTCCAACGGTTATGGATTTTCCGCTTTGCTACGCAATGAATAAGGCTTTCGACGAGAAAGAAGGTTGGGACACCGGATTGCTTCGATTGTACGAAATTCTGGCTCACGATTTCCTGTATGCCAATCCGCAGAATGTTCTTATTTTCCCCGATAACCACGATATGTCGCGGTTTATGAAGGATAAGGATATGGCCATTGGTCGGTTTAAGTTGGGAATGGCTTTTCTGCTAACAACCCGAGGAATACCCCAAATTTACTACGGAACCGAAATTCTTATGGATGGCGACGATGCCAACGGGCATGGAGTGCTTCGAAAAGATTTCCCCGGTGGTTGGCCCGACGATAAACGCACGGCTTTTACTGCCGAAGGCAGAACCAAAAAGGAGAATGAGGCTTGGGACTACCTAAGCAAACTGCTGAAATGGCGACAAACAGCTACTGCCATACATAATGGCAATCTGGTACATTTCATCCCCAACGATGAGGTTTACGTTTACTTCAGGCAGAATGGCGAGCAAACAGTAATGGTTATTCTGCACAATGGCTATCAGCCCAAAGTGCTAAAAACACAGCGATTCAACGAAATACTTTCGAATTTTAAGGGGGGAGTCGATATTATTTCCGACAAGAAATTGGATAGTTTGGATAAAATTCAACTTTCGCCACGATCGGCAATGGTGATAGAGTTAAATAAATAACCAAGATAACCACAATACCTGCCTGCGGTAGGCAGGGACACAATAGGGCACAGTAGGATTAAGTAGAAAAAGACTATAATGTTCTAATGTGCCTAATGTAGTAAAAAATAGTAACTATGAAACGTATCCTAATTATTTCGTTAGTTGCCCTGCTAACTTCTTGCGGAGCGCATGAGATTATTCCACATTATGCCAAAAAATCGGAAATACACGGTTTGGCCAGTATTATTCAGCTTGCAGGCGAAGAAACCGAGATTATGCTCGAAGATTTCTTCCTCGATGTATCGAAAATCGATTCGGTTGTGGCTCCGGCAAACTTCGATGTTCTGTTTGCCAACGAGGGTAAAATTCTGAAACTGGTATCGAAAAATGAGGAAATTAAGCGCCTTTCGGAGCTGAAGGTTTGGGCCGATGGGGCTTGCTACTCACTGCTAATGCGTAAAAGCCGAAAAATTCCTCTGGAATTTACCTATACCCCAAAGGGTAAACAACCCAAAATGGTTCAGCTTAAGGGACAAATGAACGATTGGAACCCTTCGAAAACCAATCTCGAATTGGTTGATGGTGTTTGGAAGGTAAACCTTTGGCTAAATCCCGGAAAATATCATTATCAGGTGGTTGTTGACGGAAACGGAATTCTCGATCCGGCCAATCCCGATATTGAAGACAACAATATTGGTGGGCAAAACTCGGTAATGCGGGTTGGAATTGTAGACCAAGCTAAATTGCCCTTTATTTATACAGTTGAAAGCAAAGGCAGTAGCCTCGAAATTGGTTTGAAGAATGCGGTTGACGACATTTTTGTTTTTTGGGAGAACTACCGATTAAGCGAGGAGTTTGTTAAAACAAATGGAAATTCGGCTGTTATAACCATTCCGGCCAATGCAAACGGATTAAAGCGTTCGTACATACGTGTTTGGGCATACAATTCCGAAGGCGAAAGCAACGATTTGCTCATACCGCTCGAAGGTAGGAGAGTGGTTACCACTACATCGCAGCTCAGCCGATCCGATTTGCATACGCAAATAATGTACTCACTTATGGTCGACCGGTTTTTTAATGCTACAAAGGATAACGACCACCCGGTTGACGACCCCGAAATTCACCCCAAAGCCAACTACTATGGTGGCGACATTTTGGGAATTACCCAAAAAATTCGGGATGGTTTTTTTACTAATTTGGGCATAAGCACCATTTGGATTTCGCCCATAACCCAGAATCCGCTTGGAGCCTACGGAATGTACCCAAATCCTAAAACCAAGTTTTCGGGTTATCATGGTTACTGGCCCATATCCTCGTCGAAAGTCGATTTTCGCTTTGGTACGTCCGATGAGCTTCACGAAATGCTGGCCGAGGCGCATAAACGAGGAATAAACGTAATACTCGATTACGTTGCCAACCATGTGCATCAAGAACATCCGCTTTACCAAAAACATCCCGATTGGGCCACCCCGCTTTACCTACCCGATGGAACAATGAACACCGAAAAGTGGGATGAACACCGGCTTACCACCTGGTTCGATACATTTATGCCCACGCTCGATTTGGAACGCCCAGAGGTTTACGAACCCATGACCGATTCGGCCCTATTTTGGGTTACCGATTACCAGTTCGATGGTTTTCGTCACGATGCCACCAAGCATATTCCCGAAGTTTTTTGGCGCACCCTTACCCGTAAGATGAAATTGAATGTGACGAATCGAAGTGTTTTTCAAATTGGCGAAACGTATGGAAGCCACGATCTTATTTCGAGCTATATAGGCAGCGGAATGCTTAATTCGCAGTTCGATTTTAACGTTTACGATGCTGCGGTTTCGGCATTTGCCCGTCCCAATGTGCCTTTTTCAAACCTTAATGGAAAAATAACCGAAGGCTTTACCTACTACGGGTGGAATAACCTTATGGGAGTTATAACCGGAAATCACGATAAGGGTCGCTTCATTTCGTATGCAGGCGGGGCACTCTCGTTCGATGAGGATGCTAAACGTGCCGGATGGACTCGCGAAATTGGCGTTGGCGATGCCATTGGTTATAAGCGACTTCAAATGCTTAACGCATTTAATTTAACCATTCCGGGGGTTCCAACCATATATCAGGGCGACGAATTTGGACAGCCCGGTGGCAACGACCCCGATAATCGTAAGATGATGCAGTTCGAAGGATTTAATCCGCTTGAGCAGGAAACCCTCGACGCAACAAAAAAACTTACGAACCTGCGCAGAAGCCATATGGCTTTGAACTATGGAACCTTTGAGCCACTAGTGGTTACGGAGAAAACCTATGCCTATATTCGAACCTACCTAAACGATATGGTACTGGTAGTTTTTAATAAATCGGCCGAAAACGCTAGCGTTGAAGTTAATTTACCCGAACGTTTCGCTTCGAAAAAACTGGTAGCCCATTTTGGGAATGAAGTAAAAGCATTTGGAAACAAGGTGACCATAAAATTGAATGGAAATTCGCTCGAGTTGATTTCAGCTAATTATTAAACATTTAAAATGGAGGGGGCCTAATTGCCTTGGATATTGATTGAGTTGACATAAATGCTATAATTGCATTTTTACACCAAATGAAAAAACGGGTAGTGCAAGCAAATTGTTATTCCTTTTGAAACCTAAAGGTGAATAGTATATCCTGCTTGGGGGAGTTATTATAAGAGGGGGAATTTCTAAATAAATTTGTTCAAACAACCTTATACTTAATAATAGGTTTCCATTTATTGCCAAACCAAATTCATTAATGTTATTGTAATGGTGTACAGCCCCAATTCCAACACCTGAAACTAAATAGACACGATTTTTATATACCAAATTCAAGTAATGAATGCAACTTTTTGAGAGGATAATATAAATATTT
>JBBIRB010000040.1:0-24288 GCA_037442025.1 Bacteroidales bacterium | reverse complement strand
TGGTAAACGTGCTAAAATTGAACGACGGCGGTACAACCGCCGCCGAACGTTGTTTTTCAATCTGTCAGCCTACGCTTAACGGGGGCTTATAAATCAACAATTGCTAAAATAACTCGATCAATCGCATTAAATCCTTTGTCGGCAGTAAGCAACGGAATGCTAAGATAGTGTGCTGTGGCTGCAATAATGGCATCGGGGAGTTTAACATTATTCGCTTTTCTTATATCAATAGCAGTATCTTTTATGCTTCTGTTTATGTCAACAATTTTGCACTGCGCTAAAAACTTTTTAATGGTTTGTAGTTCGGTTGCACTGTGCCCCTCGAAAGCTAGAAGTTCCATTTCAGTAATAAACGAAACCCAAATCTCCCTGTCTCTAAGCAACTCGTATATGCGTTCATTACCTTTAAAAAGGTAAATTAAAATGTTTGTATCAACCAGTACACTACTGCCACTCATCGCGCATTTTCTTTTGATATTCAATGGCGTCGACACCTTCGAAACGAACCTTGCCCATGAATAATCGTAGGTTCAGCTTTCGTTTTTTAACCATAATTTTCTCCAGTTCCTTGTCGAGTTGATTTCTGCTAACCGATTTTCGAATTTCTATTGTAGTTCCCATTGCAATATGGCTTTTTGCAAATATAAACTATTTTCAAGCTGCTAGCAAAAGATTTGGGTTCTCGCTTAGTAATATAAAACAAATCGGAGCATTTGTTTTACATTATAAACCGCAAAATGTAATCCCGATAGTTATCCATAGCCGTCAGGCTAATATTAAAAAACAGTGTTATCAGTTGTTTTAGTTTGCCCCAGCGGGGCATTATGTTTATAGTAAATATTTACCAAAGTAGCTAAACTCCAGAGGAGCGCTCTGTGAATAGGCGCTTAACTTCGGTACTGCCAAAGTGATGGCACTCAGGCAAGGCTGAACTTGCAAGCTCGATTGCCATATTAGCAGTGAGCTCCTCTGGAGCTTTAGGTTCATAGTCGTAATTGTTTCTATAAACAACTATCTACTCCGTAACTAAAATAAGTACTACTTTATTATCGCCTAATTGGTGCTGACTATCTGACAAATACCCCCTTAACCTGACGGCTATGGATAGTTATCGGGAAACCGAATATAAAATGCAAAAGGCTTATTTTCGGCCAATGGCCGAAAAGAAAACTTTAACCTAGCGCAGGCACAGCAATCCGCAGGCACAGCCTGATAAAAATAATTGGACGCAGGTACGCTTCGCTAACCTACGCCCAACGTTGGTTCAATCTGACAGCCGCCGCTTAACTATGCGGAGCCTGAGGCTCTCGAAGGCTCCGCTTGGAACAACCAAACTTTAGCTTTTAGCTGTAGAAACAGGCAAAGCCTGTAAGAAATAGAACGACGGCGGTACAACCGCCGCCGAACGTTGTTTCAATCTGACAGCCACCGCTTAACTATGCGGAGCCTGAGGCTCTCGAAGGCTCCGCTTGGAACAACCAAACTTTAGCTTTTAGCTGTAGAAACAGGCAAAGCCTGTAAGAAATAGAACGACGGCGGTACAACCGCCGCCCAACGTTGTTTCAATCTGACAGCCTCAGCCTTAACGGGTTTTATCCCTTCATTTTGTCGGGGTCTTGCCTTGAGTCAAAAATGTCAGTGATGTATATACAATCCTCTATAATTCTATAGATTATCTTGTAGTGGCTTACAACCAATCGACGATGCCCTAAACCCAAATGTACCAAAAACGGCTCTTCCTGTCCTAGCAACGGGTGAAAAAGAAGTGCATCTGCGCCATCTAGAATTTCATCCCGGATCTCAATTAACTTCTCCTGGGGTACTTTGGGCGCAATAAAATCTAACGCCTCCTCAAGGCTTAAAAGAGCCTGTTCTGTGTATATGAGTTTCATTTGCGTTCACGGGCTGCTGTACGTTGCTCTATTTCTGTTCTGGAAAAAACTCTCCCTGAACGAATGTCGTCTTCGGCCTTTCCAGCCCTACTTTCTAGCTTTTCCTTTAAAACATTGGATTTTCGAAGTTTCTGGTAAAACTCGTCAATGATACTTTCATCTGCACGATGCAAATGGCTGTGTATAAAATCTCTTTTCTCAACTACGTTCATGACTTCCATTGTTTTGTCTCCTACAAATTTAACGATTAATAATAATTTTTGTTTGCATACATGGGGTGTAATTTTGCTAGTTAACTCAGCAGGGCTTAATTTACACCAAATAGCAGCAATAATGGGGACAGTTAAATTCATTACCACGCGATAAAACTGAACCGTTTTGGAGCGAACTTATCTAATCGCTCGGTAGCGGTGAAACATGCTAAAATAGAACGACGGCGCTTGTAACCGCTGCCCAACGTTGTTTCAATTTGACAGCCACCGCTTAACTATGCGGAGCCTGAGGCTCTCGAAGGCTCCGCTTGGTACAACCAAACTTTAGCTTTTAGCTGTAGAAACAGGCAAAGCCTGTAAGAAATAGAACGACGGCGGTACAACCGCCGCCGAACGTTGTTTCTTTCTTTCAGCCTCAGCTTAACGGAAATAACATTAAAGCTCTGTGAAATAGCCTATGTTCTAAAGTTGCATACCGTGTAAAACTACCATTATACCAAACATGAAAGCCAAACTCATCAATCCACTCCCTCCCATCCAGATCCACTCCGCTAACAGGGTTATTACCCACGGCTAGGTATGGGCTCCAGTGCTGCCAGCGGGGTCGGGGTTTAGCCAGCGGCCTAGGCGGCTGTCGTAGTCGCGGGCCTCGAAGTGGTCGAGGCCGGTTTCTTCTATTCTCATCCCCTACTGGTTATTCTCCTCTACTGTAGCTGGTTGCTCTTCCTTTTTAAGTCCAGTAAGTTCGTTGTAACGCTCCTCGAGCCTTGCATGCTCCCTTTTTGTGCCAATTGTGAAATTGTAGGGTATTTGACCCAACTTCACCTTCACCTTCTTATCTCTCGATTTCATTTGCTTTATGGGATCGGTAAAAAGTGAACTGTGCGAACCAACCTGCATGGAACCCCTTACATAGTAAAAAAAGTAATATTTATCGGGCGAAGGCTTAATGAATATTGTTATCCAATCGCCGCTTGAGCGTTTTATTATCTCAATAAATCCATCGACCCGTTTATTCACCTGATTAATTCCTAAAGCATTGATTCCCAACTTCCCAACCGAAACGAACGAACGATTTCGCTGATCCCAACGGAAACGCACATCGGAAAAGGTTATGGTGCTTGCCAGCTCCTCGGGCGATTGGCTAATATTGCCAAAAAGTTTTATTTGGTTAATGGCATTTGCAGCATCCTTAGGGTTTGCTCTCAGGTTTATATAATTGAAAAACGATTTGCTGTTCAAGTCCACATTGCCCAAACCCGAAGTTGCTAGAATATCGGAGGCCATGGCTGCTAACGATACCTGATTGAAGTGAAAATTTAGAGACAACACCGCATCAATGGTTATAGTGCTATCGGCTAAACGGTGAATGGAACTTCCCGAAGCGAAGTTTTTAATTTGTCCCAAATTAACGGGTATGTTTATAACCCCTTCGCCAAAGAGCAGGCACATGTCCTTGGAGAGGCTTATTACGTTTCCGGTAGTATCGGGGTTATTCAGTTTGTACTCCGGGCCTATAAAAAACCTATTATTCCGATGATTATAGGTAAATACACCCTCGGCTGGAATTAAGGGTTTGTCGCTAAAAAACTTTCGTCCACTTACAAGCGAAGGGTAAAGGTGAATGGAATCGGATGAAACTATACTTCCGCTCAACAGATTCACCATATTAAGGTTTACGGGCTTTTCTGTAATTGGAATAAGTACACTCTTGGGGTTAATAGTTGAAGTGAACCTTAGCCAACTCGACCGAATTTGCTTACAATGCTGTATGGGTTGGGCACCTCCGGCAAAGGTCCAGAATCTGTCGGTTGCATACAACTCAATATTCCCAGTATAGCGAAAGTTTGGACTCAGTTTGAAACTATCGGGTTCGGTAACCACAGTTTTGGCAAAAGTATTCCCCTTGCTATCGGTTGTAATTTCTTTAAAGAAAACTTTCTGAATAGAATCTATTTCATCCACATAGTCGGTGGTTCCTGAGGCTACATACTGTTTTCGGGAAGGAATTGTAATATTCGAATTGTAAATTCGATGAAATCTATTGGTTTGGTTAGCATATATTACCGATTGCCTTAACGGCATAAGCCGTTTTTGAGCGTCGACCTCAACCTTTTGTCGGTAAGGGTGTATAACGGCATCGGCAACAAGCAAATAGCGAACCGAGTCGGCTTTCAAATTGGGGTTCGAAAGGTTATATGTGGCACGGGGAGCAAAGAAGTAAAGCGAATCCTCGGGAAAGCGAGTTGAGTAATATAGCGAACCAGCTGGAACGGTATCCCTATCGGCCATTCGTGAAATATAAAATTTCTCCATTTCAATAGCCTTCTGCCTACCCGAAGTTAAAAGAGTTAGCTCATTGCCATCCATGTTCCACACAAATCGGTCGAGGTGCGAACTGTACTCAATACCCTGCAAATTAGCAAAAATGCTCTCGTTCACTCTTTTAAATTCGCCACTTCGGGTTTTAAAACTAATATTGGCTTGAACCAAATTCGAAACCATGGCCAATCTGTCTGTTCCCGGAACATCCATTTCGAGGCTTGCCGAAGGTGTGTTAAAATCCAATGCATTATAAGCAAATTCGTTGGATCGAAGCCTTGCTTTTTTCAGGTCCATTAAACCCGTACCAACCAAACCCAAGGGATCGAGGACTAAGCTACCTGTTAACTTGGTTTCGCCCGAAAAAATATCGAAAGGATATTCGCCCCGAAAGGCAAAAAGTTTATCGTTATAGGGATGCCATTTTACAATATGTTCCTTTCCGGTTACTTCAGGATACTCTATGGCTTTATCGTGCCTTGCAACATAGAAACTCTTAGCAAAGGTTCCCATGGAATCGGGGAAGAAGTAGAAATCGTCCGAGGTAGTTTTCGAAGTTATATAGGCAATTTCACCACGACCCCGGAGACCCCTATTACTCAAATCGATTCGGTTAAAAAACCGACCTTTTCCCTGATAAATGGCAATTCCTTCAGCGGGTGTAGTATTAATGATACCTAACGAATTGTCGGGACGTAGCACAAGGGTATCTTTTATGGGAGCAAAAATATCGGCCGAATACAGAATGCCCTCAAATTGCATATCGGACTGCGAAAACGTATTTATACTTTTAAATGTGAATGGGAAGACTTTAAAGTAAAAATTCTCGCGATTATAAATACCATTGTGAATGGTTTTATCGTCGTAGAATACGAACGACTCCCGAGTGCTGACAAAAATGGGGTACTCCTTGTTTTTAACCAGCCCCGATTTGTTGTGAGGTTTATCAATATATACTTCTCCTGTTATGGTTTCGATGGTGCTGGTTACCTGATTTAATATTTTCTTTCCGTAAAAATCGAACTGATCGGTTTGAAAATCGATATTCATTGAATCGATTGAGTTGAGTTTAAAACTGAACGAAGCATAATCGAAATTGAAATCTCGCCCAAAAAGGGTGAGTAAACCAGCTCGTATTACCCCATCGAATGCGAAGTTTCGATCCTTTTTCAAAACAATTTGCCTTCCCTTTGGGAAGAAAAAAACGTTCTGCGAGTCGCTCACCGAAACATCATCCACTCCTTTTACGGTCATTTCGAGGTTTGCCAAGTTGAGAACAGCATTGGGTGTTCGGTCGGGCGAAGAAGAATTGAAACGAATAACATCGTAGTCAATCTGTCGGCCTCGAGCCCTAATGGCATCGAAAAGTTTGGGCACCGCTTGCGCTTCGCCTGTTTCGGAATCGTAGTAAATGTAACCCATCATGGCTATGCGCATGAGCATTATGCGTGTTTGCTCTTCCGATTTACGAACGTAACGAGCAAATCCACGGGCATCGAACTCCCTCGATTTAATATTCCGAGTGTATTGGGCTATGGCCAGTAACGGATGCTGCTCATCGCGCCCCATGAGATCGTCGAACTCTACCTCGTTAAAAAAGTTATTCGATTCGAAATACGAACGGCTGGATGAAGAACCAGTTGGTGCCCCAAAGTTTAAAATGTCGGATTTAATATTCCAACTCAACTCATTGAATGTAAATGCGAATTTGTGGTAACTGCTCGACATGGGGCTCTTGGTAGTAATCAAATCGGTTGGGTAAAGTGATACCGTTTGGGTTTGATCGTTATATGAGAAGCCTAGCCCTATATGAAAAATTGAGTCGGTTTGGACTTTAAACCGAGCCCTTGCAAAGTTTGAAACAACTACCTGCCTACGGAAGATGTATTGAAGTGCCTCTATACGCAAAAAATCCTTGCCCTGTCGTTTAATTTCAATTACAGCAGGGTTAGTTCGGGTTCCTGTACCAATCAGCTGGCCACCCATCATATAATAACCTCCATCGTAATCAACTCCATCGAAAAGATTCGGAATTTTGTGCCGCGTTGTGTAGGTTGTAAATTCAGGAAAATAAATATTCTCGGGTCTACTACTTTTCAAAACCTTGTCTTTCAGTTTCCCCAAAACGGGTCTGTCGAAATAATCCATGTTGGTAAAGAGTACCGAATCGGCCTGATAATCGTTCCGACTCAAATCTATACGGTAGTAACTAAGGGTTGCAAATATTTCATTTTCGGGAAATTGGCTTCGTATCCAGGTTACTTTTCCACCCTTCCCGTGCCAAACTCCGTAAATGGGATAATAAGCACCCTGCGTTCCCTGAATAGAAATCGAGTCCTTATCGGACCGACAAATAAGGTTTGTTTGTTTAAAGCGATAGGTTAAAGTGGTATCGAAATGAATGCTATAATCGGTTGGGGTAATAAGCCAATCGTACGCCGGATTAATTTGAAGCGTGTTCTTTGTAAAAAGTGCATGGGCATTGGCTAAAAACTTATCAATCCATGCTATGGATATGCTTGGGTTCTCGGTGAACTGCCTGAATCCTTTATTCCAACTGTCGAAATGCTTTTTGGCCATTTCGTTTGTTTGTAAGCTAACCAGAATTTTTACAAGGCTAATAAATGGTCTTCGGGTTGTAGGGTTCTTTTTCAGCAAATTATTGCAGTTGTTTACAATAAGTTGTTTTTGCTCTTCCGAAAAAAATTCGGTTGGCCAAAGAATAGTAAGATCTCTTATGAAGATTTCCTCATCCTTAGTTAAGTCATTTCGAATTAATGCATGTAATTCGCTGGGAAACTTTTCCAATTCAGGAGAGAAACTCTCAAATTTCTGATCTGCAGCAGGTAAAAGATTTATTACTGTTAACCCCAATGCAGCAGCACAAACCAGGATTATCATTAATGCCAATCGCAAATTCAACCTCATTGTATTAGAATTATTGTTTGGTTTATTTCGAAAAAATAACCATTGCCCAATTATCGCGGAACTTAGAACTAATGAATAGGAAACCCTCCTTTTCTGCAGTAGCTCGAAGGCTATTAACATCGTCAACCAGAATTCCGCTGAAAAGGATAAGCCCACCACTCAGCATACTTTCGTAATAAGCCTTCATGTCGGTAATGAGTATATTCAAATTAATGTTTGCTAGAATTACGTTGAATAATGGGGATCCAATCCGATTTGCATCTCCTAATTGAGCCTGAATCCGATGACAGCCATTTTTTTCTGCGTTTTCAAGAGTATTTCTATACGCCCATTCGTCGTTATCGATTGCAACTACCATTTGGGCACCCAATTTTTCGGCAATAATTGCCAAAATTCCGGTACCACAGCCCATATCGAGAACCGTTTTATCCTTCAGATTAATACTGAAAAGTTCGCGAGCCATTAACCAGGTGGTTTGGTGATGTCCCGTTCCAAACGCCATTTTGGGTTCAATAACCAATTCTAAATTATAACCCTCCTCCACGGGATGGAAAGGGGCCCTTATCCTACATAAGTTTTCTATGGTTATTGGACTAAAATTCGATTCCCATACTTCGTTCCAATTTTTCTGGGGAATGATTTTATAAGAAAAACTAATGGTAATCGATTGATCACTTAAGGGTGAAATACACTCCTTAATGGATTCAGGGTTAAAATTGAGTTTTGGCACATAAGCCAGTAGAAAATCATTCTCCTCAACAAAACTTTCGAATTGGGCTTGTGCCAAATTAGCAATCAGAATTTCAGCAACATCGGAACTGTATGGTTGTATACTGAACTGTACCTCTACGTAGTCCATTTTATTCGGGAAATGATTTTGCTATAGCAATAAAGTCGTTTGCAACCAACGAAGCACCACCAATAAGGCCTCCATCCACATCGGGTTTCGAGAAAATATCCTGGGCGTTATCGGGCTTACAGCTACCACCATATAGTATGCTAATGCTTTGCGAAATAGAGTTTCCAAAATGATTGGAAAGTAAAAGGCGAATATGCGCATGCATTTCCTGAGCCTGTTCGGGTGTTGCGGTTCTTCCGGTGCCAATGGCCCAAACGGGTTCGTAGGCAATAACAATTCGTTGCATTAACTCTCCATTTAATCGAAAGAGAACCTCTTCTATTTGTTCCTTAACAACATTAAAGTGGCGATTTTCGTCGCGTTCGTTAAGCTTTTCACCGCAGCAGAAAATTGGCGTTAATTGGTGTTTCAAAGCTAAATTCACTTTAGCCAAAAGTGTTTCGTTGCTCTCGTTAAAATACTCTCTCCTCTCGGAATGGCCTATAATAACATATTTTGCGCCACAGGCAGCAATCATTGCTGCAGAAACCTCGCCGGTATAGGCACCCTTTTCCCAAGCAGCACAGTTCTGAGTTCCAACAGCAATTCGAGTGTTTTCGAGTGCTTTAGATATTTCGGATATATGAGTAAAGGGTGGAGCAACCACTAAAGTAACATTCTGTGGAAGATTCGCCGAAAGGTTTAAAACATCTTTACAAAGTGCAACTCCATCTGTAATTGTGGTGTTCATTTTCCAGTTACCTGCTACAATTCTATTTCTCATTGCTTAAAAAATTTGGGTTGATATTAATGTTCTATTCAAAAATACATCAAAAAATGGAGGTAAATCTTCAAATTACTGAAACCTTACTCTTGGGTCAATTATAGTGTAAGCCAAGTCGGCCAGAAAGTTTACAATTACAAATACAATTGAGAATGTAATAACTGTACCAATCACAAGGGGTACATCGTAACTAGTCAGGGCACTTACCATAATGTAACCCATTCCCTTCCAGCCAAAAATGTACTCGATAAATATAACACCAGCCATTAACCCTGCAAACCATCCCGAAATAGCTGATACCAGAGGGTTCAAAGAGTTTTTCAAAGCATGCCGCCAAATAACGCTGGTAAACTTGAGCCCCTTTGCTTTTGCTGTTCGAATGTAATCGTTTGAAAGCACTTCGAGCATTGAGCCTCGAGCCAGTTGGGTTACAACCGCTAAAGGGCGTATACCTAAAGTAAATGCAGGTAGTATTAAATTCTGTAACTTCAAGGTTGAGCCCTCTCCAAAATCGTCAATTTCCCACAAGTTGCCGGTAAGGTTAAGCCCTGTGTAATCGCCTAACAGGAAAGCAAAGACCCACCCGAAAATAATTGCAGCAAAAAATGAAGGCAAACTCATACCCAGGGCCGAAAGCACCATAAGGCTCCGATCGATCCAACTATTTTGTTTTAGTGCCGAAATTATTCCAAAGAAAATTCCTAGCAGAGTGGCAAAAGCCATTGATGAGAAAGCCAATACAAAGGTATTGGGAATGGTATCGGCAATAATTGCCGACACAGTTTTACCACTCTGATACGAACGCCTCAGGTAAGGGAATTTGAATGCAATAACCCTACTACCCGTAATTCCTATTGTAGCAAAAACATTATAATCTGAAGGATTTAAATAAATGTAACTTTTTTCATTACGGGGATTATGCAACGAAACGGGCGAAAGGTCGTTGATATACTTTAAGTACTGAAATACGAGCGGCTTATCGAGTCCCAAATCCTTTCGAATGGCATTCAGTGAGGCTTCATCGGTTCGTTGTCCCATCATCATTCGGGCCGGATCGCCGGGTATAAGATTAAAAAGTACAAACACGAGCGATAGTACACCCCAAACAATTAGAATGCTGTATAGCGCTTTTTTAATGAGTATTTGCAGCATGTTAAGCCTTATCGAACAGTTTCGATTCTTCCCAAATAATATTCATTTCATTGAGAGTCATGTTTTTCAACGATCGTCCCTGTTTAATAGTTTTGCTTTCGAGATAACCGAAGCGTTTCATAAACTTTTTATTGGTTCTCTCTAGTGCCGTTTCGGGGTCGACGTTAAAAAGTCGTGCGGCATTGACAATGGAGAATAAAAGGTCGCCAAACTCCGATTCTATTCTCTCCTGGTTGCCCTTTTTCACCTCAGTTTTTACCTCATCCAGTTCTTCCGAAACTTTCTCCCAAACCTGCTCGCGTACATCCCAATCGAAACCGACTGCCCGAACCTTTTCCTGAATTCTATTGGCCTTAATTAGTGCCGAAAGCGATTTAGGAACGCCCGACAGAACTGTCATATTTCCATCATTTTCCGACTGCTTAATTTGCTCCCAATTTTTAATTACATCATCGGCTCCACTAACCTGTGTGGTACCAAAAACATGTGGATGCCGAAATATAAGCTTCTTGCAAATGTTGTCAATTACTTCGGTAATATTGAAATGACCCGTTTCTGAAGCAATTTTTGAGTAAAAAACGATGTGCAAAAGTAAATCGCCCAGCTCCTTTTTAATGCCATCCATGTCCTTTTCGAGAATCGAATCGGCCAGTTCGTATGTTTCCTCAATTGTTAAATTTCTAATGCTTTCAAAGGTTTGTTCCTTATCCCACGGGCATTTCTCCCGAAGTTCGTCCATAATTTCGAGTAATCGTGTAAACGATTGGGCTGCGTTTTCCATTTTTCGTTATTTATATGCAGCCAAAATTACGAATTTATTTACCGCAGATGGGGGAATATTATTAACACTTGTGGTTAATAAGTACCCGATTGAAAGGGTGCTGCTACATGAGTAAAATATCCTGCTTGAAAGGCAAAAACCTAACCTTAACCTCCGAACCTATGTTAAGGTTTAATAGTTGGGCAGCAAAACCGTTTCTTATTGCAAACTCTAGTAACTGAGCAGAGTTGAAAAGTGCTAAGAGTTCACCCGGCAGTACCTGATTGTATGTAGTACTCAGCTCGGTTACTCTATTATGGTAGCTTTGAACGTAAATTTCGTAGGGTCGTCCCTTTCCAATTTGGTCGAAAAGTTCATTCGATATATTACAAATTGCGTTGTAGTATGAGTCGATATAAATGATATTGCCAACAATAATATTATCCTCCCAGGTTGGCATCAGCATCGTTTTTGTTTCGAACTCACTAGTGGGCAAGGCAAATTGCTCAAATTCAATATTATCATTCATTTTCTTAAGCACTTCTAATACGCATTCAAGCGAATTAAAGCTGCTGGTTATTTCGTATTTGAGCGAAAACACCTTCTCAGGAAGTTCATTGAAAAGCAAACTAACAATTCCGTTGTCGGGAAGAAGAAAATAATGACTGTTCTTTTCGAAGAAAAGGAATTGGGCCCTTTTAACTATTTCGCTATTAACCATAACCAAGTGAATAGTACCCTGCGGAAAATAATGGTAACTATGTTTTAATTGGTAGGCAGCCCTATCCACGCTAAATTGGTTTACATTATGCGATATATCGATTATGCTGAGGTTGGGACAATTGCTACAAATCAGCCCTTTCAGCATACCAACATAGTTGTCGTTCTGGTACCAATCGCTTATAAGGGTTAAATGGCGCATTCTTTATTCGTTCAATCCGATAACAAAAATGCTAAAAAAAGGGGAAAGGGCAATATGCTGCCGCTATTTCAATAAACATATATAACTCATAGGTATTTTATTAGTTTTCTTACAACTACCCAATGCGCTCCGAATAACCATTTCATTTTCTTATAAATTTGAACTAAATTTGACCTTGTTACAAGGTATAAATTATACGCTTAAAATACTAGAAATACTATGATACAAAGAATACAATCGCTATTTTTACTTGCATCGGCTCTTTTTTTGGGTTTCCTTTTCTTCTTTCCATTTGCCGAACTGATAAGAAATACAGATCAAATTCTTTATCAATTAAATTTTAAGGGTTTGGTTCCTCTTCTATCTGAGGGAGAAACTGTATTTAAAGTAATACCACTCAGCATTCTCTTGGTAGTTTCCTTTTTAATAAATGTAATTATTATTTTCTTGTACCGTAAGCGTATGCTACAGATTCGTTTAAGTGTTTTTCTAATTATACTACTTTTGGGAATACCTGCTCTTGCATACTACTACGTTCGAATGGCCCAGTCGGCATTACCCGGCCAAGCCAGTTACGAAATCGTTTTTATTTTCCCAGTTGTAAGCGCAATACTTGTATTTTTGGCCCTCCGTGCCATTGCACGCGACGAAGCATTGGTTCGCAGCCTCGATAGGTTGCGCTAAACTTTTTATTTAGCAACTTTCTTTTGAATCCAACTACCAATTAAATCGAGCGCATCGGGCGATAAAGTTTGCTCAATTTGGCCATACTCCTGTGGCAAACCCGTTTTGCATTCCTGAAAAAGGTGGTTTAGGTCGGCAAGTTTTCTAATATCATAGCTAGTATTCCCTCCCCTGTCCAATGCCGCTTGAATGGCATTTAGGTTAAGGTCGGCAGGAACCTGCAAATCCTTTTCACCATTTATAGCCAAAACGGCACATTTCACTTTTTCCAAATCGTTCGCCGGGTTGTGCTTTATAAAGTTAATCATCCATGGCGAAGCATATTGCTTTATTACGGTATTCACTATTTCAACTTCCGACAAATTCTGTGGGTTGGGCATTTGGGGATTTTCCCTTACATATTCCAAAACTAATGATGCAAGCTCATTTTTCAGTTCATCGGTATCGCTAATTGCATGAACTAACCTAAAAATTGCCTCGTTTAATTTCTTCGATTTTTGCAATTCCTCCTCGGTTATTCCCATTCCACGCCCAATTAGCTCTTGCTGCAATAGAAGAAGTTCGCTCCCAGGAATGCCCGTTCCGGCCATTAGCACTATAAATTTTACATGTTTCGAATTTTTGGCTACCATTGGAGCAATAATTCCACCCTCGCTATGGCCTATAAGGCCAATCTTTTTCTTATCAACATCTTTTCTAGTTAAAATATAATTAATGGCCGCCTCCACATCGGTTGCAAAATCGGTCGATGTTGCCGAAGCAAACTCGCCAGTGGATTTACCAAATCCCCTATCGTCGAAACGGAGCACTGCAATTCCCTTTCGGGTAAGGTAATCGGATAAAACAAGAAATGGTTTATGACCGAGCAGCTCCTCATCGCGGTTTTGTGGTCCGCTCCCTGTTATTAATACAACCGTCGGGAATTTTCCTTTCCCCTTAGGATAAGTAAAGGTACCAGCCAGGGTAATATTGGCCTTTTTATTCACAAATTGAACATCCTCAGCAATGTATGGGTATGGCAAACTGGGTTCCTGCGGGCGCTTAACCACTGGCAAATCATTTTTTAAGCGTACCAGTTTAAGTTGAAGTGACATTGCGGCTTGCACAAACACGCCCGAAACGGTATCGGCATGGATTAGCGTTCCCTCATAATCGAGCATTAACTTGGGCATGCTAATTTTTAACTTATTATTATCGAATAAAATTGAAGCAACTTCAATTCCGTAAGCGCCCTGTTTGGGGCTATCCATAGCAGCTTTTAAGCCCTGCTGAGTTGTATCGATATTGAAAACTATTGGGAGATTGGTTCCGTGAATTTTAAGTTCACCTAACCATTTGCCAGTAATACCTTGGCCATAAACGTTGGCGAAAATAGTTACAACGAGAAGTAAACTTGATATGTGTTTCATTGCAATATGAAATAAAATAAATGGTTTAAAACCGTATAAACTCTGTGTACCTCTGTGCTATTAGTTTTATTGAATAGCACAGAGGTTGTTTCCAGTTTCACAGAGAAAAAAAGAGTTAATACCTTATCCTATAAAGAAATCGAGAACATTCAGTGCCTTTCGCATGGGCACTTGGTAAAGTTCGGTGTATTTACATTTGGTACAGGTAAACGAAGTAAACTTACGATTCTGAATGTTAAAAATTTTGGTTACAAGGCTACCTGCCATGTAAACTTCTCCCATTTCGAAGTTTTTTCCTCCGCACTTTGGGCATGGTTGTTTCGATTGAACTATTGTTGTCATTCTGCGCTATTTGAGTTGTTTTCGTTGCTCGTTTCGGCACCTCCCTTTTTCCAACGACCAGCCTTTTTAAGAGCACTGTCGATAATCCATTCGAGCTGACCGTTGGTGCTTCGGAATTCGTCGGCTGCCCATTTTTCCAAAGCGTCGAACTTGTCGGGATCGATTCGCAAAACGAACGTTTTCTTCTTGCTCATGCCTACTGGTGTAGGGTACCGGCATTTATAACCGGACTAGCCGAATCCTCGGAGCACAATACAACCATCAGGTTGCTTACCATGGCAGCCTTTTTGTCCTCGTCGAACTCAATAATTTTATCATCTGCAAGTTTGGTAAGCGCAAGTTTTACCATACCCACTGCGCCATCCACAATTTTTTCGCGAGCAGCAATAATTGCATCGGCCTGCTGACGACGAAGCATAACTGCGGCAATTTCGGGTGCGTATGCAAGGTAATTAATGCGCGCTTCAACCACCTCAATGCCAGCAATGGCAAGCCGTTCGTTCATTTGCGCTTCGAGAATTTGGTTTATCTCCTCACCACTCGAGCGAAGCGTCATTTCGTTTTCAGTTGCTGTTCCAGAGTGGTCGTATGCATACATTCCTGCTACGAAACGTAAGGCTGCATCGCATTGAATTTTCACAAAGTTTTGGTAAGCCAACATTTTCTCGTTTAGCTTAACAACTCCCGTTGCGCCAGCAGTACCGATGGCCATTGAGGCATTGTCGACATGAAACGAAGCTTTGTAAGTATCGGCAAGGCGCCAAACCACTACAACTCCAATCATTATTGGATTACCCGTTTTGTCGTTTACTTTTATTGGCTCTGCATCGAGGTTGCGGGCGCGAAGCGTAAGCTTCTTTTTAGCATAAAAGGGGTTCACCCAGAAAAAACCGTTTTCCTTGATAGTTCCTTCGTACTCACCAAAAAAAACCATTACTATGGCTTCGTTCGGTTCAATTTGAATAAAACCGGCCCAAAAAATATTATTAAACACAAATAGAATAACACACGCCACAATTAATAGTGCGCGTAGGGTGTCGCTAATATCGAACGCCTGAAGAACTTGTACAAACATGTAAATTATTCCTAAAAGGAATAGAATGTTAAAAAGCAACATGGGAATTCCTGATAATTTAATTCCGCTAAATTTTTCTTCGATTGTTTTCATTTGGTCTAGTTTTTAAAAATGATATTATTTTGATATCACAAATATATTATATTAAAAAATATAAGTCAATAAAAAAGTCGGAAATATTTTTCCGACTTCTATACATACATATATATCAATCATTTAATAGTAGCAATAATTCTTTCTAAAAGATTATTGCTCAATTCGGGAAGGTTTTCAACATACTTCTCAAAATCGCTTTCAAGCATTTTATTGAATCGTATTCTTTTGAAATCGATAACGCAATGCTGATCTGAACTGGGGAAGTGCTGGTAAACAAAAAGTAAGGGAGTAAAGCTATTTTGCATAGGCAACGAAATTTGGGGACATTGGATTAACGAACCCAAAAGGAAAATATTGCCTAATAATTATACTGAAAGTGAAAGATTACTTTCCTCCATAAGTTTGCGCATATTAATAAGGGCATACCGCATGCGACCCAAAGCAGTATTTATACTCACATTGGTTTGTTCGGCAATTTCTTTAAAGCTGAGACCTACATAATGCCGAAGCAATACCACCTCCTTCTGCTCCTCGGGCAGCCTATCAACCAGCGAACGGACATCGGTAAGAACCTGATCGTAAACCAGATCCTCCTCAATATTCTTTTCCGAAAAACGAGGAGAGTTGAATACATCAACCGCACCATTGTCTTTCGAAACCATTTTCATTTGCTTTTCCTTGCGGAAATAATCGATAATTAAATTATGCGCAATGCGCATAACCCACGAAACAAAACGTCCGTTATCGGCGTAACGACCCTCCTGAAGCGATCGAATAACCTTAACAATGGTATCCTGAAAAATATCCTCAGCTATTGTAGGGTTTTTAACAAGCAATAGAATATAGCCGTATACTCTTTTATGATGACGACGAATAAGCGTTTCAATTGCTTTTTGACTGCCTGACGTGAACTGCTGAACGAGTTCATAATCAGATGGGTTGTAAGGTTCCAAAACTACCTCCTTGGTTTATTGGTTATTGGGTAGAATTGATCTATAGGCAGTCCTCCTTTTGAATTTCAGTTTTTGGTTAAGCATTTATTGTGCCAAATAACTAATTTTTTTTCACATACTCAAAACTTTAGAAAAAAAAGGCTTCATTGCTCTCAAAAATTTAGTTAAAGGGTTTAAAGTTAAAGTGGATAAAAATGGATAAATTTGCAGGTTTAATTGGATTTCATGAGCAAAACCAACGTTTCGAACTGTATTTCGGTTAAAGGGGCAAGGGTTCATAACCTTAAAAATATAAGCGTAGATATTCCGCGCAATAAATTGATTGTTATCACGGGCCTTTCTGGGTCGGGAAAGTCGTCGCTTGCATTCGATACGCTTTATGCCGAAGGGCAAAGGCGATATGTTGAGAGCCTTTCGTCGTATGCCCGTCAGTTTTTGGGAAGAATTAATAAGCCCGAAGTCGACTCAATTACAGGGATACCTCCCGCAATTGCCATAGAACAAAAGGTTATCTCCCAAAATCCACGCTCAACCGTTGGAACTACCACCGAAATATACGAATACCTCAAGTTGCTTTATGCCAGAATTGGGCGCACTTTCTCACCGATTTCGGGCGTTGAAGTGAAAAGCCATTCGGTTACCGATGTTGTTAACTTCATTGCATCAAGGCCAACAGGTACAAAGCAACTGCTACTTTCACCCATTGAAACCGATAATAAAAGCAATCCTGAAAACATTCTCTTATGCCTATCGCAGGAGGGTTTTACACGTATTGAAGTTGATAATTCTATCTATCGTATCGACTCAGAGGAGTGGCGTCATTTGCTCTCTCTATCTCAAGCAAACCTGCGTTTAGTAATTGACCGTTATGCAGTATCGCACGATGAGGAATTTCTGAGCCGATGTGCCGACTCGGTTCAAACTGCTTTTGCAAAGGGTCATGGACGCTGCATTATTGTTACATTAACCGATGACGAGAGAAGCGAGTTGGAATTCTCGAGCAATTTCAATGCAGATGGTATTCAATTCGAAGAGCCTTCGGTGCATCTTTTTAGTTTTAATAATCCACTTGGCGCTTGTCCTAATTGCGAGGGTTATGGTAAGGTAATTGGTATCGACGAAAATCTGGTAATCCCCGACCAGAGCCTTTCGGTTTATCAGGATGCAGTTGCCTGCTGGAAAGGTGAAAGCATGAGCAACTATAAATCGTATTTTCTAGCACATGCAGCCCAGTGGAGTTTTCCCATTCATCGGCCCTATTTTCAACTTACCAACCAAGAGAAAGACATACTATGGAATGGGCGAAGCGGGTTTATGGGTATTAAACCCTTTTTCGAATATTTGGAACAACATAAATATAAAATTCAAAATAGAATCATGCTTTCTCGCTATATGGGAAAAACCATTTGCCCCGAATGCAATGGTTCCCGTTTGCGAAAAGAAACTCAGTATGTTAAGGTATGCGGTAAAACCATAAGCGACCTAGTAAATGTACCTATTAACGAACTCGTTGAAGTTTTCAACAATTTCTGCCTAACCGATTTCGAAGAAAGGGTTGCAAAACGCATCCTTATCGAAATTCGAAAGCGCTTAGCATTTTTAAGTAATGTTGGTTTAGGATACCTAACACTCAACCGATTGTCGAATACGCTATCGGGAGGCGAAAGTCAACGCATAAACTTGGCTACTTCGTTAGGCTCTTCGCTAGTTGGCTCACTTTACATTCTCGATGAACCAAGTATAGGACTACACCCAAGAGACACATATAAGCTAATTGGAGTTTTAAAATCGCTTCGCGATTTGGGAAACACTGTTGTGGTTGTTGAGCACGACGAGGAAATCATTCGTTCAGCCGATCATATTATCGATATTGGGCCATTAGCGGGAAGAAAAGGGGGTGAAGTTGTTTTTGAGGGAACTCTTTTGAGTTTATTAGAAAAAAGCGGTGGGCTTACAGCCAAATATTTAAATACGCAGGAGGCTATTGCCATTCCCGAATTACGCCGAAATTGGAGCAATTTTCTGACTATAAGCGGAGCGAGGGAAAACAATTTAAAAAATATCGATATTAAAATTCCTCTTAACTGCATGGTAGCGGTTACTGGGGTTAGCGGCTCTGGAAAATCTTCCCTCATTCGACGAATTCTTTACCCAGCGGTTTCAAGGCATATAGTGGGCACTGGCGAAAAGCCCGGCCTTTTCAACAAAATTGGAGGTGACCTCCATTTGCTTAAAGGCATTGAAATGGTTGACCAGAATCCCATTGGCCGTTCGTCTCGTTCAAATCCGGTTACTTATATTAAAGCCTACGATGAGATTCGTAAAATGCTATCGGAGTTACCCTATGCTACACGCATGAACTTTAAGCCTTCGCACTTCTCGTTCAACATTGCAGGTGGTCGATGCGAGGAATGCCAGGGAGAAGGATTTATAAAGGTAGAAATGCAATTTATGGCCGATGTAACACTCATTTGCGAACAGTGTAAAGGAAAGCGTTTTAAGGACGAAGTTCTTGAGGTTAAGTACAGAGAAAAAAGCGTTTTCGACATACTGGAGATGACAGTAAATCAAGCCATTGAGTTTTTCGAAGAGGAAAAAAACACCAATAATAACCGCATAGTTAACAGGTTAAAACCCTTGCAGGATGTGGGCCTTGGCTACATTAAATTGGGACAATCGTCGAGTACCCTTAGCGGTGGCGAAAGCCAACGCGTTAAGTTAGCGTACTACCTCCAAAAAGATCAGGCTATACACCCACACCTATTTATATTCGACGAACCCACCACAGGACTTCATTTTCACGACACCCACAAGCTGCTCGACGCGTTCAACTCGCTGATTCGAAAGGTCACAGTTTGGTAATAATTGAGCACAACCTCGATGTTATTAAGTGTGCCGATTGGGTTATTGATCTGGGGCCCGACGGAGGTGACAAGGGAGGAGAGCTTATATTTGAGGGCCCCCCGGAGGAATTGGTAAAAGTCAAAAAATCAGCTACCGCAAAATTTTTAAAAACTAAATTGCAATAAAAAAGCCGCTAATGCGGCTTTTTTAAGTACAAATATTTTTTTAGTTGGTTTTTAAACCGAACATTATGGCAACACACCCACTCGAGAGGTTTTCGGGACGGCTATTGGGATTACTATGAACCAATACCGAAATAATAAGTTGTTGGGTTGACTCAACTTTGAAGTCCCAAACTGGTGAAAAATTTTTAGAAACATTCGTGTACAAAACCCTACGATCAACATCCATTACCTTAAATTCGACCTTAGTTATCGATTCGGAACCGCAAACTGCAATTCTATATTCTTGCCCTGCATAAAAAGTTTTAAAAAGTTCAGCATCCTCCCCTTCGGTTAGAATGGCTGCATTGAAGTTTCCATCGTGTATATATGGCGATAACTCGAGTTTGCAAACCTTTTTTGCAAAATTTTTACACTGAGCACTTGAAGCAAACGGATTCAGAAGGAATACTCCAAGAAAAAATATGATTGTAAGAGTTCTCATAGACAATGGCATTTTACAATGTATAACTCTTTCGAATTGCATGTACTTTTTGTTTCAATTTTTGGAATGTATCGGGGGTAACTGTTACTACGTTTTGCGAACGAAGGGTTGTTACACCACCCTGTTGAACGGCTTCAACTTGGGAGCTGGATATTTGAATTTGATCGTAAATCGCTTTCAATTCCAGAATGTCTTTAGTAACCTCTCTCACATCGGGATTGGAGGCGTGCTGCTCTAATAACTTAAGCACCGTGCCCAACGATATTTTCTGGTCAACTATCCGGTCAATTAGCTCATTGTCGGCTATCGATAAATTGTCAACCAGCGATGTGGCTATGTAAAGGCCTTCTATCCACCCACCCACCAATATAATTGAGCCAATGGCTACTCTGTCGTTTTCTTCGAGAATGGAATTGGTGTTTAAAAAGGTTTCAGAAATTATATCCATAATAACCTCTCGGTTATTCACATTTTCTTCCAAACGTTGAATAACTGTGTTATCAATGGCATTGAGGATCCCCAGATTTTCAGCCATTTTTTTTGAAGCCGCCATATATTTAATAGATGCCTGAGTTTGGTCGAACAAACTGGCATAACTCAAATTGGTACTGTAAATGCCCAAATTGAGCGCCATGCTTTTGTTTGTTGTATATTTCGAAATATTTTCAACTGGATTCAATATTTGTTCATTATACTTTGCTCCGGCACGTTTTAAAATCATAGCCGTTTCGAGGGGCGAAGGAAGCGAGTAGAATATTTGACGCGCCGACTGAATGCTCGACTTAAGGCCGTCGGCATTTTCAACATCGTTCATGTCTACCTCAATTTTTTTCTTCTTATCCCCATCGGAAGAACAACCAACTGCTAATAAGACAATTACAACGATTGTTGTTCCAATAAGACTTTTCACAAAAGAACTTCGAGCCATACTCATTCGAATTTTCGATGTATACGATAAAAATGATTGTTAGGTGAAGTAAAAATATAATTTTTTTACAACATGCATGCACAAAAAACAATAAAAGTGCATTTAACACTCATTTACAAAAAATATAAAATAATATGTGCTTGAATTTTGGCATTAAAAATAAATGAAAACATATTACATTTGCAGGCCAACTAGAATCCTATGAATTTGAATCAAAATACAGATTATCAGAGTAAAATACTTCTAGCCCTCGAAAAATCTTCCGATGAACAGGCTATTGCCATGCTACTCGAACTCAGAGAGAGTGGTGGCATATTCATTCTTCCGTATCTTTTCAATATTCTTATTAGCAAAAAGAACGAGCAGCTAAAAAAAACCGTAATTGAATTTATTACCGACATAAAAGACAAAGAGGCTACAACACATTTTATTCAATTCCTCAAATCGAACTTTCCTCAGAAGGATGTTACCGATATAGTTACCGCGTGCTGGCAAAGTCGACTCGATTTCTCTGAGCATATCGATATTTTCTTCGAAATACTATGCAGCGCCGAATATCAAACTGCTTTTGAGGCGTTTACGGTAATTGAAAATAACATCGATGGCTTTAGTGTGTCTCAACTCGACGAGCTTATTAAGCGCGTTAAAGTGCATATTACCAAATCGAATCGCGATAAACAGCTGCTCCTGCTTGAAATGGTTAGCATCCTCGAAAAAACAAAAAGAACGGCCTCGTAAGGGCCGTTCTCCATTTTATATAAAATGGAAAGGTTAATCGTGGCTTGAATAGTACTTCATAAACTGGCTACGCTCGTAAACTGCAGGATCACCAATCTTACCATAGCCCATGGTTCCCCTAAACTCTTCAACCGATTTGTAGCCCTTTTGAGCCATCCACTGCTCAATTTTTTCAACAACACCCTTTAGGTGTCCATGGCCATTCCGGTATATTGCTGAGCAAACCTGAACAGTTTTGGCTCCGGCCAGTAGCAATTTAATTGCCGCCTCGCCATTATGAACTCCCGTTGATGCTGAAATATCAATTTTTTCGACCTTATTGCTTGCCAAAGCAACCCATCGAAGGGTGTCGCGCAGGTCGGCAGGATTGCTGAATACCTCAGCCGAAACCACCTTCATTTTTTCAATATCAATGTCGGGAGCAAAAAAACGATTGAAGAGCACTACACCCTTTACGTTTCGGTACCACAGCTGCTCAACAACCCTGATGGGGTTTGTAAAATGGTCGCCCAGTTTAAAGGCTACAGGGATACTGATGACTTCTTTCAGTTTCTCGGCAAGGGTGAAATACACCTTTTCGTACTCGTCGGCCGATTTGCGGGCATCGGTAGGTAGTACAAAAACGTTTACCTCGAGAGCATCGGCACCTGCCTGCTGAATTTTAGCAGCAAAATCGACCCAATTCGATGCCGAAACGCAATTAATACTGGCAATAACAGGAATTGAAACGGCCGACTTCGCTTTGGCAATCAGCTCCAAATACTTTTCTACATTGTTACTTGTAACATACGCACGAAGGTAGTCGTCGGCTTCGGGGTAATCGGTATGAACACCCAATGAGCCTGCTTCGTGAAGTATTTGCTCCTCGAAAAGCGATTTGAGCACAACCGCTGCGGCCAGGTTATCTTCTAACTTTTTTATTGAATCGACATTGGATGTTAAACCCGAACTGCTTACTATTACAGGATTTTTAAGGTTTAAACCCATATAATTTGTTTCAAGCTTCTTCATATATTTTTAGTTTAATTCTGCTATTCAACGCTTATAAAAGTGAGCCTAAAATAACGCTTTTTTAGGCACCATTGTATTCCCTCTCGCCAAAAATTGCACTACCCACCCTAATCATGGTAGTTCCCTCCTCGATGGCAATGGCATAATCGCTCGACATGCCCATTGAAATTTCATTAAAATATGGACTTAAATAATTATACCGAACTTTTATGGTATCGAAAATACCTTTAAGCATTCGGAATTCATTTCGAATCTGATTTTCATTATCGGTGAAAGTTGCCATTCCCATAAGACCAACAATGCGGCAATTTTTTAAACTTCCCACTTCCGGATTCTCAATAAGTTCGAAAAGCTCCTCCTGCGATAGGCCAAACTTTGTTTCCTCCTGGGCAATATAAACTTGCAAAAGGCAATCGATTACCCTACTATTTTTCGCCGCCTCCTTATTTATCTCTTTTAAAAGTTTTAAGCTATCAACCGAATGAATAAGCGCAACGAATGGAGCAATATACTTAACCTTATTGGTTTGAAGATGACCAATTAAATGCCATTCGATATCGGCAGGCAGAATTGGCTGCTTGGAAAGAAGCTCCTGCACCCTGTTTTCGCCAAAAACTCGCTGCCCGGCATTGTAGGCCTGCATTACAAGTTTGGCAGAATGGGTTTTTGAAACAGCAATTAGCGTAACTCCTGCAGGAATTTGCCCTTTTAATTGCAATAAATTTTGTTCAGTACTCACAGTTTACTTCTTAGGTTCAATATGAATTGTGGTTTCAACGCCATACCTATTAAAAATATCGCATTCAATTTTATTGGCAATTTCGTGCCCCTTCTCAATGGTCATTTCTCCTTTTAAAAAAATATGAAATGTAAGTTCCTTATGGTATACGTAGTTATGCAAATGAAAGTGATGCGGAAAAACGTTGAACCCAGCAGACTCAATACAAATCGATTTAATTTCGTCAATAAATTTCTCATCGGGTTTTTCGCCCATTATTGAACTTCCCGAAGAGCGAATGATGGTGTATGCTGCATGTAAAATAAGAATGGCCACAACTATTCCCAAAACGCCGTCCATCCACCAGTAAAAACGCCCCAGAATAATGCCTGCCAAAACAACAACTGAAGAAATGGCATCGCTCCTGTGATGCCAACCATCGGCTCTTACCGACTGCATTTTGGTTTTGCGGTAAATCCAAAAGGCATACTGAGCCATTCCCTCCTTAATGAGTATGGATGCAACAGTAACAACAATAGCCAATGTGCCAAAATTGGCCAGTTTATGCTCTTGCAAAGCCGAAATGCCTTCAATAATGAAGGAATAAGCAATTACCCCAAGCAGCGAGCCGATTAGAATAGATGCAATAAGTTCGGCTCGTCCGTGACCAAAAGGATGATCCTTATCGGCAGGCTTAGTTGACATTTTAGCTCCTACAATAACAAAAACCGAACTTAGCGAGTCGGATAATGTGTGCCACGCATCGGCAATAATAGCAACCGATCCGGTTACCACTCCTGCCCAGTATTTCACGGCAAAAAGAAAAATGTTAGCAACAATCGATACCCAGCCTTCAACCTCAGCGAGTTTCTGATTTTTGGAAATATTCTGACCAACTAATGCCATAGTAAACTCTTAAATAATCATTACAAAAGTAACCTTTTAATGAATATTAGAACAATTGAAAAAGCCCCTTTCGGGGCTTTAAAATATAAATTAATCGAGTTTATGAAT
>JBBIRB010000039.1:0-26393 GCA_037442025.1 Bacteroidales bacterium | reverse complement strand
CAGGCTCTTATCTCTTTGGGCCCAACAGTAAAAAAAGTTTCGAGGTTGAGAATGGAATAGGCCGCCCGAATCAGCTTATTAACGCCAGGCTCAAGCAGTCCAACCTCTTTTAAAAACTCCATTCTGTCGTTTTCGACCTCCAGTTCTGCAATATCTGCCTCTACTTTACCAGCAATAACAAGAATTTCGGCATTCTCGTTTTTAAGGAACTCCTGAACCCTTTCAACGTAACGATTGCCATTTATAGCCGATTTTTCGTCGACATTGCAAACGTAAATAATGGGTTTAGTAGAAAGAAGAAATAGGTCGGCCACCCATTTCCTATCGTCTTCGCTAACAGGAGCGGTTAATGCATTTTTGAAATCTTCCAAATGCTTGTTATATACATCGAGCACGCCCAGTCCATGCCTGGCATCCTTGTCGCCTACCTTTACCAGCTTCTCGAGGCGCTGCATTTTCTTCTCAATCGACTCGAGATCCTTCACCTGAAGTTCGAAATTAACGGTTTCAATATCGCGAATCGGATCGACACTCCCTTCGATATGCGGGAGGCTAGCATCGTCGAAGCAACGAACCACATGAATTAGGGCATCGCAGTTGCGAATGTCGGCCAGGAACTGATTGGCTCCCTTATCGCTCCGGCCGGCACTTTTGGTAAGCCCGGGAATGTCGACAATCTCAACTGTAGCTGGAACCAAACGCTCGGTAACCTGAAAACGGTTGAGCTCCTTCAAACGTTGGTCGGGAACTCCAATTATGCTCAGGTTGGTTTTGTTACTATATGAAAATCCGCTTGCCTCCGCTTTGGTGTTCGACATGCAGTTGAAAATGGTGGTTTTTCCCACATTGGTAATACCAATTATGCCGCACTGTAATGCCATTTGATTCGCTTTTTTATTCGTGCTGCAAAAATAGGAGTTTGTTTACAATTTGGAACAATAGACCCAATATGTTTTTTTAAACTCGTAGCCTTCACCAAACTACTGCCCCACTTCTTTATGTACTTGGGCAATTTAGAATTTCAATTTGAATACTAACTTTGCATCTCAAAATGTTTCAACGTGGCTATGAAGAAACTATTACTCATCACCATTTTACTAGCGGGTTGCGCTTCAACATCTACACTGCAAAGAGCCAAACTCATTTCAGTCACCAACCTGATCGACTCGGGAAAATATTCCGAAGCAAAAGAGATAGTGGATGAAATGACTGCCAATTCTGAATCGGTTAAATGGGCCAAAACCTGGTACTTAAAAGGCCACCTGTGCCAAACAGCATTTACAGAAGGTTTGAAAAAAAACGATAAAGGGTTGACAGAACTATATCCCAATCAGCTTTCGGAGGCATATACTTCATACCAAAAAGCCCTCGGAATGGGCAGAAGTTCTAAACTTGAGCGTCTAATAGCTTCGCGTTACTCGTTGCTTGCCAATTTAATGCAAGAGCAGGGAGAAAGAAAATTCGCTAGTAAACAGTATAACGAAGCTACATCTATGTTCGAGCAGGCCATAGCCATATCGCAAAGCAAATTGCTTTCAGCACCAACAGACTTCAACCTGCAGTTCAATGCAGGTTTGGCTGCGTTTGAAGGGGGAGACTGGGAAAGAGCCATGAAGCATTTCGAACCCTTGCATAAGCGGCAATACTCATCGAATGCTACCCATTTGCTGTATGCAATCCACATGCAACGAAACGACCCGGATGCTGCTCTAAGGGTACTTCACGAAGGAGTTGAAACTTACAACTACCCCGAGAATCTGGTTCTTCTTCTTACAGATTTGCTATACCAACGAAAAGAATACAGCGCAGTGCAACAGGTGCTTAGCACCGCTATTTCTAAAAATCCTGATAATTTGAATCTTCACTACACATTGGGATTAGCATTTCAGAAACAAGAACTTTACCCAAATGCCATAGAAGCCTACAACGAGGCACTAAAAATATCCCCTAATCATTTGCAAACGCTCGTTAATTTGGCTACATGCCACTATAATTTGGGAGTTGAGGCACTTGAAAGGTCGCGGACTGCCAGCAACAGCAACACCGTTAAAGAGGAGCGGAATCGTTCGGCAGCTGCATTTAGCATTGCCAGAGATTTAATAACCCGAAGCAAAGATATTGAAACCGAGAACGCCAGTATTCTGCTTGCCATACACGATCTCGACCGGGCGTTACGCCTCGCCGAGAAGAATCGATAGTTTGGCACTGGGCTACATTTTAAAGGCCAATGTTAATCCAACAAACTGATTTATTTGGGTTCTTGCAACCTTTTTGGGTGTTCCATCGGGTAGTATAACCGGCAGCCCGTTACTATCGGTTACTGCAAAACGAACATCGTCGTCGTAAATCAGATGCAGGTTCAAGCGTATTTTGAAATACCAACTAATTTGCTTTTCAACTCCAAGTTCCCAATCCACATCCACATTTTTTGGCTTATTAAGGTAATTCGAAAAGAGCCTTAGGGCATTGGTTACTTCAAAAGTTTTAAGTAAAGTTAAACTGCTTCGCAGTACAAGCTGCCCCCCCATTTCCTGCTTCGAACGGCTTCTCTTATCAACACCATGAAGCGTTTGATTTATATTTACAGTATCTATAACAAATGTATTTTTATACGAAAGGGGCGAAAAGTTGAGCGTGGTTTTATTGTTGGGTTTATACTCTGCTCCCACCCCAATGGTAAATGAACCGGGATTAAGAAATCTCGACTTTAACTCCTTTGGAGAACCTTTTGGGTAGTTATATCCATTGGCAACCTGCGTTTTGAAGTAGAAAACTGAACTGAAGTCGAGCTTGTCAATTAGTACCTTGTTGAATTGCGAGTTCATTTCAAGTATGTCGGTGTTGGTTTTCAGCCCATGCTCGTCGTCGGTCCATGTAAAACCGTAGCGCAAGCGCCAATTGTTAACCCATTTGGTTTTCTCCTCAGCATTATTATAGTTGGCACGTCCAGTTATATCGAGCAAACTCGACAAAGTACTTTCGCCACCGCGCGACCAATTGGAAAGGTAGTTCCCATTAAGCGAGAACGAACTCGATAAACCATAAGACCAAGGGATTAATATCTCCTTTAACCTATCGTGCTTAGCCAACGAACGATTGGGTTTGGGAGCAAAAAAAACGAGACCATCGGCAGTTCGCTTCTCTAGCTCCTCCACTCGCAAATCGTCGTCCAGATGCAAAGCAATGGTTTTAGCCGATGGGTTACCCACCCAAACGGTTATGGAATCGTTCTGACTGTTTTTAACCCAAATACGTTGCATGGGCTCCCTGCCCGAAGATAGCCAGAAGGGAATTTTTTTTCCTGAAAGGTCGCCAATTTTCACAAGAATTGAATCGCGTTTCTGAGTGTAATTAACTAACGATCGTACAGCAACCGCTAACGAATCGCGCACAGCACGCCTATAATCATCTCCATAAAATCTGCTGGCCTCAACTTCCCCCTCAAGCCTTAACTTGTTGTTAGCCAAAATGCTTGCTCTTGCCGCTTTCCCTCTTAGCGTTGGAGCTGGAAAAACAATTCCGTTTTCAAAGCGATACAGAACAGAACCCTTGGTTTTCAGGTACAGAGTATCGATTATGCTTGAGTAAACTGTATCCTTGGTTAGAAAATAATCCTCTACTAACCTTACTATCTGCGAAACGGAATCGCTTACCGGCAACTTCGAAGCATCGAGTACCTGAACTACTACAGTTTTCTGTAGTAATAACGGGTTTCTTTCTAGCTTAAACGTATCGACCATAAATGTCGAATTGTTTAGCCATCGGATGGGAAGGGTATCCACGTTCCCGCCAAGTAATTTTTTATTGAATTCAATGGTATTGAAAGGGAAACGGGTCATTTTGTTTTTAACACTGTCGAACGGTTCGTGGTAATGCAGCACTAAGCGTAAAAGGTCGTCCTTAACTTGCTTGTTCTGCAAAATAAAAATATGGTCACTTCCTGTTATTCGTTCTATAAATTTTGAAGCTTCCTTTGGTGTCAATTCAATTTGCCTGGCCAACAGAGTATCCCTAATCAACTGGCTCGAAAGATCATTTTGTGCTAAAATATATTCAGTAAAAGTAATTGTAGAAACTAACAATAGCAGCACGCGCAAACAAATACTTTTCATAGGAAAATGATATGAGTGAATGGTTACAAAAATAGTGGATTTTCAGAAGAATTTATTAACGTTAGGCAGGTTATCGGTTGTTTGTTGATAGTTGTATGTTGTTCGTTGTTTGTTGTTTGTTGTTTGTTGTTTGTTGTTTGTTGATAGTTGATAGTTGATAGTTGATAGTTGATAGTTGCTTGGAGTATGTTGTGTTCGCATTTCTTCCGTCGGCAGTATACAGTCTTCGGACTTCAATAACTTAATTAACTTAATAACCCAATATCTTAACAACCCAAAACTCCTCTGAAAAGATGATATAAACTAACAACCGCTATTCGACAAAAATGGTTACCTTTGAACCCAATTTTGACTTAAAATTTCAACTTATAATAAATGGCTAATATTGAATCCCTTAAAACTATAGCTGCCCAAATTAGGCGCGATGTAATTCGAATGGTGTACGCCCCTGCAAGCGGTCATCCCGGAGGGGCACTTGGATGTGCCGATTTTTTTTCAGCCCTTTATTTTGAAATCTTGCGCCACAATCCGAAAAACTTTTCGATGGATGGGAAAAACGAAGATCTCTTCTTCCTTTCCAATGGTCACCTATCGGCAGTTTGGTACAGCGCACTGGCCCGAAGCGGCTACTTCCCAGTTAAAGAACTGGCAACGTTCAGGTTCATTAATTCTCGTCTACAGGGGCATCCTGCTACTGCCGAACACCTCGAAGGAATCAGGGTAGCATCGGGTTCTCTGGGACAAGGCCTCTCAGTAGCGTGCGGAGCCGCACTAGCAAAAAAACTTAATGGCGACAGCCATTTGGTTTTCACACTTCATGGCGATGGTGAATTACAAGAAGGTCAGATTTGGGAGGCAGCCATCTTTGCTGCAGCGCGAAAAATTGACAACCTTATTGCAACTATCGATTACAACGGCCAGCAAATCGACGGCCCGGTTGACGAGGTATGTTCCCTCGGCAATTTAAAAGCAAAATGGGAATCGTTCGGATGGCATGTTATTGAAATGAACGGCAACGACATGACCGATACCATTCGCGGCCTGAGCGAAGCTAAAGCAGCATGCGGAAAGGGGAAACCAATTGCAATCCTTATGAAAACCGATATGGGTTTTGGAGTCGATTTTATGCAAGGAACTCACAAATGGCATGGCAAGGCTCCGGGTAAAGAAGAATTTGAAAGAGCTATGACTCAACTACCCGAAACCATTGGCGATTTTTAAACATTAATATACACAAACATGACAAACATTGCGGTTATTGCGCACGACGCAAAAAAACCCGAACTGGTTAAATTTTTAACCGAACGACTCGATTGGCTTCGTGGAGTAAACCTCTTGGCAACCGGTCGCACAGCAGAATTTCTCGAATCGCAGGGTATCCCTTGCACCCACTTAAGCCCTGGCCAGTCGGGTGGATACCAACAAATTACTGATATGATCAGTAAAAACGAAGTTGACATTGTTATTTTCCTTCGCGACCACAAGGTGATTCAAAAGCACCACGAAGACATTCGTATACTTCTCGAAACTTGCAATGTGAAAAACATTCCATTGGCAACTAATTACGCTACAGCCGAACTGGTTATTTTGGGTTTGATAAAAAAAGAGGCCTCCCAAAGGCTTAGCAGACAATAGCATTCTGTAACGACTACAAATAATGACATGAATAAGTACATTAATACTGGCAGTAAAGACACCCGTTCAGGTTTTGGGGAAGCTCTTTACGAATTAGGCAAATCGAATCCCAACGTTGTAGCCCTTTGTGCCGACTTAATTGGCTCACTTAAAATGGAGAAATTCGTTAAGGATTTCCCCGATCGCTTTTTTCAAACCGGGATAGCAGAAGCAAATATGATTGGTCTTGCTGCGGGCCTTACCATTGGTGGAAAAATCCCCTTTGCAGGCACCTTCGCTTCGTTTGCAACCGGAAGGGTATACGACCAAATTCGCCAAAGCGTTGCCTACTCTAATAAAAACGTGAAAATTGCAGCATCGCACGCAGGGCTTACCCTGGGCGAAGATGGCGCAACTCACCAAATGCTCGAAGATTTGGGTCTTATGAAAATGCTACCCAACATGACGGTCATTAATCCCTGCGACTTTAATCAAACTAAAGCCGCAACCATGGCAGCAGCCAAATGGGTAGGGCCTGTATATTTAAGGTTTGGCCGACCTGTTGTTCCAAATTTCACCCCGGTTGATCAGCAGTTCGAAATTGGGAAAGCCATTTTACTGAAGGAAGGCAGTGATGTAACTATTTTTGCCACAGGTCATTTGGTTTGGAAAGCCCTTGAAGCCGCCGAAATACTGGAGCAAAGCGGAATAACCTCTGAGGTAATCAACATTCACACCATTAAACCTTTGGACAGCGAGGCAATTCTTCGTTCAGTTGCTAAAACTCGTTGCGTAGTTACAGCAGAGGAGCATATGATGAATGGGGGTCTTGGCGATAGCGTTGCTCAAGTACTTGCCCGATTTAATCCCACCCCAATAGAAATGGTAGCTGTAAACGATACGTTTGGAGAAAGCGGAAAACCCGAAGAACTTCTTACCAAGTACGGAGTTGATACGCAGAATATTGTTGATGCGGCTCGCAAGGTTATAAACCGAAAATAGATACTGTAGGTCAATGACTCAACTGAGCGATAAGGAATTGCTCGACATGTTTCGCAGCAGCGAAACTAGGAGTTATGCATTTAACCTTATTGTTCGAAAGTATCAGGAGCGAATTTATTGGCACATTCGAAAAATTGTAATTAGCCACGACGATGCCGATGACGTTATTCAGAATACTTTTCTGAAAGTATGGACTGGCCTCGATGGATTCAGGGAAGACTCACAACTTTTCACCTGGCTTTACCGAATAGCCACAAACGAATCGCTCACCCACCTGAAAAAGAAACGCGCAAAATTACATGTCCATCTCGACGATGTTGAGCAGCATCTTAGTCGAACTCTTGAATCCGATCCACACCTAAATGGCGAAGCCATTCAAATTAAACTTCAGAAAGCCATACTTACCCTGCCCGAAAAGCAAAGGCTGGTTTTTAATATGAAGTACTTTGAGGAAATGAAATACGAAGACATGTCTGAAGTTCTGGGAACTTCAGTAGGTGCACTCAAGGCTTCGTTTCATCACGCAGTTAAAAAAATTGAGAAATTCATGGAGGGCGATTAAACCTTTCAACAAACCCTCTATCATAAACTTGTAACGATATATTTGGTAATGAAGGATTTTACAAACAACGAAAATTTTAAATTTAGTGCCGACAAGCAATTGCCCTTTACGGTTCCGCAAGGGTATTTCGATTCGCTACCGTCGCGCATTCAGGACTTTTGCACCCAGAAGCAAAAGGATAGACCTTTTGTTATGTTACTTCGAACAGCAAGAACCCAACTGTCCCTAGCAGCAGGCTTTGCAGCACTTGCCGTGCTAGGTTACGCGGCATACTACTTCATTCAGGTAAACCCAAGTCCTGAAAACGAACTTTATAGTCACGATTACATTGAAATAGTTTCTAAAAGCATTTCCAACTACGATGAGGGTCAACTTGTTGAAGCTTCTGATGCTTGCTGCAAGATAGATACCGTTAAGCAGGGTAAAAACGATCCTGTTATTCAGTATTTGCTCGAAGAAAAAATTGACTACGTTACTTTAATGGAGCAACTTCAGCACTAACCCTGAGGTTTTTTTGCCATCACATCGCAACTTTATGAACAAATTTATTTTTACCCTAAGCCTAATTGGGCTTTTATTCTTGCTTTCGGTACCAAAACAATTACTATCTCAAAGTAAGGATTCCGATAAGGAAGAAGCAATAAAAGCCCAAAAAATTGCCTTCTTCACTGAGAAGTTGAACCTCACACCCGAAGAAGCTCAACGCTTCTGGCCTGTTTATAACGACTATTGGAAGAAAAAGAATAGAATAATTGAGGACAGGCGAAACCTAATGAAGGAGTGTAACGAAAAGATGGGGCGACTATCGACCAAAGAAACAGAACGTTATGCCGACCAATACATTAAATCGCACAAGATAGAGGCCGAATTACTAGGAGAATTCAACGAGAAATTTAAGCGAGTTTTACCAGTTGATAAAGTAATGAAACTATACTTTGCCGACCATGAGTTTAAAACTTACTTACTGCAACAAATTCGCAATGCACCAAGAAAAGAGGAGTAACGAATTACTCCTCTTTCCATTTAAAAAACTCTCGATTTAATAAAAGCCAAAGTTCGCTCCATCATTTCGTACATCACCACATCTTCCTGAATGAATGGTACATGCTTTCTGTAATCGGCCATTAAGGTTTCGAGGTAGGCCGATGTTTTTGCAGGACGCCTAAACTCAATTGCCTGTGCTGCATTTAGCAGTTCTACGGCGAGTATCCTCTCGGTATTGTCTACTACGCGAAGCAGCTTTGTGGCTGCGTTGGCACCCATGCTTACATGGTCTTCCTGTCCGTTCGACGAAACAATACTATCCACAGAGGCAGGAGTGCAAAGCTGCTTGTTCTGGCTTACCATGGCAGCGGCTGCATACTGAGGAATCATAAGGCCTGAATTCAGGCCTGGATTGGCAACCAGAAATTCGGGCAGGCCTCTTAGTCCAAAAATCAGCTGCGAAACCCTTCGCTCCGAAATATTGCCCAGTTCGGCCAACGCAATGGCTAAAAAGTCGAACGCCAAAGCCAATGGTTGGCCATGGAAGTTTCCTCCGGAAATAATTAGATCCTCATTGGGCCAAATGGTGGGATTATCGGTAACCGAATTAATTTCTGTTAGCAGAACGCTGGCAACATAGCTTATGGCATCCTTCGAAGCACCATGCACCTGAGGCATACAACGGAACGAGTAGGGATCCTGAACATGCTTCTTGGCACGGGCAATCAGCTCGCTACCCTCAAGAATTCTTCTTAAGTTTTCTGCAGTTGCAATTTGGCCATTATGGGGACGGACTTCGTGAATATTCTTATGGAACGGATCGATTCGGCCATCGAAGCCTTCGAGCGAAAGCGCGCCAATGGCATCGGCCATTTTCGAAATTTTTAGTGCCCTTACCATGGCCAAAACCCCATGTGCGCTCATGAATTGGGTTCCATTCAGCAGTGCCAAACCTTCCTTTGATTTCAATGCAATGGGCTCCCACCCAAATTCTTTAAGAACTTCGGTTGCTTTGCGTTTTTCACCCCTATACCGCACTTCGCCCATGCCAATAAGAGGCAAGAAAAGGTTGGAAAGTGGAGCCAAATCGCCAGATGCGCCTAGCGAACCACGGTCGTAAACGATTGGCAGAACATTGTTGTTATAAAAATCTGCAATTCGCTGAACTGTAACCACCTGTACTCCTGAGTTTCCAAGCGATAAAGCATGGGCCTTAAGCAAGAGCATAAGCTTCACTATTTCGGGAGCAACTTCGTCGCCAGTGCTGCAGGCATGCGACATTACAAGGTTATTTTGGAGTTGCGAAAGTTCCTCCCTGGAAATGGTACGATTGCAAAGCGATCCAAATCCGGTGGTAATACCGTAAATGGGCTTATCCTCGTTCTCCATCTTCTTGTCGAGATAATCGCGGCAATGCGAAATGCGACTGATGGCCTCGTCGGAAAGTTTTAACTCGTACGAGCCGTAAATCATCTTGTTGAGCAACTCAAAGGTTAGCGGCTTAGGAGATAAAAAATGAGCTTTGGTCATAATTTCATTGGTATTCAAAGTGAAATATAATTTATGTTCAAATTTGCATAATTTATAAAAATCCTATACCTTTGTATCAATTCGGATTCCCGAAGGTGGAAGGACGTAAGTGCCTTTGCCCCGTTTTTCGGGGTTTTTTTATGGAAGTAATTTAAGCCCATAGCCATCCATTTTATTTCCATTTTTATAAATTTTAGGTTTTATAACCTCAATTATCTCTTCATTAAAAGTAATTCTTTCATCTGTTTTTAAAGAATAGTGCTTTAAGGAAAATCTATATAACGGATATGCCAGTAAATCTGCAACTTGAAGGCCAGCAACGTTTAGTGATTTGGGCTTGACTTTAAGTTCTTTACTTGTAATTGTTTCATCAATGTCTTCAGGTTTAATCCAATCTGTTCCCTTTTGAAAAATATTTCTGTAGGACTCCTTCAGCCTATTATCCTCTTTTCCTCCCCTCGACTCAAACATCATATCTCCGGTTTCCCCAATTTCCTTTAATCGTAAATGGTATCTTTCAAATATAACTGCCATGCAATAGTGGTATGGATCATAACGCCATACTGAATACCTCTTTTGATGCTCTAATTTATCTATAAGTACTGTAATTGTTTTAAATTTCCACTTCTCCAGCAACATCAATAGCTCAGAATTAAAACTCTTTTCGACTTCCGGATCGATTAAAACTTTGAATGGATATTTCTTATTCAATATTTCTTTGCGATGCAAAATAACCGGTTCATCGGGATGGCTATTGAAAAATTTTGCTTTTAGTCTCTCAATATCAGGGGTTAGTTCATCTTTTACATAATCGAGTGGAAACACAACACCAGTTAAGCATAGAAATCTATGATTCGGATTATTGGAACTTCCTATGTCATTATTTCCAACTTCGTCAATGTAAATTCTATACTTCAAAGTATTTGCCTTTTTGTTTCTTAACTAATAAAGAACGTCCAGTTAAGTTCATCGGTTGCGTAGATAGTTTTTCATTAAACCTACTTTAGATATTCAGCAAGCTCCTTTAACGTAATAATTTCCTGATTTCCCGAAACCATATCCTTAACTGAGGCTGTACCTGCCTGCATTTCGGCTTCGCCAACAATAACTACAAAAGCAATATTCTTTTTATTTGCATAGTCGAACTGCTTTTTCATTTTAGCTGCTTCGGGGTACAGTTCGGCCGATATTCCTGCCTGACGAAGGGTTTGCAGGATGGGCAGGCAAAAGGCTGCCTCGCGAGGGCCAAAGTTGGCAAACATAACCCTGCTCGACGATAGCAAACTCTCGGGGAATAGGTTCAAATGCAGCATCACGTCGTAAATGCGATCGGCACCAAACGAAACACCAACACCCGAAACGTTCTTTAATCCAAAAATTCCGGTTAAATCGTCGTAGCGACCGCCTCCGCAAATGCTGCCCATTTCCATGTCGTTGGCTTTAACTTCGAAGATGGCACCTGTATAGTAATTCAACCCTCGAGCAAGCGACAGGTCGAGTTCAACTTTTGTTTTAAGCCCATTTATGGCCTTAAGGGTGTCGAATATTTGCTGCATTTCGTCAATCCCTTTCATTCCAATTTCAGAACTGGCAAGTACAGTCCTCAGTTTATGCAGTTTTTCGGCATTTGTTCCGCTAAGCATTATGATTGGCTGCAGCATTTCGATGGCTTTTGCCGATACACCCTTTTCGGAAAGTTCCTTGTTAACAGCATCGAGCCCAATTTTATCGATTTTATCGATTGCAACGGTTATATCGATTAGCCTTTCGCTCTCGCCAATAACCTGAACCATTCCGCTTAGTATTTTACGGTTATTAATTTTTACCGTAGTGCTTACCCCTAATTTCGAGAATACATCGTTAATTATAAGTACTAACTCCACCTCGTTGAGCAGCGAATCGGAACCAACTACATCAACATCGCACTGGTAAAACTCGCGGTAGCGACCCTTTTGTGGCCTGTCGGCACGCCAAACTGGCTGAATTTGATATCGTTTAAAGGGAAAGGTTATATCGTTTTGGTATTGAACCACAAAACGGGCAAAGGGCACGGTAAGGTCGTAACGCAGTCCCTTTTCGCAAATTTTTACCGAAAGCGGGTTCAGGTTCTCTGCGTTCACCTCGTTAGGGCTTACACCCTTTAGGTAGTCGCCCGAATTGAGAATTTTAAAAAGCAACTTGTCGCCCTCCTCACCGTACTTGCCCAAAAGGGTGGTGAGGTTTTCCATGGCAGGGGTTTCGATGGGCTGGTAGCCATAGGTTTTAAAAACTGTCTTTACGGTGTCGAAAATGTAGTTTCGTCGCGACATTTCAACAGGCGAAAAATCGCGTGTGCCCTTGGGTATGCTCGGTTTGTTTTGTGACATTCTGTGCAGTTTTATTCAATAGGATGCAAAGATAGAAATTATTGAACTATAAATTAAAAGGGGCAGCCCTACCTGAAGGAAATGCCCCTTTTTGCTTTTTCTATTTAAACGTTATTCTACCAACTTTCTGTACTTAATACGGTGGGGCGCGTCGTCGCCAAGCCGCTTACGCCTATTCTCCTCGTAATCGGTATAGCCACCTTCGAAGAAATACACTTGCGAGTTGCCCTCGAATGCAAGAATATGTGTAGCAATTCGGTCGAGAAACCAACGGTCGTGACTAATTACCACGGCGCAGCCTGCAAAGTTTTCGAGGCCTTCTTCAAGTGCTCGCAGCGTGTTCACATCAATGTCGTTGGTGGGTTCGTCGAGAAGTATTACGTTACCCTCCTCCTTCAGCGCCAGGGCAAGGTGCAAGCGGTTTCGCTCTCCGCCCGAAAGCATGCTGCAAAGTTTTTCCTGGTCGGCACCCGAAAAGTTAAAGCGAGCCACGTAAGCACGGGCATTCACGGCCTTGCCGCCAATCATTATATGGTCGGCACCGCCCGAAATTACTTCGAACACCGTTTTCTCAGGCTCAATGGCCTTGTGCTGCTGATCGACGTAAGCAATTTTTACGGTTTCACCTATCTTAAAATCGCCCTTATCGGCCTGTTCTATTCCCATTATCAGTCGGAACAGCGTAGTTTTACCGGCTCCGTTAGGGCCAATTATTCCAACTATACCATTGGGGGGCAGTTTAAAATTTAAATTATCGAATAGTAACTTGTCGCCAAATGCCTTGGCAACGCCATTCGACTCTATAACCATATCGCCCAAACGGGGGCCGTTGGGTATAAAGATTTCTAGACGCTCCTCTTTCTGCTTTACATCCTCGTTCAGCAACTTGTCGTATGCAGATAAACGGGCCTTGCTCTTGGCCTGACGGGCCTTGGGAGCCATACGCACCCATTCGAGCTCGCGCTCGAGGGTTTTACGTCGTTTGCTCTCCTGCTTCTCTTCCATAGCCAGTCGATTGGCCTTTTGCTCGAGCCACGACGAGTAGTTTCCTTTCCAGGGAATTCCCTCACCACGGTCGAGTTCGAGAATCCAACCAGCCACATTGTCGAGGAAGTAGCGGTCGTGCGTAATGGCAATTACAGTACCGGGGTACTGTTGCAGGTGCATTTCGAGCCATTGCACCGACTCAGCATCGAGGTGGTTCGTGGGCTCGTCGAGCAGTAGCACGTCGGGTTGCTTTAAGAGCAAACGGCAAAGGGCCACGCGACGACGCTCTCCACCCGATAGTACTTTAATTGGCATATCGGGTTCGGGGCATCGAAGGGCATCCATGGCACGTTCTAGTTTCGAGTCGAGATTCCATCCGTCTTTGTGCTCAATACTATCGGTTAATTCGCCCTGACGTTCTATGAGTTTATTCATTTCGTCGTCGCTCATAGGCTCGGCAAACTTGGCATTAACCTCTTCGTATTCACGAAGCAGGTCGACAACCTCCTGAACACCCTCTTCAACAATTTGCTTTACGGTTTTAGTTTCGTCGAGCTGAGGCTCCTGTTCGAGGTAGCCAACCGAGTAGCCAGGGGAGAAAACCACCTCGCCCTGAAACGATTTTTCGACCCCAGCAATAATTTTCATTAGGGTCGACTTACCTGAGCCGTTTAAACCCAAAATTCCAATTTTTGCACCGTAAAAAAACGACAAGTAAATGTTATTCAAAACTCTTTTGTGTGGTGGAAAGGTTTTACTAACCCCAACCATTGAGAAAATTATTTTTTCGTCGGCCATATTATTTTAATTTTTTGCAAAAGTAGCAATAAAAAAGCCACTCCCTAACGCTTTTGGAGTGGCTTTACAAAAATTGACTATCCTTATTTTGATATTTTCTTAAGGTCTTTGGCCCTTAAACCATCATCCTTTAACTTGGGATTAATCATGTGATAATCGAAATAGTATAGTTGGTCGTCACCAGCACCTATAAGCATTTTGTAGCAACGAGCTTGTAATCTAGTACCTTCAGGACCAACTTTGTGAAGAAATACCACGTTGGGATTTTTTTCGGCGATAGCCTTTTCAACATCACCATCCGTCACAATTTTTATTGCGTGCGGATAAACCTTTCTGAGTTCAGTTAAACTACGTACCCCTTTGTCTAAATCCTTCTCAAGCACCCACAATTCTTTTGTTTTCACCTGCTTAGTAAACTTATTGTAGTGTTTAAAAATGTTACCTTTAATAAGTTTAGGGTTGTCGTTGAGCATTTTTATATGATTTTGTGCAAAACGAATAAAACTTTCAAGTTTATAGGTATAACTATCTTCGGGTACTGCGTTGTATCCCAGAGGAATTGAGCAAATATCGGGTAAGTCGGTATGCCTTTTTACCCCGGCACCAAGTACTATGCTTAAGAAATTATAGGTTGCTTCAAACTTATCCTTACTGAATTTAACCTGAAGTAGTACCAGAAAAGATTTTGAAATATCGGTGCGCATTTCTTCAAACTCTTTAGCAGTTATGAACTTGTAAGGGGTAATTGTCCATGACCGCTCAACTGCTTCACGAATTTTTATATTATATTCCGACATAGGATTGTTGTCGAGAACTACATGGGTGGTTGTACCCAAAAAAGTTTTAATATCTTCATGACGGGCCACGTACCTATCGGCAAAAGCCGAAATAGATAATGCCACAAGCGAAATGACTACAACAATTTTCTTCATTTTCGTAGGGTTTATGTTTTATGCAAAATTAGAGTAAACCAATTTAAAAAAAAAATCGATATGAGACTCAAAAAATTTAAATCGTTATTATACTGTTTAATTGAATTTTAATCATTTTGCGTCTCATTTTAAGTGCATGTACTATATAATGTTTGTATTTTATTGCTAAATTGCGATGCTTTTTTGGTGGAAAAGCACTCCATACTTGGCAATTAATAATCGATGAAACTAGTTGACTCAAAAGACTTTAAAAGAGCTGCTGGGTTAAATACAATTGGGGGTGAAAGCATTGCTAAACTCCTAATGTACATACTCAGAATTAGCAAAATTAATAAAATGTACTCGGAGGTGGCCAATTTCGAGGGTCCCGAATTTCTCGATACGCTACTTAAAAAACTTGAAATTAAGTACGAAGTTAACCCCGAAGACATTAAGCGAATCCCCAAGGAGGGTCCCTTTATTGTTATTGCCAACCACCCATATGGAGGAATTGACGGGGTGATTATGCTTAAAATTCTGTTGGAAGCTCGACCCGATTTCAAGGTTATGGCCAACTTTCTGCTTCGCAAGATTGACCCCTTGAGAGATTATATTTTCCCTGTGGACCCATTTGAAGGAAACCAGCAAACCGCTGGAAGTTTGGTTGGAATTAAGGCTGCCATTTCTCATTTAAAAGATGGTAAACCTTTGGGTATTTTCCCCGCAGGCGAGGTTTCTACATACTACAATACCGAGGCTCCGGGGGTTGCCGATAGGCAGTGGAGCGATTCCATTGTAAAATTCATTAAGAAGAATGAAGTACCCGTTGTTCCCATCTATTTTCAGGGAACCAATAGCCGCCTTTTTCATGTATTAGGATTAATCCACCCAATGCTTCGCACAGCCAAATTGCCTTCGGAACTTTTAAACAAAAAAAACAAGATCATCAAAGTACGAATTGGTTTCCCCATTTCAAAAGCCGAACAGAACGAATTTTCAGATGTGTCGAGGTATGGACGTTTTCTTCGCCTCAAAACATATGCACTTGGTTCATCGATTGAGGTTAAAAAATTTTTCTCCTATAAATTGAAGCCTGAAACCAAAACTGAGGATATTATTGCCCCCGTAGCACCTGAAATTATTCAGGCTGAAGTGGAGCAAGCCATGGAAAAACATTTGCTCTTTAAAAGCAAGTGTTTTAGCGTAATATGCGCTCCATCGGTTGATATTCCAAACATAATGACCGAACTAGGGCGATTACGCGAAATTACATTTCGTGATGTGGGCGAAGGAACCAATCGCAAAATTGATATCGACGAGTTTGATCTATACTACAACCAACTTTTCATTTGGGACGAGGAGGCAAAAGCAATTGTTGGTGCTTACCGCGCTGGCAAAGGTAAAGAAATAATTAACCGATACGGTAGGAAAGGTTTTTACATTGAAAGTTTATTTAAAATTGGCAATGGTTTTACTCCTATACTTGAACAAAGCATTGAGCTGGGGCGCTCGTTCATTGTTAAGGAATACCAACGAAAACCTTTACCCCTATTCCTACTTTGGAAGGGCATACTTTACTTCCTGATTAAAAACCCTGAATATCGGTATCTCATTGGACCGGTAAGCATATCGAACCGCTTTTCGAATTATTCAAAGGGCATTATAATTAACTTTATGAAAGCCAATTACTACGACCACGAATTGGCCCGTTTCATACAACCCCGGAACATGTTCAGGGTTCCGGTAAGCAAAGACGACACCCAGGTAATATTCGAAAACAGCAACGATATTGGTAAACTCGACAAGTTTATTCAGGATATTGAACCAGAGGAATTCCGTATGCCTGTGCTTCTAAAGAAGTACATAAAACTTAACGGGCGAATCGTTTGCTTCAATGTCGATCCTAAGTTCAATAATGCACTCGATGGCTTGCTAATACTTGATCTTTTTCAAGTACCAATCGATGTTATCACTTCACTTTCGAAGGAAATAAACGACAAAACAATTTTAGAACGCTTCAATCTTACTGAATTCGCATTCGACCAGGAAGAGTAGCATTAAACTAACCCTTTATAAGGTTGAACAAAATATTATTTATTTGTTCAACCTTTTTTGTTTTGCTCTGTTATACAGTCAATAAATCAATTTAGTTAAACTTATCGACTTAAAAATTAAACAGCATGAAAACAAAAATCTTTTTACTTGCTGTAGTTTCAGTACTAATGGCTAGCTGCATGCAAGGACCTAAAGGCGAGAAAGCAAAAACTGGAGACGCACTCAGCGTAGGAAGTGCTCAAGGAACCGAATTCGCAGCCAATACGGAAGCGACAACTATTGAATGGCTGGGCACCAAACCCAGTGGCACTCATTTTGGCACCTTTCCACTTCAAAAAGGAAGTTTAATTGTTAATAACAACTCTATTGTGGGAGGAGAAATGGTAATGGATCTGAATGCTCTAACAGTAAAAGATATTGAGGATCCAAAAATGAACCAGATGCTGGTAGGGCACCTTAAATCGGCCGACTTTTTTGCAGTAGATTCTTTCCCCACTGCAACATTTGTTATATCTTCAGTTAAGCCCCTTGAGCAGCAAAGCGTAATTGAGGGAATTAATGTAACTCATACAGTAGAGGGTAACCTAACCCTTCGCGGAATTACCAGAGGTGTTAGTTTCCCAGCAAACATTACCATGGATGCAAACAGTATTAAAGCGCAAACTCCAAATTTCATTATAAATAGGACCAACTGGAGAGCAAACTATGGTTCAAAATCTATTTTTGCTAACCTAAAGGATAACTTCATTCACGACGAGGTTTCGCTTAAAATTAATATTGAAGCTACAAAATAGTTTTAAGCAGTACAATCGAAAAGGTTCGGCATCTATGTGTCGGGCCTTTTTTTATTCTAACCATTAATCCTTTGTTTCGAATCAGTATCAAAAAAGGCAAAAATAAGCATATGGTGTTCTCCAAGGTTACATTCCTATTTCTCCCTTTGTTCTTTTTGAGTTGCAGTAATAGTAATATTTCTCAAGAGCAGCTGCTAAACAAAGCCAAAGCTCTTCATAACGAAATTGTGACCATTGACACTCATACCGACACACCACTGGCCTTCCTCAGACCCGGGTTCGACTTTGAGGGCAGTAGTAATGCAAAAAGCAGCAAAGTTAATCTCTTAAAAATGGAACAAGGTAAACTCGATGCTGCATTTTTTGCGGTGTTTATTGGACAGGATGCATTAACACCACAAAAATACCAAGAAGCAAACGAAAGAGCCCTCAAAATTTTTGATGCTGTTCACAATGAGGTTGCTCGTTTCCCAGAGCGTGTTCAAATTGCTTTCACCTCCGATGATGCCCTTAAATTGAAAAAGCAAGGGAAAAAAGCCATATACATCGGCGTTGAGAATGGCTACCCAATTGGTACAGACATGTCGATTCTATCCAAATATTATCAACTGGGAGCAAGATACTTAACGCTTTGCCATACCCGCAACAACCAAATATGCGACTCATCTACCGACCCCGAAGGCGAAATTCATAACGGTTTAAGTCCTTTTGGGCTTGACGTTATTAAGGAACTCAATCGACTTGGAATGCTTATCGATATAAGCCATGTGTCTGACAAAACAGTTATGGATTGCATAGCTACTTCTGCTGTACCAGTTTTTGCTTCGCACAGTTGCGCACGCGCCCTTTGTGAAACTCCACGCAACCTGAGCGACACACACATTAAAGCCATTGCCCGTTCGGGTGGTGTAATTCAACTTTGCTTGCTAAGCGACTATATTAAAACTCCTAATCCAAATCCAATGCGCGATAGCGCACAACTTGCACTCAGGGTAAAATACAATAACTACAAAGACCTTGACCCCGAAACCCGGAAAAAAGCAATTGAAGAGTGGTACGCTCTTGATGACATTTACCCTCGCGACCTCGCTTCAGTTTCCGATGCAGTTGACCATATAGACCACATAGTTAGAATTGCTGGGATTGACCACGTTGGTATTGGTAGCGATTTCGATGGCGGGGGGGGTATCTCAGGATGTTCCGATGCTAGCGAAATGGTCAACATTACTGCGGAACTAATCCGTAGAGGCTACAAATCAAAAGACATCGAAAAAATATGGGGATTAAATTTCCTACGCGTCATGAAGGAAGCCGAGAGGTACGCTCTTACATTCAAAAATAAATAAAACACCAAAACGAAGTTTACTCCTAGGGTTCTTCTTATTAATTGCGAGGCTCGATGCAAACAGGCCAACGAATTATTGTACTTTTGCTATTTATAAAAATTGAAAGGCTATGGTAATTCGTTCAGCAACCTTTGTAAAAAGCAGTGCAAAGTTGGAGCAATGCCCTAATCCAAATCTCCCAGAGTACGCATTCATTGGCCGTTCCAATGTTGGCAAATCGTCGCTCATCAATATGCTAACGGGCATTAAAGCGCTTGCAAAGGTTTCGGGGACTCCCGGCAAAACCCAGCTCATAAACCACTACAACATTAACGATAGTTGGTATTTGGTCGATTTGCCAGGCTACGGTTATGCTAAGGTTTCGAAGAGCAAACGGGAAGTGTTTTCTGATACTATAACCAAGTATATTTTAGGAAGAGAAAATCTTTTCACCCTTTTTGTACTGATCGATTCGCGCCTCGAGCCCCAAGCCATCGACCTTACATTCATTAATTGGCTAGGAATTAACGGAATACCCTTCTCGTTGGTTTTCACTAAAACCGATAAAATAAGTTCTGTTGCACTTGGTACTACCATAGCCAAATTCAACAAAGAACTCTTAACCCAATGGGAAGAATTACCACAACATTTCACTTGCTCGGCAGTAACCCGAACTGGCAGAACAGAAATACTATCATATATCAATCAAATCAATGCAAGTTCAAAACTTACCGTTTACTAAATACGGAATCATTAGTGCCCGATTAAATTTTTTGAATATACGTGAATGTGTTTGTGAATAAGAAAATGAGAAGTTTTCTGCTTATTGGGGGGTCGCTTTCCGCCTCAGAGAATTTCCGTAAAGAAAATCAGATTAATGGACGTTAAGAAATCCGGGCTGTTTGAGCGCAGTGAGTTCCCGGGTTTTAGTCAGTTAATCTGATTTTTAGGAAATTATCTGCCGCGGCGGCATTTTTTGCTTACTTTTTTTTGCTGTAGAAAAAAAGTAAGAGCCCGTGCGGCTTGAGCACTAAAACCAGCAATGATTTTTTATCGGACAATAGTAATACGGAATAAAATATCGGTAAATAATTCTACAAATAATTATACCAAGCCACCTTGTTTTTTTGCTTAAATTTGTCGGGAAAATTTCATATTCATGAACAACAAGCACTGCATCAAATTCTTTTCGGGTAGAAATTCTCGCTACCTAGCCGAGAAAATAGCAACCAGTTTCGGCACAACCCTAGGCAAAACAACTATTACTAACTTTAGCGATGGTGAATTTCAACCATCATTCGACGAATCAGTACGAGGCTCAACGGTTTTTATTATTCAATCGACCTTTCCACCCACCGAAAACCTATTTGAACTGCTCTTAATGGTTGACGCTGCCCAAAGGGCATCGGCCTATAAGGTGGTTGCTGTTATTCCCTATTTTGGTTGGGCCCGGCAGGACCGAAAAGATAAACCAAGGGTTTCAATTGGTGCAAAATTGGTTGCCAACCTCCTAAGTGCTGCAGGCGTAGATAGAGTAATGACTATGGATCTGCATGCCGATCAGATACAGGGTTTTTTCGATGTTCCTGTCGACCATATATACGCATCAAGCATTTTTGTACCCTACATTAAAAGTTTGAACTTAGATAATATTGCAATTGCAGCCCCCGACATGGGCGGTGCTAAAAGAGCCAACGCTTACGCACGTTTTCTCGATGCTTCACTGATTATATGTTACAAAAACCGCGAGAAAGCCAACGAAATTGGGTTCATAAAAGCCATTGGCGATGTAAAAGGAAAGAATATTCTAATTCTAGATGACATGATTGACACAGCGGGTACCTTAACCGCTGCTGCCGACATGATGATGAATGAGGGCGCCCTGAGCGTTAGGGCTTTTGCTACCCATCCGGTGCTTTCAAATCCATCATACGAAAGAATTGCAAATTCGTTGGTTACCGAGGTGGTGGTAACAGACACCATACCTCTTAAAAAAAACGTAGACACCACAAAAATTAAAGTTCTCTCAGTTGCCGATTTGTTTGCCGATGTAATAAACAAAGTATACAACTTCGAATCTATCAGCCAAAAGTTTATTATATAATTGGCTTTTGGTTCTGAGAAACAATAACTATATTTGCACCCCTATAAATTTCCCCTCAGCCAATAGAAGTAATAACGCGATGGGGGGCTGGCAGTAAACCGAGGGGCAGCCCTGAGTAGCGTTAATTATTAACAACACAACAAAAAAATGAAAAGTTTCGAACTAAACGGTTCGCTGAGGACCGAAACCGGAAAAAAGTTTGCCAAAAAAAGCAGAAGGCAACAAGTTATCCCCGCAGTTATTTATGGGGGTGAAAAAAACACCATGATTTCTGTAAATGAGCGCGACCTTCGCGACCTGATTTACACCCCCCATGTTTACATTGTAAACATCAATATCGATGGCAAAGTTCGCCATACCATCCTGAAGGAAATTCAGTATCACCCAGTATCTGACAGGGTTTTGCACATCGACTTCATTGAAATCTCCGACAAGAAAAATGTATCCATTCAAATTCCTGTTGAATTAACCGGCTCAGCCGAAGGGGCGAAAGTGGGTGGAAAACTAAGTCAAATTACTCGAAAACTTCACGTTTCGGCCCTACCAAAGCACCTTCCCGACACACTCAAAGTTGACATCTCCGACTTGGGACTCGGCAAAAGCCGTTTGGTAGCCGATATCGACTTTCCCAACATCACTATTCTCGATCCCAAGAGCACAGTTATTGCTTCTGTGAAAATGACCAGAGCCGCCCGTGGTGCTCAAGCCTCTGAGGAAGCTGCAAAATAATTAATCACTAGCATTAAGCAATCGTGAAATACTTGATTGCAGGACTTGGGAACATTGGTGCTGAATACGCCAACACTCGTCACAACGTAGGATTCTTAGCATTGGACGCTCTTGCAGGAGCGTCCAATGTTGTTTATACAAGTATGCGGTATGGCTCTATTTCTGAGCTTAAGCACAAGGGGCGAACATACATTTTGCTGAAGCCATCAACATACATGAACCTGAGCGGCAAGGCAGTTCACTATTGGCTAAATAAAGAATCAATCCCTATCGAAAATCTTCTGGCAGTAGTTGACGATATTGCAATTCCATTCGGAACACTTCGACTAAGGCTGAAGGGTAGCGATGGTGGCCATAACGGCCTCAGCAGTATTATCGAAACACTTGGCACAACTGAGTTTGCACGATTGCGCATTGGCATTGGGGGTGATTTTCCGAAAGGGCGCCAGGTCGATTATGTTCTGGGCGAATGGTCGCAAAGCGAAAAAGATGCACTTCCCGAGCGATTAAAGATTGCCTCGGACATAATACTGAGCATTGGTTCTATTGGAGTTGAACGCACAATGAGCCTGTACAATAAAAAGTAGCAGTATTAAACTCATTCCATAATATGCAATCGGAACGTATCGACAAATGGCTTTGGAGCGTTCGAGTATTCAAAACAAGAAGCATGGCCACTGAGGCATGCAAAAAGGGTCGCATCAAAATTAATGGAATTGAAACAAAGCCCTCGAAAGAAGCTAAAGTGAACGATAGAGTAGAGGTACGTAAACCCCCTGTTAACTTCACATTTATTGTTAAAGGTTTTCCCAAAAACAGGATTGGGGCAAAACTGGTAAATGAGTACCTCGAAAATATTACACCCGAAAGTGAACTTGAGAAACTTAATGCCAAATTATTTGCCTTCCAGAGCTACCGCGACCCCGGCACTGGCCGTCCGACCAAAAAGGAGCGCCGCAGCCTCGATGAAATAAGAGACCTTGCCTTCGAAGATTGGGATAATTCATGGGACGAAGAAATTTAGTTCAATAGCCTCGACTCAGGTAATTCAAAATAATTTGTGTCGATTTCGGGCAACAATCTTATACAAATAGTCTCTCAACCTCCGTGGCATTGCCCTGACAATATAGTATATCAACAAATAGCCCCCACCTTGTTCTTTTAGAATAGTCAGTACCGCATCGGAATATGCGTATGCTTGTCCCTTATCATTAATTACAACAAGTGTGTTTTGAGTATTGTAACCTTCAACAGCACTCTCTTTCAATGTATTGTTTGCTATAAAAGCAAATTTTCCAGCAGTATTTTTTGTCGAAAAATGGGTAACAATGGAATTGCATAGTTTGCAAGTCGAATCGTAATACACCTCACATCTCCTTATTTTATCATTTGGCAACTCGTTCATAGCAACCAACTATTTCTCCGATAAAAAAACGATGAAAATCGTTCTGAGGGTATATGCTCAAAGGAATCTGATTGTCATTAAAGCAATTGGGGACAATATCGTCAGAGTATAGTTTCACACAATCGAATATTAAACGAGCCTCCAGAAAACTAACTGTACCGTTTGGGGTTTGAATTGGGGTTAAATTAGCCTCTTTTATTTTATCAATATCTCTTCCCGATTTAGTTCCACAAATATTAAGTGCCTCACGATATTTGGAACCAAAAAAAGATAAGCTAAAGTGGTTACTCTCATCTACAAAGATATATGTATACCTCTGAGGACGTATAAAAATATTGACTACCGGCTTCCTCCACAAAAAACCGAACATACCCCATGAAGCAGTCATAGTATTATGTTTCAACATATCACCAGCGGTAATAAGCATCCAGTCCCTATCGAGCATTTCGAATACGTTACCAGTAAGAGCCATTGGGTCAATTTTTCTAAATCCGTTCATAGTTCATTATTTGTATTAAAACCTTCTAATTACTTGAATTGTTTAAAGAACCAATAAAATTTATGTAAAAAAACCCATTCGGAATAATGAATGGGTTTAAAAAATAGAAATCAAATATTTTTTTAGTAGTAATCGTAAGTGTATTTGTAAAGCACTCTAAATTTATATGGTGCATAATACGAATCGACTTCAAGAGGGTTTCCTTTACCATCGTAGCTCGACTGTTTGTGGGAAAATTCATTGGGGTCTCCCTCGCTCCAGCGCTCTTCTAGTAGGTTGCCCTTGGGGTCGAACTTAAACGATGATTGAGTAAAGCGAGTTCCATCGGGATTCTCTTGGGTTACCTCAATAACTTGCCCTTGAGCATCGTGTTTGTAGGTTAATTTTTTTATGAGGGCTCCTGCATAATACTCAACCATCTCAATCATTTGATCATTGTTATTGAAGGTAAAGTTTTGCCTTTTAAGCTCCTTACCCTTACCATCGAAGCGCACCTCCTCAGTTACATTCCCTTTTGAGTTGAATTTTCTTTTGGTAGATGAAAGCAAATTCTGGCTTCCATCGAAAACTTTTATTTCTTGATTGTTTCCTTCGTAAAAGTAGTCCCATTTCTCATTAATCTTATTACCCGCCGAGGTCGATACGATGCTTTTGGGGCGGCTATCGGGATGATATTCGTAAACTATTCTGCTCTGGGTAGCGCCATCGAAACGTACTTCGAGAATTTTATTGCCTTTGCTATCGTACTGATAGTTCTGTTTGTTAGTAATTTCTAGTTGGGGTTTTTTATCCTTCTGATAAAAAACGTACTCAACTCTCTGGTTCTTATCGTTGTACTTATACAATGCCCGCGACGAAACATCACTATTTGCCCTGTAGTTTGTAATTTCAATGGGGTTTCCATTTCTGTCGTACCTGGTTTCAGAAGTTTTATAACCCGTTTGCTCAGGCTTTCCTTGCCTGTACCGGTGCGACCATTGGGTAATTTGCTTGACCTTATTATTTGCAATTTTCAGTCGCTCGCGCTCCTCATCCTTAGTTTGTGCGAACGCGAAGGCTGCAGTAAGTTGAAGCAATAGTATTGTTAGAAGTGAAGTTTTCATATCGTATTATGTACATTTACATCATTCATTATTACAGCAACCACAAAAATAGTTCCCAAAAATTGAATGCCGAGATCATTTTTTCTTAAAAAACTATTCCTCTTCGTTATGTAGTGGAAGCTTAAGGGATATTTTAACCACAAGGAGGAAAAAATGCCGATGGTGGTCGTAAGGGGCAAAATGGTAAAATAATTTGCGCCCCGACTTTCGGGCAATATCAATCAAACCAAGCCCTGCACCACCTTTCTCATTAAGAGAGCCTTGTGTCATTTGTTTTATAAACATTTCTTTCAACTCTTCCTTTGAGGCGGTATTAAGGGCAATAATTCGGTCTTCCAATGATTTCATTTTCTCGTTCTTAACCAAATTCCCGGTCATAACATAGAAAGAGTCTTTGTCGTAACCAACAATGAAAAGGCCATTACCAATTTGCTTGTCCTTCTTGTCAAAATCGTCGGAATGCTTGGTAATATTCTGCAAGCACTCGATCATTATATGAAAGACCCTTTTCCGGATTGGAGTTGGAATGTTGTTCTCAGCAATTTTTCGGTTTGCCATGAAGGCAAATGCGCGCATGATATGATGGTTCATTTCACCCTTATAAATTAGGGGAAAACCACTTGTAGCCATGTCGCTTGAAAGTGTGGACTTTATGAAATATATGATATTGTCCATTTTAAAAAATTGCTCTTTTCGTTGAAACTCACCAATTAATCTTTTACTTCATTGGCACGCTCCATTGAAAAGATGCCTGAAAGCAAACCGTTTACTGGTTAATTTAAACATAAAATTATAGAAAAAATCTTAAACAAAACAACTTCCTTCTAAAATATATTGTTTGGCGCTTAATATTGCTCGAGTGGCCTAACAGTCAAAGAGCATACCATAAATTCATTAAATCGAACCCAATGAATCGCTAGTGTCTATTTTCCAATCACATACAAAATATAAATTCGTTTTGACTTATATTCTGCTGTTTAATCCATAGTTACCTCAATGACTTTTGCAGTGTTTTTTGGTGAAATACTGAACACTTTAATTTCCGCTGGAACAAGAACTAATTCTCCTATTCCCACATTCACTTCACCTTCTTGATAAATTAATTTGAAGGAACCATCGACACAAAAGTACAAAGCGAATGAATCGAAAGTGTACCTGTCAATTTCAAATGGAGAAGTAAGGTTTAGCCTATTTATATTAAAGTATTCACATTTTAACAGGTTTTGACTTTGATTTGAAATGGGCGTAATTCTTAACTTTCCTTGCCCTTCGCAATTAAAATTGATGGCTTCGAGGGCTTGTTCAGTATGAAGTTCCCGAGGTCGTCCGTTACTATCAAGGCGGTCCCAGTCGTAAATTCGATAGGTTATATCGGATGCTTGCTGCACTTCGAGTAGTACAATATTTTTACCAATAGCATGAACCGTTCCGGCAGGGATGTAGAAAAAATCGTCGGGCAAAACGGAATGTGAACTTAACAACCCAACTACCTCTCCGCTATTCATTGCGCTGG
>JBBIRB010000038.1:0-26461 GCA_037442025.1 Bacteroidales bacterium | reverse complement strand
TTGTTTACCGATGCATTGTTACCTTCAAAGGTAAGGTCGAGCGAGTTGAAATGCGAAAGTGTTACCGATAAATGTTTGGCACCATGGGTAATAATTGGAAAGGTTGTAACAAATTCGTTTCTATTATCTACAAAATAAAGAGCACCAACACTTTTCTGAAATTTTAAATTGAAATTACCCAAGCTATCGGTAATCACAGAATCTGTTGGCAACCCAATCGGTTTGTAACGAAAAACGCTATCGGCACTATATGCATACAGCATTTGGTTGGAGTAGCCATGAATTGTCCCAGTTAATTTAATGGGCTGCTCCTTTTTGCAGGAAACGATTAAAAATAATGAAATTGAGAGGATGAAGATTAACTTCTTGGTAATCATGGTTTCAATAATTATCCATGCAATTAGAATAACAGATCAGTTAAACTTGAAAAGGAGCAATCTGCTTTATTCCAACTCCTCTTCATGCTTAGTATTTGATCCTTTTTTTGGGTTTAAGCCTTCAACCACAACTACAATTTCACCTTTTACGGTTTTTTTACTAAAGACACCAATAAGTTCAATCAGGGTGCCACGCTGGGTTTCCTCAAAGAGTTTGGTTAGTTCGCGCGAAACGCTGGCCCTTCGATTGCCACCCATTGCTTCGGCCAGCTGTTCGAGCAGTTTCACTAGCCGGAATGGCGATTCGTAAAATACAATGGTTCGTTCCTCATTGGCAAGTGCGGCTATTCGTTTGTTTCGCCCCTTTTTTTGGGGTAAAAAACCCTCGAACAGAAAACGGTCGCACGGAAGACCACTAACCACCAGTGCAGGAATGAATGCTGTTGCTCCGGGAAGGCATTCTACCTCGAGTTGCTGCTCAATGCATGTTCTAACCAAAAGAAATCCAGGATCGGAAATGCCGGGTGTTCCGGCATCGGAAATGAGCGCAACATTTTGCCCTGCAGCTATCCGTTCTGCGACCGTTTCAACGGTTTTGTGTTCGTTAAATTTATGGTGCGACCAGAGCGGAACCCGAATATCGAAATGCTTCAGAAGTACGCTGCTAGTACGGGTATCCTCGCATAGAATGATAGATGCCTCCTTTAATACCTTTAGGGCTCGCAGGGTTATATCGTCGAGGTTACCAATTGGAGTAGGCACTATATACAATTTTCCCATGGCTGCTAAATTGCCAATAGCTTACGTCTAACCAGCTCCAGAAGCCTATTGGCAGCATCGTTATTTTCGTCCCAATGAAAATTTTCCTGAACAAAAATGAGAGCGTCGTTAATGTCGGTAAAATTGTTTAATTTTTTAATAGTTGTACTGTAAAGTTCGGCGTTGCCGTTGAAAAGTTCCTTTGTGTAAAGAAATTTATCGTTAATTCCAATAGCCTTGGTAAGGTCGCTAATAGGCTTGTTCTGCATTTTCGATGCCACATCCTTTTTAGGAGTTCCAATGGATTCGTTTCTGTATTTGCGGCTATCTTTAAACTTGTCGGCCAGAATTTCGCCCTGAACAGGTGAATGTGTTTCAGATGATGAAACTTGCAGGCCCAGTGTCGAATCGTTGGGTTCAGGTTTTGAAACAATTTCAACAACCTTTTCAATTGTAGGTTTCGCTTCTATTTCAGCGGGTCTTTCTTGGGCAGTTTTAATTTGTTCGGGTTTAACTTCCTGCCTAACCGACTCCAATTTCATTGTAACAACAACAGGTTCTTGCTTTATGGGTTCAACTTTCTCGGGTCGAATTTTCTTTTGCTCCCGAAAATTTTCTTTTGGGGTTTCAACCGGAGGTGCCTTAACCGACCGTTCGAACGTCAGTTCGTCATATATTCTACGTAGTTTTTCGAGAATTAAGTCGCGGTCGATTGATGAAAGGTTTCCCCTTTCTAGTGCAACACCCAATAACTGTTGTACCTCAGTTATTCGTTGGTGAGCATTTTTTAGTGCTGTTAAATTATCCATAGTTATCAACATTTCAGCTTCAAAAATAAGTTTTTACATACTTTTGTAAAGCTAACGAAGATAATTCTTTTTATTGCAATGCATTTTCTAGAAAATTCTATTGGGGGTCCAAATCGACGCGGATGGATTGAGGTCATTTGCGGATCGATGTTCTCAGGTAAAACCGAGGAGCTAATCCGACGCCTTAAGCGCGCCAAATTTGCCAAGCAGAATGTGGAGATTTTTAAACCCCAAATCGACACTCGCTACTCCGAAGAAGATGTTGTGTCGCACGATGCCAATGCCATTCGCTGTACTCCAGTTACATCATCGGGTAACATTCTGCTCATGTCGTCGCAGGTAGATGTAATTGGTATTGATGAAGCCCAATTTTTCGATAATAATTTGGCTGAAGTATGCAACAAGTTGGCCGATATGGGTATACGAGTAATTGTTGCGGGCCTCGATATGGATTTCAGGGGGAATCCGTTTGGCCCCATGCCACAACTAATGGCATGTGCCGAGTACGTAACAAAGGTTCATGCCATTTGCGTAAAGTGTGGAAATTTAGCTCAGTACTCGCATCGTACCATTCAGGGCGATAAACTGGTGGTGCTTGGTGAAACCGAATCGTACGAACCCCTTTGCAGGGGTTGCTACAACGAGGTTATGGGCAAATCTTTAGTTAACAAAAAGTAATACTAGTAGTATAAGTCCCTCTCGCCACTTTTTATTCGTTCAATTCTACGCCTAATCTCCTCGGGGTTTCCGTGTCCATCGAGCTCGTTTAGGGTTTTATCAATCAGTTTCCACCCTTTTTCCTGTACATCGGGCGCTGCATAGTCAACTAAATACTCTGTTAGGGTAAGCAGGGCATTGGGAGTACAGAACCTTTTTATAAAACCCGGAACCGAAAACTCCATGAAATGCTCACCCGTTCTGCCCAAGCGGTAACAAGCAGTGCAGAAGGAAGGTATATAGTTGTTGGCTACCAATTCGTCGATTACTTCACCCAACGAACGATTATCGTTTATAAGAAACTGTTCGCGAGTAAGATTTTGAGCTTCGTTTTTCGATTGGGCATACGAGCCCAATTCGATTTTTGTACCCCCATCGATTTGAGAAACCCCGAATTGCAGTACATGCCTGCGAACAGCTACCGATTCGCGAGCAGTAAGAATCATGCCAGTGTATGGAACTGCCAGGCGAAGTATGGCCACCAATTTAACAAAGTCGTTGTCGGAAACTAAATAATCGTCGGTTACATTAATTGAAGAAGCAGACTGAATCCGTGGGAACGAGATGGTGTGGGGCCCCACTTTGTAACAGGCTTCCAGATGGTTGGTATGCCTTACAAGCGAAAGTACTTCAAAGCGCCAGTCGTAAAGTCCGAATAATACACCAATACCAACATCATCTAATCCTGCCTCCTGCGCTCTGTCGAGCGAGGTTAACCGCCATTCATAGTCGCGTTTTTTACCCCCCAAATGGTACTTTGCGTATGCTTCGGGATAGTAAGTTTCCTGAAAAATCTGGTAGGTTCCAATACCTGCTTCTTTAACTACTCTGAAACCTTCTATGTCCATGGGTGCTGCATTAATATTCACCCTTCGAATTTCACCATTACCTTTCTTAACTCCATAAACCAACCGAGTGGTGTGTGCAATATATTCGGGGGAGTAGCGCGGGTGTTCGCCATAAACCAGAATCAAACGCTTTTGGCCATTATCCTCAAGGGCTTCAACTTCCTGCACAATTTCATTGTCGGAAAGCGTGGTGCGAATTGCTTCCTTGTTCGATGCCCTAAAACCGCAGTATGCACAATTGTTGGTGCAGCTATTTCCAATGTATAAAGGGGCAAACAGAACGATTCGGTTTCCATAAACCTGTTCTTTTAGGGTACGTGCCCCCTGAAGGATTTCTTCTACCAAATCGGGGTCGGTTGTATTGACAAGTACAGCAGTCTCCTCAAGATTTAACCGATTTTTGGCTAAGGCTTTAGCAATTATTTGCCTTACTCGCTCCTGGGTGGGTTGGGCTTTGTTTATGAAGTCCCAAATTTCATCAACATCAATGAAAGGCTTCATGGGCTCATCGGGCAACCGGTATTTTTCGGGTGTAAATTTCATGGCAATTCTCCTTTAAATGTTCTTTGAATTTGCAGGAGATTCGGAATTTAAAGGGTTGCCCTTCATCATTATCGATTTCACCTGAACACCCTCCAGTTTTCCTATGGGCCCAGTTAGTGCTCCAATCTCATCGGAGTTGCCCTGTAAAACCAAGGAAATAATACTTACTCCTCTGTTGATTAAAGGAATACCCTGGCGGCCAATAATAACATCGGCATGTGCGGTGAGAATCTGATTGAGTTTATTCACGCTTTCCTTGTTTTCAACAAGAATAAGCGCTGCTCCGAGTCGCCTTTCCATTAGATTAATCTCCTCTGGATTAGTTTTTGTAATTATGGGTCCTTGGCATTGATAAATCGCTGCTTCAGACAATTAGATACGTTTGTAATACGAAAAACAATGAGCAAAGATACAGTTTACTATAATACAAAGAAAGAGTTACGATTTTTTAATTTATATTTTCAAAAAGCTAAGTCTTTTATAGCACTTGAAAAAATATGGCTAATTTTGTTTCATAAAACCTACTCACTATGAAATCTGCATTTAACAGAATAACCATACTAATGGTGCTGGTTGTAGTACCAAAACTAATATTTTCGCAGGGTTATCAGTTTGGAATATTTGTCGACCCCCAGTTGGCATGGTTCAATTCCGACACCAAAAAATTTACTTCCAACGGTTCGATATTTGGATACGATATTGGATTTGTTGGCGAACGCTATTTTGCTCAAAGGTATGCTGTGCTTTTTGGGCTATCGCTCGAAGGCTTGGGGGGCAACCTTAAATACAACGAAACTGGGTTTAACATTATAACTCGCGATGGAACTTACCCAATTGCTGCCAACAGCAATGTGGAGTATAGAGGGCAATACATAAATGCACCCATAGGTTTAAAATTCAGAACCGTTGAGATAGGATATCTGAGTATTTTTGCTCAGGTTGCCATTAAGGGTCATTTCAAACTGAAGGGATATGTTTGGGAAAAATCGAGCGGAATCGATAAGGAGGTTGTAACCAACGATCAGGTTCATTGGGCCTTTGCCAGCTACAGCATTGGAGCCGGAATTGAGCACTCTCTGGGTGGGCCTTCGGCTGTTCAAACTGGTATTCAATTCACCAATAGTTTTACTCCAGTATACAAGGCAGGGCATGGACATATAGGTGTTGCAAGTTTTTCTTTACGGATTGGTTTAGTTTTCTAGTTTTTTAATGAGATTTTTAATTTAATGAAAATAGCAATTGCCCAAATTAACCCCATTGTAAACGATTTTGAGGGGAACAGCAGCCAAATACTCAATTCAATTAGCAAAGCAAAAAATTTGGGCGCTCAGCTGGTGGTTTTTCCTGAACTCTCGGTTTGTGGCTACCCGCCGCACGATTTGCTCGATCGTCCCGATTTTATTGAAAAGTGCCTAGATGCTGTTGAAGCCATTGCAAGACATTGTTCCACTATTTATGCAATTGTTGGCGCTCCAGCTCCAAACAATACCCCCGAGGGCAAATTGCTATTCAATTCGGCATACCTTTTAGGCGAAGGGAAAATAATTAGCATTCACCATAAGGCACTTTTACCTACTTATGATATTTTCGACGAGTACCGTTATTTTGAGCCAAACACTGAGTTTAGGGTTGCCGAATTGAACACTAAACGATTTGCAATAACCGTTTGTGAGGATCTGTGGGATGACCAGCCGCTTTCATCGGCAGTTAGGCGAAGCAAACTTTATAAAGTTTCGCCCATGGCTGAATTGGCCAAGCAGAACCCCGAAATTATTATAAATCTTGCAGCTTCACCATTTTCATCGGACAACTACCAGAGGAGAGTTGAAGTTTTCAAACGAACAACCCATAGGTTCGGATTACCAGTTGTTTACGTTAATCAGGTAGGGGCTAATACCGATTTGGTTTTCGATGGCGGCTCTATGGTGATTAGCGGAAAAGGCAGCGTGGTTCTGCTCCTTAAGCGATTCGAAGAGGATTTGCAACTTATTGATACCGATAAAATTGATTCGATGCCTGCCATAGAGGTATTTAACAATGAGCAACGCATTGAACAAATTTATAAAGCACTGGTGCTGGGAGTTGCCGACTACTTTAGGAAAATGGGATTTTCGAAAGCTACGCTTGGGCTATCGGGAGGTATCGATTCAGCTGTTGTGCTTTGCCTAGCCCAGAAAGCGCTTGGAAGCGAAAATCTTAGGGTTCTTCTGTTGCCTTCGCAATATTCATCGGAACATTCTATTTCCGATGCAGTAAAACTGGCTAAAAAACTGAATGTTCAATACGATATTATTAGTATTGAGGAAGTTTATAGTCAAGTCAATAGGAGTTTGGATTCTCTGTTCAATGGGCTACCCCAGAATTTAACCGAGGAGAACATTCAGGCTCGGGTTAGGGGAGTTATGCTCATGGCGCTTTCCAATAAATTTGGCCATTTGCTCCTAAATACATCTAATAAAAGCGAAGCTGCGGTTGGGTATGGAACATTGTATGGCGACATGTGCGGAGCATTGAGCGTTCTTGGCGATGTTTACAAAACCGATGTTTATGCGCTTGCCAAATATATTAATAGAGAAGAAGAAATTATTCCCCTAAACACTATTGTTAAACCGCCTTCGGCGGAATTGCGTCCCAACCAAAAAGATTCCGATTCGCTGCCCGAGTACGAAATACTGGATAGAATTCTTTACCTATACATTGAGGAGGGCAAAAGCGAAAATGAGATTATAGCCGAAGGTTTCGATGTGGCAACGGTTAGGCAAACAATAAAGCTTGTTAATATAAATGAGTACAAGCGATTTCAATGTTCACCCATACTACGGGTAAGTTCGAAAGCATTTGGCTTTGGACGAAAAATGCCGCTGGTGGCTAAATATTGAAAATTGCTATCCGAGGTTACTGATCCTCTCCAGTTTATAGGGGTCAATTATTTTTATCCTTCGTCCATCTAACTCCAAAACACCCTCATCGGCAAAAGCCGAAAGGGTTCTAATGGCATTTGATGTGGTCATGTTCGAGAGGCTGGCCAAATCTTCGCGCGAAAGGTAAACCTTAATGGTCTCGCCATCGTCTTCTAATCCGTATGTGTCGCGAAGAAATACAAGCGATTCGGCTAGGCGGCCGCGTATGTGTTTTTGGGTTAAGGTTACCGTTCGGTTGTTCGAAAAGCCCAATTCAGTTGCAAGCGATTTTAGAATATGATAGGTCAGCAGAGCATTGCTTTTCAGAACCTTAAGGAAATTACTTTTTTCAATTTCACAAATAATACTGTCTTCAATGGCTTGAGCCGATGCAATATGATTTTCATCGGCAAAAAGAGCACGGTAGCCAATAAAACTCATTGGTTTAGCCATTCGTACAATTTGGTCGCGTCCCCCAACACCCTCTTTGTAAATTTTTACCTTTCCCTTGTATAGGCAAACGAGTCCCGAAGGAACATCGCCATCGCGGTAAATAATCTCTCCTTTCTTGTAGGTAGAGCAGGTAAAGTACTTACGTAAAAGTTCTTTTTCCTTTGGCTTAAGGCCAATAAGTAGCGAGCAAACTCCCTCAAACGCACTGTCTAAATCGCTCTTTGTAAGCACCATAACAAATTCTTTAATGATTTTTAAGCCACGAATTGAAATTGTAATGCAAATATATACTTTTTTATGTTCTTCAGCATGTTAAGTGTTAATTTACTGCCATGCATTGCTTACAGTGATATTGAAATTACTAAAAAAGAAAAAGTCCAATCCCTTTGCGAATTGGACTTTCAAAAGAATATTTTGAGAATTAAGCAAAGTGCATCTTTAAGCGTGCAACCCACTCTTTAATTCTGCGATCGGTAAGGTCGGCTTCAAAGTCTTCGTCAATGGGTAGGCCAATAAACTCGTTACCAAAAAGTGCTTCCGATTCTTTGAATTCGTACTCGCAGGTAGGAACTTTACCAATAATATTGGCATTGTGCTTCAACATTTCTTTGGCAAGTATTCCCATAGCATCTACAAACATCATAGGGTAGGTTATATGGTCTCCTAGTCCGAATAGGGCAAAGGTTTTGCCTTTATAGTTGATTTTTTCGAGTTCAGACCGAAATATATCCCAGTCGGGCTTGGGTTTGTCCGATTGCCATGTTTCTTTTCCAATTGTAGAGCAGCCAAATATAATATTCTCGTATTTATCAATATCGGCAGCAGTACATTCTTTAATAGGCATTAAATCGGCATGATTTTCACCAAAGGCTGCTTGAATTTTTTTGGCAACTCGCTCGGTAGAACCACCCGTTGGGCCGTAGAAAATTCCAATTTTTTTCATAACTGTAAAGTTTGCTATTTTGTTCGTGGATAACTTGTATTGATTGGCTCACCTACAAATATAGAAAATTGAATTGGAAACCTCGTTAAGTAATAGATAATAATACTTATTTAACCCCATTTCCAAACGGTACAGTAACGCCTACAGTAGGTAAACTCCTTGGCCCATCCATACCCTTGAAGAAGGGTATATATAAGCCAAAATCGAGCCCCACCTTTTTAATTACATAGCGGATTCCGAAGGAAATTACTAATATGTCGAATTCTCCTCCTAAAGGCATGTAGTAGTTTTCGGTTAGTAAATAACCTCGTGAAGTAACGCGTGCCATGCCGCTTACATTAATTATAGGCCTCTCGGCCCAATCGCTCGAAGAGTATCCCCAGCCCAAAGCAAGGCTTAGGTTGCTATTCCTGTCGCCCAGTGTTAGCGTACCGAATGCAATACCGAAATTCGATTCAGATGCACCTAGGACTGTTCCCGCAAAAATACCGGCCCCCAAGTTAACTTTGTCCTTTTCAATGGGAAAAGAAAACTTTGGAACAATCCATACAGGGGTGTATCCTTCGACTCCAAAAAGGAATAAAGGTATTGTACCTGCGCTAACAGAGAACATATTTGTGACCCCATAGGATAGTTGATTATAAAAAACCCATATGTTTTGGTAGTAGCCCTCACCAGCTTTCAATCCGTAACCATTTGGAGTCCATAAGTAACGGGTTGCCTGTGGGTTATCGTCCCATAGGACGCCCTCAACCAACTTGGAACTTTCAACCTCGCTTCTTTTAACAATTATATTTTTACGCAGCGATATTTCGCCAAAATTTTCGGTATTTATAACCAACTTTTCGTCGTCTTCGCTGACAAGTATTCCAACAAATTCATTACCATCCTTGGTTTCAATCTTTAGGAGGTTAGTCTTGTCCTGCGCATTAGTTTGTGAAAAGGCCGTAAAAACCCATGCAATAATTAAAAAAATCGCTTTTGTTTTCATTTTTTCAGGTTTTTGGGTTACAATTAAATCAGCAACGTAACTATGAGGTTGTTTTACTATTCAGTATTTTACCAAGCAACTCCGAATGCTATGGTAGGAGTAGGAAAAAACATTGGAAAATAGAAAATCGAATTTTCACTAGATTTTCCCAAATAGTAGGTAGTAAATCCAACCTTAAAGTTAAAGGGATTTTGTTTCGAAATATAGCGATACCCTGTGTAAATGGATGGCATATGCTCAAAACACTTAAAATCTACCGACAACCCTAAATTAATTTCAAACATACTTTTTTCACCAATTAACAATCCAAACTGAGGGTATCCCATAAATACGTTTTCGTTCGATTCGGAATGCGGAAAGTATTGAGCTCCTATTCCGAAGTAAGGTTTAAATTTTCCTACATTTATAAAAGCATTATAATTAATGGTGTAGGATGTACAAGTAATGGTCCGGAAACTTCAACCTGGAGTGTTTGATTTTTTAATTTTCCTTCGCTTATTTCTTGGGAAAATAAATCTGAAAGAAGGAATAGAAATGCTATAGAACTTATTAAACAAATTGAGTTTTTCATGGCTTCATATTATTTTAATATTATAGCTGAAACCAAAGGTAAAACTCAATGAAGCTCATTACAAATTGATTTATGCAACAGCTTTTTCAAAATTTGCAAAAAATGCAAATAAATGGCCCGATGATTTGCTTAAAGTATAGAAATTTGCAAAAATTGCAACTCACAATTCATTTTTTGCACTATTTACTAAAAATATTTACCCAGTTTGCATTTTTTGCAAAAAAAAGACCCCCATTTCGGAGGTCTTTTAAGCAAATTAAAATATTTCTTAAAAACGTGGTTTAAAAATATTCGAAAAGGCTTCCGAAGCTTCCTTCGAAATCCAATCCCACCTTCGTATTATTAATACGATTAGAATAATAACCGTTCCTATTAGAAGCCACTCGGTGGGCGAAAGATTTTTTATTCGATCGGTTAGTTTGTTCATAAGCTTACTTTTCAATTCGTATTCGGGCATCGACGGCTACCACTCTATCTTTTCTACCCAGTAATGGGTTTAAATCCATTTCGAAAATTTCGGGGGCTGCCATTACCAATGCTGAAACCCTTGAAACCATTTCGGCAAAATGCTGCTCATTAACAGGCTCCTGTCCGCGAACACCTTGCAAAATCTTGTAACCTTTTAAGCGGTGAATCATATCCAATGCTTCGGTTTGGGAAATTGGGGCAAGTCCGGCGTTTACATCCTTTAAAACCTCAATGAATATTCCACCTAGTCCACAAAGAACCATGTGTCCGAATTTATCCTCGCGCTTTGCACCAACAAATAGTTCAACCCCCGAAAGCATAGGTTGAATAAGAATTGCGGTGGTATCCTTAATTCTTATCATTCGCTCAAACTCGCGGGTAACGACCTCGGAATCCTTTACATTAAGAACCACTCCGCCCACATCGGATTTATGAACGGGACCTACAACCTTCATTACCACTGGGAACCCCAACTTTTGAGCTGACTGAACGGCCGTTTCGGCCGAAATTACAACCGCTTCGCCTGCACGGGTAATTCCTGAAGCATCGAGCAGCTCCTGAAGTTTATCGGGTGCTAGGTAGCCATTACCAACGCTATCGATAACCTTGCGAATAGCTGCTGTATTTACTTCGGGTAACTGTGGTTTCGATTCTTGGGGTTTTGGAGTGAAGAATACTTTTGCTAAAGCATTTCCGAAAACTACCTCATCGGGGAAATTTACCCTTCCTTTGGCAAGAAAGTGAGCAATTTCGTCTTTCACATTTATAATAGAAGGAAGAATTGGATATATGGGTTTTTTGCACTCCTTCATTTTACGGTCGAGCAGGTCGTACACATCGAAAACAGGGAAAAGCCCAGGACTACCAAATATAACGGCCATGGCATCAACATTATCGAAGTCGTTTTCGCATGCATCGATAATATGCCCAAGCTGCTCGGCGGTGCCAGTGGCCAGGAAGTCGATGGGGTTAGCAACCGATGAGCCCGGGTAAAGTTTCTCTAAAAGAGCTTTGGCCTCTGGTCCTTCAATGGTTGGCACCTCGAGTTTGCTGTTCGAGAGCGAGTCGGTTAGCATTACGGCAGGGCCACCTGCGTGGGTTATAATGGCAATGCGCTTTCCTTTAAGTTCGGGGTGCATAAAAATGGCTGCCACTGTGGCTAGCTCCTCGCGACCGCTGCAACGCACAATTCCTGCCTTGCGGAAAAGAGCCTCAACAGCCACATCGCTGCTGGCAAGGGCTCCGGTGTGCGAACTGGCAGCCCGGCTTCCGGCTTCGGATCCACCCGATTTAATGGCTGCAATGCGGCAACCTTTTCGTATTAACGACGAGGCATGCTTTAGCAGCTTCTCGGGTTTGTTGACGCTTTCCACGTAAAGTAATTTAATTCGCGAGCTGGTTTTGGGGTCGAAACTTGCGTCCATATACTCCAAAATATCTTCTACCCCCATTTGTGCGCTATTGCCAACCGAGTAAACCGACGAAAAGGTTAATCCTTTTGGCATTCCGGCTTCCATAATAAAAACCGCAGTAGCTCCCGATCCCGAAACAAAATCGATTCCCATGGGATCGAGTTTGGGAACGGGTGTTGTAAACACGCCAGCGTAGTTTGAATTCATAACCCCAATGCAGTTGGGGCCAATGAGGCAACCTCCGGTTGCATTAATTGTTTCAACAATTTGCTCTTCGAGTTTGGCTCCCTCTTCGCTCTCCTCGTGAAAGCCAGCCGAAAGAATTATAAACGCCCGCGCTTCCTTTTGCTTTGCAAGTATTTCGACGGTTTGTGGGCAGAATTTTGCTGCAATGGCCAGAATGGCCAAATCGACCTGGGGCAAATCCGTAACATCGCGGAACGACTTAACGCCCTGTACGGTATCGACCTTAGGGTTAACAACGTAAAGGTTGCCTTGGAAGTTGTTATCGATAAGATTCTTTAGAACCTTTCCACCGGGTTTCTGAACATCGTCGGAACCTCCAACGACAACTATGCTGCGGGGATTAAGTAACTGCTGGGTAATCATTATTTAAACGTGTTATTCTAAGTTGACCAACTTATTTGCCTGTATTCAAACTCTGCGACCATATGAAACTAAATAGCGGAGTTACAATTAACGAAACCAACATGCCTATGGTGCCTGCCTGTGGCGAGGGCATTCCGATAAAATAGAGTATAAGGCAGGTTGCAAGTCCTAGTATTCCTGATGAAAGGCCGCCAAATCGGTTTACAGATTTTGTAAAAAGGCCCCAAACAAACGGGCCTAAAAAGAATGAACCTATTGCACCCCACGATACGCCAAGAATAGCTACAATTGAATCGATGTTTAGGTATGCTAAAGCAACCGAAACAAATACAAAGAAAATGCTCATAACCCTCATCATGAGGGTTAACGACTTGTCGCCCATTTTCCTATTAATAAAGCCAGAGTAAAAGTCCTTTGTAAACGACGAGCTCGAAATTAGCACAAGAGCAGCCAATGTGGACATTGAGGCCGAAAGCATTAGCAGTAAAATTATAATCGAAAGCCCCTGTGGTATTACGTTGGTTAACATTTCGGGCATGAGCCTGTCGAAAATTGGAGCCCCATCTTTAAATACAATTGGTGTATTTTCGGGAGTAATAAACACACGGGTTGTTGAACCAACAAAGTATGCAACCCCACCGATAAGCAATGCAAAAACAGTTGAGGCAAACATGCCTACTTTAACCGATTTCTTATCGCGAATGGCATAGAACTTTTGAACCAGTTGAGGCATGGCAAAAGGTGCTACGCTAGTTAAAAATACCAGCGAAAGCAGAGGCCACCAGCCTGGAGGGCCAACGAGTTCGGTTAGTTTGGGTTTAATTGCAGCCAGGGTTTCGGTTATATTGGCAAGACCGCCACCCTTACTAACGGTGCTGAAGTAGAGAATAATAACGCCAGCTGTCATAATCAACCCAAAAATCATATCGATCATGGCCATCGATTTGTATCCACCCATTGAGAGGTATAATGCGGTAAATACGCCCATAAACAGTAGTGCATATTCGTACTGAATGCCAAAACTTGAAGTAAAGAGGTATGACAGTCCCATGAATACAGCAGCTGAGTAGGGAATCATAAATACGAATATTACAATTGATGCCAAAAGTTTGAAGAATGGGCTACTGTATCGCTTCTCGAGAAATTCGCTCATGGTAGCAACGCCGTATTCCGACGACATTTTTTTTATGCGCCAACCGAATAGAGCCCATACGCCAAAAACGCCCAGAAAGGCGTTAAAAACTGCAATCCACAAACCCGAGTAGCCAAAATTCCACCCAATTTGGCCGGCAAAACCAATGAAAAGCACAGCCGAAAAGTAGGCTGTTCCATAGGAAAAGGCGCTCATCCAGGGACCAACATTGCCACCGCCCAGAAAGAAGTCGTTAAACGATTTTGTTTTACGTAAACCTATAATTCCAACGGCAAGAATCATGACTGCGTATAGGGCTATAACAATTATTTTAAGAGTCATTTGTGGACCTTTTTAAAATGAATTATTTTTTATCGGCAGCAAACTTACAAAAACTTTTTTGGGTAGCAATTTGTTAAACAAGTTGGATATTGATTGTTTTAAAAGCACATTTGCTTACTATTCAGAATAATAATAAAAATTTGAATGTATGTTTCTTAATAGAATTTTAAAGTATAAAACAGAAATTTTACCCAACAAAAAAACTACTTTTGCTAACGCATAATATATATTGATAATGGACGTGATCGATCAAATTCTTTCCAAAGAGAGTTTAACTTATTCTGATATTGTACAGCTACTGAATGCTAATGTAGAAGAGCGAAATAAATTATATGCCAGGGCAGCCGATGTAAAGGAGCAGTATGTAGGGAAAAAGGTGTATTTCAGGGGGCTAATCGAACTATCGAATATTTGTCGTAAGGACTGCTTTTACTGTGGTATTAGGGCTGGCAATACAAAAGTAACACGTTATAACCTTTCCGACGAAGAAGTGCTCGAATCGGCCAAATTTGCTTGGGAAAACCAATACGCAAGCATTGCTATACAAACAGGCGAGGTAACCAGCAAGGAGTTTGTAAAGCGAATTACAAAACTTCTGCAAAAAATTGGTCGAGCCACAAACGGCGAATTGGGTATTACCCTTTCCCTTGGTGAACAAACCGAGGAAACCTATCGCGAATGGTTCGAAAATGGGGCAATCCGCTACCTTCTTCGCATAGAATCGTCGAACAGAGAACTTTACGCAAAGTTACATCCAAATAATCCTGCTCACGAATTCGATGTTCGAATTGAATGCCTTAAGGCCCTGCGAAGGATTGGGTATCAGGTTGGAACTGGTGTAATGATTGGCCTTCCGTTTCAAACCCTCGAAAATTTAGCCGAAGACATTCTTTGGATGAAAGAAATGGATATTGACATGGTAGGAATGGGGCCTTACATTGAACATGCCGATACTCCACTTTACAAGTACAGTAGTTCTCTTTTACCACTTGAGGAGCGCTTCAATTTGGCCTTAAAAATGATTGCAATTCTTCGAATTGTAATGAAGGACATTAACATTGCAGCACCAACTGCTCTTCAGGCCATCGATCCGTTGGGAAGAGAAAAGGGAATTAAAGTGGGGGCCAACGTGGTTATGCCCAATATAACTCCGGGTCTTTACAGAAACGAGTATCAACTTTACGCCAATAAACCTTGCCTCGACGACAGTGCCGATGATTGCAAAAAGTGTCTCGAAGCTCGGATACATCTTACTGGCGATGAGATTGGGTATGGAGAACACGGCAATTCGAAGCATTACTTCAAACGCCATAAGAACCAGTAATATCGCCATGCTAAACAAATGGGTCCTTTATTTTTACAGAAAAACCATAACTTTTGCCGATTGGGCAATTAGGTTTTCTGCAAGAATAGGGCAACGAAGGCTGATACTTACACTTAGTGTAGTTGTTGGTGTTTTAAGCGGATTCGCAGCAGTTCTTCTCAAAAATACGATTCACTTTACCCATACTGTTGTTGAGAAAATAATGGAGCATGGAAACTTCATCCTCCTGTATTTTGCCCTTCCCGGAATAGGCGTTTTCATAACAGTACTATTTGTTCGCTATATTATTAACGACGATATAAGCCATGGTGTAACCAGAATCCTATACGCCATTTCAAAAAAGAAATCGAAAATTAAAAGACACAATACTTTTTCGTCTATAGTAGCAAGCAGTTTAACCATTGGTTTTGGAGGTTCGGTTGGAGCTGAAGCTCCAATTGTTCTTACAGGCTCTGCAATTGGTTCGAATATTGGTAATTTTTTTCGTTTAAATTATAAGGCAACAACACTACTATTGGCCTGTGGCTCCGCCGCAGCTATCGCATCCATTTTCAAGGCCCCATTGGCCGGTTTACTGTTTACCCTTGAAGTTCTGATGCTCGATTTAACCATGGCATCAATTGTGCCCCTTTTAATTGCAGCCGTTTCAGGTACTACTATATCGTATTTTTTAATGGGCAAGGATGTGGTTTTTACCTTTGAATTGGTTAAGCCGTTTGCTCTTCAAAAAATACCATTCTTCATCCTACTGGGTATTTTTTGCGGATTAGTTTCCCTTTACTTTACCCGTATGGCCATGAAAGTGGAGGGAAGTTTTTCAAAAACCCGTAGCCCATATCTGAAGTGGGGCACAGGAGCCGTGCTGCTTGGTCTGCTCATTTTCGTTTTTCCACCCCTATATGGCGAAGGTTACGATACTTTGCAGAGTCTCTTGAATGGTAATTCAGACAATATTTTTAAAAATAGCCTATTTGCAAGTTTCCATAGCGACCAATGGGTTCTTCTGGCATTGTTGGGAATGCTCATTGTATTTAAGGTTTTTGCCATGGCTATCACAACAGGCTCGGGAGGGATTGGAGGAACTTTTGCACCAACACTTTTTGTTGGAGGTATTTCGGGTTTTTTTGTAGCCAAACTACTGAATATTTCCTTCGGAACCGATTTGAGCGAAGCCAATTTCGCACTGGTGGGCATGGCCGGAACCATGTCGGGGGTAATGCATGCCCCGCTTACAGCAATCTTTCTTATTGCAGAATTAACAGGTGGTTACGCACTCTTCATTCCACTTATGATAACTTCCACTATTGCATACATAACAATTATTGCCTTTGAACCCCATTCGCTTTATACAAAGCGTTTAGCAGCCAGAGGTGAATTAATAACCCACCACAAGGACAGAGCTGTACTTACTTTACTGAACGTTAAGGAGGTTATTGAAAACGATTTTATTGTTCTGAAAGCTCACGAAAATCTGGGCTCAATTGTGAAAGCCGTAAGCAGTTCAAAGCGAAACATATTCCCTGTAGTCGATCCAAATGGATTAATGATGGGAGTGGTTTCGCTCGACGATATTCGGGAAGTTATGTTTGAAACAGAGAAGTATGGTGCAGCAACTGTGCGCGATTTCATGAGCATACCTCCCGAGTTTATAACACTCGAAGAGCCGATGGCAAAGGTTATTGAAAAATTTGAAGAAACTGGAGCTTGGAACCTGCCTGTTACAAATAGCGAAGGCCGATATCTAGGATTTGTTTCCAAATCGAAGATTTTTTCGGCCTACCGCAACTTGTTAGTGCAATTCTCCGACGAGTAAGCGCTAACTGTAAAGCGCCAAATCGTTCAGTTTGTTCATGTCCTTTACTTCAATATGCTTTCCCGAAATGGTAATAACACCCTCATTGTGGAATTCTGATAGTATTCTAATTACATTCTCTCTAGAAAAACCAATCATTTGAGCCATTTCAGTTCGAGTAATGAGAAGCGTGAATGCTTTGCTATCGTGAATTTGAGTTAAGTTTAAAAGCAGGTGGGCCAAGCGTCCCCGCACGTTGTTATGCGAAATGCATTGAAGCTTTTCGAGCATGGGGAAGAGGAAATGTTTGTTTCCATAGTTAATTAGTTCCATAGCCGCATTTCCGTTCTCGCGAAGAACCTTTTTAAATACATCCATTTCCAAAAAACGAACCTCGCAGTCGGAAAGGGTAACAATCGATAAATCGAACTTATCCCAGCTCAAAATGGCAGGAAGCCCTGGTATACTTGGTCCCGAAACAATGTCGTAAATCAGGTTCTTGTTGCCGCGTTCGGTTTCAACCTTTACGAAACCTTTTGTAAGGAGTACCATGTGCGATAGGAATTCGCCCTTCTTCACAACAGTTTCGCGTTTGTGGTATTTTACCACTGTCGACTTCGAAAGAAGAAGGTTTATGTCATCGGGCGAAAAAATGCTCGATAACAATTTAATGTCTGCAGCTTGAACGTTTTTATCCATAGTTTATATTTATTATTTATTTGAACTTATGTTGTTTAAAGGCAGTGTTTTTTATATTTACGTAATCTACTAAATAAGTTATAGGGACTTATGTATAATTATGATGAATTGAACTTTAGACCATGATGAACTGTAGTTTTTTTTTGACAGATAAATACGAGTAATAAAAATTGTTGACCAATATTCGAATAACAAACTGTACACAATAGTAATGTCAGGCAAACAAATTATGGAACACTTTTTACCAATTTCAATAACAATGTGTTACGAATTGTAAATGAATTTAAAGTCTATTGATTTGTTGCTCATTTATTAAAAATAAACTAGGTTTGCTCGCAAATTCAAAGGAATGAACTATTCTGCTAAAGAGTTGGTATACAGTAAAAATGTATTAGAGTTTGCAACAGTAGCCAAAGAGTTCTGTGCTTTTCTCGAGAATGCAACCAATTATAAACGTTCCAATTTTGTTGGTCTACTAGAAAAACTATTGCCTCTTGTGTTTTATAAAGCCACCCTCTTACCCGTTTGTGAGCCTTTATACGAAGAGGGAACAGCAAAATATGTTACAGAAAAGTTGTACGAAAGTATTTACCTGAAATTAGTTGGTCTGCTAAAACAGCACGATACTTTTCCGGAAGTATTCGATACCCGAATTTCTGAAACCGATGAACCCTTTTCTGCCTCAATATCCGAGTATTTGGCTGATATCTATCAGGACTTGAAAAATTTCACAGTTACGTTTCAGAAAGGCCAAGTTGAAGAAATGAACGATGCGCTGTGGGAGTGCCAATCGAATTTTAGAGAGTTTTGGGGTATTCGAATAGCCAATACCATTAGGGCTGTTCATATTCTGAATTATGATAATGCAGAGTTGGATGCCGACGACGATAGCACCGAATTGCCCGAAGAGGGCGAACGCGACACAACGAATTGGTTTGTAACGCGCCGACAAAAGGATATTGAGTAATTGTATGTTTGCCGAAAGCATAAATAGTGAACAGATCAGCAATTTGCCTAAAATGCACTTCGGGGGCAAAATTGCTGTTGCCCAAACACCCCAACAGGTCGATTTGTACCTTCGCGAAATAGTTCATTCGCCCATAGCGGGTTTCGATACAGAAACAAAACCCTCCTTTAAAAGAGGAACAAACCATCAGGTGGCCCTTTTGCAACTTGCAGTTCCCAATTTTGCCCTACTTATCAGAGTTAATCTTTCGGGTTTGCCAACTAGCTTGGTTCGCTATCTCGAAGACGATAGATTTATTAAAGTTGGCGCAGCCATCCGCGACGATATTAAAGGTCTTAAACGATATTTTCCTTTCGAACCCAAAGGATTTATAGATTTGCAATCAATCGTCAGCGGATACGGAATACAAGAATTAAGTGTACGCAAAATGGCTGCTATAGTTCTTGGTGAAAGGGTTTCCAAGTCTCAGCAGCTTTCAAACTGGGAGGCGGAATTGCTAACCGAGTCCCAAATGCAGTATGCCGCTACCGATGCATGGGCATGCAGGCAGATATATATGAAGCTGATTAACAATAGGTAATGCTTTCTTAGAAAAATTTATTAATGAAAAAGTTAATTCTTAAACCCGGCAAAGAGCAATCGTTACAACGTTTTCACCCCTGGGTCTTTTCAGGAGCGATAAAGCGCACAGAGGGAAATCCTGTTGAAGGCGATTTAATTGAGGTGTATAGCAGTGAAGGTATATTCTGCGGAATTGGCCATTATCAACCCAGTTCAATTAGCGTTAGGCTTTTTAGTTTCGAATGTGAAGAAATTACGCGCGATTTTTGGTTCAGAAAATTACAGAAAGCATACGAATTACGTAAGAGTTTGGGCTTAACCAATAATTCCGAAACAAACATATATAGATTGGTACATGGGGAGGGCGATGGTATGCCCGGCTTAATTGTCGACATTTATGGAAAAACTGCTGTAATGCAGTCGCATAGTTTGGGAATGTACCTAATTCGAAACGAACTTGCCAGCATTATTTTAGAAATAATGGGTGGAACCCTTGAGTCGGTTTACGACAAGAGCACAAGCACTCTTCCATTTAAAGCGCCCATTTCTGCTTCCGATGGTTACCTAATTGGAGCAAAGCGCAATGAGACCCTAAGCGAGTATGGCAGCAGGTTTGAAGTTTCGTGGGAAGAGGGTCAAAAAACCGGCTTCTTTATCGATCAGCGCGAGAATAGACAGTTGCTTAAGCAATACAGCAAAGGCGCAAATGTGCTCAATACTTTCTGTTATACTGGAGGCTTTTCGGTTTATGCTGCCAAAGGGGGAGCAAATCATGTGCTGAGTGTCGATAGTTCCCAACGAGCCGTTGAGTTAACAACTCACAATATGGAAATCAATGGTATAAAGAGCAATATTCATAATGAAACCTGTGCCGATGTATTTGAGTTCCTGCGAACCGATAACCAAATCTACGATTTGATAATTCTCGACCCGCCAGCATTTGCCAAGCATTTACCCGCACTTAAAAATGCTTTGCAGGCATATAAAAGGATCAATGCTACAGCCATGCACAAACTTCGAAAAGGTGGGATTCTATTTACTTTTTCATGCTCCCAAGTGGTTAGTAAGGAGCAGTTTCGAAACGCTGTATTTTCTGCGGGGGTTATTGCCAACCGTGAGGTGAGTATTCTGCACCAGCTCACACAACCAGCCGACCATCCCATTAACATTTACCACCCCGAGGGTGAGTATTTAAAGGGATTGGTTTTGCATGTTCACTAGGTGTGCCTAACAAATACTTGGGTCGATTCGGAAGAAAGTTCAGGCGAATAGCAGTATCCTTCGTAATCGAAATGCTGAATATTTTCTGCGCTGGTAATTTGATTAGTAATAATAAAGCGGGTCATTAAACCTCGGGCTCGTTTAGCCAATATGGGAATTACCTTAGGATTTCCATTGTTGAATTGTCTGAATTCGGGTGTTATTATTTTTGCGCGAATGTTTTTAAATTCTAAGGCCGAATAGTACTCTTTTGAAGCGAGGTTGATTAATAGATCCGAACCATTCTGCTTCAACTCTTTATTTATTTGCTGGGTAATGGCGCCAGACCAAAAATCGAATAAATTCTTATACTTGCCAATTCCCAACTTGGTGCCCATTTCGAGCCTATAGGGTTGAAATAGGTCGAAGGGCCGCAGGATACCATATAGCCCCGAAAGGATACGTAATTGCTTTTGTGCAAACTCAAAGTCGGCACGATTCAGGATTTCGGCATTAAGTCCTTCGTAAACATCGCCTCTGAACGAGGCCAGTGTAAACCCACTGTTTTTTGTTGTAAATGGTATTTGCCAATTAACATAGCGTTCATAATTCAATCGTCCAAGTTTCGGATTCACATCGAGAAGGTTCGTGAGTTCCTTCTCATTAAATTTTCGCAATTCTTTTACAATTTCGAACGATTGGTTTAGAAAGACAGGTTGCGATGGTGTAATTTCGCTCTGCAATTTAACGCTGCCTATAGTTTTTGAAGGCGATAAAATAATCATGACTATTTGTTGAAAATATTTAAAATGGTCGAATTACTACAAATTACATCAAACCTCTTAACATTATAAAATTCTTAAGTTTTGAATTTTACACAAAATATTTAACAAATTTATAGACGTTCTCAAATTTATTTTGCAATTTACTGATATTAAGTTAAATTGCATAGGAATTTGAACATATATCGAAAATGGGAATAGGATTGAGATACATAAAAGTGTTATTTATTCTTATTTCAACCTTAATTGGCATCATGTCCTCGTTGCCAACACAAGCTAATTCAAATAAAAATATAATAGTTTTACAATTGCCATGGAAGCACCAGTTCCAATTTGCAGGGTACTATGCAGCCTTAGAAAAAGGTTTTTATGAGGATGAAGGTTTGGTGGTTGAAATTAAGCAAGCCGATGTGGGAACAAACCCAGTTGATGACATTTTGAGCGGGAAGTCGCATTTTAGTGTAGGAAACTCGGAGTTAATACAGTACTATATGGAGGGAAAACCCATAGTAGTTGTGGCTTGCATTATGCAGTATTCACCCTCAATTCTTATTTCCAAAACTGTAAGTAACCTTTCTAAACCTACCGATTTTATTGGTAAGCGCATAATGCTTAACGAAACATCGAGTGGTGTGGATATACTAGCTATGCTATATAGGGCTGGTATTGTGCGCAGCCAGTTTGAAATAGTTGAATCGTCGCTATCGCTGAATGATCTGCTAAGCGGAAGGGTCGATGCGTATCATGGTTACCTTAGCAATGAACCCTTTTTTATGGACAAATTTGGAATTCCATTTTCCATTATGAATCCCGCCGATTTTGGAATCAACTTCTATTCCGATTGCCTTTTCACATCCCACCAATTGGTATTCAATAATCCCTCAATGGTTGAAAAGTTCAGAAAAGCATCATTAAAGGGATGGACTTACGCCCTTAGAAATAAGGAGGAGTTGGTTAATACCATACTTTCTAAATACAATCCATCGAAAACCTACGACCATTTGTTATACGAAGCCCGAGCAATTGAAAGTTTGATAAAACCTGAACTAATAGAGATTGGTCACACCAATAGCGAACGGTGGTTTCGAACAGCTGAAATGCTATACCAGCTGGGTTTAATTAAGCAAATTAGAAGTATTAACGATTTTATTTTCAAACCTACTCCCACTTTTTATGGCACATGGTACAAATTGTCCCTTTTGGGGTTGGTAGCCATTCTGGTTATTCTATTATTCTTTATGCTCAGAAACTTTTTTAGTTTCAAAGTTCGAAAAAGGTTAAAAGCCCTTGCCGCCCTTGGCAAAGAGATAGAGATAAAGCAGGAAGAACTTACACAACTCCAAGTGCGACATTCAAAACTTAACCTTACAAAATTAGAGTTAGAAGGTTCAAACATTGAAATTGCAAATAACCTATCGGAAGAATTAACTACAATAGCAAATGAGATTGAAGCATCGATAGTTAAATTGAATTATTCATTAGGAAAGGCAAATGATGTGAATACGATTTTTGAACCGTTAGTTAGCATAAAAAATAGGATTATTAAAAAAAATAAAGATATATTGCTTTATGCCCGAATTGCTGAACTTCGGCCTAATCAGTTCAAGCAGATTCCGTTAGAAGACTTAATTGGGGATTTTGCCGAAGGAATTAAGCAACAGTATGAACTTTCATCAAACGTAGTGAGGGTGGATACATTAGTTGCCTTTAATAAATACCTTTTTGAAGCCGATAAACTTCTATTGTTTCTAAAATCCTTTGTTGGTTTTTTATATGGATTCGAAAAGCCCGAAAGCCTTGTAATTAAAGCAATGCAGGAAGATGATAGAACTCTTGAAGTTATTTTAAACGCCACGTTTGGCATAATATCCCAGGGCTTATCGCATCAAATAACCGGATTGCTTTCATCCAACCAATACCTTCCAAAGCAGAACATGGCCATTTTGGCTTCTATAAAATTGCTAAGACAAAGTAATGATAGTATTTGGATAGATACTAATGGTTCCACCGATGTTATCATTCGCTTCCGTTTACCTTGCCTTGTTCTCGAGGATGTGAATATTACGGGTTATAATACGCCACCCATGCAAACGGGTTTGACGTTGGCAACAATTATGAGGCTCAATTCGAAGTTAATAGGTATTGCCGATAATGACCATGAGGGCTATAGATTGATAAAAACAATGCTGGTTGGATGTGGCTGTACCATTTTCCAATTGCAAAACGTTGATATGGCAATTGGAGCAATAGAAAATTTGACATCGATTGATACTTTGATTCTAAGTATTGACTCGTATAGTAACGATATAGATAGAAGTATTGATAAAATTAGAGAATATAATGCCAATTTGCCAATATTGCTTTTAGTTGGAGTTGATTCTAGCGGCCTGCAACCTACCATTGCACTCAACAAAAAGTTTAGCATGCTCCAAAAACCCTTCTCTCAGGCTCAGATAATCCTCGCTATTTCAGAGGCTATTAACCGGAAGGTGGGGAGGAGAGGCTAAAATGGCATACGTGCCAAGGGAGTAATGTCGAGGCTAGAAACAATTCCTGCTTTAAACTTGTAGTACCCTGCAATGGCAATCATTGCAGCATTATCGGTAGTGAAACCATAATCAGGCAGGTAAATATGCCAACCCCGAGTATTTCCCCTTTCTTCTAACGATTTTCGAAGCTGCGAATTAGCTGCAACACCCCCTGCAATGGCAACTTCTTTTACTCTGTATTTTTTTGCAGCAGCCTCAAGTTTGTCCATTAAAATTTCAACTATGGTATGTTGTAATGAGGCGCAAAGATCATTGAGGTTTTGTTCAATAAAGGAAGGTTGAGTCGCTATACGGTCGCGAAGAAAGTAGAGAAACGAGGTTTTTAAACCGCTAAAGCTGAAGTCGAATCCTTTTGGCAGGGGCTTGGCAAATTGAAATGCCAGAGGATTTCCAAGTTGTGCTAACTTATCAATAACAGGTCCTCCTGGGTATGGCAGCCCAATTACTTTAGCACACTTGTCGAAAGCTTCGCCTGCGGCATCGTCAATGGTTTTGCCAATAATTTCCATGTCGAGGTAGCTGTGCACCAGCACAATTTGGGTATGCCCTCCCGAAACCAAAAGGCATAGGAAAGGAAATTCAGGGAAAGACCTACTTTCTTGAGTTTGAATAAAATGGGCAAGAATATGCCCATGGAGGTGATTGACTTCCACAAGGGGAATGCTAAGAGAAAGTGCCACACCCTTTGCAAATGAAGTTCCTACAAGCAACGACCCAAGGAGGCCAGGACCTCGGGTAAATGCAATGGCATTCACATCTTGTATGGTAATGCCGGCATTTTTAAGTGCCATATCCACCACAGGTATTATATTAGCCTGATGAGCACGCGATGCCAGTTCGGGCACAACACCACCAAACTCCTCGTGAACCTTCTGATTACTAATTAGGTTCGATAGTAAGGCGCCATCGCGAATTACTGCAGCCGATGTGTCGTCGCAAGAGGATTCAATTCCTAATATTGTAATGCTCATAAATTATTTTCCAATTTTGGAATAAAAAAGCGGCTCATTGAACAAAAACATTTCCTACTTCTTTAGCTTTTTACTACATTCGAACCCGTTGTTAATGGCACGCTTTATGCAAGTTCGATTTACCGCAACGGGAGGACAAAGTTATTAAAAAAATAGCCAAAATATTCCTTTATCTTATTTTCACAGCACTTGTGCTGCTTGTGGTACTTTGGATTGCCATTCAGAGCAGTTTTGTTCAAACCCGCTTGGTTGCATATGCTACTAACCTACTTCGAGAGCAACTAAAAACAGATGTGCGAATTGAAAAGGTCGATTTAAGGCTTTTCAATAGAATTGTATTGAAAGATTTGTTTGTGGCCGACCTCAGAGGCGATACTTTGCTTGCAGCCTCCAATGTCTCGGCTTCGTTGCTTAAGGTAAGTTTGAGGTCGCAGCATATCAAGTTCAATAGGGTTACCTTGAACGATGCGAAAATCAATTTCCTATACGATTCAACAGGAGTTATGAATTTAACCCAGCTGCTTGCATCGTTTAAAAAGGATACTTTACCCAAGAGCGATTCGAGTATGGCCATCTCATTTCGCCATATAAGCTTGGTGAATTCTAATTTTTGCATGATTAAGCACTCCTTCGAACCTAAACCTTATGGGGTTAATTTCGATAATCTACAAATCTCTAATCTCAATCTCGATGTCGAAAATCTTTCGATTAACGGCGATTCCATTGCAATGACAATAGAGGGAATGAGATTTAAGGAGGCGAGTGGGCTGGTTGTTAACAGCCTTCGTGCCGATCTGTCGCTCAGTAGCAACCACATGCACTTCGAAAGGCTTAGGCTTAACTCGCATGGATCATCGCTCCAGCTTTCGCATTTAGGTTTTAGTTACAATGGTTGGGACGAAATGGGCGATTTTTTAAATGCTGTTAAAATCGATGCCATTATCGACAGATCGGTTGTTTCAACCAAATTAATATCCTTTTTTGCACCCGATTTGAATTTTTTAGAAGAAACAATCAAGTTACAGGGAGTGGTAAGGGGAACAATTAGCGACCTTAGGGTAAGGAGTCTCCAATTGGCATATGGCAGAAATACATTTATTGAATCCAACTTTAATATTACAGGGCTTCCCGATTTCGATAACTCTTTTTTGCATTTCGATATTAGAAGATTAACATCTACAGCTAACGATTTGAGGCAAGTTAAAAATGTGCAAAATGGAAAAGCACTAGTTCAAGTACCCAAAGAGATTGATAATTTGGGTAAGATTTCGTTTACAGGTAACTTTTCGGGATATATTACAAACTTTGTAACCTACGGAACCGTAGCTACCGATGTGGGATCACTCCGCTTAGACCTTGCTATTCGTCCCGATGCGAGAAAAAATACCAATTTTAAAGGCGATATTTCCACAGGAGGTATTAACCTGGGTAAGCTATTTGGTTCAGAAGCCTTAGGATCAGCAAAACTGATAGCTACTGTAAAGGGTGTAACCAATTCCAGAGGCGATATCGAAGCGAATACCGATGCATTTATTCAATCTTTCGAAGCTAATGGTTATAGGTATTCAAATATTAAAATTGCCGGAAATCTATCAAGCAAATCGTATTCAGGCTCAGTAATTGTTGATGACCCCAATGCAAAAGTTAATTTCTTGGGGAAGGTCGATTTTTCCGATTCTGTGCCGGTGTTCGATTTTTCTGCGTTTGTACCCAAATTCGACTTGGTGAAAACATATTTGAAC
>JBBIRB010000037.1:0-26709 GCA_037442025.1 Bacteroidales bacterium | reverse complement strand
GTTGTACTGATCATAATACAACAAGTTATAATGCATTACCCTTATAGTATCGCCACCAATTACCGTAGAGTATAAACAACCAAACAGTATAAATGAAAAAACTTTTTTGTTCATTTTAAAAAAATTATCCTCCAGATTTCTTTGCCTTATAGCCTAAATCAATGAGTATGGTTAATATTCTGTCGCGAAAGTCGCCCTGAACAAGAATTTCTCCGACCTTAACGCTTCCGCCAACGCCGCATCGGGTTTTCAGTATTTTTCCTAATTCTTTTAGGTCGGCATCCTTGCCACGAAAACCTGTGACTAAAGTAACGGCCTTTCCCCCTCGGTTTTTCTTATCGAGCATAACACGCAAATCCTGCTTTATCGGATCCAACGATTCTTGCTCGTCCGCACTTTCGGTTTCGTATTTAAACTGTGGGTTGGTTGAGTATACCACGTTCAACCGCTTCTTCCAATCGTTAACAGCCATTTTACGTTTCAATAGACGAGGGGGCAAACATAAACAACTTATTTCATAATGTGAAAACTAGTTGTACGAAAAAAAGCATTTATAGGTTTTGGTTTGCTTGAAAATATGTTAAATAACGAACCGATAACGAAAAGCCAAAGCAATAAAAGCACTATCTTAGCCCTCTAATTATTTAGTAAGAACAATAAAAGATTTAGGAACAATGAAAAGGTTTAAACTACTTAATAATGCGTTTGGGTGGGTTGTATTTCTCATATCGGCAATAGTTTATTTAGTTACAATGGAGCCAACTGCCAGTTTTTGGGATTGTGGAGAATTTATTGCGGCAGGATACAAGTTGCAGGTTGGTCATCCTCCCGGAGCGCCCCTTTTCCTTTTGCTTGGTAGGTTCTTTTCTCTTTTTGCACCCAGCGAGGCCACGGTTGCGCTAATGTTTAATGCTCTTTCGGCGTTGGCTAGTGCCTTTACCATCATGTTTCTTTTTTGGAGCATAACCCACCTGGCTCGTCGTCTTTTAATTAAGAACATTGAAGAATTAGAGGGATTTAAAATTTACCCAATACTCGCAACAGGCTTCATAGGGGCCATGGCTTATGCTTTTACCGACACGTTTTGGTTTTCAGCTGTTGAAGCCGAAGTTTATGCGCTTTCTTCGCTTTTTACTGCCATCGTTTTTTGGGCAATGCTTAAATGGGAAGATGTAGCCGACGAACCACATGCAAATCGATGGCTTATTTTTATTGCTTACATGATGGGTCTTTCCATTGGGGTTCACCTTCTGAATCTGCTAACTATTCCTGCGCTTGTATTAATTTACTACTTCAGAAAGTATCCAATAACCGGAAAGGGTGTTTTAGCAGCTCTTACAATTTCTACCGTTCTGTTAAGCAGCATTTTATATATAATCATTCCCGGTGTAGTTTCGTTGGCAGCTAAATTCGAATTGCTTTTCGTTAACGGATTAGGATTGCCTTACAAGAGCGGAGTTATATTTTATGCAGCACTATTAATCGGGCTATTAATATTTGGCCTCCGGTTCACAATACGAAAAAAAATGCCAGTCTTTCACTCGGTTATACTGGGTATTACTATTATACTAATTGGCTATTCATCGTATGCGGTAATTGTTATCAGGTCTCTCTCCAATCCTCCTATGAACGAAAATGATCCTTCAACAGTTTTTTCGTTACTAAGCTACCTAAACAGGGAGCAGTATGGCGATAGACCGCTCATATATGGTCAGTACTATAATGCTCCAATCGACGACAGTCGCGACATTAGCACATACATTCAGAAAGAAGGTAGATACATTAAATCGTACTTGAAAACCGAATATACATTCGACGATCGATTTCAAACCATTTTTCCCCGAATGCATAGCTCTCGCACCGACCATGTAAGTGAGTATAAGAAATGGGCGAATATAAAGGGTAGAGCCGTTCGGGTTAAAAATTTTCGCGACGAAACGGAAGTGCGCTACGTGCCTACATTCGGCGAAAACTTACAATTTTTCTTTACTTACCAAATGGGTTTCATGTATTGGAGGTACTTTATGTGGAACTTTTCTGGAAGACAAAATGATGTTCAGGGCCACGGAGAATTACAGAATGGAAATTGGATTACAGGAATAAAAGCGCTCGACCAGATTCGTTTAGGCAACCAGGACTACCTGACAACCGAAATGGAGAAGCATCCAGCTCGAAACAAGTACTATTTATTGCCATTAATATTGGGTATCATTGGTCTTATATATCAAGTCCGAAGAGATGCTCCCAATTTTTGGGTTGTCACCTTGCTTTTCATTCTTACGGGCCTTGCAATAGTTGTTTACTTAAATCAAACACCAATACAGCCTCGGGAGCGCGATTATGCATATGCAGCATCCTTTTATGCCTTTTGCATATGGATTGGGCTGGGTATGCTAGCAATTTACGACTTCCTTTCGAGGCATTTAACAAAAAAAATTGCACTCACAGCAGCCTTTGGGGTTAGTTTAATAGTTCCCGTTATCCTGTTTGCCGAAAACTTCGACGACCACAATCGTTCGGGACGTTATGTTGCAACAGATTTTGCCTACAATTACCTTAACTCGTGCGAACCCAATGCCATACTTTTTACCAATGGCGATAACGACACTTTCCCGCTATGGTATGCACAAGATGTTGAAGGAATTAGAACCGACGTTCGTGTTGTTAACCTTTCGCTGCTCGGTACCGATTGGTACATTGAGCAAATGAAGCGTAAAGTATACGATTCGGATCCCCTACCAATTACCATGTCGTTCGACAAGTACGTTCAGGGTGTTCGCGATATAGTTTACATGCTCGAAAGGGTTACCCGTGCTGTAGAGCTTAAGCAGGTTATGGATTTTATTGCCAGCGATAATCCTGAAACAAAATATAGAACCCAACAGGGAGAATTAATCGATATAATTCCTACGAAAAACCTTAAACTTACAGTTGACCGAGAGGCAGTTATAGCCAATGGTGTTGTTAATCCTAAAGACGAAAGCCTTATTGTTCCCACCATGGAATGGGTTTTGAATAAGGAGTACCTCCAGAAAAATGAAATGATGGTTCTCGAAATTATTGCCAACAATAATTGGAAACGTCCTATTTATTTCATTTCTACCAGCGGCGATGGCGATGTAGGTCTTTCAGATTATTTACAGTTTGAAGGGTTTGCTTACAAGTTGGTACCAATTAAAACAACAGCTCCCGATTTTCTGAGCGTTGGAAAGTTGAATACCGATAAGCTTTACGATAATTATATCAATCGTTTCAGGTGGGGTCGAATGAATGAGCCCAATGTGCTTGTCGATCACAATATTCAAAGAACTGCCATGGTGCTTAAACTTCGAAATAATTTTAACCGTTTAGCCGAAGAGCTAATAGGAAGCAATAAGCGCGATTCAGCCGTTAAGGTAATCGATAAAATTGTTGAACTGATGCCCCATTCAAAGTTTCCATTCGACTTTTTTGTTCTAGGACACATTGAAAACTATTTTAAGGCAAACGAAACCGATAAAGCGAATGCCTTAATCAAGGAGTACTCAGGAATTGCCTATGAAAATCTAACTTATTACCTCAGCTTGAAAGGGTCGTTTGCAAAAATTACTAAAAATGAGCTGGAGTATAATCTCGAAATACTAAGAGAGCTGGTTGAAACCGCAGGTAAATTCGGGCAGACTGATTTGAAAAGCGAGCTCGAACCCCGCTTAAATTTCTTTTTAGATCAATATTACCAAAGAAACTAAATGAGGAAGAATACCTTAGTGTAAAAATTTTTGCAAACGAAAAGGGAAAATAGTAAAATCAACTAATTTAATTTTTTTGGTCGATTAGATAAGCTCTATAATTGCTGGTTGTTTTATGGTTAATGTAAATCACCTTTAAAAAAGCGTGTTTAAAAGGAGCATTGTATTCCAATAAGTTTAATTTTGTGTTTGTAACAATTCAAACAAAGAAAGTATGAGCATTGTTGGAGAAATTACGCAAGTTATCGGACCTGTTATCGATGTAGCCTTTGTTGGGGCCGGGGCAAACATGCCTTCAATTCACGAAGCACTGCATGTTGTTAGACATGATGGGTCTATTCTGGTTACCGAATGCCAGCAACACATTGGAGAGAGCACAATTCGAACCATTGCAATGGATTCTACTGACGGGCTTCACAGGGGCATGAAAGTTGTTTCCACAGGGCAATCGATTACTATGCCCATAGGAGAACAAATTAAAGGGCGACTTCTTAACGTAATTGGAGAACCAATAGATGGTCTTGAAAAGATTTCGAGAGACAATACTTATCAAATTCACAACAAACCGCCCAAGTACGAAGACCTGAGCACAGAAAAAGAAATTCTTTTTACAGGTATTAAAGTAATCGATCTTCTTGAGCCCTATGCAAAAGGAGGAAAAATAGGACTTTTTGGTGGTGCAGGAGTTGGAAAGACGGTAATTATTATGGAGTTAATTAATAATATTGCCAAAAAATATAAAGGAATCTCAGTTTTTGCCGGAGTAGGAGAAAGAACGCGCGAAGGAAATGACTTGCTTAGAGAAATGATAGAGTCGGACGTTATTCGCTATGGCGAAGAGTTTAAACAAAGTATGCTGGCTGGCAGCTGGGACTTATCGAAAGTTGATAATAACGAAATTAAGAATTCTCAGGCAACGCTTGTGTTTGGACAAATGAATGAGCCCCCTGGGGCTCGAGCTACAGTGGCCTTGTCGGGATTAACTATAGCCGAATCCTATCGCGATGGAGATGAAGAGGGTTCCGGTCGCGACATTCTATTTTTTATCGACAATATTTTTCGATTTACGCAGGCCGGAAGTGAGGTTTCAGCACTTCTGGGCCGCATGCCTTCTGCAGTGGGTTATCAGCCAACCTTGGCTACAGAAATGGGCTTAATGCAAGAAAGGATTACCTCAACTCGAAACGGCTCAATTACCTCTGTTCAAGCGGTATATGTTCCAGCCGACGACCTTACCGATCCTGCTCCTGCAACTACTTTCTCACACCTAGATGCCACTACCGTGTTGAGCAGAAAAATTTCGGAACTTGGAATTTACCCTGCTGTCGACCCGTTAGAATCCACTTCGCGACTACTCTCTCAGGATGTGGTGGGTCAGGAGCATTACGAAACAGCACAAAAGGTAAAGCAGATACTTCAGCGTTACAAGGAACTTCAGGATATAATTGCCATTTTAGGGATGGATGAATTGAGCGAGGACGATAAAATGCTTGTTCACAGGGCTCGAAGAATTCAACGATTCCTTTCACAACCCCTCCATGTTGCCGAGGCTTTTACTGGATTAAAAGGGGAATTTGTTGACATAAAGGAAACCATTCGAGGGTTTAATATGATCATCGATGGAAAAGTAGACAAGTACCCCGAGGCCGCATTCAATTTGGTTGGCACCATAGAACAAGCCATTGAAAAGGGTGAAAAGCTTCTTGCCGAGTCGAAATAGAACTGCCATGCAGCTAGAAATTATTACACCAGAAAAAACCATTTTTAATGGAGAGGTTCTTTTGGTTCGAGTGCCAGGTGCCCTAGGCTCATTTGCCATGCTTCGAAACCACACGCCAATAATTTCAACCCTTGAACCTGGCATTATTAAAATTCTCACCGAGGATACCGAGTACTATTTTGAACTGGTTGAGCCAGCAGTAGTCGAAAATCACGAGAACAAAGTAACAATTATCGCTGAATGCATAAAGGCGTCAACTCCACCAACCTTTTACCATTAGAAATGATTAGGCATTTGTTTCTATTTATTAGTTTGGGCATTTTAAGCCAATTGGGCATAGCCCAACAAACTGTAACTTTCAAAACCAACGACGGGGTTGATGTAACCGCAGACTTATATATTTCAAATACTAAAAACCCATACATAATACTTCTTCATCAAGCAGGTTCCAGTAGAGGAGAGTTCAGAGAAATTGCACCTAAACTTGTAAACCTCAATTTTAACTGTTTAGCCGTCGATCTTCGTTCGGGAAACGAGATTAATTTTATTGCTAATCAAACCGCACTTAGTGCAAGGTCGAAGAATGTGCCTACTAATTATGTCGATGCAATACTCGACATTAAAGCGGCCATTGCCTATGTTGCAACCCGTTCAAGAGACCAAATCATTTTATTGGGCAGTTCATACTCTGCATCATTAGCACTTGTTGAAGCAACAACTAACTTTAAGGTCAAGGCAGTTGTTGCATTCTCGCCTGGGGAATATTTTAACCAAAACGACTATGTAAAAAAGAGCACTACAAATCTTTATGTTCCCATACTGGCACTAAGCAGTAGGCCAGAATTTTCTGAAATGGAAGCACTCCTTAGCCATATTCCAAAAAAACACCTTTCCCTTTTTAAACCCACGTCAGGCCAAGGAGAGCATGGCGCAAAATCCCTGTGGGAAAGCAATAGGTCGAGCGGCGAGTACTGGATGGCCATTGCCCAGTTTTTTAGCCAATTAAAATGAAATAGTCAAAATTCATTTTTTTCAAAATCAGCGAAAGCGAAATTGTTCGATAGATCTTTTTTCAGATCATACCTTATTCAGCGGGGGCATTTAATTCTCAATAAAGCCACTATCTTTGCGCCTCAAAAAAAATAAATGATATCAGTTGACGGACTAACGGTTGAATTTGGAGGCACTACCCTATTCGAAGACATTTCTTTTGCTATAAACGAGAAGGATAGAATTGCCCTAATGGGGAAAAATGGTGCCGGGAAATCGACTCTTTTAAAAATAATTGCAGGAGCAAAAACCCCATCGAGAGGGCGAATTACTGCTCCCAAAGATTCTATAATTGCATACCTGCCTCAGCATTTAATAACGGAGAATAAGCGGTCGGTATTTGACGAAGCTTCACAGGCATTCGCCAATATTTTCGAAATGAAGCACGAAATTGAGGAACTCAATTCGCAGCTAGCAGCTCGTACCGATTATGAATCGGACAGTTATTTCAAACTTATTGAGCGCGTTTCGACCTTAAGCGAGAAGTATTATTCTATTGAAGAGATAAATTTCAACGCAGAAGTTGAAACCATTCTGCTGGGTCTGGGGTTTCTTCGAGAAGATTTTTCTCGTCCCACCAGCGAATTTAGTGGAGGGTGGCGCATGCGAATTGAACTCGCTAAAATTCTTCTCCAAAAGCCCGACTTAATTCTCCTCGACGAACCTACTAATCATATGGATATTGAGTCGGTTCAATGGCTAGAGGAGTTTTTAATTAATAGTGCAAAAGCTGTAATGATAATCTCACACGACAGGGCATTTGTTGATAATATTACCACCCGAACCATTGAAATAACAATGGGGCGTATATACGATTACAAAGTAAACTACTCAACTTACCTCCAGCTTCGCAAGGAAAGGCGAGAACAGCAACAAAAGCATTACGATGATCAGCAGAAAATGATTGCTGAGAATAAAGAATTTATTGAACGATTCAGGGGTACATTCTCTAAAACCAATCAGGTACAGTCGCGGGTTCGAATGCTCGAAAAATTAGAAATTCTTGAAGTGGACGAAGAGGATACTTCTGCGCTCCGATTGAGGTTTCCACCATCCCCACGTATGGGTAGTTGGCCCGTAATTGCTGAGGGAGTTACTAAAAACTATGGCAGCCACCTCGTTTTTGAAAACGCATCGTTTTCCATTGGTCGAGGCGAAAGGGTAGCCTTTGTTGGAAGAAATGGTGAAGGCAAATCGACAATGGTGAAAGCCATAATGAAGGAAATTGATTTTAATGGTAAATTAACTATTGGACATAATGTGCTCATAGGATATTTTGCCCAAAATCAGGCATCCCTTCTAAACGAAGATTTAACGGTTTTCCAAACCATTGACGATGTTGCTAAGGGGGAAATACGAACTAAAATAAAGGATCTGCTCGGTGCATTTATGTTTGGAGGCGACGATATTGATAAAAAGGTTAAAGTTCTTTCGGGAGGTGAAAAAACAAGGCTAGCCATGATTAAGCTCCTACTCGAACCTGTAAATTTGCTAATTCTCGATGAGCCAACTAACCACCTCGATATGAGAACCAAGGATATTCTAAAAAGTGCCCTTATGGAATACGACGGAACGCTAATTCTTGTGTCGCACGATCGCGACTTTTTAGATGGGCTCGTCACGAAAGTTTATGAGTTTAGTAATAAGCGAGTAAAAGAGCACCTTAACGACATAAAGGGATTTTTGGAAAAGAAAAAAATGGATAACCTTAAGGAAATTGAACGAAAGGGCGTAAGATATTAAAAATTTTTTCTGCCCTAATAATTTTACCTTTGCATTTCAATTATTTAAATATGCAACTTCCATTAAATCCAATCGAAATAATGTCTCCCGTTGGCAGCTTCGAGTCGCTAATGGCAGCGATACAGGGCGGGGCCAATTCGGTTTACTTTGGCGTTGGGCATCTCAATATGAGATCTAAGTCGACAATTAATTTTTCAATAGATGATTTAAAAGAAATAGTTCAAATATGTAAAAATAATAATGTTAGAAGTTACCTAACGGTGAACACCGTGCTTTATGATCAGGATATTGCCTTTATGCAACAAACTATCGATGCAGCTGCAATCAACGATGTCTCTGCCGTTATTGTCTCCGATCAATCGGCAATGCTTTATGCACGACAAAAAGGGGTAGAGGTACATTTATCAACCCAATTAAATATTAGCAATACAGAAACTATAAAATTCTACTCTCAATGGGCCGATGTGGTTGTTCTGGCTAGAGAGTTAACTCTCCAACAGATAGCCAAAATTTTTATCAATATAAGAGAACAGAACATAACTGGGCCATCAGGAAATTTAATTAAGCTCGAACTTTTTGCACACGGAGCACTTTGCATGGCCATTTCAGGGAAATGCTATCTGAGCCTTCATCAGGCTAATAGTTCAGCAAACAGGGGAGCTTGCCTTCAAATATGCCGACGTTCTTATACTGTAACTGATAATGAAACTGGCGATCAGCTCGAAATTGATAATGAATACATTATGTCTCCCAAGGACCTTTGTACAATAGGTTTTTTAAACAAAATAATCGATTCCGGGGTAACCGTGTTAAAGCTTGAAGGAAGGGCACGTAGCCCTGAATATGTTAAAACGGTTACTCAGTGTTATAGCGAGGCAGTAGCCTCAATTAAAAACGGAACCTATAGTGCCGAAAAAATTGAGCAGTGGCTTTTTCAACTAAAGAGAGTGTTTAATCGCGGGTTTTGGGGTGGGTACTATTTAGGTCAGCGACTGGGAGAATGGAGTCACGAATACGGTAGTATAGCATCAGAACAAAAAATATATTGCGGAAAAATAACTAACTATTTTTCAAAAATAGCAGTGGCAGAAATATTCATTGAATCTCAGGAAATTGCAATTGGAGATAAATTATTGATTATTGGCCCAACCACTGGAGTAATAGAACAAAAAGTAAAAGAAATTAGGGTAAATGATTTGCCAGTTGAAAAGGCCCAAAAGGGAGTATACTGTTCAGTTTCATCGGAATACTTGTTTAGGCGCAACGACAAGGTTTATAAACTGATAAACAGAAACAAGTAATAATTATGAACGTTACTATTCGATTAAATAAATTTATTAGCGATTCGGGTTTTTGTTCAAGACGCGAGGCTGACAAACACATAGAACTAGGAAATGTGTTTGTTAATGGAATCCGATCAAAAGTTGGAGACATTATAAAGACCAGCGATAAAGTAATGGTTAATGGACATAAAATTACCGCTGCTGCCCCCGATGATTTAATATTAATAGCACTTAACAAACCAGTAGGCATTACTTGCACAACCGAATCGGGAACCGAAGGAAATATTATCGAATTTGTAAATCATAGCCACCGTATTTTTCCTATCGGTAGGCTCGACAAGGATTCTCAAGGACTTATTTTTCTTACTAACAATGGCGATTTAGTTAATAAAATTCTGCGTGCTGGCAATCGCCACGAAAGGAGTACGTTGTTACTGTCGATAAAGTTATTACCGACGAGTTTATTGAAGGAATGGCAGGAGGAGTTCCCTTATTGGGGACAAAAACAAAAAAATGTAAGGTTCAAAAAGAAACCCCATTTATTTTTCGAATAACACTTATACAAGGGCTTAATCGTCAGATTAGGCGAATGTGCAGCCATTTTGGATATGAAGTAATTAAGTTAGAGCGTGTTCGAATTATGAACATTACCTTAAAGGGATTGCCTTTAGGCGATTGGCGCGATTTTTCTGAAGAAGAAGTTGAAGATTTAATGAGGATGCTCGAGCGTTCGTCGTCGACTACGAGAAAGGAACGTTCGTTTAGCAAAAATAAGGAGTTTCGAAAAACTTCCCCAATCGAAAGTCGTGGTCGCGACGAAAGATTGAAGTATAAATCGGGTCGCTTTACTAATAAGAAATCCGACATCGAAACCGACGAGGCACCAGTTAAGTCGAAAAAGATAGTTGTTGGTGCGGGTCGAAAAGGAGCGCCGAAAAGCATAAAAGGTAATAGTGCTGTTAGAGAAAATGCCCCCCATAGAAAATGGAAGGCGGAGACCAAAACAAATAGCACACCTACCAAAAGAAGCGGAAAGGCCAGCAAGCCAGCAAAGGATAAATCAGCAACAAAGGCAAGCGCTAACCCAAAGAGTTTTAAGAGATACAGGCAAAAAGGCACCAAACGATAGCATTTTATTCGGAACTCCATTAAAATTGCTTCTTCAAATAATCTTTACCATATTTGCCATTAACTACATAAAAAAACGTTTATTATGATTTTTAGCCAAATTTGTAACACCATTTTTTGGGAATGCACATTGCACTACCATACTATGGACAACGTAGATGCCTCTCCGACCATTCCATTCAAACCAGGAACTATAGAACATTCTCTTTTTACAAAGAACTGGATTGATGCCGTTCAGTGGCACTTGGAAGATATTATTCGTAACCCCAATATTGACCCCATAGAGGCTCTTGCAATCAAGCGACGAATAGACAGTTCGAATCAAGACAGAACCGACTTGGTAGAAATGATAGATAGTTATTTTCTCGAAAAATACGCTCAGATTAAACCGAGGGTTGATGCTACAATTAATACCGAGAGCCCAGCGTGGGCAATCGACCGCTTATCGATTTTGGCACTTAAAATTTACCATATGGAGCAGGAGGTTAAGCGAACCGACGCACTGCCCGATCACATCAGTAAATGCCAAGTTAAGTTAAATACGCTTCTTGAGCAACGGGTCGATCTTTCGTCTGCAATCGATACCCTTTTAACCGAAATAGAGCAAGGGAGGAAGTACATGAAGGTTTATAAGCAGATGAAAATGTATAACGACCCCTCTCTCAACCCCATACTATACGCTAGTAAGAAGTAGAAAATGCAATCTCGACGCATTTTAGTCACACGTTTTAGTGCCATGGGCGATGTCGCAATGACAATACCCGTTCTAAGGGCCCTATCAGAGCAATTTCCTGAAGTTGAACTTGTTTTTGCCTCGCAAGGGTTTGCCGAACCCTTAATTCAGAGCATTCCCCGAATTTCTTTTTTCCGCGTTGATTTAAAAATGCGACACAAAGGGTTTATTGGTATTTGGCGTCTAGCAAACGACATTAAGAAAACAGGAGCCTTTTATGCCTTCGCCGATCTCCACGATGTTCTGAGAACGAAAATGCTTCGGGTACTTCTCTTTTTTTCAATAAAACGCATATTTGTAATTGATAAGGGTAGAAAAGGCAAAAAAGAATTAACTCGCCGTAATAACAAAATTAAAACTCAACTTGATCATTCTATAAAACGCTATGAATTAGTGTTTAATAAAATTGGGATTGATGTAAAAGTTAAAGATATTTTGCCCACCAGAAACGTATTAACAAAAGAAATTAAGATAAATTCGCAAACCATAAAAGAGGGCATATGGATAGGGATAGCACCTTTTGCCAAGCACAAAGGGAAACTCTATCCTATTCATCAAATGAAGTCTGTTGTTGAAGAATTATCGAGAATAAAACAGATAAAAATTTTTTTGTATGGAGGCGGAGAGGAGGAGAAGAAAGTTTTATCCGAATGGGAGACACTTTACCCCAATACATTTTCATTGGTTGGAAAAATTACTCTTTTCGAAGAGCTGCAGGTAATGAAGCGGTTGGATTTAATAATCACAATGGATTCGGCCAATCTACACATGGCATCAAACTTAGGGGTTCCAGCAATTAGCATTTGGGGGGCTACTCACCCATATGCTGGATTCTACGGATGGGGTCAACCCAAAATTAATGCTATTCAGGACGAAACATTAACCTGTAGACCATGCTCAGTTTATGGAAACAAGCCATGCTTCAGAAAGGACTATGCCTGCTTGAACAATATTTCTCCTAAGCAGATCATCCAGAAAACTATGCAAGTATTGCAAACCGAATTTTAGAAGAAATTGAAAACGGCTTACTGAATCAACCTTTATTTCATACGAATAAAAATTACGTCTGGCAGGCACCCATATTTTTATTCATTCCTGTTTGATTTCGGAAAACCCGCTTGCAGACAGGCAAACTCGCAAAAAACTGCTCGGCTGTGCAAGTTACTTTACGTGGTGTTTCATAAATGATATCCAAGCACATTTATATTAAGAGCAAGCAAAATATATATTACCAATTAATTCGAATAAACAATTTAAAATAAGAGTTAAAATAAATAATATAACCATCTATTATAAAGCAATATAAATAACATTTGCCCAAGCAAAAAAATTAATAGGTAAAAAAGTAACAATATTTCCTTTTCTTTTTTATTTTTATGTTCTGAAAACTGCACTAAAACTTCAAAACCCAAACCGCCATGGAAGATAAACCTCAAATACTTGTAGTGCCATGGGATTTTACCCCAGTTGCTGAGAATGCCTTAAAATATGCTTTTAAGATCGGTGAGTTAACAAATAACTTTAGGGTTGACCTAATTCATGTTCTTGAGGCGGGGGGGCTATTCTCGAAAAGTAAAATGAATGAAAAGGATACCAACGATAAACTTAGGGCCGATGCTGAAAGAGTTAAGCAAGAGTACGGGCATGAGGTGAAAACTGTTGTAATGGAGGGAAGCATATTCCACACAATCAGCGATTACGCATTCGATATTGAAGCTAGTGTTGTTATAATGGGCACACATGGAATTAAAGGTGTTCAGAAGCTTACCGGAAGCTGGGCGCTTAAAGTTATTGCAGGATCAAATGTTCCTTTTCTCGTTGTTCAAGACTCACCTGCACCCAAGAGAATTTTCGAGAATGTTGTTATGCCGTTGGATTTTAAATTTGAGGAGAAGGAAAAATTACAATGGGCCATTAAAATATCTCAAGAGTATAAATCGCATATTCACATTATCTTGCCTCATATTGCCGACCAAGGCATTCAGAAGAAGATTTCGTATAACTTGGCTTACGCCAAAAAACATTTAGATAGCCATAGCATACCCTATGAAATACATAGCTCAGGCAAAGGGAAGAGTTTTTCTGATGAAATAGTGAAGCTAGCCATTGATATAGAGTCGGATCTTATTCTAATTATGACAACACCTAATCTCGATTTTACCGATTACGTGTTTGGGGCCCAGGAGCAATATGTTATTGCCAATAACGCAAAAATAGCGGTAATGTGCATAAACCCAGCAATGCTATAGATTTTTTGATAGTTATTTGACTGAAAAGGGAGGGCACAAAGGCCCTCCCTTTTTTAGCGGTATTTACTTGCCGTATCGCTTACAATACTTACATAGCTCTTAAAGCGCGATTCACTAATAATACCATCTTGGACTGCCTTAACCACAGCACAACCGGGCTCATGAATGTGAATACAGTTGTAGAATTGGCATGATTTAGCGGCGAAGAAAATTTCTGGAAAAAAGTGAAAAACTTCATCCCGCTTCATATCAACAATTCCGAACCCTTTAATGCCTGGGGTGTCAATTACAAATCCACCTCCACTTAGCGCAAACATTTCACTAAAGGTAGTTGTGTGTTTGCCTTTTAAATGGTAGTCAGAAATGCTTGCAGTTTTTAACTTCAAATCAGGGTCAATAGCATTGATTAATGTACTTTTACCTACTCCAGAGTTCCCAGAAATAAGAGTTACCTGGCCATAAAGCAGATTCCTTAAACCATCCATTCCGGCACCAGTAATTGCTGAAACTGTTAAACATGGGTAAAGCTGATTGTAAATGTTCAGAAAACGATTTAATTCATCTGTTTCAGAAGCTTTGTACAAATCGATTTTGTTGAATACTATAGTTGCAGGGATTCTATAGGCTTCTGCGGTTGCAAGATACCTATCAATGAATTCTGTATGAGTAGTAGGAAAAGCAATGGTAGCCACAAGAATTGCTCTGTCAACGTTAGCAGCAATAACGTGTGCTTCTCTCGAAAGATTTGAAGAACGACGTATAATATAGTTTTTCCTTTCAAAAACTTCTGTAATATTCCCAGTTCTATTATCGGGCTCAACATCAATATTTACCCTGTCGCCAACAGTAACAGGATTTGTAGTTTTTCCCTCCTTCAACCTAATCTTCCCTCTAAGTTTACAGGAATAATATGAATTGTTTTCCCCTAAAACGGTATACCAACTTCCTGTTGTTTTAAGAACGATTCCATTCATATTTTAGCGGGCAAATTTTGAGTTTTAAACTACCTAAGGGCGCGGAATAGGGTGTTGCCGATTTTTCGACCTAAAAAGGCCTCTATTCGCTCTGTATTGGTCTGAATCCATTGCCAAGTATTTCATTAGCATCGATAACTGTAATAAATGCTCCTGGATCGACCTCGTAAATAAAGTCTCTCAACATATGAACCTCCCTAGCGTTTACATTGGTGAAAATTATTTTTTTCTCCTGCCCGTTAAACATTCCTTTGCCCTCTATCAGAGTTCCCCCGCGCTGAATGTCGTTAATAAGTTTATCCCTAATTTCCTGGTACCTATCAGAGATAATAAACAGCGACTTATCATAACTAACGCCCTGGATTGTCAGGTCGATTACCTTGCCGGTAACGTAAATTACTACCCAGGAGTAAAGGGGAATCTTCCAGTCGCCAAAGGCTGCAAGAGCAATAAGGACAATTGCCGAATCGACATATATTAAGAGTTGCCCCAGAGGAAGGCGCGTGTATTTGGCAATAATCATAGCAACAATATCTGACCCCCCGCTTGTAGCTTTCGATTTAAAAATAAGCCCCAATCCAAAACCAACTAAAACCCCACCAAAAATGGAAGATAGAAATATATCTTCTTTTATTAAAGGCTCGTATCCACGAACATAGTGCATTAAGTCGATAAAAGCAGATGATAGAAAGAAACCAACCACAGTTTTTACACCAAATCGGGGGCCCAAGACTTTAATACCGATAATGGTAAGAGGAATATTTAAAATTAGTCCTATACCTCCAATGGGCAACCCCTCAGGAGCCCATGAAAACATACCTTTCGTTAAATGGTGTAATATTATGCCTATTCCGTATACGCCTCCCGGAGCAATTCGGTGGGGGTCGATAAACAGAACAAATCCGGAGGCTAAAATGAACGACCCAACTATAATTAGGCTATAGGCTTTAAACCATTGCCTTGAGAAAAGGGGCTCGTGCGATACGTAACTCATGGCTATTATATAATTTAATTGGTTGTTATTTAGCTTTTTATGGAAATCTATTTTTTACGTTCCATTACTTTTTCGGCAAGGCAAATTAGAACCTGCTTGTTTTCATCATTAACGCTTAATGACTCTAAATTTGTTATAGAAGTTTGATAAAACTCTTGGATTTTTTGCTCGGTAATTTCTTTTATTCCAAGCTCGTTATAAATGGCTTTTACGCCCTCAATTTTTTGATTGGGATCTACATTTTGTGCTTTATAATATCCATTAAGCAACTCAAGTTGCTTTCCTTTTGCTAAATTGAACCCCTTTACTGTAAGATAGGTTTTCTTATTCGACACAATGTCACCACCTATCCGCTTTCCAAACACTTGAGCATCGCCAAAGGTGTCGAGTAAATCATCTTGTAATTGAAAGGCAAGACCTAAATACTTGCCAAAGAGACCGATTTTTATAATGTCATCACGCTTGGCTCCGCCAATAGTTGCACCAATTTCAAGAGCACCCTTGATTAGCACAGCGGTCTTTAATTCAATCATCTTAAGGTATTCTTCTTCGGCAACATAATGGGCTGTCTCAAAGTCCATATCCATTTGCTGGCCTTCACAAACGCCAATGGCTATTTCGTTAAAAATAAAAAATATTTGAGGCAATATTTCCTTGTTGGTTTTGCCTAAGAGTTGGTAGGCTAATACATTCATTGCATCGCCCGATAGAATAGCCACATTAGATCCCCATTTAGCAAAAACGGTTGGCTGGTTCCGACGCGTTGGGGCATTATCCATTATATCGTCGTGAACAAGTGTGAAATTATGAAAAACCTCAATTGCTAAGGAAGGAAAAATTGCTTGGTCGATATTATTGGAAAAGGCATTGCAGGCAGCAAGGGAGAAAACAGGCCTAAGCCTTTTGCCTCCAGTGGATAGTCCGTACCTAATTGGTGCATAGAGGTTTTTGGGTTCGTTCGGAATATTGATGCCGCCTAAGGCTTTGTTTATGAATTCTGAAAGCTGCTCGATGCTATACATAATTGGAGTAAAATGATTATTCAGAAAATCTTTCTCTATCCTCGAAATTGTTTCCTTTCGTCATGCTAAGCAAAACCGATGGAAGTAAAATTAAGTTGCAAAATAGTGCAATGAATAGAGTAGTAGAAACCAAAATTCCTAGAGAAATGGTTCCACCGAATCGAGATGCAATGAAAATTCCAAAACCGAAAAGTAAAACGATGGATGTATAAATCATGCTAAAGCCAGTTTCCCTTATAGCGCATACAACAGAGGCCTTTGTATTTCCTTTTGTTCTTGAGTGCTCTCTTCGAAAACGGGAAAGAAAATGAATTGAATTGTCGACGGATATTCCGAATGCAATACTAAAAACAATTACTGTACTTGGCTTGAGGTTAATGCCTACAAACCCCATAATTGCAGAGGTTATTAATAACGGTATTAAATTGGGTAAAACAGAAAGCAACACCATCCTAGGATTTCTAAACATCCAGGCCATAAAAAGAGAGATTAACCCGACAGCAAAAATTAAGCTAATTAAAAGGCTATTAACAAGATAATCGTTGCCTTTCGCTGCAATGATGCTCCAGCCACCAATATGTACAGAACTACGGTCAGATCCGAAAATTGAGTCAACCCTTGAAGTTATATTCGAATGAAGTTTCTTCATATTAATAGTTCCGATATCGGCACTATTGTACATAATCTTTGTATATCTACCCGTAGAGTCAATGAATCTGCCTAAAAAGTCGTTTTTTGCCATATTCTTGGGTAAATACGAGAGGATAAATGCCCTTTCGGGGCCCACAGGAAGTTTGTAATATGCTGCATTACCATTAAAGTAGGCCTGGCGAGTGAACTTAGCGGCTTCAACAATTGAAAGGGGCTTAGAAAGTTCGGGGAAATTACTAAGTTCGTCTTGCAGCTGGTTGAGTTTTCTAAGCTGAGTCTCCTGAAGAACTCCCCTGGGTTGTTTGGTGTCAATTATTATATCCAGAGGCATAACGCCAGAAAAATTCGCCTCGAAAAACTTTAAATCTTGATAAACCGGGTGGTTGTGAGGTATATCATCCACCATAAAGCCATTGCTTTTAATGCGTGAAAGCCCCCAACCCCCCAAAAGTATAATAATCAAAGCGAAGACAAAAACAAACTTTCTACGATGAAGAACGGTGTTCATCACCCTAGTTAGGGTATTATTTATCCAAGTTTTTTCAAGGTGAGATAGGTGTTTTGGTTTGGGTTCAGGCAGAAAGCTGAAAATGGTTGGAATTAAAAGAAGTGATGCAACAAAAACACCCATTACGCCAATGGCTGCAGATAAGCCAAATTCGTTTAGAATTTGAATATGTGTAACAATAAAGGTTCCAAATCCCGCGGCTGTTGTAAGGTTGGTAAGAAATATGGCACTTCCAACATTGTGGATAGACCTGAAAAGAGCCTTAATTTTATTACCATGCCGGCTATACTCGTTATGGAATTTATTTAATAAAAACACACAATTTGGTACACCAATAACAATAACAAGGGGAGGGATTACGGCAGTAAGAAGAGTGATTTCATAATTGAGCATAGCCATTAGCCCCAAGGCCCAAATAACTGAAATACCAACAACCAACTGAGAAATGAGTACTATTCGCCAGGAACGAAATAAGAGGAAGATGATAAGGATGGTAACAAAAACAGCCAACCCAATAAAAAGGAACATTTCCTTTTTAATCATTTCGGCAATTGATGTGCGAACATATGGAAGCCCAGAAAACCTTGGAGTACTATTTATGGCCTTAGAAAAAGATTCGCACTTAGCAACCACTTGCTGAATAAGCTGTATTCGCTCTTCCGATTCAATTTTTTTATGGTTGAATGCAATGGCCATAAGGTAAACACTTTTGGCCTCATTATACAGCAAACCCTTGTAAAAAGGAAGATTTTTAAGGTTAGCAGCGAGGGAGTCGAGTTCTTTTTGAGATTTAGGCCTTGATGCAATAACTTTCTCAAAAAGGAAACGCTTGTTATCTGTATCCTTTATCAAATTAATAGCGTCTGAAACAGAAAAAACATGTTCAACCCCATTGATTGTAAGAAGAGAATCCTCTAAGTTTTGCCATTGTAAGAAGCGGTCAATTTCAAAAAAATTTGAATCCTGAACACCAAATACCATAATATTTTCGCCCTTACCAAAAAGGTCTGCGTACTGGTTGTTTTTAACCAAAAAACTGTCTTCCTGAGGAAGAAGGGGCGTGGGACGATAGTAAAAATTTAATTTACGTGCCGAAAAAAGCATTAATGCCGAAATTGCACCCACAATAACAAGGACTGCAACCCTGTATCGTAAAATATATTTTGCTATATGAAGGAAAACCATTTTACCTTAAAAAAAATTGAATTGCCCAAAAGTATGAAAAAAAGAGAAATACACCCATATAAAAATCAGTAGCATGGTAAACATAATTTTTTAAAAAGACTTAAGTGATGATGTTTCACTGTTTTTTTCACTATTGTCCGATAAAAATCATTGCTGGTTTTAGTGCTCAAGCCGCACGGGCCCTTACTTTTTTTCTACAGCAAAAAAAAGTAAGCAAAAAATGCCGCCGCGGCAGATAATTTCCTAAATATCAGATTAATTGACTAAAATCCGGAAACTCGCTCCGCTCAAACAGCCCGGATCTCTTAACGCCAACTAATCTGATTTTCTTTACGGAAATTTTTGATATCATTATAATTTCTTATGGAATCAAAGAACTAACGTTTCTCAGAGGCGGAAAGCGACCCCCCAGTAAGCAGAAAACTATCGATTTCCTTATATTCAAACGCATTCACGTAAATTCAAAAAATTTAACCGGACACTAATGGTTTTTTTTCTAAAGTTCAAGTAGTTGTTTTATCTGAAATTGTAAATGCTTATTTTTGGCCTCTATTAAAAAAAAAATATGAGTTACGGTTTGTTGCAATTATTAACCCTATTCGGGTCGTTGGGTTTATTTCTGTTTGGAATGAAGTTGCTGAGCGAATCGCTTCAAAAGGTAGCAGGCGATAAAATGCGTTCAATTCTATCGGCTATGACCTCGACTAGGCTTAAGGGCATTTTAACCGGGTTGCTCATTACCGCAGTAGTACAATCCAGTTCGGCAACAACAGTAATGATTGTTAGTTTCGTTAACGCAGGGTTGCTATCCCTAATACAGTCGGTTGGAGTAATAATGGGGGCTAACATAGGAACAACATTTACTGCATGGATTATTGCCCTTCTTGGATTCAAATTTCAAATTACCATCATTGCGCTCCCGTTGGTGGGTCTTGGTTTTCCTTTGCTTTTCAGTAAAAAACAAACCCGCAAATCGTGGGGCGAACTAATTGTAGGGTTCGCTTTGCTTTTCATGGGGCTCGACTTTCTTAAGGGGTCTATACCTAACGTCGGCCAACATCCTGAATTATTAGCTTTTCTCACAGAATATACCAATCTGGGTTTTTTCTCAACGCTCCTTTTTGTAGCTATTGGAACGGGACTAACGGTAGTTATTCAGTCGTCGAGCGCCACCATGGCCCTCACGTTGGTTATGTGTAATAATGGGTGGATAAGTTTCGAACTGGCAGCAGCCATGGTGCTTGGAGAAAACATAGGAACAACCATTACGGCCAACATTGCTGCGGCTGTAGGTAATGTTGCGGCAAAGAGGGCCGCTAGAATACACCTCATGTTTAACCTGATTGGCGTGGCATGGATGTTAATTCTTTTTAAACCCGTTATTCGTCTTATTGGAGAAATGCTTGTTAATTTTGGAGCTACCTCGCCATTTCAAGGCCCCGAAGGGGTTCCAATAGCGCTATCAGTTTTTCACTCTGCATTTAATGTTTTAAATACCCTTTTTCTTGTTTGGTTTACCCCTGTTATTGTAAGAGCTGCAGAAAGGTTAGTAAAACAACCTGAAGATGGGGACGTAGAATACAGGTTGCAGCACATAAGTATTGGGTTGTTATCCACATCGGAGCTTTCTTTGCTCCAAGCCAAAAAAGAAATAATTATATATGCAAAGAGAACCTACAGAATGTACGGTTTTGTTCGCGATCTTTTCAAAGAAACCAACGAGGCAACCTTCTTTACAACCTTCGATAGAATTGAGAAATATGAGAACATAAGCGACAGGGTAGAGGTTGAAATAGCAACTTACCTTTCAAAAATTTCGGGGAGCGATTTGAGTGAAGAAAGTACAAAGCGCCTCCAGGCCATGTTTCGTATTATTAGCGAGATTGAGAGTATATCTGATAGCAACTATAACATTGCACGAATATTAAGGAGAAAGAAAAATGCGAATATTTGGTTTAACCAAGAGGTTCGCGATAATATCAATCACATTCTTACATTAGTTGATGCAGCCTTTGTAATAATGATTGAGAACTTACAGTTAGGCTATACAAGCATTAACATGGGTCCCGCCTATGAATCGGAAGAGGGGATAAATCAGTTTCGCAACAGACTGCGCGACGAGCATATAAACAATGTTGAAGCAAACCGTTACAAGTATCAGGCAGGGGTAATTTATAACGATCTTTTCAGTGAGGCGGAGAAAATGGGGGATTATATTATTAATGTTTCAGAGAGCATTTCGGAAATAAACAAGCCACTAAAGAAATCGATCACTAAGAATTCTTAAGATATTAGCCCTTGAGGGCTTCTGCTCCCGAAACAATTTCTAGTATTTCTTTGGTAATTGCTGCTTGCCGAGCCTTGTTATACTGAAGAGTAAGCGAATTAATCAAATCAGTTGCATTGTCGGTTGCTTGATGCATCGAAGTCATTCTGGCGCCATGCTCTCCAGCTGAACTTTCCAGAATATAACTGTAAAGCCAAATACGGATTATTTTTGGAATAATAAGTTCGGCAATTTTGTTTTGGTTGGGTTCGTAAATATAGTCGGGAAAATTGGTCTTTATATCGTCAACGTTTCTGCTTAATGGAAGAATTCTTTCCATAAGGGGCACTTGAACCGCTGGGTTTTTAAACTGATTAAAAACTACGTATATTTCATCAAGCGTTCCATTCAAATAGTCGTTTAACAGGTCAGTTGAAAACTTGGCAACTGTTTGAAAGTTTGGTTTTTCAATCAGGTCGTTTCTGTTCGCAACAACATTTAATTTTTGCTTTTCTAGAAAATCGTTCCCTTTTTTTCCCAAGGAGTAAAACATGACGCTAGGGCTGCCCCATAAGCCAGATAATTTCTTGGGACCTTCTTCTAAAACCTTCTTGCCAATATTTAAATTAAAGGCCCCACACATGCTCGAGTTGGATGTAATTACAATAATTGCCACATTTTTTGGGGAATCAGAGCGCTCGAACCATAGCAAAGTATTTTCACTAAGATTCCCCCGAGCAATGCTCTCTAAAATTTGGTGCGCTTTTTTTGCGTAGGGAGCATAGCGAATAATGGCCTCCTGAGCTTTATGGAATTTAGCTGCCGATACCATTTTCATGGCGCTGGTAATTTTTCGCGTGGCGCCAACCGACTGTATTCTGGTTCGTATTTCCTTTAGATTCGACATGATTATTTACTATACAATACTGCAGTTTCATTTGCCAAATCGGTTATGATTCCTACAGCCTCATCGGTTAGGTTTCCAGAAGCTAACTCTTCAACTATTTTTGGATGTAGCATTCTGAGCTTTTCAAGAAAAGCCATTTCAAACTCCTTTACCCTTTTAAGTGAAACATTTTTAAGTAAACCAGCCGTTCCACAGAAAATTATGGCAATTTGGTCGGCAACAGGCATAGGAGAGTATTGGTTCTGCTTTAGTATCTCAACGTTTTTAGCACCCTTATCCAGTACGCTAAGTGTTGCAGCATCGAGGTCGGAGCCAAACTTTGAAAATGCTTCTAATTCCCGATATTGTGCCTGATCGAGTTTGAGAGTGCCAGCAACCTTTTTCATGGCCTTAATCTGGGCCTTTCCTCCTACTCGCGACACCGATATACCCACATTTATGGCAGGGCGAACCCCACTGTGGAATAGGTTGGACTCTAAAAATATTTGACCGTCAGTTATAGAAATTACGTTGGTAGGGATATATGCCGATACGTCGCCCGCCTGAGTTTCAATAATCGGTAGTGCGGTTAGGGAGCCACCTCCTTTAACCAAGTGCGAAATGGAAGCGGGAAGGTCGTTCATTTGACGGGCAATATCATCGCTTTGGATTATTTTGGCAGCCCTTTCGAGTAGGCGGCTATGTAGGTAAAATACATCGCCGGGATATGCTTCCCGTCCGGGAGGCCGACGAAGCAGAAGGGACACCTCTCGGTAGGATACTGCTTGTTTCGAAAGATCATCGAAAACAACCAATGCAGCCCTTCCGGTATCACGGAAAAATTCACCTATAGATGCCCCTGCAAAAGGAGCATAAAATTGAAGAGCAGCGGGTTCTGAAGCACTTGCCGAAACAATTATTGTGTAGTCGAGGGCTCCATATTCCTGCAACGTTTTAGCAAGCGATGCGATGGTGGAGCCTTTTTGGCCAACTGCAACATATATACAATATACAGGAGAACCCTTTTCAAAGTTCGATCGCTGGTTGATTATTGTGTCTATTGCAATGGCGGTTTTACCGGTTTGCCTATCGCCAATAATTAGTTCGCGCTGACCCCTTCCAATTGGGATCATAGAGTCAATAGCCTTTATGCCCGTTTGAAGGGGCTCGGTTACAGGTTGTCTGTAAATTACACCGGGGGCTTTTCGTTCGAGGGGCATTTCATACAATTCTCCCTCAATGGGCCCTTTTCCGTCAATTGGTTCACCAAGCGTATTTACTACTCGACCAAGCATGCCCTCTCCAACGCGGATTGAGGCAATAAGCCCGCTCCTTTTAACAGTAAAACCCTCCTTAACCTTTTCGCTGGAGCCAAGGAGCACGGCTCCTACATTATCCTCTTCCAAATTAAGTACGATACCTTTAATTCCAGATTCAAATTCAATCAATTCGTTGGACTGTACCTCGTTTAGTCCAAAAATACGGGCAATTCCATCGCCAATCTGCAAAACGGTACCAACCTCCTGAAACCCATCTTTCAAACTAATACCAGCAATTTCTTTTTTAAGAAATTCCGAAACTTCCGATGCCTTAATGTCTGCCATAGTAAAGTAATATTAAGCTAGGCCTATTATGTTTTTTCTAATTTGAAACAGCTCGTTTTTCGTACTTTTATCGAGCAGCTTACCCTCAATGTTAGCGATAAAGCCACCAATTAAACTCGGTTCTACCGAATAGTTAACTTCAAGTTTGCCACCAATTTGCTCGGTAATATAGTTCTCAATCTTTAACTTTCCGCTCGGCAAAAGTTCATGAGCACTAGTTATACTAACCCGAGTTAACCCAGTTTTTTGTCTGTACTTTTGCTGAAATAATAATATAATATTCTGCAGGTAATTAATTCGTTGTTTCTTTATTAGTAAAGCAATAAAGGGTTCGAGGCTTGGGGAGAATGCTCTAGAGAAATCAATTAACAGTATATTCGATTTGCTAGAATGAGCACAGTTATTAGCAATTAAATTTCTAAAATCGGCATTAGAGTCCAGAGCATTTAATAAAATACTACATTCATCGTAAACTTTTTGCTCATAGCCATTTTCAAACGACCAATTGAGTAAAGCAACAGCGTATCGAACAGAAATTCTTCCCGAATCCATTGGCTAAAGACTAATTATTGGTTGCCATTTCGTCAATAATCATTTTAATTTGGTCATCATATTGTTGCTTATTAGCAATTTCTTTTCTAATTATCATTTCAGCAACCTGAAGTGCAATTGAGGAGGCGTATGACTTAATTTCAGACAGGGCAATTTCGCGTTCGCGGTTAATTGTTATTCGGGCCTGTTCTAGGTACTTTTTGGTTTCCTCCTGCGCTTTTTCAGTTGCTTCCTTAATCATTCTGTCTTTCAGTTGCTTTGCCTCTAGCATTATAGCATCCCTTTCTAGTCGAGCCTTTTCAGCCATTTCTGCATTAAGGCCTTGGAGTTTGGTTATTTCTTCCCGAGCTTTTTCTGCTTCGCGCAACGATCTGGAAATTTGCTCCTCACGGTTTTTAATACCCTGTAATATGGGTTTCCATGCAAACTTTCGTAGTATATAAAGGACTATTCCAAACGAAAGCAGCATCCAGAAAAGCAAACCGTAATCGGGAGTTATTAGTCCCATGACCTATTACAGGTTAGAGGAAAAGAACTAGGGCACAAACAATAATGGCAAAAAAGCAAACACCCTCAATAAGGGCAGCAGATACAACCATGTTCGATCGAATATCGCCGGCAGCCTCTGGTTGGCGGGCAATTGCCTCAAGGGCAGACTGACCAATTTTTGAAATACCGAAGGCAGCGGCAAGCGCTATAATAGCCGAACCGAAAGCAGCGGCCATTTTGGCAAAAGCCTCTCCTGTGATTTCTAAAAGAACAAATAATGACATCATAGTAGTTTGGGTTTAAATTAATAATTAGTGATGCTCTGCAGTTGCCATTCCAATAAACATTGCACTTAACATTGTGAAGACATATGCTTGAATGGCAGCTACCAGGAGTTCTAAAAATTTCATGAATATTACAAGCAAAACGCTAACGAAAGAAATACCGTACCCCATATATATACTAATTGATCCAAAAATAAAAATAAGGCTCAGAAGAACCATTACAATAATATGACCTGCCAAAATATTTGCAAACAAACGAACCATAAGCACAAAAGGCTTAATGATAATGCCTGCGAATTCAACAATTGGCATTATTGGAACGGGTACTTTAAGGAACGCGGGTACTCCTGGTGTATTAACAATATGTTTCCAATAATGCTTGTTTCCGTGGACATTAATTACTAAAAAGGTAAAAATAGCTAAAGCCATAGTTACAGCAATGTTGCCTGTTACATTAGCCCCTGCAGGGAAAATTGGAATTAGCCCTAGTAAATTATTTATCCATATGAAAAAGAATATGGATAAAAGAAAAGGCATGAATTTGAAGTAGTTGTGACCAAGTGCAGGCTTAGCAACATCGTCGCGAATAAAGAGAATGATGGTTTCAATAAGATTTTGAAAACCCTTTGGGGCTCCGTTAGGGTTTTTTTGGTACGATTTGGCCACTCTTGTAAAGAGCCAAACCATAAGAAAGAGCGAAAAGAAAATGGCAACCACATTCTTTTTTAGAGAAAAATCGAGAGGTAAGGGACTAGCCAAAATAGTAGAACCATCATTTGAAACTTCAACTATTTTTCCAGCAAGTTCCCCTTCGGTAATCAATTTAAATCCCTTATAAGCGCTATGGCCGTGGTGAAACTTGTTAGATAAAAATATAAAAACTTGCCCCCTCAATCGGCTGTATAGAATAACGGGCAGGGGGATAGAGATATGAGTATGCCCGACCGAGGCAATATGCCACTCGTGTGAATCGCCAATATGACCAAAAATGAATTCGCTTGCGTTAAACTTTTTCTTATTACCAGGTTCTTCGTTAAAAACTAAAGAGTCGGCAGATGCAAAGGTTTGTATTGTAAGTAGTACAAACCATACCACCAGGCTAAAAATCTTTTGATTTAATACCCTTTGCATTATATTGCCGTTTGAATGAAACCAAAAGTAGCAACTTTTAGCAAAGAACCATACTATTTCTTGGTGATTTTGCTCATGTAAGAATTCAGCTCTCTAACTTCAAAAATGAGCGAAACAACATAAAGGCAGAAAAAAACAATGACAAGGGGAATAATATGCTGTTTATTTAATGCAATAACAACAGCAAAGACAATAGAAGATAAAAAAAATTTCAGAAAAGTTATTAGCGAAAAACTTCGGTAGAACTTTGCGTTAGTTTGGTCGTTGAGACGGCTTGAAAGTTTAAAAACTATAATATTAATTATGAAGAAGTAAATGAAAAAAAGGGGGATGAAAATTGAAAAATGAGATTTAAACCAAAACCAAAAAATAGCCCCGCAAACAGCACCAAGAAAAAGGAAAAGTATAGCCGATTTAACAATAAACTGTTTCATGGTAAGCATCAACAACAATACTTACTTATCGGTGTTTCCGTTGGATAAGCCTGCTTTGGTTAGAATAGTTGCTTTCTCAGGTTCAGAACTCATGT
>JBBIRB010000036.1:0-27532 GCA_037442025.1 Bacteroidales bacterium | reverse complement strand
CTTCGCTAAACACCAAAATTTACAAGGGGTTTTAATCTGTTAAAGTAGAATTAAAAAAACTATTAAAATACTGTTTTTCTGATATATATAAGTTGCTGTTATTTAGAACTGCGATCAGATACGGGGTACATGCATTGTCGAAAACACAAATTAATGTTTGAAGTATTGTGTTTATAAATGGTATATCTCACTATTAGCGGACAACTACATTATTAATTTGTAAAAACGATTATAAAAACGCAATTAATTCTTATTAAATCCATTTGATCTATTAAATAACCTTTACAACAGTAAATGAGAAAAAAGTCACTTTTTAAGTTGTGTGAAAATTTGTCTTATGAAAATAAAAAAGGCAGCTAAAAAGCTGCCTTCATATTAGTCGGGGTGAGATGACTCGAACATCCGACCCCTTGCACCCCATGCAAGTGCGCTAGCCAACTGCGCCACACCCCGAACTTTTGAGGTTGCAAATATATTGCTTTTTTTAAAATACAGCACCTTGTTTCTAAAAAAATATTTATGGTTTTCTAGCTCATAGTGCTAAATTTGTTCGTTTATTTAACCGTTGAACACATTCCAATAATTATTGTTTTTCTCTATTGTTACATTAAAACATTACATAAAATGAGTTTATTTAAACCAATGGAAGTTAAACCTAACTCGAGCAACAGTGCTAGTAATTCGAACGAAGTTGAGCATGTTAAGGTGCTAATTATTGGTTCGGGCCCTGCAGGTTATACTGCAGCCATTTATGCCGCCCGTGCAAATTTAAATCCTGTGCTATATGAAGGCCTACAGCCCGGCGGACAGCTTACAACTACCACCGAGGTCGATAACTTTCCGGGTTACCCAAAGGGTGTTACTGGCCCTTTAATGATGGACGACCTTAAGGCGCAAGCTCAACGTTTTGGTACCGATGTTCGCTTTGGAATTGCTACCGCTACCGACTTGTCGAAACGACCATTTAAGGTTACAATCGATAGCGAAAAGCTGATTACAACCGATTCGCTTATTATTGCCACTGGAGCAACAGCTAAGTATCTTGGGCTCGAATCGGAAGAGAAATTTAAAGGACAAGGGGTTTCGGCCTGTGCTACCTGCGATGGATTCTTTTATAAAGGGCAGGATGTGGCTGTTGTTGGGGGTGGCGATACGGCTGCCGAAGAGGCCACTTATCTTGCCGGCATTTGCCGAAAGGTGTATTTAATTGTCCGCAAACCCTACCTAAGAGCCTCGAAAGCAATGCAGGACAGGGTGTCGAATACACCTAATATCGAAGTACTTTACGAGCATGTTACAAAAGAAATTGTTGGCGATATGGGCGGTGTTAATGGTGCCATTCTTACCAACGGAAAAGGGGAAGATGTTAAAATTAATATAACAGGTTTTTTCGTGGCCATTGGGCACCAGCCAAACTCCGATATTTTCAAAGATTTTATCGAAACCGATGAAACGGGCTACATTAAAACCATTCCCGGTACAGCAAAAACCAATGTTGAAGGGGTGTTTGCCTGTGGCGATGTGCAGGATAAGCATTACCGTCAGGCGATTACCGCTGCCGGTTCGGGATGCATGGCCGCCCTCGATGCCGAAAGGTACTTGGGAACAAGAAAATTTTAATGAAAAGGCCTCGAAATTAGAGGCCTTCATTATTTATATCTGAACTATTTTATCGGTATTGTACTTTCCTGCTTTTAGCTTTTCGCCGCATTTCGAGAATGCTTCAACTGTTAATTTTACATCGTCGAGCGTGTGAACCGCTGTGGGAATAAGTCGTAAAAGTATTTGCCCTTTAGGTATTACCGGATAAACTACTATTGAACAGAAAATTCCGTAATTCTCACGTAAGTCGAATACCATACTTGTGGCTTCGGCCACGTTCCCCCTCATAAAAACAGGCGTTACGGGCGACTGAGTTTTGCCAATATCGAGTCCTGCATTACGCAATCCGCTCTGTAGAGCGTTAACAATAGTCCAAAGGTTTTTGCGGAGTTGAGGTTGGGTTTGAATGAGCTCGAGGCGTTTAATAGCACCAATAACCATGGGCATTGGTAACGACTTGGCAAAAACCTGCGAGCGCAGGTTATAGGTTAGGTACATAATAATGTCTTCCTCACCAGCAATAAAACCTCCAATGCCTGCCATGCTTTTGGCAAATGTGGAAAAGTACAAATCAATTTTACTTTGAACGCCAAAGTGTTCACCAACCCCAGCGCCAGTAGCACCCATGGTACCAAAGCCGTGAGCATCGTCAACGAGTAATCGGAAGTTAAACTCATCTTTTAAATCGGTAATAGCCTTAAGGTTACCCAAATCGCCAGCCATCCCGAAAACGCCCTCGGTAATAACAAGAATTCCGCCGCCCGTTTTTTCGGCTAATCGGGTTGCATGCCCAAGTTGCTTCCTAAGGCTCTCCATGTCGTTATGTGCAAAAACGAATCGTTTACCGGGAAAAAGCCTCAACCCATCTATTATGCATGCATGCGATTCCGAGTCGTAAACAACTACATCGTTTCGCGAAAGTATGGCATCGATAATGGATACCATTCCCTGGTAACCATAGTTTAAAAGGTAGGCTGCGGGTTTACCAACAAACGCTGCAAGTTTTTCCTCTAGCTCTTCGTGTTTACGGGTATGCCCGCTCATCATACGGGCACCCATGGGGTACGCCATTCCGTACTGAGCAGCAGCTTCAGCATCGACCTTTCGAACCTCGGGGTGGTTGGCTAACCCAAGGTAATTGTTTAAACTCCAGGTTAGTACCTCTTTGCCTCGGAACATCATACGCGGATGTATTTCTCCCTCCAACTTTGGAAAGGCGAAATATCCATGACCCTCCTTGTGGTACTGACCAATTGGCCCCATATTTTTTCTAAGTTTTTCAAAAATATCCATGGAAATTCAGTTTATTGGGTAAAAACCTACAAATTTATTTAACAATACATCGAAAATGAAGAGCAAAAACCATTAGAATATACTTGCTCAAATTAGTTTATTTAACAACATAGAAAAGTTTAATAACAGTAAACACAAAATTTAATGTATTAAATATATGTATGTTAGGTTTGTAAGAAGAAGTTTTAACCAAATTTCAAAATTACTGGTAATAAAAAAGGTGGTAAGGTTAAAAAAATAGCTAATTTTGCTCGCTTAAATTGAACAACAAAATATTAGGTAAAAAACTCTGTTTATTAATAAATCATTTTCGCACAAGCCATGCTAAAACGAGCTCTTATCCTTTCTCTGGTTCTAACCGCACTTCTTACTGCCTGTAGTAAATTCGATAAAATACTGAAAAGTAGCGACTACAATTTGAAATACAAAAAAGCGAATGAGTATTACGCAAAAAAGGACTTTTACCGATCAACCATACTTTTTGAGCAATTAGTTGGAATATACAAGGGAACTCAACGTGCCGACTCCATAGAGTATTTCATGGCTATGGGATACTATCATCAGGGCGATTATCTTTTAGCAGGACACTACTTTAATAATTTCAGGCGCAATTATCCCCGGAGCGTTTTTACTGAAGACTCGGAGTTTATGTACGCCTACTGTTTCTATAAATCGTCGCCTCGCCCTTTACTCGACCAGGAAACAACCAATTCGGCTCTTACAGCCTTTTCTGAATTTGCTGCAAAATACCCTCGCACAAACAGGAAGCAGGAAGTTGAAAAATTGGTGAATGAACTTAGGGAGAAATTGATAGAGAAATCGTACCTAAGTTCAAAGCTATACTATAACATTGGCGATTATAAAGCCGCCATAGTATCGCTTCGAAATAGTTTAAACGAATACCCAAGCAGCAAGTTCCGTGAAGAGCAACTCTATATGCTTTTACAAGCATCGTATTTGCTTGCCGATAACAGCGTACCCAGCAAACGAAGGGAGCGCTTTCAAAGTACAATTGATGAGTATTTTACTCTTATTGGCGAATTCCCCAACACAAAATACCTTAGGGAGGCCGAACGCATTTATGCAACCTCTTTAAAAGTAATTGGAAACCAGTAAATAATAATATAGTTATGGACGTTAAAAAAATCGCAGCACCAACAAGTACCATTACCCGCGACCTAAATCAACTCGATCGTGAAACCGAAAATGTTTACGAAACTGTTCGTATTATTGGCAAGCGTGCCAATAAAATTTCGCACGACATTAAAATTGAATTGAACAAGAAATTGGAAGAGTTTGCCTACTACACCGATAACCTCGAAGAGGTTTTCGAAAATCGTGAGCAAATTGAGATTAGTAAGTACTACGAGCGCTTACCAAAACCTGTTCTGATTGCAACTCAAGAGTACCTCGACAACAAATTGTATTTCAGAAAAGGGGAAAAAGCCGATAAAGCAAGCAACTAGGCATGCTTAAGGGAAAAAACATAATTCTTGGCATAACAGGGAGCATTGCTGCCTACAAGGCTGCTGTTCTGGCGCGTTTGCTTGTAAAGGAGGGCGCAAATGTAAAGGTTGTTATGACGCCACTTGCCAAAGAGTTTATTACCCCCTTAACCATGGCAACGCTTACAAAAAACCCCATTCTTGTAGATTTTTTCAACCCCGAGAACGGCGATTGGAATAGCCATGTCGACTTGGGGCTTTGGGCCGATCTGTATCTGATTGCCCCTGCATCGGCAAACACCATAGCCAAAATGGCCCATGGAGTTGCCGACAACTTACTGCTTACTACCTACTTGTCGGCACGTTGCCCGGTTGTGGTGGCACCAGCCATGGATCTCGATATGTTTCAGCATCCAACTACCCAACAGAACCTGACCATTTTGCAACGCAACGGCAATATTGTTGTTGAGCCTGCAGTAGGAGAGTTAGCCAGTGGCCTTTCGGGCAAGGGACGGATGGAAGAACCCGAACAAATTGTTGCATTCTTACTCGACTTTTTCGGTAGAACCAATCGACTCAAAGGGAAAACCATCCTGGTTACTTCCGGACCAACCTACGAACCCATCGATCCGGTTCGATTCATTGGAAACCGCTCGTCGGGAAAAATGGGGAAAAGCATTGCTCTCGAACTAGCCCTAAGAGGTGCTCAGGTTCAGTTCGTTACCGGTCCTACCCACGAGTTACCCAACCATCCAAGTATTCAAATAATAAAAGTTAACACCGCTGCAGAAATGGCATCTGCCTGCGAAAATCTTTTCGAAAAGTGCGATGGTGCAATAATGGCTGCAGCAGTAGCTGATTATAGCCCAAAACACAGTAGCCACGACAAAATAAAGCGAGTAGCTGAAACTCTTAATATTGAACTTGTGGCCACGCAAGACATAGTAAAAAGGCTTAGCGAATTCAAAAAGCCTTCGCAGTTTTTAGTTGGGTTTGCCCTCGAAACCCAAAACGAAATGGAAAATGCCCAAAAGAAATTACAATCGAAAGGGCTCAATTTCATTGTACTCAATTCGCTTAACCAAAGTGGAGCAGGTTTCGAAACCGATACCAATAAAATTACAATCCTTCATGCAAATGGACTACAGAAGGATTTCGAACTTAAAAGCAAGGGTGAGGTAGCTGCCGATATTATAAATGAGCTATGTTCCGTTATTGGTTGCTAGTTGTTTTATACTTAAAGCTCTGAACCTATGATTAGTCTGAGGAATTTGCTACTTGTACTTTTTATGGTTTCTCCTCTAATGAGTTTTCAGCAGGAACTCAGATGCAATGTTCAAATAAACTCGCAGCGCATTTCAGGAACAAATAGAAATATGTTTCAAACCTTGCAAACTGCTCTTTACGAATTTGTTAACAACACATCGTGGACTAATCACGTTTACGGTCAGGATGAGCGCATTGAATGTACAATTATGCTCACCCTAAATGAGCAAATAGGCTCCGATGAGTATAAGGGAGTTTTGCAAATCCAATCGCGCCGACCCGTTTTTGGTACTTCGTACTCAACGGCCATGCTAAATATTGTCGACAATAACTTGCATTTCCGATATCTTGAGTTCGATAAACTCGAATTTTCTGAAACCCAATTCAGCAGTAACCTTACTTCCACCCTTGCTTACTACATATACATAATTCTTGGTTTCGACTACGATTCATTTTCGTATTTGGGGGGAACCGAATATTTCCAAAAAGCTGAGCGCATTGTTAATAATGCCCAGAATGCCGTTGAACGGGGTTGGAAAGCTTATGAAGGGAACCGCAAAAATCGTTACTGGCTTGTTGAGAACTTACTGAACGATAAGTATCGCCCTGTTCGCGAGGTGTACTACCGGTACCATAGGTTAGGTCTCGACCGCATGAGCGACAAACTGATGGAAGGTCGTGCCGAAATTGCCGAATCAATAGTTAATCTCCAGAAAGTATACCGCGAAAAGCCCGACCCGTACCTATACCTTATTCAAGTTTTTTTCGATGCGAAAAATGAGGAGCTGGTTAACCTATTTACCGAATCGTTCCCTGCAGAAAAAACACGAGTGGTTAATATTTTAGTAGAAGTGGACAATTCCAATGCAGCAAAGTACAATAGGCTGCTCACAACCAATCCCGGCCAGGGTGGCGCCACAACCCCACCCCGACGTTAGGAAATATCGAATTGGCCATGCTTCGGAACCTCTACATACAAAACTACGCGCTTATCGATGAACTCCGCATTGAGTTCAATGCAGGATTAAATACCATTACAGGAGAAACAGGTGCCGGAAAATCGATCCTTTTAGGTGCCCTTTCTCTCATTTTAGGCCAACGGGCCGATGCTTCGGCCTTAAAAGACAAAACTAAAAACTGTGTGGTTGAGGGGCTTTTCGAAGTTTCGGGTTACAATCTGGAAGAATTCTTCATCCTGAACGATTTAGATTTTCACTCCAGTACCATTATTCGAAGGCAAATTAACGAAGCCGGCAAATCGAGAGCGTTTATTAACGAAATTCCTGTTAACCTTAATTTGCTCAAAGAGTTGGGCGACAGGCTAATTGACATCCATTCGCAACACCAGAATCTTTTACTTTCAAGCAGTTCGTTTCAAATCGGAGCTATCGATTCGTTTACCCAAACCGAACCGCTGGTTCTGGAGTACCAAAAAATATTTACCTATTATAAAAGATTAAAAGGTGAACTAAACGAACTTGAACAAAACGCTAATAGAGCAAGCACTGAACTCGATTATATTCGTTTTCAGCTGCAGCAACTCAACGATGCTAATATAAAACCAGGAGAACAACAGGAACTCGAATTGCTTCAGCAAGAACTATCTAATGCAGAGGAGATCAAGAACCAACTCCTATTCTCCCTCGATACGCTCGATGGTAGCGAGCAATCGGTCAATTCCATGCTTAAAACCTGCTACAGTGGGCTACAAAAAGTATCAAAATTTTCTTCGAATGTTAATGCAGTAGCCGAAAGGCTCGAATCGTGCCGAACAGAACTTCGCGATATTGCCCACGACATTGGAATTTTAAACGACCGAATTGCAATGGATCCCGAACAGTTATCTGCTGTAAACAGCAGGCTCGACCTGTTTTTTACTCTGCAACAGAAGCATAGGGTTGCATCGGCCGACGAATTAATAAAGGTTAGGGATGAGCTGAATAGCAAACTCAACACCATTGAAAGTTACGACCTTCAAATTGAAACTAAGAGGAAGGAACTGGAAATTACTGAAGGTGAGTTGAGCAAAACAGCAAAGCAACTTTCAACTGCCCGCCGGAATGGTTTTCCCAAGTTCCAATCAAATATTGAATTATTGCTTAAGCAGCTGGGAATTCCCCATGCCCGCTTCGAAATTGAATATAGACCCCTCGAGCAATACCAACCAACAGGAATCGATAGTATTACATTCCTCTTCAGCGCTAACAAACAAATTGCTTTGCAGGAACTGTCGAAAGTTGCGTCGGGAGGTGAAATTTCGCGACTCATGCTCAGTATTAAGTCGCTCATGCTTTCAAAAAAAGGGTTGCCCACTATAATTTTCGATGAAATTGACACGGGTGTATCGGGCGAAGTTGCCGACAAAATGGGGAACATCATTAACCATATGGGTAACAATATGCAGGTTGTAAACATCACTCACCTTCCCCAAATTGCCAGCAAGGGCAATCACCACTATTTGGTATACAAGGATAGCAATAGTAGTCAATCGAAAACATTAATAAAACTTCTTTCTCCCCAGGAAAGAGTTATTGAAATAGCTAAAATGCTAAGTGGCGAATCACTATCGGAGGCCGCACTAGAAAATGCAAAACACTTGCTTAGCAACCAAAAATCGGACAAAACTTAGTATATCCGAACAATTTGAGCATCCATATGTTTTATATGGTTTGAAATGTAGTTTAGAAAAACCTTAAAATCTGATTGTATGGCATTCAATTTACTAAAAGGAAAGAAGGGGTTAATATTTGGTGCCCTAAACGAAAGTTCCATTGCATGGCAGGTGGCCGAAAGGGCTCACCAAGAGGGTGCTCAGCTGGTACTAACCAACACACCCGTGGCAATGCGCATGGGCAATATAGATGAATTGGCAGCAGCAACCAATGCCAAACTAATTCCGGCCGATGCCACCAACGTAAAGGATCTAGAAAACCTTATTACGCAGAGCATGGAGCATTTTGGAGGCAAATTCGATTTCATACTCCATTCCATTGGTATGTCGCCCAATGTGCGAAAGGGAATTACTTACGACGATTTAAATTACGAATATTTTCAAAAAACCCTCGATATTTCTGCCATTTCGTTCCATAAAATACTTCAGGTAGCCTGGAAATACGATGCTATTAAGCCCTGGGGCTCCATTGTAGCCCTTTCGTACATCGCTGCTCAGCGTACTCTATACGGATACAACGATATGGCCGATGCCAAAGCTCTGCTAGAATCCATTGCACGCAGTTTCGGATATATATATGGCCGCGAGCGCAGGGTGCGAATTAACACCATATCGCAATCGCCAACACCAACAACTGCCGGTAGCGGTGTAATGGGGTTCGATGCCCTTATGGACTTTACCGACCGCATGTCGCCACTTGGCAATGCCGATGCCGAGGAGTGTGCCAACTATTGCATTACCCTTTTCAGCGATTTAACCCGAAAAGTAACCATGCAGAATTTATACAACGATGGCGGTTTCTCTAATATGGGTATGAGCAACAGAGCCATGGCAGTATACAACAAAAATTTGGATGAGTGCAGAGACTGTAAATAATTGATTAATACAAAAAATAATCGAACCAAATTGCTTTTACTATTCAAGGGTTTTTTAATACTTTTGTAGTTCAATACAACCAAACAAGTTCACTATGTCATTAAAAGACATCATGTCCATTTCAGGCCATTCAGGCCTATTCAAATTCATTTCGCAGGGGCGCAACGGAATTATTGTTGAATCGTTAACCGATGGTAAGCGTACACATGTTCCTACTACAGCCAAAGCAAGCGCGCTTACCGACATTGCCATATTCACTAACGATGGCGAAAAACCCCTTCGCGAAGTACTTGATGCAATCAAACAGCTCGAAAGCTCAATGCCCTCCATTTCACCAAAGTCGAGCAACGAACAGTTGAAAGCCCATTTTCAGAAGGTTCTACCCAATTTCGATGCGGAACGCGTTTATGTTTCCGATATCAAAAAAGTTTTTTCGTGGTATAATCAGCTGCAGGCTTTAAATCTTATAGATTTTTCGGAGCCCGTTGAAGAAAAGATTGAAGAACCTGATACAACGACAGACAAGGCCGAGGCCACTGAAACTCCTAAGCCAAAGGCTAAAAAAACACCTGCTGCAAAAACTTCATCCACAAAAAAGGCAACCGACACTAAAAAGGTTCAAGCAACTAAAGTAACTAAAAGTGCCGCCCCCGTAAAAAAATCGACACCCCGAAAAATGGGCGAATAGGCCATATAAACTGATTAATTGCAAAAAGGGAGTTATGAATGGCTCCCTTTTCCTTTAAAGTGGTTTTTAAATTATCAAACTATTTAACTCTTCTCCCCTTCCAAATAATATTCTTTCCCCTATAAAACCGAATCGACTTGTAAACCATAAATAAAAAAACAAGGTGCTGAAGGGGCCACAGCATAACATTTTTAAAAACCGATTGTCCCGAGAGGTCTGAAACCAACATGCGCGCAAAAAGCATGGAAAAGAAAAAAGCAAAACTCAGAGGAAAAGGGAGGGTGAAAAGAATAAGGAAAGGGGCAAGGGTGCCAATTACTGCAAAAGCAAGGGTAACGTAAGTACTACTTCCAAAGAAAGCGCATACATTCTTCGAAAAACCATTTAAAGCATCAGAAAAATCATGGTACATTCGGCAACTAATATCGTCGGATCCCAATAGGGTGGCCATTCGTAAACGCTTACGTTTTATTGCACGACTTATAGTTATATCCTCAACCGCCGAATGGCGAAATTGGTAATGCCACTGATGAGCATGGTAGTGCTGGGCGTCGAAAAGCATCATTTGTCCATTTGCTGCTGCCAAAGAACGCTTTCTGCTCCATTGAACCAAACGCAGAGGAAGTAAACTTAGAAGAATCCAATTCATATTGGGTACAACCAGCAATTCGCCCCAGGTTTTAGTAACCTGCCGGGGAAACATGCTTAGAAGCACCAAACGCTTTCGCTGCAATTGGGCAACTGCATTTCCTACAAAGTGGGGTGCAACAGAAACATCGGCATCGAGGAATAAAAGGTAAGCGCCTTTAGCCTGCGTTGCCAATTGGTAGCACGCATTATTTTTCCCAAGCCATCCATTGGGCAAATCGTTTCCATTTATAATTCGAATACGTTCATCGGACTTTATTTGGGCTTTAACAGCTGCCTCTGTTCCATCGGTTGAACAGTCGTTATAAACAATAATCTCAATATGAGCGTATTGCTGTCGAACAAGGTCGTTGAGTAGGGTAGAAATATTTTCCTCTTCGTTACGAGCGGGAATAAGTACCGAAACCAATGGAGCACCCGATGGACTTCGAGTAGTTAAAAAGGGTTGGGTTAAAAAATTGAAAAGCACAACCAAAAAACGTATTACAGCTAGCAGCAGCAATACGAGCGATATGTAAAAAATAAATGTCATTAGGAAAAATGATTATTTTGCTTCGAAATGCACTCCTGCATAAAGTCATTATAAGTGTTCTGTATTTCGGGGAGGGAGGCTATACCCAAGTACTCCTTCTGATAAATTACCAATGTTGGTTTTTTGTAGCCAAAGTAGTCAATTAATGCAACAACCAGAATTACACATGTATCGTTGCTTGATTGTATAATCCTTTCTATTCCCGATTTAAACACCAAATTATGTTCATGTTGGCTGGCTAATTCTCCCTGAGGGAAAAAAACGAGAAGATTCTGGCCATCGGTCATTATGCTTCTGCAATAGTTTAAACTCTCCATTACGCCCCTACTACCTGGCCGAACTGAAAATGCACCAATTTTAGTAAAGTACCCATGCTTCTCGAGCTGTTCCTCCAGCATCATTACATGATACTTACGCTTGAAATGAGTTTCATTCAAATGCCAAGCAATGAACCCATCCCACCAGCTGAAATGGTTAGGAACTAAAAGAATTGGACGTTTCTCAGGTTTAATTTGACCAACTATCACTACCCTACGAAAATGCGAATGAATAATTCGTGAAATGTACCAATTAAAGAAAAATACAAAAAACTTTGAGTGTTTAGCCCTAATCATCGATTGATTTAAAAAGATTTTTACACTGTAAATGTAGTTAATAGCTTTCAATTCTGCAGATTCGCTTGCATATTTTAGCAGAAGTTGTATTTAACTTAAACCTAGTACAATCAATTACTTTCGAAACCATTTCAATGCGGTTATGGTTTGTTAAAAGCATGTGAATACTCGAGTTTGAAAAACTTTCGTACAAACTCACACTAAAAAGTTCATATTAACAGTTTATTGTTAATAATAAACAAACCTCTCAGATTGCAAAACCCTCGTTATTTCTTAAATTTGCTCGATTATTAAAAACGCATACACATATGCTAAAAAGGCACTTCAAGCTGTATTCAATCTGTGTTGCAATTCTTATAACGCAATACGCAACAGCCCAGCAAACTCCAATTTATACCAGTTCTCATAAGTACCTACTTAAGGGCATTGAGCTTTTCGAAAAGGCTAATTTTGTTGCTGCTCAGCAGCATTTCGAACTGGCTGCCAACAGTTTCGACCTTACTCAAATTCAATTGAAAGGTGAGGCAGAATACTACAAAGCACTTTGCGCAGTAGAGCTTTTCAACAACGATGCGGAACACCTCATGCGTTCATTCATAAACAATTATCCCGATAACCAAAAGGTTAACGATGCCTACTTCGATTTAGGAAAACTTCGCTACCGCGAAAAAAAGTATAAGGACGCAATTTACTGGTTTAACCAGGCAAACAGAAATTCTTTGGGGCAGGAAAAAAAGGATGAGCTACTCTTTAAGCTTGGATATAGCTACTTTTCTACCGATGATAGTGAGAATGCAAAACGCTGCTTTTTTGAAGTAAAGGACACTTACAACCGTTATGCAGCACCTGCAACCTACTATTACTCGCATATAGCCTATGCCGAAAAAAGCTATGCTACCGCCCTTAAAGGTTTCGAAAAACTGAAGGACGATGAAACCTTTGCATCCCTGGTTCCATACTACATCTCGCAGATTCTTTTCTTACAAAAGGAATTCAGCAAGGTTGTTGAGTATGCCCCTCCTGTACTCGAAACTGCATCGCCCAAAAGGGCCCCTGAAATTGCCCGAATCATAGGCGAATCGTACTACCGCCTGCGTCAGTTCGACAAAGCGGTTCCGTTCATCGAAAAGTTTGTTGAATCGGCACCAACACTCACGCGTGAGGATAACTATCTGGTTGGTTTTGTTTTTTACAGAAACGAAAAAATTACCGATGCTGTAAAGTATTTCGAGAAAGTTCCTACCGAAGATGACGAGATTTCGCAGAATGCTTACTACCATTTGGCCGATTGCTACATTAAATTGAACGAAAAAAACAAGGCCCGTCAGGCCTTTTCCATGGCCTCGAAATCGAATTTCGATATGACTATTAAGGAGGATGCCCTTTTTAATTTTGCAAAAATAACTTACGAATTGCTTTACAACCCTTTCAACGAGGCCATTGCAGCATTCAACGAGTATATTGCACTTTTTCCAAATAGCCCCCGAATCGACCAAGCCTACAATTACCTTGTATTGGCCTACATGAATACAAAAAATTATCAGGCAGCCCTCGTTTCGCTCGATAAAATTAAAAACCGCGATGCGTCCATTCGTCAGGCTTACCAACGAGTTGCATTCTTTAGGGGAATTGAACTCTTTCAGAACCTTAATTATAATGAGGCCATTGAAAAGTTCACCCTTTCGCTCAACTACCCCGAGTTCAATAGATCGCTTTCAGCGCTTGGCCTTTACTGGCGTGGCGAAAGTTTCTACAGAATCGAAAAGTTTGAGAAAGCCCTCAACGACTATAACCGCTTCGTGCTTTCGCCGGGAGCCTTTAGCCTTCCCGAATTCCAAATGGCCCATTACAACTTGGGCTACACATACTTTAAGTTGAAGGACTACGACAATGCCATTATTTGGTTCCGTAAGTTCACCAGCAATAATGCTAACAGGCCTACGCAGTTTCTGGGCGATGCATTTAACCGTATTGGCGATTCGTACTTTATTCAACGTAAATACTGGCCATCGCTCGATTGGTACGAGAAAGCATTCCTAACCAATACCATCGATGCAGACTATGCGCTCTTCCAGCGAGGCTTTACATTTGGCCTAGTGGAGCGACCCCAAAAGAAAATTGAAACCCTCATTCTTCTTACCAACCAGTTTCCACAATCGAGCTATATTGACGATGCACAGTTTGAACTGGCAGAAACCTACATGGCCCTTGGCCAAACCAACGATGCAGTTGCTGCGTACGGCCGAATTGAGAAGGATTTCCCCGGAAGCAGTTATTATGTAAAAGCCCTTGTTCAGCTGGGACTAGCGGCATATAACCAGAACGAAAACCAGAGGGCCATGCAGTTTTACAAAAGGGTTGTGGAAGGTTACCCCAATACCCCTGAGGCAAAAAATGCTCTGCTAGGGCTTCGTAACATATATGTTGATTTAGGTAATGTAAATGCCTTTTTCGAATACACCTCCCGCCTGGGTAGTTTAGGAAATGTTTCGGTGGCCGAAAGGGATTCAATCTCCTTCATTTCGTCGGAAAGACTTTACCTGTCGGGCGATTGCCAAAGGGCTATTCAGAGCCTAGACCAATACCTAACCAATTTTCCCAAAGGGAATTTTGTACTACATGCCTATTACTATCTAGGCGATTGCTACTTCAGGAGTGGTAATCTCGAAAAATCGCTCGAATCGGTAACACAAATAATTCAGCAACCCAAAAACCAATTTACAGTTCAGGCAATTCTAACAGCATCGCAAATTTATACGCGCCAGCAAAGGTTTGCCGAAGCCTACGAAACTTTCGACATGCTCGAGGGTATGGCCGATGCCAAAATCAACCTGCTCGATGCCCGAGTTGGCAAGCTGCGCTCGGCATTCAACCTAAACAGGCACCAGAATGTAATTGAAGCTGCTGCCAAGGTGCTCATTACCGACAAATTGCCGCAGGAACTCGAATTGGAGGCTCGCTTTAAAAGGGCCAAAGCATTGCTTGCATTGAGCCGAACCAACGATGCGTTCAATGAATTTGCAAGGGTTTCCCAACGTGTAAAAACTGCCGAGGGTTCCGAATCGAAATACGAAATGATAAAAATTCTTTATCAACGGGGCGAACTGAATAAGGCTGAAGCCGAAGTATTCAAATTTGCCGAAACCAATACGCCGCACCAATACTGGCTTGCTAAAAGTTTCATTCTGCTGGGCGATATTTACGCTGGGAAGAACGACTTTTTCCAAGCCAAAGCTACGCTTCAGAGTGTAATTGATGGCTATGCCAATGCCAACGACGGTATAATTGATGAAGCCATAGCCAAATTGGCCGAACTGGTTAAAGTTGAAAAGGGTAAGCAAACGCCCATGCGCGATACCATTAAAATAAATTATACTTTCTAATTTTTGGTAGCCTCACATTAACGGAAAAAGAAATGAAACTTACAATAAAAATCACAATACTAATTGCGGCCGTTAAATTCTGTTTTTTCCCTATTACCGCATTTGCCCAAGATGATAAACTATCGAAAGAGGTTCAGGTAGTCAGACCCTACGAACCATCCATATCCGATGCGTTTAAAATAAACCTCATGCCCCGTATTGAAGATACCCTAAAAGTCGATCCGAAATTTACATACACACTGGCACTCCGTCCGGTAACCACCGAATTCCCTGTAAGCCCAATTCCCGCAGCCAAAATGGTTTCGGAACCCCTCTTACCCGTTTATAACGGGTTTGTAAAATTCGGATTTGGTAACTACTCCTCACCACTTGCCGAACTATATTATGCCAACGAACGCTCGAAAGACTATTCGTATGGTGCATGGCTAAAGCACCACTCGTCGTTTGGCAGTGTAAGTCTCGCTAATAAGGAAGTAGTTGATGCCCCCTTTAGTAAAACCCAATTCAGCGCCTTTGGCAAATACATTTTTAGAAACTCGGTACTTGCAGCCAATGCAGGGTTCCATCTGAATTCCTACCGTTTCTATGCTCACGATACTTCTATTGCAAACCTTGCTATTCCAATCCCAACCGTTGATAAGCAGAAGCAGCAACGTTTCGATATGGGCATTTCGTACTACTCAACCTATAGCGATTCGGCTCATATTAATTACCGGGCAAGTAGCGGATTCAGAAACTTTACAGATATGTATGGTAATGTTCAGAATAGTTTTAGCATTAAGGCCGATCTGAATAAGTATTTCAAAAAAGAAATCGTTGGGGGCACCATTGAACTGGTTCACCATATGAAAAATGAAAGTCTCGATTCAGCCAACAACACAATATTCCGATTTGCTCCGTGGGTAGGTGCATTCGACAAACAGTGGAGGGTTAAGGCAGGTGTTAATATTGTAATCGATGCCAATGCCCGCGAAACAAAGGGGCACTTCTACCCTATTGCTTCTGCATCGTATAATATTGTTTCGAACTACGTTATTCCATACTTCGAATTTAGTGGGTATTTAAAAGAGAACGATTATGCATCGGTAATGGCCGAGAACCCTTGGGTGCGGAAAGGAATTGATATTTGGAATACCAGCCATAATCTGGTGATTAGTGGTGGCGTAAAGGGAAATTTAAGTTCAAAAGCGGCATATAACCTTGGGGCCGCCTTTTCAATTATCGACAGCATGTACTTTTTCGTAAACATTTCCGATGCAACAAACAGCTTTCTCCTAGGCCAATTCGATGTGGTTTACGATAATATTCAACGCAAACGCTTCTTTGGAGAACTAACCCTTGCACCCACAAATAGCATTTTAGTTTACTTAAAGGCAGAATACAACCTTTACGACCTGAGCAATATTCAGAAAGCCTGGCATTTGCCTGATTTTATTGGACAAATTGGAGCCAGTTACAACATTAAAAACAAAATTGTACTGAAGGCAAACACTTACTTCGAAGGCGAACGATTTGCCAAGGGGTTGAACAATAAGGTTATTACTCTGAATGGAATTACCGACATAAATTTGGGTATAGAATATAGGTACAACCGTAAGATTGGTGCATTTCTCGACCTAAACAATATTCTGGCTAAGCGACATCAGAATTGGTACCTTTACCCCACTCAAAGGTTTAATATGAAGTTGGGCTTCAATTTTGCCTTCTAATTGGTAGCTTCTGCTTATTCAATTGCCCGAAAACACGGGCTTTTCAGCACGCCAATTTTACTTAACCCGAAACCCGCTAATATACAGTGGGTTAGAATATATTCTTATTTCACTTATAGTGCTGACATTCAATAACTTATATTTGAATTTTATTCGAATTTTTTTCGAATTTTGTTAGGCTAAAATATAATATTTGAGTACCTTTGAAGGCTATACGTAACACTATGGCATTTATCTGATTATCAATAAATAACAGTAAAATATAATGAGCAATTTGGAGAACGAGAAGTTGGAAGGAACAAAATCAACAGCAAGCAATCAGTATTCAGCCGAAAGTATTCAAGTACTCGAAGGATTAGAAGCAGTACGTATGCGACCCGCTATGTACATTGGCGATACAGGCTCTAAAGGGCTTCACCATTTGGTTTATGAAGTAGTTGACAATTCTATCGACGAAGCACTTGCAGGCTACTGTACTACAATCGATGTAACAATAAACCCCGATGGCTCAATAACTGTTGTTGACAATGGCCGCGGAATACCCGTTGACTTCCACGAGAAGGAAAAGCGCTCGGCGCTAGAAGTGGTAATGACCGTGCTGCATGCCGGGGGAAAGTTCGACAAGGGTACCTACAAGGTTTCAGGAGGCTTACATGGTGTTGGAGTTTCGTGCGTAAATGCACTCTCAAAAAAATTGGTGGTTGATGTTTATCGCGATGGCAAAATATACCAACAGGAATACTGCAAAGGAGTTCCCCAGTTCGATGTGAAAGTAACTGGCGAAACCAATAAAACCGGCACAAGCGTTACCTTTATTCCCGACGAAACCATCTTCACCCAAACCACCGATTACAACTTTGAAATTCTGGCATCTCGCCTTCGCGAATTAGCGTTCCTAAACAAGGGCATAAAACTTAACATTGTCGACCAGCGCGATTTTGAAGAGAATGGTAACGGGCCCAAATACAGGCAGGAGTCGTTCTATTCAGAAAATGGCCTTTCAGAATTCGTTCGCTTCCTCGATGTGAATCGTGAGTCGTTAATAGAAAAAACTATTTACATTGAAACGGACAAAAACGAGATACCTGTAGATGTGGCCATGCAGTACAATACATCCTTCTCGGAGAATGTTCATTCGTACGTTAATAACATTAATACAATTGAGGGTGGCACCCATTTAACAGGCTTCCGAAGGGCGCTCACGCGTACATTAAAAAAGTATGCCGAAGATTCGGGCATGCTTTCCAAACTTAAATTCGACATTAGTGGCGACGATTTCAGGGAAGGCCTCACTGCCATTATTTCTGTAAAAGTTGCCGAGCCCCAATTCGAAGGGCAAACCAAAACCAAACTGGGGAATCCAGAGGTTAGCCTTGCAGTCGATCAGGCTGTGAGCGATGCCCTTGCCAACTATTTGGAAGAAAACCCAAAAGATGCAAGAACTATAGTGCAAAAGGTCATTCTGGCAGCAACCGCTCGTCATGCTGCAAGAAAAGCACGTGAATTGGTTCAACGTAAGAACGTGCTTTCGGGCTCAGGGCTTCCCGGTAAACTCTCCGACTGCTCCGATAAGGACCCAGCTCAGTCTGAGTTATACCTTGTTGAGGGCGACTCGGCAGGTGGAACAGCCAAACAAGGACGCGATCGTCGTTTTCAGGCCATCTTACCCCTAAGGGGAAAAATTCTGAACGTAGAGAAAGCGCTTCAGCATAAAATCTTCGAGAATGAGGAGATAAAAAATATATTTACTGCACTTGGAGTAACCATTGGCACCGAGGAAGATAGTAAAGCAATTAATCTCGAAGGACTAAGGTATCACAAAGTTATAATAATGACCGATGCCGATATTGACGGAAGCCATATTGCGACCCTAATCATGACATTCTTTTTCCGCTTCATGAATGACCTAATTAATCGAGGACACCTATATATTGCGACCCCTCCCCTCTACCTAGTTAAAAAGGGCAAGGATGAGGTTTACTGTTGGAATGAAGAGCAGCGCCAGAAAGCAGTTGAAGAGCTTGGAAAGGGTCGCGATACTTCGGTTCATGTTCAACGATACAAAGGTTTGGGCGAAATGAATGCTGAACAACTGTGGAGCACAACTATGAACCCTGAAACCCGAACGCTACGTCAGGTTACAATTGAGAGCGCAGCTGAGGCCGATCGAATATTCTCAATGCTTATGGGCGACGAAGTACCTCCCCGCCGCGAATTTATTGAGAAGCATGCTAAGTATGCAAAAATTGATGTTTAAAATCCTCAAACCGCAATTCTAAAGAGTTGCGGTTTTTTTATCGATTTATAAAGGAAGGGAGAACATCGAGTTTAAGAACTCGTGAAATTTCTCCCTCTTCGGTCAGCACCCAGGCCGGACCCATTTGGCTGCCATTAAATATGTTAACTCTTCCTGCAACCTTACCCGTAGGGTAAAATATTGTCCACATTCCATTGGGAATGCCTCTTAAATAATTTCCTTGTATCAGTAACCTTCCCGAATCATTATAAAAGAACCACTCACCATTCGACACACCCAATGCGTATGAACCAACCTGCTTGCAATTCCCATTCTCATGGTAAACCTTCCATTTGCCGTGGAATTTATCGTTCGAGTAAAAACCAACGCTATGCTTACTCCCCGAAGCATAAAACGACTCCCACTCCCCATCTCTCATATTATTTAAGTATGATCCCCTTTCAAATACATTCCCATTGGGATGAAACTCAATATAGGGCCCGTGAAGTTTGCCCTTCGAATACAAAGCTATATTCATTAAAGTGCCGTTAGGGTGATAACCCTTAACCCTACCCTCCATAAGTCCGTCAACATAGAATGCCTTTCGCTGCAGCGTGCCATCCGGATAGTAAGAAAAAACTGAATCGACCAAATTCTCATCCACACGAGTACCCTTAAGGCTCAATTTTCCTGTTTGATAATGATAGGACTCCCATGAGCCATTTGGCACGCCGTTGCGGTATATGGCCCGAAGCATTAGCCTCCCGTCGGGAGTGAAAACCTGCGTTGTACCATTCAACTCGTTATTAGCATACTGGCTTTCGCTGTCAATCTGTCCATTTGAGTGGAAGGTGGTGAGAGTTCCCTCAATCTTATCGTTTCTATAGGTACCCTTTTGGTACAGCGAGCCATCATCGTTCCAAAAGATGAATGAACCATTTTTCACCCCTTTTTTATACCGAACCTGACTCTTTCTAAAACCATTTCGGAAGTAGTTGATCCATAAACTATCGGGCTTATTATCGGAAAAATAGCCCTCCTGCATCAGCTTCCCCTCTGGGTAATAAAACGAATAATACCCAATTTTAAGGGTATCGAATTTTTCGATAAAAGCAGAATATTTTTCCTTTAAAGTTCCATTGGTATAGTAATGCTCAACAAGCAGAATTTCCTGAGCATGAACATGTTCATAAACCAGAAAGAGGCAAAGTGAAAAAAAGCCTCTCCTTAAAAATTTAATTTGCAAACGCTTAAATTTCAATATGAAATCAACTAAGGAACATCAATAATAATCTGGGCCCCTTCGAGGGAAAAGCGAGGACCATAATCGACCACAACAGCAAGTGCATACTTACCGGGCTTTAACTCATTCTTGGGCAACTCGAGCGTTACGTTTCTCGACATTTTGGGGAATGTTTCCACATTCACAGGAGCAAACTGTTTCTCTTCAGAGGTTTGAATGTTTGAAGCGATGAGAAATACCTTACAACTGGTAACCTTTTCGCCTAAATTATCGATAGATGCCTGAAAAGTTCTATCCTGCAAGCCAACGGTTGTGGTTTCATTGAAGGAAGTAACTTTAATAGAATGGTTTGTATTGGACCCTGGCGATTGATAAACAACAACCCCAATACGGCCACTTACTGTTACCCCTGCACCAAGCGCTTTATCTACACTCCACGATGTTTGCTCTTTGGTAGGCTGAATAAAAAGCATGCACCAAGCGGCCCCAAACTCATCGGCAGGTACGAGCATGGTGACTTGTATTGGAATTTGTTCGCCTGGATTTAATTCGAAGAAACTTGGGTTAATATTAACCCACTTTGCAGCCGAACGGCGTGTGGTATTGGGGGCCTGTAATTTTCTTTCACCATCGCTCGATGGTAAAAAATCGTTCATTATTACAACAAACGAAGATTTTTTATTGCTATGATTCTTAATATTAATAGTTTTTGTTTGATTTTCACCGGGCTCGGCACTGAAATCGAGGCGAACAGGTGCAACCTCAAAATCTTGCGAAAAAACAACCGAAGTAGTTAACAACAGCATTAAAGCAATTACAAAACTTGGTTTTGTGATCATAGCGAAAGGGTTTATTTACATAACAGCACGGTTACAAATATAGTGCAAAAAAAGAGAAACCAATAATCAAACTCATATATTTGACACATATGGGTTGGGAAAAGGTTAAAGCGTTAAATGCATTTATTAATGTCCGATGAAATTTTTTGAAAATGAGTGACAAATTGATTCCTAATAAAATCATATCGCTCAGAAAATCAAATTGTTTACCCCTTGCCCTGAAGGGAGCAACTTGATTTTCTTCACTCCCTTTAGGGTAGGGGTAAATGAAGAAAATCAAGAATATATTTTAGGTTCCAATGCGGACAACAAATTTTTTGAATTTACGAGAATGTGTTTGAATATAAGGAAATCGGTAGTTTTCTGTTTACTGGGGGGTCGCTCTTCGCCTCAGAAAATTTCTCTTAAGAATATAAGATAAATGGACGTTAAGAAATCCGGGCTGTTTGAGCGCAGCGAGTTCCCTGATTTTAGGCAATTATCTGCAGCGGCGGCATTTTTTCCTGTAGAAAAAAAGTTAGAGCCCGTGCGGCTTGAGCACTTAAATAAGATGATTTTTTAACGGACTATAGTTAAATGCATTTATAAATTATTGTAAAGTGCAATCAGGTTTTCTCCAAATTTTTCGTTGTTATACTTCGAAATGATATGCTTTTTGCCATTTTGACCCATTTCGCTCCTCAGTTTTTCATTGTTTAGCAGTGTAAGAATTGAATTGGCCAAACTTAAAGGATTTCCGCTTTCGAAAACAAGCCCACAATTTGCTTCATCAATCAGCTCCATTTGGGGCTTACAGTCCGATACTACTAAAGGACGCTCAATTAGCATGTATTGAAATACCTTATTGGCCAAACCCGATTCATGTTGTGGATTTTTTAGTATAGGCGACAAACAAATGTCGCTAACATGTATATATGATGGTAGCCATTCAATATTGCTCCACGGAATATAAATAATATGCTCTTTAACCTCGGGCTTTGAGATTGCTTTTAAAAATTGATTCTTTTCAGCTTTATCTACTGGACCTATTAGAAGCAGTGTTACCATTGGGTAATCTTCTATAATCAATTTGAGGGCATCTATGCAAGTGAAAATTCCTCTTCGCTCAGATATGCCTCCAAAATAAAATAGGAGAAAACGATTACCCTTATCAATAATTCTTTCATTTATTTCAAAGTTCAATAATTCATTAATATCTGGCACATTTGGAAAAACTGTAAAAAAATCGATTGGAATATTATACTTATTAACTAAAATATTTCTGTAATCCTCACTTAACACAATTATCCTATCTGCCTTTTCAAGGTAATTTTTCTCAACTAATTGCCAATTATGAAGCCTGGCTAACAAGTTAATAGGAAATTTTTGAGCCCATTTGTAACCTAATACTGCATAAGGGTAGTTTTCATGCAAATCGAGAACTAATTTAATACCTTTTTTTTTTACAGCTTTTGCGGCAGAACGAGCCATGTACAAATCGTGAGCGTGAAGAACATCAATTTGCTGGTTTTGAATGAAGTTGGAAATTTTTCTTGCCCACCAATAATGATAAAAAGGTAAAGTATTCATTACGGCAAAAAGAAAGTTCTTTATTTTTCGGGATATCTTAATTCGAAAAATCTCAACATTATCAACAATTTCATTAAGCGATTTATTACCGTACGATAAGCAAAGTACCCTAACTGTATGGCCCGCTCTGGCTAATAGAATTGCTTCGTTTTTAACTCTTGGGTCATTAGTATATTCATTGTCGACAACCATTCCAACTATCATACATTGAAAACTTAAACTGTTCAAACTGAATAATACAACAATAATGTGTAATTAATATTTCATCAAATAATTTTAAGAGATTTCAATGTTCAAAGATATTTCTTTTAAAGACTTTGAAAATATATTTTTTTAATTACTTTTGAATTGGTAATTAGAGAAATGCAACCCGAAACAAGCGCTTTCAACTTGTTTCTTTGTTCCAATTACACTTCATTTTTTTCTTATATCTAGATGATTGTAAATAAATTACGTTTTTTTGCTTTTACTTCTTTTCTCCTTATAGCTTGCACCCTCGGATCGGTTGCACAGCAGATAGTTATTTTACCCAGAGACAAACAGGAGGATGTTGATCGATACCTCGAATTGGTTGCCCGCTTTAAACAAGCGGGAAACAATCAGCAAGCCATTTTTTACCTCAATAAAATTGCATTTACATACTGGGAAAACAATGCACTCCGCGAGGCCGTCAACTTCTTTATGGAGTCGGTCCCTCTGAACGAAAAGGTTGGTAATTTAAACGATCTCAAAGCCATATACAGCAACATAGGTTTAATTTACACTGACCTCGAGAGGTTCGACTTGGCGCTCGACTACTTTTACAAAAGTTTGGATGTTAGAAGAAAAATAAACAGTAAACCCGATATAGCTGCAGGCCTGGTTGATGTTGCCTTTATACACGGAACCCTTAATCAGTTTGAAAAAGCCATCCCATTACTCGAAGAGTCGCTGGGGCTAGCAAGAGATATGGGAAACTCTCGGCTAATGCTCAACTGCATGAGGTTGCTTAGCACTTATTACGACAAACTTGGCAACTTAGCCAAAGCCCAGGAGTACAACCGAAGCATTCCCGAACTCGAACGATTATTGGCTCGACAGGATGTTACGGAACAGTATGAACAGATTGTTGGAAAAACTCAAGCCCAGGTTGAGAAAGAAAGGCTCGAAAAAATGGCCAAAGAACTCGAACTCGAGAAGCAACGGATATTTGCCAAAGCAGTTGAGGATTCGCTAGGTTTTGTTGTAAAAGCAAAGCAGGATTCACTTTTACGGGCAGAGCAAGAAAACCAACAGCGGGTGCTCGAAATTGAAGTGCTCACCAAGGGCAAAGAACTATCCGATGCCATGTTTCGCGAGCAAGAACTCCGGCAACAAGCCCAACAAAACATTATTTATGGTGGTGCTGCAATACTAATTCTAATCGTAATTCTTTTAGGTCTTGCCTACAAAAGTAATCGCGATAAAAGAAAAGCAAACCTTCTTCTTAGCAAGCAGAATATTGAAATTCAAGATCAAAAGGATTTCATTCAGAAGCAGAATGAGAATATTAACAAAAGTATCAATTATGCTCAGGGAATCCAAAAGTCGATGCTCCCACCCCAGAAGAGTTTGCAGAACTTCTTCCCAGAGTCCTTCATTCTATTCAAGCCCCGCGATATTGTGAGCGGCGACTACTACTGGTTCCGCACTACCAACAAGCCCGACACACCCTATAATCCGGCAATCGATAAATTTATTATTTCGGCAATCGACTGTACCGGGCATGGAGTTCCGGGAGCGTTCCTATCTATGATTGGTTACAACCTGCTTGACGACATTACGCAACGCGGCATTACTAAACCTGGTTTAATTCTGAAAGAGTTGAATGCTGGAGTTCGCAAAGCGCTTCGACAAGACGAAACCGACAATCGCGATGGTATGGATATGGGTCTCTGCCTTTTCGACCCCGCCCGAAAGGTTATGGAATTCTCGGGGGCTAAAAATCCCATGATATACATATCTAATGGCGAAGCCATTAGGGTAAGGGGCGACAAAGAATCGATTGGGGGCGGAAACGTTAACCCCGACTACGAATACACTACACAAGAAATACCCATTGAGGGACCTACTTGGTTTTACCTTTTCTCCGATGGATTTATCGATCAGTTTGGCGGAAAGGACGGCAGAAAATTTATGATCAAGAACTTCTCGGATCTGCTTCAGCACATACACGAACTCCCTGCATGCGAACAAAGAGAAATTCTGAAAATTACCTTTAACGAGTGGAAGAGAAGCGAATACCCCCAGGTTGACGACGTTCTAGTTATTGGTTTTCAAGTAATCCCCTGATGCTTGTAATATTTTATTAATGAGTATTCGCATTGATTCCTAATAAAATCATATCGCTCAGAAAATCAAATTGTTTGCCCCTTACTCTGAAGGGAGCAACTTGATTATCTACACTCCTTTTGGTAGGGGTAAATGAAGAAAATCAAGAATATATTATAGGTACCAAAGGGACAATCATAATATTTTATTTACACTGTTTTCCAAAAAATATTATCAGTGAATACATAAGTTTTTGAGGCACGCACTAAATGAACCCTTAATTTGTTAGGCTTTAGGCATCAACTTGTCAGGCCCTGATTCCCGATTGTAATGCACGCAATTTTAAGGTACAGCCAATTCTCAATTGGATGAATCTTTCTATAACTGAAGCATAAGAATAAAAAAATATTTTCATCAATTATATTTGAATGTTTTTATATATTTGCATTGAATATAAATTATATGTGAAATATGACAGATTACATTAACCGACCCTTATATATTGAAAAGATTAAACCATATATGGGTAAATCGCTGATTAAGGTACTGGTAGGCCAAAGAAGGGTGGGTAAAAGTTATATGCTATTGCAGCTAATGGACCTAATTAAAATACAAGAGCCCACTACACAGGTAATATATATTAACAAAGAACAAAATGAGTTCTCGTCCATTAAAAGTTCGGGCGACCTATTTAAGTACATTAACGAAAATGTAAATGGCAGCGGAAAGGTAGCCCTCTTTATTGATGAAATTCAGGATATTGAATCCTTTGAAGTTACGCTTAGAGATTTAGCAACCAGGAAAAATTATGATATCTATTGCACGGGAAGCAATGCAAATCTACTATCGGGCGAACTTGCAACTTTTTTAAGCGGCAGATATATCGAAATAAAAGTATTTGGCTTAAACTACTCCGAATTTTTAATGTTTAACAAAATTTCCGATTCAGTTCATTCATTTCAAAAATATATGAAGTTTGGGGGGTTGCCCTACCTAATCAATCTGAGTAACGAGATTCAGGTTGCATATGAATACCTAACAAGTATTTACAACACCATTCTACTTAAGGATGTGGTTGCCCGATTTAATATCAGAAATGTTAAGTTTTTAGAAAACTTAGTGGAATTCCTATCGGACAATCTGGGCAGCATTGTTTCCTCAAAAAAAATAAGTGAATACCTAAAATCTCAGAAAATAAACATTTCAACGCAGGTTGTAATTGATTACTTGGGCCATCTTGAATCCTCATTCTTAATATTTAAGGTTAAACGCTCAGGAATTGAAGGCAAGAAAATATTTGAAATTGGCGAGAAGTATTTCTTTGAGGATGTTGGAATAAGAAATGCAATTGTTGGTTTTAAGGCAACTGATATTCACAAAATACTCGAAAACATTGTTTATTTGCACTTAAGAGCTGCAGGCTACGCTGTTACAGTTGGTGCGGAAGGGAATAGGGAGATCGATTTTATTGCACAAAGAGCTGGCAATAAAATATATGTGCAAGTAGCCTATATGCTAACAAATGAGGAAACTATTAACAGAGAATTTGGAAACTTGCTCGATATACCCGATAATTATCCAAAATATGTGGTTACAATGGACGAAATATCAGAAATATCAACATATAAGGGTATTATACGAATGCATGTTAAAGATTTTTGCTTAAAAATGGTTAGCAACTGGTATTCGTAATCAATATTGTCCGATAAAAAATTAAATGAGTATCCGCATTGATTCCTAACAAAATCATATCGCTCAGAAAATCAACTTGTTTACCCCCAACCTTGGAGGGAGCAACTTGATTTTCTACACTTCTTTTGGTAGGGGTAAATTAAGAAAATCAAGAATATATTATTGGTACCAAAGCGGACAATCTTAATATTTTTTGCATATTCTGCCCAAGGCTTTTGGTCATCAATTACTGCATTTTTACCTAAAAAAAAGTTGAGTTACCCATATAATGGGCAAAAAAAATTAAAATTGCTTGTTTTTAATTTTTTTTAAATTAATTTTACTTTACAATTCAGCTCTTTGAAAAGCGCTAACTATTATTAACCTAATTCATAAACCTATGAGAAAAATTCTACTGGGAGCCTCATTGATGCTCTTTTCCATGTTCAGCTTTGGGCAATCGGTTGTTGACAATGCTGTTATTCCTGTATCTGTCACATTAAATTCAATTCTTCGCCTCTCTGTTACATCTGGTGGCAACATTCAGTTTGTTGTAAATACCATTACTGATTACACCAGTGGTATTACTAACACAAACCAATACGATACGCAATTCACCGTTCACTCCTCCCGCAACTTTCATGTTCGTTTGGGTGCAGAGGACGCTAATCTTATTGGTTTAGAAACTGGCACCAACATGAACTTAAGTAACCTTAGATACACAATGACTGGACCTGTAGGCGGTGGACACCTTGTTCCTATTCAGGATCTTACTGCAGCCCTAGTCAATGTTGTTACTCGGTTAGCCGGAGGGGGACTAGCCTATACCATTAACTGGGAGTTAGCCACACCTCCCAATGCCAGTTTGCTTTCGCAAAACCTACCTGCCGATATTTACGTTACCAACGTTTATTTAAATCTAATACCTCAATAGGTAGTCTGCTCCAAATGGCAGTAT
>JBBIRB010000035.1:233-28455 GCA_037442025.1 Bacteroidales bacterium | reverse complement strand
TGAAGAACCTATTATTAACAAATGCGAAAGTTGCATTAGTGGCTTGAATTCTGCAAATAAAACAATTTTAATCCAGTTTCCAGTCAGGTCCAGGTCTTTTTCACACGAACCGAGCATATGCCCCAAGACAACAACCATAATAACAAATAGATATTTCATAAGCCCGTTTTTTCTTTTTCTTGAAACGAATAATTGATATTTACTTACACTGAGGAGTTAATCGCCAACTGCGGTTTCCCCATACATAAACTTAGGTATGAATATTGAAAAAAAAGCATTTGTGTCCGATTAAATTTTTTGAATATACGTGAATGTGTTTGTATATAAGGAAATCGGTAGTTTTCTACTTACTAGGGGGTCGGTTTCCGCCTCAGAGAAACGTTAGTTCTTTGATTCCATAAGAAATTATAATGATATCAAAAATTTCCGTAAAGAAAATCAGATTAATGGACGTTAAGAAATCCGGGCTGTTTGAGCGTAGCGAGTTCCCGGATTTTAGTCAATTAATCTGATTTTTAGGAAATTAACTGCAGCGGAGGCATTTTTTGCTTACTTTTTTTTGCTGTAGAAAAAAAGTAAGAGTCCGTGCGGCTTGAGCACTTGTACAAAGAATGGATATTTTATCGGACAATAGTGAAAAAAAAGAGCAATAGACATTTTTAACTATGCATTTGTGATGGCTATAGTGGTGTTTCCTGCATTATTTCAGGATACGCATGTATTAAGTATAGCTATAGAGTTGAGTGAGAAGGAATGAGATATCGTTTAAAAATTCTTAGCTGTAGCAGGGAGTTCGTGCCTAAAGCTCAGAAGCCTGTGAGCTGATTGGCAGAGGCTGCAGGCAGTAAGCGCATTACAATAAAAATAATGGTTTAGTTTACATGACCTGCCAAAATAATCGATTGAATTGTTATTGCTCCCATGACCAAGTATTTGTTAGGTTAATAATTTTTATTAGTACAAAGGTAAAGCGACAAGGCAACCCTTTTGGCAAGGTTTTTTTCAGAAACGATTGAGGAAAACCTCAATTCGAGGGGAGGGGAATTAAGAATGAGCAAATATTCAGAAAGATCTCATTATTTATCGAAATATAATTGTCCGCTTTGGTACCTAAAATATATTCTTGATTTTCTTCGTTTACCCCTACCCTAACGGGAGTGAAGAAAATCAAGTTGCGCCCTACTGGGTAAAGGGTAAACTAGTAGAATTTCAGAGCGATATGATTTTGTTAGGAATCAATGCGGATACTTATTAACGAAAATTAATTAGTTAACAGTTCCAGCTTTACTTAATCAGGTGTTTTAAAATTTCTTCTCTCCAAATTGCATAGCCATTTTTATTCATATGCAGCATATCTTCCAGAAAAATGGTGGAGTCGGGTATGCCACTACTTTTGAGCATTTTGTCCCACACATTTATGAAGCTCGTATTGGGTTTGGCTTCTAAAAACTGCTGAATAAACCTATTTCCATCAATGAACCTTTTTGATAGGTGCCACCTTGAAGGGCTTGGTTTCATCGAAACGTATGAAATTTTTACATCAGGGTACTTAATAACAATAAGATTGTAAAGATGAGTAAAGCGTTCTGCAACTATTTGCACCGAAATTGTATCGCTTGAGGCAAAGTCGTTCTCACCACAATAGATTACAATTTGTTTAGGTTTGTAGGGGTAAACAGTATATTCTACGTATCTTATTAGATCTTCAAGGGTTGAACCACCAAAGCCCCTATTGATAATGGTGTAATCAGGAAATTGCTCATGAACATCGTACCACATTGTGAAAGAAGAACTGCCAATAAATAGAATTGCATTGGTAGGGGGTGGATTAAGCTTATCCTGCTCTATAAAGCGATTGATATCGTTTATAAATGGCTGACCTAATCCGTTGAATATTGTTATAAACAGGATAAGTATTACGATTAAACTGCTTTTCACAGAGTTCTTATTTTAAGCTATTATTTTACAATTATAGGTTAATTACAATTTTGTTTTTTTCATTAGGCAGATATTCCAAAAATTTCTTTTTTAAAATTTGTGCCCCGCCCTGCCTATAGGAATTTGCTTCAATTTCGAAAGAAATAAAACGACCATTTATGAAAATTGAGGTTGGACTATACTCCCTAACCTTTACATTGTATTCAATTTCAATGAATTTACCCAGAAGTTTAATTTGTGCTTTGAAGCCGTTTAATGATTTAGGCATAACTGGATCGATAATTACGTTTCCGTATTCAAACCTAAAACCAAGAAACTTCGAAATTATTAAGCCTAAATATATACTCGGACCGCTGGAGTATACCCTCCAGCCACCTCTAACCGTTAGTTTTCCCGCTTTTACTTGCTCGTAACGCTCATCGGCATCGTATCGACTTTTGAATACCACATCGGAGCTGCTGTAGTAGCAGTTCGATTGGCGAATATCGCTACACGGAACTATATCCTTATAATCAATAGGTATGGCCTGCCTAAGTGCTTTCATAAAACCTTCAGCTTTACCCATTATGGCAAGCGATTCGGCATATCGAATGTGCTCATGTATGTACATTAGGCCAATTTCTCGACCAAAGAATGTACTGCTCTCTGCCCTCTGGAAAATTTTTTGAATACCACCTTGATACTTTAGTGGACGATCCATTAATCTTACGCCATCAGGACCCTTGAGGTGCATCTCAACTAATTCCTGATGATGCTGTGCCTGCTCGTTAGTAAAAATTCCGCTAATAATACCCCTGTTCATTGGGAGAGCGCTGTAGTGTATTCCGGTTGTTTTGTCGTTCGGATGCAGAAGTACAGAAATGGATTTGTCCTTCTCAACTAATCCATAACCTGCAACAACACCGTCCCTAATCAGGTGTTTATTGAAATCGGCTTTAATTCTACTGCAAATTATTTTCAGTTCATTTGCCTTTTCCCAATTACCAGAGAATTCGTAAACCTTTTGGTATTGCCTAAAAGCTTGATAGTTCATTTCAACCGTCCAACTTGAAATCATCCTTTGGGCAAGTTCCTCGCTAACAGGTTGAAGAGAATCGTTCCAATCGCCACCACCAAAAGGGACCAAGCAAGTTCCAGGGATAAACGAATCAACAATCATTTTGATAAGCCTATCGATATGCTCACTCAATGGGGTTTTCTCAACCTCGGTTGAAGGGTTCTCCGAGTAAAAGGGCAACTCCTCGTCGAGAATTTTTAGATCGCCTGTTGCTTTTATGTAATTGCTTAGGGCAATAATACACCAGTAAAAAATATCGCCGTGGGCTTCATGGGCTCGTATGTTTCTGTAGCTATCGAACATCCACCATTGAGGCCATCCACCGTCGGGGTTCTGGTTTGAGAAGATGATACGCAAAACTTGCTTTGCTTCATCGAACTTTTCCAAACTCAAGAGCAGGTCTATTGGCCCTTGCGACACGTCGCGAGTACCCCACGCAGCTCCACCAAACTGTTCGAGGCCGTAGGGGGTAAGGTAGTGGGTTAGGGCATTCATCCCGTACCACGGAATAATATTATTTATGGCAGCAACATCTTTCTGATTTCCAAGCAGGGATAAATTCAAACTTAGGTTCTCCCATTCTTTGCGGGCATCATTGCAATCATTGAGCCATTGCTCGTCAGAATTTTCTATTTCCATTGGTTTTGACGGATTACACACCTCGCCAAGAAAACTTATACAAAAAGTCGAAGTGTTTATAACATCAAGAGCGAATAAAGAATTGGATATTTCATTTTCCTTAGAAATTTTAAATTCCGCGATTGGGTCTTGAACAAAAATTCTGAATTGAGCATTAGGAAACTTGGAGGCAATAATACTATTGGCCTTAGGTTTAGCAATAAAATCCCTTTCGGACAGTCCACCTGATGCTTGCCAACCATTGGCCTCATCGAAGTGGTTTGTAATTATTATATTAACACTGGAGCCTTTAATCACCTTAAAATCAAGATTTATTTGGTGTGCAGCTTTAGATGTCCAAGTACGAACCTGAAAAATGTGATCCTTAAACTTATAAATCCAGCGAGTATGGTTAAGCCCAATTTCATATGCCGAAGGAACTCCAAGCAAATATGATTTTCCATCAATCTTTACAAAAATTCGTTGACCTGTTTCAACAGCAGTATTGAACTGACTTGAGCAAACCGAAAGAAAAATATTGAAATTGGTATTTCCCTGGGTTAGGTGAGAGTTAAAAACCCCATAGGCAAATGTATTGGTTGACATTATGCTCTCATTGGGCACAAGCCCAGTTTTAGCCTGCATAATATGCCCATGTGGCCTGTCGGCCAAAAGTTCTTTTGCCTTTAACACAATGTGGTATCTATCATCGCTATAGAAAGATAAAATTTCTCCGTTTTGCTTTTCAATATGAGTCCTTCCTTTTCCGAAAAAATTGGACAGTTCCTCCTCTGAAAGTTCTTCAGCCGGTAAAAGGGGAGAGGTGCTAAATATGTTTTTAGCAGGACATTTACCCTCAGATTGTAGTGAGATGGGAGTGCTTTCTTCGAACTCTATCAATAAATCTGGAAGTAAATTCAAGTCATATGGTGATGTGGCAATTGAATGATCTGATAAATATTTTGCAACAAAGCCAATACTTTGTTTTTCATTAGGAATCAGATTAATTGGTTCTGATTGCAATGCTATAACCGATGATTCACCTGCGTACTCGCCATTAAGGGAGTGGCTGAGTAGCGCCTCGGGAACTCCCGTTGCACGAAAAGTTTTCCCAAAAAAAAGCATTCCATCTGTGCTAGCCGCAAGTGCTCCTGCATTGCAAGCAACCAAAAGCCAAGGGTGACCATTCGACTCCCTCATATTCTGACGGCAACAAACCACTTTTCCGTACTTCTGGTCTTCAAGTATCAGCCTTTCAATGTATTGGCTAATATAGTACTCGTTAACCAAGCCATCGCTTTGGGTTTTGAGGCCAACATCTTGAACATAGAAAATATCGAGTTCTACAGTATTGCTTGATTTATTGGCTATGCTAACGCTCCATTGCCAACTTAAACTCTTATTGGAAAGTTGTAAAACACATTGGTATTCAATGTTATTCCACTTCCCTTTTGCAATATACTTATCCTTTTCAAGGTAGAATTGGCTATTGCTTTCAGGACCAATAATGGGAATAAAATCATAAGGAACAGCCCTATTTCTTAGGTAGATATTCGTAACCGATTTTGAAAAAAGACTTGCTTTCTTAAGGCTAATTCTTATTGGGTTAGCCTCAATACTTTTCACCAAACCATTTTCAAGAAAGTAAAAGTTAAGCCCCAGAGAATTACTAATTTTCATCTATTTAAGCTTTATGGTTAGAAGCAACTCTTTGTTGTGTTTGTGCTTGTAATTAAGCACTATGCGTTCTTTTACCGAAAGAAGTTTTAAATTGTCGCCATCCACTGAAGCACTAACAATAGTATGAATATTATCGCCTTCAAAAACTAATTCTCCAACCAAATCGCGGTCGCCTTGGAGAGTGAGATTTATTAAATCATCGCGTTTTTCAATCGCAAGAATATCAGAAGTAGTATGAAGTATTTTTAACCCCTCAGATATTACCAAACAGATTGGGGTGAGTATAGCATATAGGGAAGGCCATATCGCCTTTTCATTTGAATAGGGAATGCTTATAGCATCTCCACTGTCAGGATGTGCATAGGTAATGTTCCCAACCTGATCCTCGTTGTAGTAGTTCCCAACGAAAAGTAAAGCAGAACCATTATCTGTAAATCTTTGTTTTAAAGAAATATTTTCATTGTTGGAATAGGTTTGTCTTTGCTTGGCCATAGATTTATCAAGAATTTTCTGATAAACAGGCTTATGACCTTCGGTGTCGAAACCAATCCAGGTACCAAGGTGAATAATCGTGCCCTTCCCGAGTGTCTTGCTAAACCCGCAGGGTGAGCCATTAATTGTTCGTGCAACTATTTCGGTCGCAGAAAGCGACTTTTCTGAATAAACAACCTGGGGATTAGCGCACTTAATATCCTTTAAATCATATACATCTATTAGTGGAGAATCAATTATTTCACTACCCGTAGGCCTTAAGTTTAGCGCATCGCGAATGATTGTGCAGGGTTTTTGCGACAACTCGCGGTCGGGTAGGTTTGGGAAGATTACAATATTACCTCCCAACGCTGTATAGTCAACAATAACTTGTTGGTCAGGGGCATTCATTTCATCGGTGCAAAATGCCCAAACCTGCTTGTACTTGGCCAGTTCCTTTGCTGATGATTTGCTCAAGTCGACCATATCGTAATCGATGTTCATTACTTGCAAAACCTTTAGTAGCCCATCGAAATATGCAGGTCGACGAATTGCTGCAGGAATGAATTGCAAACCACTTTCACCCATTTCGGGCCTCTCCAATTCTGTGGCATAGTAGGGAGGATAGAATAGCACACATATTTCGGCCCTTCGCTTGGCGTTGAGGATTATATCTTCAGTATTAGCAATGAGTTTACTCATTTTCTGTACCAATGGGAAAGCGCTACTCTTTTCACCCTCTGCCGATAGGGGTGTAAACCAGTAAAAAGTATCGCCAGAGTAACCTTTACGACTCGGGTTTTTACCTTGTGAAAACATGTAATAGTTCCATCCGGTTAACCCATTGGCAATACTCGATTTATAAAAAAGTTCCATTTCACGGGGATTAGGAACCACATGGTATTCGCGTGAGCCGCACTGAAATTCGGCAGCAAATAGTGGTTTTTCCCCTTGCATTGCATAGGTAATATCGTTTATAATCCGATCGTCGTGCATATTTCGGTACGACAGAAACTCGGGAATATGATCGATACCAAAAATTATATCACTTTTATCTCGATATAAATCCTCATACATTGTGATGTTAAGGGGAAAATCGTATCCGTGGCCGTAAATCCATCCCGGAAGGTTATGATACAATGGAACCGTTACACCCCTTTCGCGTGCCATTTTTGATAGCATTCTGAGGTAATCGCCATAGTAGGTTCTCCAGAAGCAATGCCATTCGTAATCGCGACCCCTATCGCCCTTTGATGCGTATGGCAACCTGCCGTCGGGCGGGAGTTCAACATCATCAAATTGGTTGTAGCTAGTTTTCCAAAGCTGGTTTATCTCATTTATTGAACTAAACTTATTTTTTAAGTAGGAAACAAATCTTGCCTTTACATCTTGGCTATAATCAGCCTGATGGGCTAACCATGAAAAAACGCCAATCTCGTTGCAAATTTGCATTAGAATAACAGGGCCACCTTCAGAAATTTGATTTTTAGCAATTAGTGGCATAATGTGGTTGTACCAACTAGTAACCTTTTCAATGTAAATGCTATGAAAAAGGTTAACCCCGTCGCTCAACACAGGTTCTCCTTTGCTGTTGCGCATTTTTACCTCGCTCCCGTACTTGCTAACAAACCAATCGGGAAGTCCAGCCCCACGAAATTCTGCAAGTATAAACGGACCAGGTTTTAGTATGCAGGTTAAGCCAAATGATTGGCACTTTTTCAGCCAACCAACAAGGTCTCGTTCGGGGCACGACTCTCCATTAAAATCGAATACCCCTTCAACCGATTCGTGCCAGGCCCAGGGCACATAAGTGCTAATCGTTTTTAGACCAGCCTCTTTGGCTGCTTGAAGATGAGTGTCCCAAAGTTCACGTTTTATTCTGAAGTAGTGAATCTCCCCAGAGTTTAGAAACACTTTTTTATTGTTTAAAACGAAGTGTTGATTTTTATAGCCAAATGTCATTTTTAAAATTGTTAATTGATATTTAAACCTAAGTTTCGTTTCTCTTCCTTATCTCTTTCAGCATTTCGTTGCCTAAGCTTAATTTTCACGTCTTGTAAACTTTTTTCGGTAAGCGTGTAGGATAGGATAAAAATTAAGGAGAAAATGCTAAGTAAAATGGGGATTCCAATTTCTACCGCCCTCATCGCCAGTAGGGTGTATGGAGTTTGCTTTTTTAGAGGTACAACCTTGCTTTCAATTTCTTTTAGTTCAGAGTCAATAACGGTTAACTCAGAGTGTAGATTTATTCTGTTCAAAACATCGTTCACCCCGGAAATGGATTGAATAAGCTCAAGGTAATGCTCATTGCTTTTTTTGGTATCAGCCAATCGATTCTCAAGGTGAATATGCAAATCAATAGCATTGAGTTTTGTTTTTTCCACCTTGGTTTGAATGGATAAGGCAACAGATTGGGTAAATAAAGTACTTTCTTCCAGGCTCCTCCATGCCGTGTCGGTATTTATTTTATTCAAATTTTTTTCTAGTTGGCCAGTTACTTCTCTCGTGCTACTTAATGCTTTCTGAATAATGAAAAGCCTTCGAGAAAGTTGCTGTGGGGTTAATTTTACCGATTTATCACCTTTCCTTTGAAGTTCCTTTTCGAGGAATATAATAAAATCATTGGATTCTTTGAGGGTTGCACTGCTTATTTCCTTCGCTTTGCCCTTTATGCTAAGCCCCGAGTTTTCGGACAGATTGCTATTCCAAACTTGAATATTACTCCTAAGCTCACGTATGTTGCCCTGAATAGTATCGACACGTGTTACCTGAGTTTGGTCGAACATAGTCAGAACTATAAGTGCACCAGCTACAAAGCTGGCAAATGCAGTTCCCATTTTAATAAACCACCAGAAAACGGAGTAGAAACTACCTTCGGTTCGGTATCCTCGCTTAAGGTCATCCTCATCGCAAATATCTCCTACCATAGATGAACCAAGGGTGAAGAAGAAAAGCATTCCTGCCGAAAGCAGAATGGTAGGAATGATTATGAGGTACGGGTACGATGGATTGTAGCAAACAATTTTTGATAATTGAGCCAATCCCATTAGCGCGATAGCAACTATTAGTGTATTTCTTTTACCAAGTTTAGGGCTTATCCAGTTTAGTGGGAATACGGCTAGCAAACCTGTAACAGCCCAAATGGTACCATTAATTCCAAGAAGATAGGCTCCGGCTACCTTGTCGCCACCAAAAACGTAAAAAATGGGTATATAAGAGCCTAATAGATTAACGAAGTTGAACCCCATTGCTAGAGTAAAAATGGTAAGTGTTAGTCTAACAAAATTTTTATTGGTTGCGGTGTGTTTCATATCCTCCCAGAAGGGAGTTTTCTTTTGCTGAGACACGCGCTTGAAACCAGGTTCACGTAATGAAAAAAACCACCAAAATGATAGGGGAATTAAAATTGCAGCAATTAGCAACGAAACGTATCGCATCCCGTCGGCTTCGTTTCCTCCCGGGCCCTTGAATACTTCCATATTGGCAAAGGCGAAAAGCCATGGTGTACTCATGGCAAACAGGTTTCCCACAAAGCTTTTTGCACTAAATAAACGGGTGCGAATGTGCGGGTCGCTAGTCATTTCCATACCTAGAGCACCATGTGGAATCTCAAATATGGTGCAGGCGGTGAAGAAAAGTAAAAGTGAAAAGAGAATATACCCAAGTTGGAACCACTGAAAACTCGATTCAGAAGGAAACCAAACCCGAACCATTTCTCCCTTGGGTATCCACCAAATCATTACAAAGAAAACCGCAACTAAAATACCTCCAACCAGCAGAAACGGTCGTCTTCGGCCCCAACGGGTTCGCGTATTATCGGATAAATGGCCAATAATGGGATCGGAAATTGCATCCCACAGTCTTGGGATAATTAGGATAACACCAAGCCAAAAGGCACTTAGCCCTAGGCTAATATTGCCCATAAGACCAACAAGTATTCCTGCAATGTTGAAAAGAGCTATGGGAATAATTCCTCCCGACCCAAATGCGGCTAATTGAGAAAATTTAATACGATCATTGGCATTAATGTCCTTTTCGGAGGCAGCAACCTGTTGGCTCATATCTTACGGTTTAGGGTGTTAGTAGTAAATCACCACATTAGCGGGGAAATTTCTTACAAAAATTTCATTCTCACTATACTCTTTACTTTCAACACCGTTTATTATTACCCTCGTTGGGCGCTTTGAACCATTAAAGTTTTTAATTCTAATTCCATTTTTAGGTAGTTCAACTTCGCCAAAAATTGTAAAGTTGTATTTATTCTCATCGCGCTTAATTGAGTAAGAAACATCGCCATAGTATGTTGGTAAATTTTCAATTGACATACCCTCAGGTGCATCAATCCATTTCTGGTAAAGAGCTGCAGCAAGTACAAGCGATTCATCGTATTCGTTCTCGTAAACAAACATCGAACGTATTGCATTAATAAAATCACTACCTACCCAGGTGTGTGGCATATCGCCAATAAAGCGTGGAGCTCTGTAATCGTTCCATACAACCTCGGCCCAGTGGATCCAACCCTGAGGACGGCGATCATCCAGAAAGAATTCAATAAGCTCGTGGGCCCTTTCGGGTTGATCGAGAAATATGAATGAGCCAATTAATCGAACCTCGTATGGGGTGTAGTTTACCCATTCTCGTTTCCCGTCTCTTCTATCCTTAAAAAACTGGTAGTACTGGTCGAATGTGTTGTAAACCTGCGGTTTTGGTAGGTTCTTGTACTCATTACATGGCGTAAGGGCTATGGTTGTTGAGGTGGCATCGAAGTCGCCAAGTTCAACACATCCGGGTATGTAATTAATGCCCCTGGTTTTCATTGCCAAATCTATAGAAGTGTAAAGGTTAACCTTGAAAGTATCACGAATTTTTGAAATTCTAAGGTAATTTTCCTTTTCTCCAAGTATTCTTTGAATATCAGCAGCGTCCTTTAATCCTTTCATAATAAAGAAGTTATCCCAGTATGAGTGCATTGGCTTCTCTGAGTACCCCTCATGGCTAATTGATTCGGGAACAAGTCCGTAGTATGCCCTAATGCTGTCGTTACCATGCTTGAAATGATCTGTTGATCGTTCAGCAATTAGCGACTCAATGTAATTAACGGCTATTAGCACACTCTGATTCTTCGATCGAAGAAATGCCGTGTCATTTGTGAAGTTAAAGTACTCACGGATAAGGTAAATGAGCTGGCCGTGGCTGTCGTGCTCAGGAACAGGATCGGGGCCTCTGAAATCGACCACGCAGGGAACCTTGCCGTTTTCGTACTGATGCTTTGCATACCACTCGATAAAATCTTTTACCTCATCAACAATGCCCGATTTAAGTAAGGCTGATGAGGTAAGAGAGCCATCGCGAATCCAGCTACGCTCGTATGAGCGTGACCCGGGTTGAATGCCCGCTTTGTCCCTGTTCACAAGTATGTAAAAGAGGTTCGATTTATAGGTACTTACAATCCTGTTGGCCGATTCTGGCAAAGTAAATTTTATGTGATCAATTTTGTTGCTCCAATATCTTTCCATTTCAGCAAATTCCTTGGCAATGCGCTCGTTATTTATGCTATTGTCGTTATCTATACCCTTATGAAATGGAACAATCACAAAAAACTTTGTTGCTTCCCTTGGGTTTAATTTTATAGAATACTTAATGGTTCCATTGGCTTGACCGTTCGGGTCGACAGCGGAATTTTCTTTAGAAAATTTTCCTCTTTGTACCAAGTTAACTGGGTTTCCGGTGTCAAATACATTCGCAGTGAATGAATCGTAAGGTTTTAAGGAAATGATAACTTTTTCATCCGCTGCAATTTTTCTTCGCGGTTCAATTTCGCTAATCGAATTAATTTTTCCCGCCCCACCGGCAAGGTTTAAAAACTGGTAGTAAGGATTTACCTGATATGGTCTTATGAGGAGGTAAAACTCAAATTCTTTAATCTGATCGGAATTGTTTTCAAAGAAGTAACCAATGTTCAGATAAGAATTTTCGTTGGCTTCTCCGCTTGCAGATATTCCGGTAGTAAAAGTTAAATCGTTTATTTGCCAAGTAACTGATGGGGTAAACCCCAGCTCTTGCTTTTCTCTTGGGAAGTTCATCGACTGAGTAGCCTTAACATTACTCCAGTTGAAAACCTTTTCGCCCACTTTAATTATTGGTTCAACAGAAAACATAGCCTTATCAACCTCCACCATTCCATCCTCATTAATCATGGCCTCCTTCATGTCGTTATTAACCCCGGTAACTGTCCAGTACGATGCCTGCTGAAGGAAATATCGAGGAAAATTGCCAATTGGGGAGTTCGTGGCGGTGTAAATTAGGAAGTCATTTTGCGACAGTGAGCTGCCAATATCCAATATTTTAATCTCATTAATTCCAAACCCCTTGGGGTTGTTACTTTCTAGAAGTTCAATTTTTAGGAATCTTGCATCTGCCTCGGCCAATCGAATAAAACTCTCATTACTTTGGTTTGATTTTACAGAGTAAACCCTATTCCACGTTTTGGCATCGTTCGATAGCAAAATGTTAAACTTATTTGCATGGAAATTCTCAAGCCAGCTAATTTGCAACCCACCAAACTCCCTTCGTAGATTAAAGTCTATAATAACACTTTGATTTTTAATTCCTTTGCTTAACCAATGGGTTTCGTCTGATTCATCAATCAATAAGCTGGCTACTTGTTTTTTTGCTGTTGATGATGTATGTACCTTAGGTTTTGGGTATGTTTCGGGTTCTGAATTTAGCGGTTCAAACTTAAAATCGTCAATCCATAAAGTTCCTTTGCCTCCAACAAACGATGCAACGGTAAATTCAATTCTGTCGACCCGCTTTAATTTTTTATCCTCTATGGGGCCCCAGGCAAAACCAATATGTCGTTTTTTAATGCGAATTTTTGTCCATTCGGATGGAAAGGTATAGTTGCGGTTGTTTACCCACCATACATTGTCGCCAGAGCTATCAATAAATTTTATTTCGAAATTGTTCGAAGGCGATTCCGCTTTAATCCAAAAAGTGAACTCATAGTTTTCGGGTAAATCGATGGGGAACCACTTTTGAATACCTCCATAACCAGTTCCCTTTGTAAAATCGTAATCGAAACGGATGGCACCGCCCTCTAAACCCTTCTCAACCGACAGGTTTAAATCTACGCCATCAGATTTAATGTAATTCCAACCATCTTTACTATTAAAAGTTTCGAGCGTTTTTATTTGGGAGTATGCTTTTATAGTGGGCAAAAGAAGCAAGCTCGTAATTATTATAATTGGCAAAAAGTTCATCATCCTGACTTGTTTAGTATTCTCAATTAAAATATCAGATATTAAGCAATTTTTGTAACGATAAATCACTCTCCCTGACCTGTGAGGAAAAGTATTTTTTGCTTTTTATTGCTTTATTGCAGGTAGTACTGAATGTTTTAAAAAGAATAAACTCATCGTAAATAATCAAACCCCAACTTTGTAAGCCCTTTTTGAATTATTGGGTCTTGCATTACGTAGTTCCAAACCAGTCCGGTTCTAAAGTTTTCAATCATAATGAGCATTGGTCCTTGCGCAATTCCTACAAAATCGTCGTTTACCCAGTTGGCAGTATGATTAAAGGCATCGTAAAAACCATACTTTCCCCATATTTTAGTACCATTTCTTTCAATCATCGATTTTATGGTTGGAAGCACAATTTCTGGTGCAAAGGGCAATGAAGACAGAGAACCATATGGTGCGATTGTTCCATCGTCGAAATAGTTGTAATCGGGTCCGCTGGTTCCCCTACCGGCATAGCCTAGAAAGTTTTTACCATTGAAATTATACTTTTCGGTTGGACCATCGCTGGCTGTAACGCCCCAACAAAGCGAATCGTAGCCCACCCAGCCATGTGGGTTATCGATAGCGTATTGGCGTTGAACATAAGTTGCACGACGAGAGTTCTCGAAGTAATTGATGCCCTTCTGCTTCATATAACTATCGGCTAAGCCACGAAAATCAATAAATGCATGGGAGAATTGGTGACCAAAAAGGGGTGGGAAGGCAGCATGAGAAAGACCTTCATAAGGAGTTTTCCATTTATATGTGCTAAGCCACGAATTGTAGCTACTTTCAATGTTCTTCATACCTGAACCTGCAGCCAGGATGTACAGAAAAAGAGCCTCGTTGTATCCGCTCCAACCCATATGGTGCAAGCCTTTTTCAGGATACCATCCCATTGATATAGTTTGCGAAAAGTTACCTTCTGAATGCATTTCCATAAAGTTCCAATCAACCCTTTCTAAAAGTAAAGTTGCCAGCGACCTGATGTGATTTTCAATAGAATTGTTCTGATTGTAGTAGTTGCGGGCAAATATTACACCCATTAAAAGTAGACCCGTATCTATTGAAGAAAGTTCGCAATTCCACTCCCTTGTACCCGTATCCATTTTATGGAAATGGTAGTAGAACCCCTTGTATCCAGCAGCATTTGGATCAGTACTTTGTGTTGAGTTTGCATAAAAGGTTAACATATTGAGGGTAATCTGGGCTGCCTTCTCACGAGTCATCCATTTTCTTTCAACCCCAATGGCAAAACTCGGTAATCCGAAACCAGATGCTGCAATGCTTGAGGGGGCCCAGCTGGCAGCGCGATCCTTTACAATTCCCCATTCAGGGTGATGCTCATTCACAAAAAAAAGAAAGGTTTTTTGCTGGATAGAGTCCAACATCGCTTCGAATTCGGGTAACAGAGGGTAATCAATTCTGCCAAACGATTTGTAATTAACTTGTTGGGTGTGCTGACAGGCAGTGGATGCAACAAGTAACAGAATAAATAAAGTTTTAACTCTCATATTTGAATTTCAATTTGTTTTCAACCAAACTCTTTTACTTCTTTACAACCTAGAAACTAAAACCTAGTTTTTTTAAACCTAATTTTATTTCTGGGGAAGACATAAAAAGATTCCAACAAAGTCCCGATCTGTAGTTCTCAATCATAATAACTATGGGCCCCTGATCGATTGCTAAGTATTTTTTAGGAAACCAATTATGGTGAATACTAAATGCATCGTAAAATCCATATTCCCCCATAAGCCGGTCGCCCAGTTCGTAGTATAAATAATGAAGCACTTCCATTGAGTATTCAGGAGTATAAGGGAATGAACTCAATGCTGCGGTTGGAGAAATAACTCCAACATCTCTGTTGTAGCCGGGCGCATGAGCAAAATAACCATTAATTGAATTGCTAGAAGTTAAACCCCAGCAGTTTCTGCCATAACCCTTAAAACCCAGAGGGTTTTCCAAACACCATTGTCTGTTAATAAGAGTGTGGTTAACAACAACGTCCCAATAGTTAGCATATTGGTCCTTTAAGTTGCGAGGGTCCAAACCTAAAAACGAGTAGTGCGACCAGAATAGAGGCCCACCATAAATTTCGTTGTGGTTATGCTTAACTCCAAGTGGCAAATTGTAGGCTGATAAAGATGAAGTTATTTTACCATCCCATGCCCATCCTTTATGGTAAACACTAGGATCGATTGGAAAAGTGGGCGATGAAGCCGCGAGGATATATAGAATAAAGCATTCATCCCATCCACGAATTCTATGATTTTTTTCCCATCCAAAATTTGGCGACCAATGCCAGTATAGTACGTTTTCGCCACCTTTTGTAAACCAGCTCCAATTGACCTCGCGCCATAGTTTATCAATTTCAGAAACCAAAAGTTCCTCTCTAGCTGAATTATTCTTAAAGTATTGCCTTGCAGTAAGCAGTCCTTGCATTAGGAATGCCGTTTCAACAATATCGGCACCATCGTCGGTTTGGCTAAAGGGTTTGGTTTTTCCCGTTTCACTATAAATCCAGTGAGGCCAGGCACCGTGGTAACGATCGGTTTTTTTAAGAAAATCGACTATTTGCAACAACCTGTTAAGACCATCCTCTCTGGTTATAAATCCCCTTTCAATTCCCACAATTATGGCTATCACCCCAAATCCTGTACCTCCAATTGTAACAACGTTATTATCGTCAACGGGGCTTTCATTTCCAATATGTATTCGTTCACGTGCCATACCTGAGATTGGATCGGCACCATTCCAGAAATACCCGAAAGTTTTCAATTGTACAAGGTTGAGAAGCGAGTCGTTTGAGATTTTTTCTATATGGTTATTGGTATTAACAATGTCTCTACCCTTTGGTTCTCGGCAGTTGCAAGTTAACCCCAAAAGGCATACAATTATAAAGTAATGCAATTTTTTCATGTTTACTTCCCGAAGGATATTTGCAGGCTGTTAAGTCCCGATTGAACATCTTGGTTTTCCATAAATAGTTCCCATAGCAACCCGCTTCTGTAATTCTCAATCATGCAAATAATTGGTCCCTGGTCAATAGCAAGATACGATCGGGCATACCAAAGTGTTGAAAGGTTAAATGAATCATAAAATCCGTATTCGCCCCAAATTTTATCGCCTAAAACGTAATAAAAGAATTTGAGGGCACGCATACTTTCTTGCGGGGTGTAAGGCATTGATGAAATGGCTGCTGTTGGTGCTATAACGCCCACATCGTTGGTAGGAGAACTGGCCGTATATCCATCCTGAATATCGCTTGCTGTAAGGCCCCAGCAATCGGCTGAATAGCCTACTCGGGCTCTTGGATTGGCTACGCAATGGGCTCTGTTAATTTTGGTGTGCGCAACGTTCTGGTTCCAGTAATTGGCGTATTGGTCCGAGAGGTTTCGAGGGTCGAGCCCCAGGAATGAGTAATGAGCAAAAAAAAGGGGGCCCCCATAGTCGTTTCCTAAAGGTAACTGTATACCATAGAAACTTCTGTTGTTTACCATTGGGTATGTTCCATTCCTTGCCCAGCCCTCCTGGTAAACCGTTCTAGGAATTGGGTATGTTGGTGACCCTGCGGCTAAAACATATACTATTAGCGCTTCGTCCCATCCCCTAATGGTGTGATTCATATCCCATCCATAGTTGGGTGACCAGTGCCAGTATAAGACATTTTCATTGTTTTTACGGTACCAGCTCCATTCAACATTTCTATACAACATTTCAATTACTGAGCACATTGCTTGCTCTTCAGCAGATCCGTTTTTGAAATACTCTTTTACTGTTAGCAAACCCTGCATCAGAAAGGCAGTTTCAACCAAGTCACCTCCATTATCTTTTAGGCTAAAGGGGATAACTTTTCCAGTATTACCGTTAAGCCAATGTGGAAAAGCACCATGAAATTTATCTGTTTCGGGACGGTTTAAAAAGGTTACTATTTTGTTCAATCGTTCGAACCCTTGTTGACGGGTAATAAAATTTCGCTCAATGCCAACCAAAATTGCCATTAAGCCAAATCCACTTCCGCCAGAAGTTACCAAATCGTTCGAACCATTTCTCTCTCTTATTAATCCTGACGTAGGGTGCGCATAATCCCAAAAGTACTTAAATGTATGAAATTGAATATGAGTTAGCAATTCATCGTCCGTTAACAACGGGAATTTAAACGAGCTATCTAATTGTGTCCGTAAAACGAACGAATAGCTTTCGTTTATTAAACCCCCAAGCATTGGCCCTTGATTAAAAGTTACCCTATAGCCCTCTAATGGAATTAAGGGTAAGTTTGGTTCAATAAAAAGTTTCTTTTTATCGCTGCTGAACCTGTAGCTATATGAAGAATCGATTCCGCCTGAAATGTAGAATGACCTTTTCCAAAATTTTAATGTATCAACCGCATTGTTAAACTTAATTGTGAACTCCTGTTTTCGGAAGTCGACTCCATGAACTGTCGAATTTTTGGGTGCAAAAGTATTGTTCACAAAAATGGAATCGATAGTGAAATTTTTTATCGCTTCTGGCTCCTCTTTCTTGCAAGCAATAAAAAGAATGAGAATTAAAAGAAAGGCTATTTGATGCAGTTTCATGGCTAATAAAATTAAAAAAAAAGGGGAGGAGAAGCAGAAATATATCTCCTCCCTTTGTTTGGAACAAACTGTAACTATTGCATTTGGCTAACTTCAGCATTGTATAATGCTTGAATTTCACTAGCCGTTAGGGCTTTCTTATATACACGAAGTTCATCTAGGTTACCCATGAACCAACCCATCCAAGCATCGGTAGCAGTTCCTTCCGATTTGGGTCTCCAGGCACCAATGTTTATTTTGTCGGCATTTGTAAAGGCTAATGGGCCAAGTGCTGGTCCTGTTGGGCCCTGTATGCGATCCTCAACTCCTGTATTTGTAACAACCTTTACACCATCCTTATAAATCATGAATTTAGAGGTAACTTGGTCATACTGAAGTACTAAGTGCATCCATGTGTTAATGGGAAATATTCTTCTGGAAAAACTTATGTGCTGCCCTGCCCACTCAACACCCGTTTTCAGGAAGAATGTTTTTAACTGCAGCGAGTCGGCAGTTGCATTCAGTCTGTTCAGGGCAAATTTTAGGTTGCCCCAGAAGGCTTCGTCAGACCTACCAATCTCAAAAACGGTAGGTTCGGGGTCGCCAGTAACAAGGGGAGACCTGAACCACATAGCCAAAGTGAATGAGGTTAGGTTTTTTAGTGGGCTTGTAGCTGGCAAGTTGTAAAGCAGGTGTGCTCCGGTTGCACCCTTGTAAGCTTGACCTCTACGACCCGCAACGTAGGTAACGTTGGGTTGCATTGTTGGTGTAAGGCTTGCAATCCGTTCGGTTCCATTACCGTCGAATGGGAAATGTGCTACCAAATCGGCAGTAGCAATGGTGTTGGGGTCTACTTTTCCGCCATTGTCGTCATCGTTTTCGCCACACGAAGTGAAGGTTAAAGCCGTAACAGCCATGGCTCCAAAAAGAACTGCAGTTAAAAATCTGAATTTGTTTTTCATAGTTAAAAAGTGTTAGGTTAAACAATAAAAAAAGGTTAGTTATATCCATTATTTTGGGTTAAATTAGGATTCAGTTGTATTTGTGCAGATGGTATTGGGTACACTTCATGTTTTCCAACAGTAAAGCCCTTATCGGCTAGTGCTATTGGGGCCCTACCGGTCCTCACTAGGTCAAAAAAACGATCCTGCTCCATAGCTAGTTCTGCACGGCGTTCATCCCATATTTCATTCAGTGTAACACCCGATAGATCGGTAAGTCCGGCCCTTCTTCGCACTAAATTTACTGCAAGGTCTGGTCCAAGTCCGCTGGATAAAGGAACCGAAGCCCCTTGTACAAGGGCCTCTGCGAACATAAGTAACACATCGGAATAACGAATAATTCTAATGTTGTGGTCAAATCCGTATCCATTGTATATCCAGTTATTATATGCCGATGGAGTATAGACTTTCCCATTATATACTGGATTGGCACAACGAGTTTTAATACTATCCCCTTCAGGGGTTTTGGTACCCCTGTAAAGTAGTGTGGTTGCTGGGCGAACTATTTCTCCTCGTGTATTGAAAAAATCAATTAAATTCTGACTGGGAGTGCAGAATCCCCAACCTTGCATATTGCTTGGCGAGTTGCCTCTGGGGCCCTGAACAAATGCAAATTCGAGGTAGGTTGTTGGCCCGCTGGTATTCCCCAATGTAGAACTTTGGATTTCGAATAGCGATTCGGAACTATTTTCGCCCTCAATTTTAAACACCTTCCTGAAATCGGTCAGAAGGCTATATCTGCCTGAGGCAATTATTTTATCGGTAAGCGATGCAACCGAGTCCCATTCAGCTTGGTACATATGAACCTTTGCTTTTAGAGCCATAGCAGTATACTTATTTATTCGGCCAGCCCATTGCATTGTATAGGACGTAGGTAGAACGGCAATAGCCTCTGTCAAATCCCTTTCAATAAACTCATACAACTGTGCTTTTGATGCTTGCTGAACCGATGCGAGCTGCGTAGCCGATAGAATTGTGTCGATTATTGGAACCCTGCCAAAAAGCCTAGTTAAGTTGAAGTATGCGTATGCTCTAATAAACTTTACCTCACCCTGGCATTGCATGGCATATTGCTTATCGTTGCTATTGAGTAAAGCTTGTTGAAAAAGAGGCATTTGATGAATAGCATAATTGGCTCCGCTCACAATGTCGTAATATCCAATCCATAGGTTATTAATTAAACCATTATTGGATTGATAGGTTAAATCGTCTATTTCCTTCATAGGGGGGTTATCTTCGGGTGTGCTACCTTTGTCGGCATTGTCCGAAGCAATTTCGAAAGCCCCAACGTATGGGAAAACATGTGCATTCCATGAGCGAAGTTTGGCATACGAAGCACTTATAGGAAGGAATACATTTTCAGCTTTTGTGTAATCAATACCCGCTGCCGGAATTGTGCCTTCGGGCCTGAGATCGAGAAAGTCCTCACAGTTAACAAGTGTAAGGCTTACGAAAAGTATAATTAGTATTTTCAATGATTTCATATGCGTTCGAGTATTAAAAGTTTGCTTTTACTCCAAAACTGAAAATGGCTTGCATAGGATAAACAGAATTGTCGACCCCTGAGCTAATGGGAGTACCACCAATTTCGGGGGTAAAGCCATTGTAACCAAATAGGGTATAGAGGCGCTGGGCCGACAGGTAAAGTCTGAGGGACTTAACCATTTTTATGTTCAATAGGGTGTAACCGACTTGGATATTTTGAATTCTGAGAAACGAACCATCTTCAACAAAAAAATCGTTGGGTTGCTGTGTAAAGGAAAAGTTGTAGGCTTCTGCCGAAGGGTATTTATCTGATTTGTTTGATGGAGTCCATCGGTTCAATACAAAATCCTGATCGTAGTTTCCATCGGCAAAAATATCGCGAATCATTCTCTTCGCATTTAAAATTTTATTGCCAATTTGGCTGTAAAGTGTTAGTCCAAAATCCCATTGCTTTAGAGTCATCCCTAAGTCAATACCTATAATAAACCATGGCAGAGGGCTTCCTAAATAAACTTTATCATCTTCGTTAATTACCCTATCTCCGTTTTGATCTTTATACTTAAAAAAGCCGGCCCCTTTTATTACCTGGCTTACGGGATCGGTATATGCTTCGTACTCGCTGGCGTAAACCCCTGTGATTTCGTAACCATAGAAAGAGCCAATAGGATGCCCAACAGCCGTTCGGGTAGCGTAGCTGCCTCTAACATACGCTCCCGGGATGTATTCTCTTCCTTCGAGTTCTAATGCCCGGTTGTAGTTAAAAGTTGTGTTAAATCCAACATTGTAATTTATTTTATCAGTAAGCATATCTTTCCAGTTAATGCTCATTTCAGCACCAGCATTAAGTACCTTTCCGTTATTGGCTAGCAAATTGGCAACACCTCCACCGGTAGCAATAGGAGCAAAGAACACAACATTATGGGTTGTTCTGCTGTACAGGTCGAAATCGCCCGAAAGTTTAGTGTTTCGTGCAACAAAATCGACACCCAGATTATATTCGCTCACAACTTCCCATCGAAGGTAATTCTGAAGAACTGTTTGTGCACCTACTCCATCTACCAGAACATCGCCAAAAATACCTGAGCTTTCAGCTCCTGTTACCCCCAAAACTACTGCTGAGTTGGCAGGTACGTTATCGTTACCAAGAAGACCCCAGCTAGCACGTATCTTCATGTAGTTGAACCAGCGATTATCTTTCATAAATTCTTCTTCAGAAATGTTCCAACCAAGCCCAATGGACGGGAAGAAACCCCACTTCTTCTGGTATTTTGAACTTCCATCGGCACGAAATGTAAGAGTAGCCATGTATTTGCTTTTCAGGCTATATGTACCCCGAGTAAAAAATGAAAGACCATGGTAACGCGAACCACCATCGCTTGTATTTCGGTTTTTAAATGAACCTGTAACTAGGTACATCGATTGCTCATCAACACCTACAACATCGAGGGCAGAACCGGTTAAATATTGGCTGCGTTCAATTCGGGTCGATTGCCCCACAAGTATGGAATAGTTATGATCGCCATTTTTTTCGCTGAATGTTAGCAAATTATCGATTATATGTTTTGTAGAGTTGCCAGAGGTTTTAGTAAGGGACGACTTACTTACGCCTTGCGATCCCCCAACGTTGTATGCCGGTGTGAAACTTCTAGGTGTGTAGTTTGATTCATCCTGATTATAGGATATTTTGAATGTTAACTTGTCTTTTATTGGATAAAATTCAGTATAGGCGCTCATTACCATTTTACTACCCTTTTCGTAATATTCGGGATAATATGCAGCAGCAACAGGATTTCCGTATTGATTACCAAAACCATAGGTTTGAGGTGATCCGAAATTTATCGGGTATGCGTCGGTATTGTTGGGGTCGTAAACGCCATATACCGGTGGGTTAACGAATGCACCAAAAAAAGCGTTTTCGTTTGGAGAGAACTGGTTGTAACGAGACACAATGGCATTTACACCAATTTTTACATAGTCGTTAACATTCTGATCAAGTCGCACACGCATGTTAAACCGCTGGTAGCTATTCTTGGCTTCCATAATCCCTTCCTGAAAAAGGTAGTTAAAACCTAAAGAATAGTTGGTTTTATCGGCCAATCCGGAGATATCAAAACTATGGTTTGTCATTGGGGCTGTTCGAACCAATTCTTGGTACCAATCGGTGCTGGTTGGGTAGGCAGATGGGTCTTTTGGAATGTAACCATCAATATTGGCGTTAGCCTCATTTAGGGTTTCGATGTATTGATTTTTGGTAGCTAATTTCATAATGTTTACAGGAACCTGAAGGCCTACATAGCTCTCATAATTAACCGTGGATGCACCAGGCCGACCCTTTTTGGAAGTTACTAAAATCACCCCATTTGCAGCACGCACCCCGTATATTGCTGCTGCAGAAGCGTCCTTTAAAATTGTAATATCCTCAATATCAGATGAACTTATAAAGTCGATATTGTCAACAAAAACACCGTCGACAACATAAAGCGGATTGGCATAATCGCCAATGGAACCAATACCCCTAATTTTAACGGAAGCCCCTCTACCCGGCACTCCTGAGTTAATAATATGTACACCTGCTGCAGCTCCCTGAAGGGCTTGCATGGCACTTGCAGTAGATTGACGTGAAAGATTTTCGCCACTAACTTTTACAATTGGTGCGGTAAGGTCCTTGGCGCGTTGGGTTCCGTATCCTACAATTACTACCTCGTCAAGCGAAGTAGCCTCAGTTTTCATAATAACATTTATTATGGTATTGTTGCCAACCAATATTGATTCGGTTATCATTCCAACCATTGAAAAAACTAGCGTTTCGTTAGGTTCAGCAGTAATTGTGTAAGCTCCGTCGATGTTGGTTGAAGTGCCTTTGGAAGTTCCTTTAACTATAACTGTAACTCCAGGCAATGCTTCGTTTTTATCATCGGTAACAACCCCTGTAATTTTTGTCTGAGAAATAAGGGTTGCAGGTATCAAAATAATATAAATAAGTATGGTTAAAATCTTTTTCATCCGAATAAAATTTAAGTCAGGTTAATAATTGTTTGCTTATCAATGTGTTTACATATTGCATCTGCTTACAACGATGGAACCTGCCTGACGGACAGGCAGCCACCCATATTTTATTCATTCCTGTTTACCTTCGGTGAACCTGCTTGCAGACAGGCAAACTCGCATAAAAACTGCTCGGTTGTGCAAGCTAACTTACATGAGTGTTTCATAGCAATTAATTTAAAAGGTATACTACTGCATTAAACTTCTCTCCAAATTCAGCTCATATAAAGTTAAGGTGGAATCAGAGCCTTTTTCAAGTTTTTAGTAGGCATATTAGTTTCTCAACAATGTTTTAGCATGTAATAGAGTACTCAAAAAGAGTACATCAGTAGGTCGTAAGTAAATGAAATGCAGTATTATAATATCTATATATGGTACTCTAAGAGCAAACGACTGAAAACAATTTTCGATATTGATTGAAGCATTCTTTGAGTACTAAAGGTGGCTAGTTGGTTTAACAGCGAAGGCTTTAACTAGGAGGGTTTATTAAATGATTCGCTAATAAGGTATTCGGTGAGGTTCGAATTGTGGCCTAAGTTAAGTTTCTTTCTGAGCCTATATCGGCTTATTTCAACTGCTCGGGGAGCAATGTTTAGTAGGCGTGCAATTTCTTTGGTTGAAAAGTTCATGCGAAGGTAGGTGCATAACCTTAAGTCGTTAGAGGTTAAATGCGGAAAGTGCTCAAGCAGTTTTTTATTGAAACCGTGTTCAGAGAGTTTAAGGTTGTTTAAAGCATTCTTCCAATCTTCTGTTTGGGTTTTTAAACCCTCATAAATGATATGTTCCATGCTGCGTATATTCTTAATGGGGTACTTGGACGAATGCTCTTTTATGCTCTCGATTTCTTCTTTTAATTCGGTCAGAATTTCGTTTTTCTGAATTAGATATCTGACAGTCAGCATCAGCTCATAATTTTTATAATCCAGCTCTTTTTCAAGAATGCTCTGCCGCACCTCCATTGCGGAAATTTCTTTTTCGCGGTTTACTTTATAGCGAATGTATTTTCGGAGAAAAACTATTAATAGAACGAACAATAGAAAAAAAACAAACTTTACAAATCCTAATTGGAACCATGGTTTTCCTATTGTTACTTGAACTTGCAATGTACTACCATTTGGGCCAGCAATCTCTATAGTGTAAAAGCCATGTTTTAGCCCAAGGTATGTGAAATGATTATTATTAGTGGTTTGCCAGGTACTGTCGAGTTCTCTAATCCTGTAAAAGAAATTTTTTGTAATTTGATCGAATTGATAAGGAGCAGCAAACTGAACGGTTATGTTGTTCATATTCCAGCTGCTGGTGAGCGGTTTATCAAATTTCAGGTAATGAATTGCGTTCTCTTTCCTTCCAGAAAAAGAAACCTTACTTAACCAAAGCATTGAGTTATTGCTTTGATTTTTATGAAGCGACAAGTCGTAGGTGTCAAAATTATCGGAAGTGGGAATTAGCAGGGTGCTTGGGTCGATACTAATAATTTCGATATTTCTTTGAGGCAATGCTATATTTTTTAACTGAATTTCAGCAATTTTTGTAGTTGAAAAGTCGAGATTTACTTCAAACAGGCCCATTTTATCGTTTTTTACGAACCAATACAAATTCTTTTTATAATTGCATATAAAAGAGGCTGTTCGGAAATCTCCAATATTAATTGATAATGCATCAAGGGGAACAATTTCGTTACGGACATAATCAAACGTGAATACATTCTGTGAGGTGGCAAATACAACGCGATTATTTATTGTAAATACTTTAATATGGTACTCATCATTAATATCGGGGTAATAGTCGACTTTTTTTACTTGTTTAAAATCTTCCGATAGTTCGAGTCGGTATATACCTTTCTGGTGATGAGATACCCAAACGTATCCGAGGTAATCTACTTCAACAAAGCGCGATGGTTCATTGTATCCATTAAGTTTCGAGTAGAAGTTCCAATTATTATGGGACGATTTTGCAAAAACAACCATTCCGGTATATGTGCCCTGAAGAATATATTCTCTAAAAGGTGCAAAGGCCCAGCCCCCTGTAATTTTAGAAATTGCACTTACTTTGCCATTGTTTATTAAAAAAGTTCCGTCGTTATGGCCACATAATATTTGGCCATCGAATTCTTTTAAAGACCACACTTGGCCTTGGGTTCCTTCAATAAATTTTAAATATTTAAAATGATAGAATCTTCCTTTTTTTTCAATTTGGGCTTCAAATAGCCCAAGGTTGGTACCAATGTATAGTTTATTTTCCTTTTTTAATAAAGAATAAATTGTTCCAATAGAAGTATCTAAGCTTTTGTAATGTGTGTAAGGCGAAGATATGTCGAAGTAGTTCACTCCCTCGTCGAGCCCTGCCCAAAAGCCATTATCCTTATCGGTATATAGAGAGAGAACAGTGTTGTTTCTCAGTCCATTGCGAGTATTGAAGTTTATTAAAATTTCACCTCGTAGGTTAGATATTGCAATGCCGTTTAGTATGCTTCCAAAAGCATAAGTGGAATCATTCAATTTGTTAGCGGCATTGCAAATATTTCTCTTAAGAAAATCAGAAACTTCGGAACCAAAAGGACTAAAATTTTTCCCATCGAAAAGAAAAAGTCCATTCTTTTCGGTACAAACAATCCAATTTCCCTTGGTATGCTCTACTATGGCGTGTACTTTTACATTCGAAAAAAATTCACTTTTCTCAATAAATCGAAACTGTTTATTTTCAAACCAGTAAAGGCCATTGTCAAGTAATTGTGCAAGAAACTTCTCCTCCAATTTATGGAGGAATAACATGGTAAAGGGGGCCTTAACTTTTTCAATTGCTCCATTATTGTAAATGTATACAGTGGTGAAGGATTGAAAATACACAACACTATCTTTGATGTAAATTTTCCAAATTTCGTCGTTTTTTTCTATGGAAGTTAAATAAGCTAACGATTTGTATATCAATTTCCCCTCTCGATTAGGCTCCCAATAACCAAAGTCTTCAAAAGTTCCAGTATATACTTTTCCAAAATTATCGACCACTACCGACCTAAGGGGTATGCTATGTGGTAGAGAGTGATTTTTCCATTTAATACCATCATACTCAATAAGTCCATCGGAATTTGCAAAAAATAAAAGACGATTTTTAGGATTTTGTGATATTGCCCAGGTTTGGTTATTGATATCGAAATTATTTATTAAGAAAGGCGTTATTAGAGGTTCTGAAGGTAAGCTATAAACAGTTTCAGATGCAAATAGATTGAAGAAAACTATAAACAGTGAAAAGAATATTGGTTTGAATTTTTTTTGCATTTCATTACCCAAATTAAAACATCATAAAGTTTGAATATATTGTAATTTAAGACCTCTTGGTCAAAAATAATGAATTTAATGGATTTCTAACATGCATTTATCTATGTTATTTTTTAAATAAGTGCTTTCGTAAACTAACTTTTTTGTATTTTTCAAAAAAAAATTACCATGTACGAACTGCTGAAAGGTATCGATTCGGTTAGGCTAAACTTTAGCGAGGGTGGATTACTATTTATGAATGTAACCCTTGCAGCCATCATGTTTGGTGTGGCATTAGAGATTAAGGTGCAGCACTTTAAAAACATTCTCTCGTTCCCAAAATCGTTCATTTTAGGATTTGGCGCGCAGTTCGTTATTCTGCCTGCACTAACCTTTTTGCTGGTTATTCTGTTGCGTCCGCCTGCGTCTGTTGCCATGGGTATGATTCTAATTGCAGCATGCCCCGGTGGAAATATTTCGAACTTTATATCATCGCTTTCCAAAGCGAACGTAGCGCTCTCGGTAAGTTTAACTGCTGCGGCAACCCTTTCGGCATCGCTGTTAACCCCCTTAAATTTTGCCATTTATGGCAATCTGTTCGTTGAATTCTCTGAGAGGGCGCTACATTTAAATATCCCCATCGAAATTGATTTTTGGCAGATGGCCCAAACCGTATTCATTCTGTTGGGGGTACCGCTTATTTTGGGGATGTGGGTAGGCAATCGCTTTCCTATCTTTACGGCTAAATATTTAAAACCAATAAAAATTTCGTCGGTAATACTTTACTTAATATTCATTTTTGGAGCCCTCTATGCTAATCTCGAGCATTTTGGTAGTTCAATTCTTCCCATTGGCATTTTGGTTTTTCTACTGAATGCCCAAACCCTTTTTTCGGGTTATTTGGTTGGAACCATTGGCCGCGTGCCTCGTGCCGACAGACGTACAATAAGCATCGAAACGGGTATTCAGAATTCGGGCCTTGCACTTATTCTGATTTTTAATCCTAAACTTTTTGGAGGAAACGGAGGCATGGCCTTTATGGCTGCATGGTGGGGCATTTGGCAAATGGTTAGCGGGTTAATTCTGGCCTTCATTCTGAGCCGTATTAAACTACCCAACGAATCGAAAACTGCTGAAGTTAAGGTGCCTGCTGAACAAGAATAAGAACATTTCGTAGGGTAAGTTCATTGCTAGGTATCATACTTACAAACTCATGATAATTAGTTTCCCATGAAAAATTCTATGCTATTAATTCTGGGTATCGTACTGACCCTCTTTGCATGTAATAACGCTGAAAATACACGGCAATATGAAAATGAAATTATGGAAGCCGACCGAGAGTTTTCCAACTTCTCAATTCGAAATGGTCAGATTGCTGCTTTTTTAGAATATGCTGCCCCCGATGTGGTGCTTATTAAACCTAACATGTACCCCATAGTAGGCCACGAAAGGTTGCAACAGCATTACGCAGGCAGAGCCGATTCGACCTTTGTGCTTACCTGGGAACCTCAGTTTGCCCGAGTGGCCAAATCGGGAGAGTTGGGTTATACCTATGGTTACTGGCAGTTCTACCTAAAATCGCAACCCGAGAAAGTTGAAAAGGGAACCTACGCCACTGTTTGGCAACGCCAACCCAACGGAAAGTGGAAGTTTGTGCTCGATTTAGGGAATGTAGGGCTAGGGGAGTGATTGATTCTTTTTTTAAGTTAAAATTTGTTGGTAAAAGCCTCCCCTTTTGGGGATAAAGGTACTAGGGCGGACATTTTCCCTCGCTGCCCCCAACTCCTAAAGGGGCGGTCCAGTGCACCTTTTTGCGTAAGCCGCATTTAGAGAA
>JBBIRB010000035.1:0-219 GCA_037442025.1 Bacteroidales bacterium | reverse complement strand
ACATTTTCCCTCGCTGCCCCCAACTCCTAAAGGGGCGGTCCAGTGCACCTTTTTACGCCAGCCCCCTTTATGGGGGCAAGGGGTAAGGGCGAGAAGCTTCCAACAATTTTCTACATTCCTCTTCAATAATTGCAATTACTCTAGCTGTTTCATTTACAATTTGATTGTTTGTAAAACGAATAACAGAAATGCCAAGTTTAGCTAGTTCTGCGGTTCTGT
>JBBIRB010000034.1:17929-28702 GCA_037442025.1 Bacteroidales bacterium | reverse complement strand
CCTTGGGAATCATGCTTAGACGAATTAAGTGAGATTAATCGCTTAAGATACTGATATCCAAGGTTTTAAACAAATATTTTTGTGGCTATTTTGCTGATTTTCATATGTTTAACTAAATTATTTGTAAAGTAATTTCAACCCTTAATTCGCATTATTATATAGTGAAGCTTGTTTCTCAAACGCCTCGTTAACCGCTCCAGCAAAATCAATTAAGGGTTATTGTTTTTTTCGAAAAGAGCCAAATACTAAAAGTTTTTTTTACGCTCGATAAAAGGGACTGGGGATTAATTTGGAGAACGGAATTTCCGTGAAGTGGGCAAAAAAACTTGATTGGATTCAGTTCAATAAAATTATTGAGATGAACAATGTTTAGCAATAATGTAATTTGCAGCTTAAATCTACGAATACAAATTACCCCACGGAACAATTACGTTGCATATTAAAATCGAAAATCAACACGAAGCATAATATATCTCGGTACTATTCTATAAAAACTACCTATCTCACTGTACTCAGTAATTGAAATATTTCCAAACTGCTTATTATTAAGCAAATTGTTTGCTATAGCAGTAAAAGTTAGTTTTTTGGGTTTATGTGTGTAGGTAATACTTCCATCGATAAAATGCAAAGGATTATTGGGGTTTCTGATATTATCGAAATAGTAGCGCTCAGCATTGATTGTTGCCTGGAATGAAGGGGACAATTTAAAATGCAAATCGAGAAATTGGAAATTATTATTGTTGCTGGTGGTTATGGAGGAAATAAACTTTGAATATGACCAGTTAGTCCCAACGTGATAGTTAAAAAAACCTTTAAAGGCCGATCGCAGCTCCCCGCCATAGTTGTAGTTTTGTGATGTTATGTTTGCAACCGAACCATTAATACTGCTAATAAACCTGCTCGAGACTATATTCCCTTTAACCCTAAAATTGCTCCTCAAGGATCGGATATAAAAGTCGGTAGCAGCTGATGTTATAAGCATTTCTTTATGGCTACTGGGCATTATGGATTGAAGGGAATAGCTGGGAGTAATTTGCACAAAACTGCTAAAAGCCTTTTTGCTTGTGGTGTAAAGGGTTGATACATTCATCTGAAAGATATCGGATACCCTTCCGAAATCGTAACGGAACATCGAGGTGTGGGCTTTTTGAAGTAAAAATTGGCCAATTCCATTTTTAAATGAACGGGCACCTGTTAAAACGAACCCGTTCATAAGTTCCGCCATACTCGATGGGCTTGTTTTGTAAATGTACTGAACTTTAATTTTATTCTTGCTATTGGGCTGCCATTGCCCACCTACTTGGGGTTCGATTAATGGTTGGCTCTGCGTAAAAGGGCTTATTGCAAAACCCTTACCTACGGTATGCATCCAATGAGCCCCAACTTTTGCATTCAGGGATAGGGTTTTAACCACTCTGGTTATGCTGCTGACAATGTATGTGTCGGCACAAAACAGCCTTACGTTGTTGCTGTATCCCAAAGGTGGTGTAACAGAGGCTCCGCTGCTTTGGTCAATTGTGAAAAGTGAAAACAACCTGTTCCATTGCAGCAAACTTCCCGATTGGACATTAAAAACATACTTTTCTCCTAACCGAAAAAGGGCCTTCAATTCTGTTTTTGCTGTATTCATGCTGCTTTTAACCGATTGCCACTGCCCAGTACCATCGGAAATATTCTGAAACAGGTCGCCCAGTGTAAAGGCAGAAACGTAATACCTTTCGGGCCGCTCATCGATGAAAAATTGACCTACAGCTACTATTGCCATGGAAGAATTTTTACGGTGGGTAAATACTGCACTATGGCTTGTTGTTGTAGTGCTATTGCTCAACAGCTCTTCATTAGATACCAGGTTGAAGGTATGTCTTGCCGTACTTTTCCCAATTTGTCGCATTACCTGGCCCTGGTATTCCAAATTGGAATTCTTTGAGTAATCGTACTTAAGATCAATCCTTCCGAACCCGCTTATAGCCCTGTTCAAAAGGTTATGGCTCTCGGTGTTGGTAAAGTTAGAATTTGCAAGCCGGTATTCCATGTAGCCCTCATTAAAGTAAGCATCAAGTTCATGGGTTCCAAATGTAACTAACTTGGCGGTTAACTTCTTAGCAGGCTTAATAATGGTATTAACCGACAGCATGTTGGAATTGTTATCCCTAACTCGTTGCTCCCTAAGGTTTGGCGCAAATCCCTTTATGTTGATTAAGTAGTTAATGGGTACGATGGATTGCTGATACGAATCCTGCTCATCACCAATTTGAGGATTGACAAAATGCCTTATGTCTCCTGTTGGATTTACCCCAACGCTGTTTGAGTTGGTAAACAGATAGTATTTATTCTTTTTTCCGACCGACATTACACTACCACTTACGGTGTGAGTTAGGTGCGAGGAGTACCCCACCGAGCCATTCCCGAAAAGGGTTAGCCTCACATCTTCCTTCAGGGTAAGGTTAAGTGCCACTCTATTGCTATACTCAATATCCTTTAGCAATGAGTTGTGGGAGTAACGTTCGTAAACCTCTACCTTATCAATAATCCCCGAGGGCAAGTTGCGCGACACCAACCGGTAACCCTTGCCAAACAGATCGTCGCCTTCAATCATAAGTTTTTCTACTTCTTTCCCTTGCCACGATATGCCACCACCTTCGGAAACTGTAATCCCCGGAAGATGTTTAAGAATATCCTCGGCTACCTGCTCGTCGCCCTTTGCAAATGACGAAATGCGAAAAATTACAGTGTCGCGTTTTAAGGTTATGGGCCGCTCGCCCATAACCACAACTTCGTTTATTGATACCGATTGATGGTTTAAAATAGGATTAATTACCATTTCATGTTCTCGCTGGCTCTCGAGAATGGTAACGGGGTAAACTCTGCTTTGGAATGATATAGCCCTATATTCGAGCATAAAGTTTCCCCATTTATTAACCTTAAGGCTATACTCCCCTCGGCTATCCGACTGGGTAAATGCAACAATATTTGTTTCCCCATCTGGGGTCAATAGAACCTGAGCAAATGGAATAGGCATGCCCAGAGTATCTTTTATTTCACCTACTATTTTGGTTTGACCCCGAACTTCGTTGTAAAAAAAGCATAAAACCAATATAAACCAAAAGATTCTCTTAATTACACCCTGACAAGAGAGCAAAAAACAAATTGAACGATTATTCAAGTTCGGTAAAGTTGCTAATATCAATGTAAGTTTTAACCGAAGGCTTGTGCCTTAGGGGATGGTCTGGTGTGAGTTCCAGAACCTCTTTTTTAAACCTTGCCAAGTACTCTGAAACAGAAAGGTAATTACTTGCTACCAAAGGAGCAATCCTTTGTTCCAGCGGCAAATTTATAGTTTGTAAAACAATGTGAATGTGCTTATCTTTCTCCAAAACCTCCAAAATTAAGCCTGGCAAGCCATTAAATTTCCAGGGGCCCAGTTCAACAGGAATTTCCTTGGTAAACCAAGCGGTGTAGACTCTGCCCCTGAAGCGACCGGTTGCTTTATTGCACAGGTAATTTCCAATTTTTTTTGTTTCGGAAAGCACTTTCCAGAGGATTATTTTTGGCTCCTCAAGAGTATAAATTGTTTCGGACAGGAAAAATTCATTGGATGTGACTAATTTTTTCTCGTGCAAGTTTGTGTAAACCTGCGAATGATTGGCCATTGAATTCTTTAACCGATTTGGGGAACTATTCAAAGTGTCGTGAATCACTAGCGCAAACGCATTATTGGGCCCTGCTGTTGTTTCAAAGAAAGAATTACCACCATTAAACCTTAATGTAGCCTGTTTGTCAACTAAGTGGTTATGACCAAATGTAATGCTGTAGGTTGCAACACCCGAAATCTGAGATAACACCAGAAAAGGTAAAAAAATAAAAAAGGATGCGATAAAGAATTTCATATCAATTTGATTTTTTAGGGGTTGGTAAAAACTCATATTCTAACTCAATCCCATGTAAGGACACAATTGTAGAAAAGGTAACAAAAACTCCTTGGGGGGCTTTAGCCTGTAAACGTTGCCCGGCCTCAGCGCTTTTCTTTTCAATTTCTCTATGTTTTTTCCACTTTATACCTTCATATTGCATCTTAGAATAAATTTCATAATCCTTTTCAAAAGAAATAGCATCAATGCTAGTACTATTTTGAACCTCAATAAATATAGCACGAAAGTTGACATGGTTACTATTATCGGATGCTTCAAGAATTATGCCCGGTAGTCCATTAAGTTTCCATGGGCCAAAACTTACAGGTATATCGGGTGCAAACCAAACTGTATAGTCGCGCCCCCTAAAATTGGCAGTTGCTTTTTGGCACATATATTTCCCAACAATTTTCTGCTCGGAATGCAGTGTCCAGTTTATTATGCTTGTACTCTCCTCTAAAAGTATCGAACTATCCAGGGGCAATCCAATTTCTTCAAAAGAATTCTGTATTCTTTGAAAAAGTTTTTTTGCTTTTAAGTCAACTAAAATATTGAATGGATCTCTTGTTGAATTATTATCCTTCAAGGTTGTATCGCCATGATTTACATTATGTACCGCCATATACATTGGATTATCATTGTCTTCTATTGTTGTGCCTTTGGCATTATTGAAGTATTGATGCCTATAATTGCTTTCTGGTAAAAGAATTGATTGATAATTATTAAAAAGCATTTTACCTCTTCCACAAAGAATTCTGTATTTTGTTAACGGCCATATTCCTTCGTAAATTATTGTCCCAGTGAACTGAGCAAGGGTTTGTTTGATTGGATTAAGGGTAAAAGTAAAGGCTACCAGAAACACGCAAAGGCTTAAATTTTTTTTCACGGGGATTAATTTAAAAAAATGATGCAGTAATATTGATTACCTTTGTAATTGACAAAACCATATTAGGGAAATGAAGTTTTACAAAGTATTTCTTGGTTAACAACACCCTAATGATTTCATATACGAAACTCTAAAATTAACGTCTATTAGGGGAAAAACAAATTACTCATGTAGAAAATAAAAATTGTTAAATACCTAATTTCCAAAAATTCACCCAATTCAATAAACCCCTATGAATTTAAGAATTGGGGGAAGGAACTAATTAAATCTATGCAATTTAAAAACTAGTTACGGCTTCATTATTTGCACATAGATGCATGCTCCATCATTTGCATTGCAGCCGCTAAATACGCAGCTTGTAATGCTTCTTTAGAGCAGTAAGAGCCACTTCCACAGTATATATAGGAAGATACACTTGAACCACCAGAGCAGGTTAGTTCTTGGGTCATTTCAAAATAGCATTCGCAGGCAATAGCAGAAGTTGCAGAAGCAATAACAAATACCAAAACAGCAATAATTTTCTTCATAATTTTTAGGGTTTAGGTTAGTAAATAGGGTTTAAAATATGGAACCAAACCTAAAACAAAAAGTCGAATTTACCCCCCCCGCACATGTTATACAACACAAAAATGCTTCTGGCTATGCTCAGGATTGTTTTAACCCTTACCAAATTATATGGGAATTTCTAAAAAGATACGGAGATCAATAATTTGTTACTTTAACCTTTTTTTATACGCTATATTATCATACAACAAATGGAAATTGGCATTTAATATTTTGCCTGGCATATTGCGGAAAAGTCATGAGTTTTTCCTACGTCCGGCTAATGTTATAGCCTTAGATTTGTAAATATTTTAGTCTACGCATTGGATGCAATACGCAAGTATTCAGTTAATTAGCTGATTTGTTAGACAATTGTATTTATGGTACATCCAATGGCTGTTTGGTAAACCTGATAAAGTAGAAAGAAGCAGACAACGCTTGAAACGACAGTTAATCGATCTGCCAGCATTGCTAAACGAAGGATTCCCAAGAAAAAACGCTGAACTAGAATATCATTGCCATGCAAATGCAATGTTATTTACATATGGTAAACAACCTTCCTACGAGCCAGCCTGACTAGCAAATGCCTCATCAATTACTTTTGCAAAATCCACAAATCCTGATTGCACCCTGCCGAAAAGAACAAGGTACTCAATGTTTTTGAACCGCTCAATTAAAGGCGAGGAGATGAGTTTATTAGCAAATAGTTCATGTTTTACAGCTTCGTCAACTACATTTTTAATGGCAGTAATGTGATGCCTGGGGTTCTTAACAATTCCATTTTTCCCTATTGCGCTTAAGCCAACTTCAAACTGTGGTTTTATTAATGCAATAATCACTCCTGTTGGGTCTAAAAATGGGATAAAGTAGCGTATTACTTTTGTCAAGGAAACAAACGAAAGGTCAGCAACCACTAAATTGAAGCTATTGCCATCAACCTCTTCGGTGCTCAAATCCTTAATGTTTTTATTCTCAATAGAAACAACCTGCGAGTGGTTGCGAAGGCTTTCGTCGAGTTGCTGCGTTCCAACATCAACAGCATAAACCTTTTTTGCTCCATGGAGCAGAAGGCAGTGGGTAAAGCCACCAGTTGAAGAGCCCACATCGAGAGCCAGTAGGCCCTTACAATCAATGCCAAATTCGCGGAGTGCCTTTTCGAGTTTTAAGCCACCTCGGCTAACGTATTTTACTACATTGTCACCCGAAACCTCAATTTTATCGTTGGCATGCACTTCCTGCGACGGTTTTTTGGCTCGCGCGCCGTTTACCAGCACATTCCCCTTGGCAATATTAACCTTTGCCTGCTCACGTGAGGCGAAAAACTGATTATTAACTAGGTAAACATCGAGTCGCATGGGCAACTAAATAAAAGTTCCGAACCATTGCTGATCCGGAACTTATAATTTGGGGTGCTGCATTAAAAATCACTATTCATTGACATGAGGAACTCCTCATTGGTTTGGGTTTTAACCAAACGGTCGCGGAGAAACTCCATGGCTTCAACTGATGTCATATCGGTTAGGTAGTTCCGAAGTATCCATAGCTTGTTGAGGGTATCCTTGTCGAGTAGTAAGTCTTCGCGGCGAGTGCTCGAAGCGGTAATATCGACAGCCGGATAAACGCGCTTGTTCGACAATTTACGGTCGAGTTGCAGTTCCATATTGCCTGTCCCCTTAAACTCCTCGAAGATAACCTCGTCCATTTTGCTACCCGTATCGGTAAGAGCAGTTGCAAGAATGGTAAGCGATCCACCGTTTTCGATGTTACGGGCGGCACCAAAGAACCGCTTGGGTTTTTGCAGGGCATTGGCGTCAACACCCCCCGACAGAACTTTACCCGATGCTGGCTGAACCGTGTTAAACGCACGCGCTAAACGGGTAATTGAGTCGAGGAGAATTACTACGTCGTGTCCGCATTCTACGAGACGTTTTGCTTTTTCGAGTACAATATTAGCAACCCTAACATGGCGGTCGGCAGGCTCATCAAATGTAGATGCTACTACCTCGGCGTTTACGCTACGAGCCATATCAGTTACCTCCTCCGGGCGTTCATCAATAAGTAGTACAATCATGTATACGTCGGGGTGGTTAGCCGCAATGGAGTTAGCAATATCCTTCAGCAGAATGGTTTTACCTGTTTTTGGTTGGGCAACAATTAGCCCGCGCTGACCCTTACCAATGGGGCTAAACATGTCGACAACCCTAGCCGAAAGGTTGTTTTGACCGTTTCCAATTAGGGTAAACTTATCGTTGGGGAAAAGTGGGGTTAGGTAGTCGAACGGAACGCGGTCGCGAATAAATTCGGGGCTTCGACCATTTATTTCGCTCACTTTGGTTAGAGGAAAGTACTTTTCGTTTTCCCTGGGAGGGCGAATGGCTCCTGTAACTGTGTCGCCAGTTTTAAGCCCAAAGAGTTTTATTTGCGATTGTGAAACGTACACATCGTCGGGAGAGCTTAAATAGTTATAGTCGGATGAGCGCAGAAACCCATACCCATCAGGCATAATTTCGAGCACTCCGGTTGTGTTAATTACTCCCTCAAACTCGTAACGATCACCATTGCGCCGTTCAGCACCTTTATCGCGTTGGAAGCGGTCGCGTTGCTGAAAGTTTTTTTGCTCGTTTTCGGGTGCAGTGGAAATAGGAATAATTGGATCAACCTTTGGTGTTGAATCGGGAGTAAGCGATACTTCAGCAGGAATATCGGCCTGCAGGGTGGTTTCGTTGTAAACGGGAATAGCCTCTAAAACGGGTTCCTCAACGGTAACCTCGGGCTCAATAAAAACAAGTTCTTCTTCGGGAAGGCGAACCTTTTTCTCAGCAGGTACATTCTGTTGCTGGGTGTTGTATGTGTCTTTCCAGCTGTCTCTGTTCCTAGTAAAGCGTTTTCTTTTACCTCTGTCGTTTTTGTTTGCAAAGCCTTGCTGCTTTTCGGTAGTTAAAGTTGGGCCTTTGGCTTCAGATGTTACTTCGGGTTGAGTAGTTTTTTCGGCTATTACAGAAGGAATTCTTTTGTCGGCCTGGGGCTGCTCATGTTTATGTTCTTTAGTTTTTGGGGACTGATTTGCAGGGTTTTTTTCGTGCCTTTGGGGCCTATTAGGTCTTTCCCTTGGCTTATCTTTTTTAGGCTCAACCGAAGATAGGTCGATAGCTTGCTGGTCGAGAATTTTATAAACCAAATCCTGCTTTTTTAGCGCCTCAACCCGCTTAATGTTCATGTTTTTTGCAATCTCCCTGAGTTCGGGCAGCAATTTTTTGTTTAGTTCAAGAATGTCGTACATAGTAAATTAATGGTAATGAAACGTGTTTGCGAAATGAAACAGTTCAATAATAGATTGATTTGATATTAGAAGAAAATAACTGATTGTAAATCGGAAAATTGCGAGAGAATACCTCTTTGGAATTTTATGCAATGATAAGCATAAACTTGTATAGATGCCAAATAATTGAATAAGTTTTTTATAAATCATAAAAAATTCATCCCGAAAAAGTTTGATTTAAGTTGATTATGTATATATTCGACACCATAATTTCTGACTTTTTATATGAGGCAGCTGAAAATTATTAAGCAGGTAACCAATCGCGAAACGGTTTCTCTCGATAAGTATTTGCACGAAATTGGCAAGGTCGACTTGCTTACTACCGACGAGGAGGTTAACCTTGCCAGGCGAATTAAAGAGGGCGATGAGACTGCTTTAAACAAGCTGGTTAATGCCAACCTAAGGTTTGTTGTTTCGGTATCAAAGCAGTACCAAAATCAAGGGCTGAGTTTACCCGACCTAATTAACGAAGGAAATCTTGGGCTTATAAAAGCAGCACAACGTTTCGACGAGACCCGCGGATTCAAATTTATTTCGTACGCCGTCTGGTGGATTCGCCAAGCTATTCTGCAGGCTTTAGCCGAACAGGCGCGTATAGTAAAATTGCCTTTAAATAAAATTGGCTCCATTAATAAGGTAAATAAAGCATTTATTGAACTTGAGCAGAAGTTTGAGCGCGAACCCTCGGTTGATGAACTTTCCGAAGTTCTTGAGGTTGCTCCCAACGACATTAAAGAGGCACTCCGCAGCTCGAGTCGTCACATATCGATGGATGCCCCGCTTACCCACGATGAGGATAGCAACCTTTACGATGTGCTAATGGTTAGCGAAGCCCCTTCGCCCGACAGGGGTTTGCTAAACGACAGTTTACGTAAAGAAATTGAACGAGCGCTGGCCACCCTTACGCTTCGCGAATCGAATATCATTAAACTGTACTTCGGGCTTAATGGCCGTCATCCCCACACTCTCGAAGAAATTGGCGAAGTTATGGAGCTTACCCGCGAACGGGTTCGCCAAATAAAGGAGAAGGCCATTAAAAGGTTAAAGCAAACCACTCGAAGTAAGGTGTTAAAAAGTTATTTGGGCTAGTTACAACTAATTCAATTTTGTTCACAAAGCGTCATTTCCCCTTAAAAAACAATGCTTTTTAGGTTTTGAGATTTGTTTTCAACTTAATGAAACTTATTTCTCATCTTATGGTTAGTAATTAGACCGACTTTTTTAAATTGACTAAAATTTAATAAGAATTGAAATGAAGATTTTCACAACGACCGATAAGATGACTGGCCTTATTGAGTCGAATTACAACCTTTTACCCATTATAAACAGGTTGGGAGTGCGGTTAGGATTAAAGGACCGGACAATAGGTGAAGTTTGCAATTCGATTGGAATAAACGCAACATTCTTTTTGGCCATTGTAAATACTTACAATAATAGGAACTATTTCCCACAGCAGGAACTCCTTTCGTTCAGTCCGCTTCAAATTGTCGATTACCTCCGAAAAACCCATCATTACTACATAAGCTACGAGTTGCCAAAAATTGAGGGTCTACTAAATCAAATGCTTACAGGAAGCCAAAACGATTGCCCGAGCCTTAAACTTATACACGAATTCTTTATTAAATACAGGCAGGAACTAGTAAGTCACATTGCCGATGAGGAGGATAGGGTATTCCCGTACATTGTAAATCTGGTTGAAAAGGGAATTCACGAACCCAAAGGCTACTCCATATTAAACTTCGAAAAGGAGCATACCAATGTGGATGAAAAACTGAGCGACCTGCAAAACCTCATAGTTAAGTACGTTGAGCCCAAGTATAATGACAACCTCTGCAACGAGTTTTTAATTGCGCTCGACAGGTTCGAAACCGATATTAAGGATCATGCCCGAATTGAGGACAAAATTTTGGTGCCAATGATTCTGAAAGTTGAAGCCAGTTAGCCCAATGTCTAAGCGAATAGTAGTTGCCATTGAGTGCGACATTGCCCGAAAAGGGCTTGTTGCCATTGCCCGTGGGGCAACAGGGTATAGCGTACTCGAACGAAAGGGCTTGCAAGACATACAGGAATGCGACCTGTCGATTGAAAACATTGTAGTGTTCGATTTGCTTGAGAGA
>JBBIRB010000034.1:0-17829 GCA_037442025.1 Bacteroidales bacterium | reverse complement strand
TTAAGGTTGGTGGCTATGGGCTTTCCCAATAAGGAAATAGCCGATAAACTGTTTATTAGTATACATACGGTTGTAACCCACCGCAAAAACATTACCGATAAGCTGGGTATAAAGTCCATTTCGGGGCTAACGGTTTATGCCATTATTAATGGCATTATCGATTCCGACTCGATAAATGTGAGTGAACTGATTTAGTTCTATTCCAAGGATTTGCTTTTGCTAGAACAGCGGCTATTGTTTTTCTTTCATAAAAATCCCAACAAGTTGGTATTTCCTACCCCAACCCTATAGTCTTTCTTTGCATTGTGAGTTAATAGTAATTTAATCTAAATAACAATAGCAATGAAACGACTTTTCTTTTTCGCCCTGCTGGGCATTTCTTCGCTTCTAAACGCACAACCGACCGACAGCGTTAGTACAAATAAAAGTAAACTATCCATAAGCGGTTATGGTGAGGTGCATTACAATCAGCCCATTTCAAATGAAAAGAGATATAATGGAAGTATCGATGTTCACAGAATGGTTTTGATTTTTGAGTACGATTTTTCGAGCAAAACCAAACTTTTTACCGAAGTTGAGTTTGAGCATGTAAAGGAACTTTACGTTGAGCAGATTTACCTTAATCACACCATTTCGCCGTATATAAATGCGGTTGGAGGATTGCTTTTAATCCCCATGGGTTTTATTAACGAGTACCACGAGCCAACCACTTTTAACGGCGTGGAGCGTCCGTTAATCGACACATACATTGCCCCCACAACCTGGCGCGAAATAGGGTTTGGAATTAATGGAAATATTTTACCATACTCGCTGAAGTACCAACTGTACATGGTAAACGGATTTAAAAGTTACGATGGGGTTGGACTCATTAATGGTAAAAATGGGTTTCGCCCTGGCCGACAGCGAGGTGCCAAATCAATCATTTCGTCGCCAAACTTCTCGGGTCGAATCGATTATTACGGTGTTCGGGGACTAATTCTGGGTCTTTCGGGTTATTACGGAAAAACCCAAAGCACGCTTTACAACGGAATTAACAAAAACGACGATGCTGCCATTGCCCGAGCCGATTCGTCGGTTGTTGGACTCGCCATGCTTGGTGCCGATTTCCGCTATAGCAACTCGGGTTTCGATGTTAAGGGGCAGTTCTACTACTCATCCATTTCCAATTCAAATGAGTACAACAGGTTTACTACCCGTTTGGGCGTTGCGAACGATTTGGGAGAGGCAATGCTGGGATACTATGCTGAAGTGGGCTACAATGTGCTACATCAGTTTGCCGTAAAAAATTATGGCCTAATTCCCTTTATTCGCTACGAGGGCTATAATACACACTTCGATGTTGCCGAGGGCACTACTCGTAATGCCACGTACAATGTAAAGGCAATAACCACGGGATTTACCCTAAAGTTGGCAAAGGGCGCAGCGGTAAAAACCGATTTGCAATTTGTTAAGGCCGAAAACGAAACCAAGTTTTCGAAGATTTTTAACGCAGGTATAGGATTCGAATTTTAATACGAATTAAAATGGTTAAGTTAACCCTTCTTATTGTAACTAGCATCTCACTACTTTTTGGTGAGCCAATTGCTAAACCCGATTCGAAAGAGGTTCAGCGCGAAATTCGGAAGCAATGGAATATTCCCAACTTTCAAGTTGAAAAAATGAGCGTGAGCGAGTTGGATAAACCCTTGGCTAATCAGAACTTTGGCACACTATACAACCTCATAGCTTCTGATGTGAATGCAACAAAGGGCTACTTTTACATAGGAAGGGTGTATACTTGCCGACAGGGTTCGTGCTCAAACAACGTGTCGAAATCGGAATTTTTCGATTACATCGTATTTTTCAATGTTAACAAAACTGTTGCGAGAGTGAAAGTAATTTCCTACAAAGCTTCACGAGGGCATCAAATGACATCGAGCGGTTGGCTCCGCCAATTTAGGAATTACGATGGATCGAGGACGTTAACCGTTGGAAAGGATATCGATGCAATTGCGGGTGCAACCGTTTCGGTTAATGCAATAAACAACGATATTCAGAGGATTACAAAATTACTTCAGCATGATTTAAAGTAGTTGATCTATTTATGAATGCACAAAAGCCCGCTCTTTATGCGGGCTTTTCTTTTTTATGAACTTTTTAAAAATTTTCCTCAATTCTGTGTTCTGCAACAACTCATTTTGCCTTGCCAATATAAACGCATTAGCTATTTTCGCATCCGAAAACGTTGGCGAACAATGCTTTCTTCTTTTGTTTTCATTCAAAATTAACTGAAAATGGCTAAAGAATTCAAAATTGGATTACTAAAAGAAACCAAAACTCCACCCGATAAACGTGTTGCCATACCCCCAGCACAGGCAGCCGAACTAATGAAGAGGTTTCCAAACGTTACGGTTGTGGCTCAACCTAGCGATTACCGTTGCTTCCGCAACGATGAGTTTATTGCTGCCGGAGTAAAGTTACAGGAGGATGTGTCGGATTGCGATCTGCTAATTGGCGTTAAAGAGGTGAAGATTGCAGCACTTATTCCCAATAAGGCATACCTTTTCTTTGCGCATGTGGCAAAAAAGCAGCCTCACAATCGCGAAATGCTTCAGGCAATTGTTGAAAAAGGAATTACCCTACTCGATCACGAATACCTTACCGATACCCAGGGCATTAGGCTTGTTGCCTTTGGCTACTGGGCTGGAGTAGTGGGAGCCTACAATGCCCTTAGGGGATACGGGCAGCGAACCAATAGGTACATTTTAAAACCTGCCCATCAGTGCCACGACTACCAAGAAATGATTGCTGGTCTTAGGGCAGTTTCACTGCGGCCTAAAAAAATTCTTGTTACCGGAGGCGGTAGGGTGGCAACGGGCGCCATGTCGGTTTTTAAAGCGGTTGGAATTCGAGAGGTTTCGCCCGGCGATTTTTTGGCAACCCATTTCAATGAGCCCGTTGTGTGCCGAATCGATCCCTGGCACTATGCCAAGCGAAAGGACGGTAAGCCCTTCGACTGGGAAAGTTGGGCCAATGCACCCACCGACTACGAATCGGCTTTTCTTCCCTTTACTAAAGTGACCGACATTCTGGTTACTGGCCATTTCTGGGATTTTCGTTCACCCAACTTTTTTAGCAAGGCCGATATGCAATCCCCCGATTTTCGCATAAAGGTTATTGCCGATGTAAGCTGCGATATTCCTGGTCCAATTCCTTCTACCCACAGAGCCACAACCATTGCAGAACCGTTTTACGATTATAACCCTTCTACCGAGCAGGAGGAAGCCCCCTTTTCGAATTGCAGCAATATTTGCATGATGACTGTGGATAACCTGCCCGGCGAGTTACCCCGCGACGCTAGCACAGATTTTGGGAAAACGCTAGCCGAAAAAGTTATTCCTCATTTTCTGGGCAACGACGAGGAAGGAGTTGTAATGCGAGCATCTATTGTAAAGGAGGGAAAACTGACCCAGCGCTATAGCTACCTTCAAAACTACTTGGAGGGTAAGGAGTAGTTGTCTTGATCCTCTATCCTTGAAGGTATATCATTTAGTATAATACTTTGGCCATATTGTTCATTGCCAATTGGTATTTTTTTCATTTCTTTGGTTATTAATTACCGAGAAACATGAATCGCTGGTTCAAAAGCAGTCTCGTCATTACTTTTAACTTACTTTTTTCAATTTTTGCTGTTGGCAATCCGGTCGATAGCTTGGTTAACCTTTTGAACTCACAAAAAGGAAATGAGAAGTTTAAAACTCTGTTGCTGCTTAGCGAAGAGCTCCTTTTTGATGAGTCAGGCCTTGAATACGCTCTTCAGGCGAGGGATCTTGCTACAGAACTTAAGAACCCAACTCTGGAGGCCGAAGCCCTATATACTATTGGCCGCTACTATTACATGAATGAGAATGAGCCGGTAGCACTCGATTTTCTTTATAAATCGCTCGATATCTATACAGCCAGCAACCAAAAATCGGCCGTAGCTAAAGTCAATAAGTATATTGGCAACTGCTACTTTTATCTCGATTCCCTCGAAAAGGCCACACATTTTCTTAATAATTCCTTTCAAATTTCTAAAGATATAAACGAGAGGGTTCAAATGGCGGAGGCTTTGATTGATTTGGGACGATTACTTGCAAGGCAACAGAAATATTCCGAAGCCGTTGCAAGCCAGTTGGAAGCTCTTGACATTCTTAATACCCACGGTACCAAACAGGATATTTTTCGTGCATACAATGGCTTAGGGCGTATTTATTACGACGGAGGAGAGTATCAGAAATCCATTGAAGCCTATTTGAAAGAAATTGAAATCCGCGAGTCGTTAAACGATATTGAGGGCGTTGCTATTGCAAGTCACAATTTGGGACGTACCCACCGAACCATAGGCAACTTTCAACTGGCCCTCGAACTTTACCAGAAAAGTTTAACTCTTTCGGAAAAACTGAATAATAAAAAATTCATTGCTGCCAATTGCAACGACATTGGCTTGGTGTACGCCAACCTTTCGCGAAGCGACCTTGCCATTAAGGATAACGAAATAAATTTTCGTAAAGCGCTCGAGTTTCATGAGAAAGCATTGCAGATTTATCGCGATCAGAATAATAAAAAGGAAATTGCACTTCAACTTAATAACATTGCCAACAATTACTCGCGCTTAGCCATTAACAACTTTGTGGCAAAGTATGGTGAGGCCTGGGACGATTCTTTGCCCCGCCTTTCGGCAAACCAAATTAGGGAAGAGTTCAGCAGGGCTTTCGATAATTATAATCAAGCGTTAGTAATTTTTGAAGAATTAAAAGAAACCCAGGAAATTATTAACGCCAACATCAATTTAGGTAGTCATTATATTTATACCCGAAATTGGATAAAATCGAAGGAGCACCTAGGGAAGGCCTTACAGCTTGCCAAACAGCAGAATAGTGCCTACGATATTGCATTGGCTCAGTTCCAAACAGGCGAAAACGCATTCAGACAAAAGAATTACGAAACTGCCGAGCAGCTCTTTTTGCAAAGTTTAAATTTGTCGAATACACTTGGGGTTAAAGATTTGGCCATGTTTAACCATAAGAAACTGGCTCGGCTTTACGAAGTAGCAGGCAATTTGCAAAAGTCGTTATACCACTTTAAGTCATTCAACCTAATTAAGGACGAAATTTTTTCGGAAAATAGCCAGAAGGCCATAACCGAAATGCAAACCAAATACGAAACAGAGAAGAAGGAGCAGGAACTAAAGCTTATGAAGAATCAGGACGAACTGCAAAAATCGGTTATCCAACGCCAAAGGCTAATGATTGGGTTGGCTGTTGGCGGACTGCTAGTTATCCTTGCCTTTTCAGTGCTTTTAATCAATATGGTTCGGCAAAAGCAACGGGCCAATAAAGTTTTGGAAGAGAAAAACGAACTCATATCGCACCAGAAACAGGAAATTACCGACAGCATACGCTATGCAAGCCGAATTCAGGGTGCCGTGTTGCCTTCCGCTGCTCTGCTTAACGAGTCGCTTACCGACCATTTTGTACTTTTCCTACCTCGCGACATTGTTAGCGGCGACTTTTACTGGTTCACAAAGCAGGGCGAAAAGATAGTTTTAGTGGCAGCCGACTGTACAGGGCACGGGGTTCCTGGTGCTTTTATGAGCATGCTCGGGGTTTCTTTCCTCTACGAAATTGTAAACAAAGAAGGAATACTCGAACCCGCAAAAATTCTCAATATGCTTCGCGAGCTCATTAAGGTTACTCTTTCGCAAACGGGTAAACAGAACGAGCAAAAGGACGGTATGGACATTTCGCTGAGCGTGCTCGACATGGGAAGGATGAAACTCGAGTGGGCAGGGGCTTACAATCCCCTATACCTTATAAGAAACAAGGAACTAATTGAATATAAGGCCGACAAGATGCCCATTGCCATTCATGTAAACGACCATCAAGGGTTCACAAATCACCAAATCGACATACAGCCAGGCGATGCTTTCTACATGTTCTCCGATGGCTACCCCGACCAGTTTGGAGGCGAGGATGGCCGCAAGTACATGTCGAAGCGATTCAAGCAATATCTGGTCGATATTAGCCATTTGCCCATGAGCGAGCAGAAAGATTTGCTCCACAAGGAGCACTTCGATTGGCGTAGCGGAAACTATGAACAGGTTGACGATATTATTGTTTTTGGTGTAAGGGTATAGCCCAAATTGTCCTTCGCAATTACATCTTTAAAAATTTCTCATTCACCAATGCTCAGCACCGACAATGCCAAATCGGCTTTAACAGTAAACCCCGGGGTGGAGCAACCCCCTTCTGTAAATCCCAACGCCCTAAAGCGTAACAAAAGTATTTCACGTAAGTTGCACAGCGTCGATGAGTACTTTAACGGCATAGTGAATGGAAATGTGGCCATGCTGAGCAAGGCTATAACCTTGGTTGAAAGTTCGTTGCCCAAACATCAGGATTTGGCGCAGCACCTTATTGAAAAATGCCTCCCGCTGAGTGGAAATTCGGTACGAATTGGGATAACTGGTGTTCCCGGAGTAGGCAAAAGCACTTTTATCGAATCGCTCGGAACATATATAACCCAATTGGGTAAGAAGTTGGCCGTTCTGGCAGTGGACCCTAGCAGCGAACGCAGCAAGGGAAGCATACTTGGCGATAAAACCCGCATGGAATCTTTATCGGCCAACCCAATGGCCTTTATAAGGCCATCGCCCTCGGCAGGCTCGTTAGGAGGAGTAGCCCGCAAATCGCGCGAAACCATTATTCTGTGCGAAGCGGCCGGTTACAATACCATTTTTATTGAAACGGTAGGTGTGGGGCAAAGCGAAACGGTGGTACACTCCATGGTCGACTTCTTTCTTTTGCTTATGCTGGCAGGCGCAGGCGATGAATTGCAGGGTATTAAACGAGGAATTATGGAAATGGCCGATATGATTGCCATTACCAAAGCCGATGGAAATAATGTTCAGAAAGCCAACATGGCAAAGGCCCAATACATAAATGCACTTCATCTTTTCCATACACCCGATTCGGGTTGGACTCCCAAGGTTTTAACCTGCTCATCGGTTAACAATGTGGGCATTTCCGATATATGGGGCAACATTGCCGACTACATTTCGTTTACCCATTCAAATGGTTACTTTCAGAATCGAAGAGTTTCGCAGGCCAAGTATTGGATGAACCAAACCATAGATGAGGCCCTTAAGAATCGATTCTATAACAATCCCCAAGTAACCTCAGAACTTTTACGGCTTGAGGATGAAGTAAAGGAGGGGCGAATGAGTTCGTTTATAGCAGCCCAGCGAGCCATCGACTTTTTCGAATCGCTCTGAACAACATGCCAATTCAAATGTTAATGCAACTTAATAATTAATGCTAATTCAAATTAAATGAAAATGAGAAAATTTCTGATGCTGCCCCTGCTGGCACTTGCAGTTATGTCGTGCAAACACGATGGTTACATTATTAAAGGTGAAATTGAGGGCGGTGAAAAGGATATGGTTTACCTCCAGCATATCGAGAAAAATAAACTGGTAAGTATCGATTCTGTTGCTATGAATAATGGCAAGTTCACTTTCAAAGGTAAAGTTGATGTACCCGATTTGTACGCCATTAAGTTTGGCGAAGAGGAGGGCCAAATGCTTATCGTATTTCTCGATAATTCTAAAATTACAGTAAGTGGTGTAATCGATAATGTAGTGGCTTCTTCCGTAAAAGGCAGTCCCTCGCACGATTTGCTAAACGATTTCAACAAACTTCAGGATTCCCTTTCGCAGCGCATGCAGGAACTCAGCTACCAGTACCAGGCTGCAGCCTACGAGGGTAAGTTGACCAAGGAACTGGAGGATGAGTTGCGAAACGAATTTATGGTTGAAAACGAAAAGTTTAACAATTTTATTAAAGGTTTTGTTAAGGAGAATAGTTCGTCGGCAGTAGCTGCCTACGTAACTGTGCGCTTTTTGGCTAGCCAGCTCGAATTCACTGAATTGGAGTCCATTGTTTCTGGCTTTGCTGCGGAAATTGCGCAATCGCCATTTGTTGTTATGCTAAACGAAAGGCTCGATACCGAAAGGAAAACTGCTGTTGGCCAACCTTACATCGATTTTTCGTTGAACGATCCCGATGGCAAAGCTATAGCGCTCTCTTCGTTAGTTGGTAGCAAGTATTTACTTGTTGATTTTTGGGCTGCATGGTGCAACCCTTGCCGTAAAGAGAACCCACATTTGGTGAAGATGTACGCAAAGTATAAGCCCATGGGATTCCAAATGTTTGGGGTTTCGCTCGACAATAATCGCGAAGCATGGATTGAAGCTATTCAGAAGGATGGTCTTACCTGGCCTCAGGTGTCCGATTTGGGCGGTTGGGAGAGTTCAGTGGTTGGTCTGTATGGTATTTCATCCATTCCGGCAAACATACTTCTCGATAGCCAAGGGAAAATTATTGCTAAAAATTTGCGCGGCGACGATCTGGAGAAAAAACTGGTAGAACTTTTCGGAAAGTAGTCAATTAACTCTTTTAAAAACTGAGAGCCCCTCAAAAAAGGGGCTCTCAGTTTTTTTATATACCTGCAATTTCAATGGCTTTGGTAAGTGCCTTGCTTAAGCCTGCCGGGTTCTTGCCCCCTGCAGTTGCGTAAAACGGCTGTCCGCCACCTCCCCCCTGAATCTCCTTAGCCGCCTCGCGAACAATGGTCGATGCATTAAGATTTCGTTCTTTCATTAAGGAGTCCGATACCATTACTGTAAGTTGCACTTTCCCATCCGATTCGATTCCAAGCACAAGGAAAAGATTCTCAATTTCGTTGCGCAGTTGAAACGAAAGGTCCTTAAGCGCATCGGCGCTAAGCGAGCTCACTTCGCCAGCAATTATGGTTACTCCATTTCGAACCATTGCATTGGTCTTCAGCTCATTTTTTAGTTGCTGGCTCCTCTGGTGCATTAACCCTTCAACTTCCTTCCTAAGAGAGGCGTTCTCATCCATAATTTTTTCAACAGCAAGTTCGAGTTTGCCTGTGGCACTCAGCGCAGTTTTTACATTCTTTATGGTGTCAACCTGCTCGTAAAGGAACTCTTCGGCTTTTGGGCCGGTAATGGCTTCAATTCGACGAATACCAGCAGAAATGGCACCCTCCGAAGTTATTTTAAATATACCAATGGTTCCGGTTTGCTCCACATGGGTACCCCCGCAAAGCTCTACCGAGTCGCCAAATTGCATTACCCGAACTGAATCGCCGTACTTCTCGCCAAAGAGTGCCATGGCACCCATTGCTTTGGCTTGATCCATGGGAATTTCACGAAACTCAACAGCCTGAGTGTTTTGCCGTATGGCAGCATTCACCAATCGTTCTACCCTTCTTATTTCCTCATCGCTCAATTTTTGGAAGTGCGAAAAGTCGAACCGGAGATAATCGGGGTGAACCAGTGAGCCCTTCTGCTCAACGTGAGTACCCAAAACCTCGCGCAGGGCGTGGTGAAGCAGGTGTGTAGCGGTATGGTTGTTTGCAGTATTCTGCCGTTTTTCTGTATTCACCATAGCTGCAAAGGGCTCGCTCGGGTTAACGGGTAGTTTTTCAGCCAAGTGAACAATCAGGTTGTTCTCCTTAAGGGTATTGATTATGTTAACCAATTCAGAGCCGTTGGAAATTGTACCCGAATCGCCAACCTGCCCTCCCGATTCGGCATAGAATGGTGTAGCATCGAAAACCAAATGGTACTGTTCTTTGCCCTTGGTTTTTACGGTTCGGTAGCGGGCAATTCGAATTTCAGCTTCGGTTGTGTCGTAACCAACAAAGAGGGTACTTTCAATGGGAAAAATTTCAACCCAATCGTGGGCTTCCACGGCAGCATCGGAGCGCGAGCGTTCTTTCTGAACTTCCATTTCTTTATCGAACTCGGGCCGATTTACACCCAATCCGTGTTCGCGACAAATTAGTTCGGTGAGGTCGAGCGGAAAGCCGTAAGTGTCGTAAAGCGTGAATGCTTCTTTCCCCGATATTTCGGTTTTCTTGTCCTTTTTAGTGCTTTCAAAATGGCCGTCGAGCAGGCGTATGCCCATTTCGAGGGTGCGCAGGAACGATGCTTCCTCCTCGTGAATTACCTTCTCAATGAGCTCTTTTTGGGCCTTGAGTTCGTTGAAACTTTCGCCCATTTGGGAGGCAAGGGTTTCAACCAGTTTGAACATGAAAGGTTCTTTGAAGTTGAGAAAAGTGTATCCGTACCTAACTGCTCTGCGCAGAATGCGGCGTATAACGTAGCCTGCTTTTACATTTGAAGGCAACTGGCCATCGGCTATAGAAAATGAAATGGCCCGAATATGGTCGGCAATTACACGCATGGCAATGTCGGTAGGGGTTTCCTTGCCATAACTTATACCGCACATTTGAGCAATTTGCTGAATTAGGGGCTGGAACACATCGGTGTCGTAATTGCTTTGCTTTCCTTGCAGTGCCATGCAGAGCCGTTCGAACCCCATGCCCGTATCTACATGCTTCGAGGGTAATGGGTGCAGCGAACCATCGGCTCTCCTGTTGAACTGGATGAAAACCAGATTCCAGATTTCGATTACCTGTGGATGTCCCGTGTTAACCAGCTTGTCGCCCGATAGTTTTTCTTTTTCCGAAGTCGACCGGAGGTCAATATGAATTTCGGAGCAGGGGCCGCAAGGGCCGGTATCGCCCATTTCCCAGAAGTTGTCCTTTCGCGAACCCATAAGAATACGGTTGACGGGCAAGTGCTTCTTCCAAAGATCGAGGGCTTCGTGGTCGGCCTCCAGGCCGTCCTCTTGGCTCCCTTCAAAAACGGTAGCGTAAAGAAGGCTGCTGTCAATTTTTAGCACATCTACCAAAAATTCCCATGCCCAATCGATGGCTTCGTGCTTAAAATAGTCGCCAAACGACCAGTTGCCCAACATTTCGAACATGGTATGGTGATAGGTATCGTGGCCAACCTCTTCCAAGTCGTTGTGTTTCCCCGATACCCGAAGGCATTTCTGGGTGTTTGCAATGCGCGGATATTTTACTGGGGAGTTGCCCAGAAATATGTCCTTAAATTGGTTCATGCCCGCATTGGTGAACATAAGCGTTGGGTCGTTCTTAACTACCATGGGTGCCGAGGGCACAATTTGGTGCGACTTGCTTTTGAAGAAATCTAAAAAGGCCTGACGAGTCTCTTTCGATGTCATAAACTTTAATTTTAAAGGCTTTACTATTTGTGAATTAACCGCTTGCTTCCATTTTTTACCAAAAAGCTTTGCAAAAATAAATATTTACCTTAGATTTGTCGCCGTTAGTCAAATTAGAATCATTGTAAATAGTTCACTTCCAATTCGAAAATGGGTAAAACAAAGTTTAGGTATAATCCGCTTACACTTTCGTTCGAGAGAATTGAATACTCCCTCCCGCAAAAGATTGCAAAAGTAGCAATTAAGTTTGGTTATAGTCTCCTTATTGCATCGGTTTTTGTAGGAACTTATTCCATTTTTTTCGATACTCCCAAGGAAAAAATTCTTAAGCGCACCAATGCCGAAATACGGCTCAATTTTGAGTTACTCGAAAACCGTATAGCCGATGCTAACTCGGTAGTTGATATTATTCAGCGGCGCGACAACCATATATATCGCTCCATATTTGAAGCCGATACCATTCCAAGTACCATTCGGTTAGGTGGCTATGGCGGCTCGAACCGTTACAACCGATTCGAGGCAATTAGCAACCCCGAGCCTGTTATTCGCACCCTGAATATGCTCGACCAGCTTACTTGGAAGGTTTACATTCAATCTAAATCGTTCGACGAGGTTATTGAAATGGCCAAAAACAAGGAGAAAATGGTTCTGAGCATACCAGCCATTCAGCCGGTTGCTGTTAGAGATTTGGTTAGAATGTCCGACGATTTTGGCTATCGCCGCGACCCCTTTACCCGCCAAATTAAATTGCATACCGGAATCGATTTTGCGGGCCCTATTGGCGTGCCGGTTTATTCAACTGGCAATGGCGTAGTTGTGGAAGCCAATTTTTCTTTCTTTGGCTATGGCAATCAGGTAGTTGTTGATCATGGTTTTGGTTACAAAACACGATACGCACATTTGCATAAAATGAATGTAGAAGAGGGCCAGGAGGTTGTTCGCGGCCAACAAATTGGTACACTCGGTAACTCCGGTCGAAGCACGGGGCCTCACCTCCATTACGAAGTGATACTTAGGAATAACCCTGTTAACCCGTTGAATTACTTCAACGACATGCGCCCCGACGAGTACGACCAAATGGTTGCAAATTTTACTAAGGGTTTAAATAGATAGATTTCGGAACAGATACTATGGTGAAGCATAAATATCGGTTTAACCCCGACTCGCTCAGCTTCGATAGGGAAATACACACCTTAGCTAAAAAGTTTTGGAAAGGTTTCTACTATTTCCTAGCAAGTTTGGTAATGTCGGTATTGTACTATATCGTTTTCTCGTTCTTTTTCGATACGCCACAGGAGAGGGGATTGCGCCGTGAGAATCAGGAGCTGATTCTTCAATTCGAACTTCTAAACAAAAAATTCGACCACATTTCGGTAGTGCTAGCCGATATTCAGCAGCGCGACGACAATATTTACCGTACCATTTTTGAGGCTGAACCTATTCCTGTTTCTATCCGAAATGCTGGAATTGGCGGGGTCGACAGGTACTCCGAGTTGGAGGATCTTTCCAATTCGAAAATTGTAATAGAAACATCTAAGCGTCTCGATAAGCTTTCGAAGCAGGTATACATTCAGTCCAAATCGTTCGACGAAATTATTGGCTTGGCCAAACGCAAGGAGGAGATGATTGCTAACATCCCTGCCATTCAACCTGTTTCTAATAAAGATTTAACCCGTGTAGCATCACCATTTGGCGTTCGTATACACCCATTTTACAAGGTGCTGAAAATGCATACCGGAATGGACTTTACAGCCCCCACCGGAACTGAAATTTACGCTACAGGCAACGGCGTTGTGGCCGATGTGGTTTTTTCGGCACGCGGTTACGGCAATACTATTATTATCGACCACGGATTTGGGTATAAAACCCTTTATGCTCACCTTAGTAAGTCCCTCGTTCACCCTGGCACAAAAGTAAAACGGGGCGATGTAATTGGTCTGGTTGGCAATACAGGAATGAGCATGGCTCCCCATTTGCACTACGAGGTTCGTAAAAACGATGAGCCCATTAATCCAATCAATTTCTATTTCAACGACCTTACCCCTGCCGAGTACGATAAAATTATTGAATTGGCATCCCAAAGCGGACAATCGCTCGACTAACTTTTATTCATCTCATTCTACTTTTCTCTTATGCGTTCAAGTTTATTTTTTGGCCTAATAGGTTTGGTTGCCTTTGCCTGTTTGGGCGGTGCCTCAAAACCCATTGAAACTGCTGTTGAAGAAACAAAAACCGATTCGATTCGAATTGTTTCGGTAATTGGGGTTGGCGACATTATGCTGGGAACCGACTACCCTAATAGAAGTCACCTGCCTCCGGGAAACGATTGTATGCCCCTTTTGGAGCCATCCAGAAATATTCTTACCAATGCCGATGTGACCTTTGGAAACCTCGAAGGCAGCTTTCTCGATCGTGGCCCCGTTGCTAAACGCTGCGCCGACTCAACCAAGTGCTACGCATTCAGAATGCCCAACAAATTCGTAAACTGTCTGGTGGCTTCGGGTTTCGATGTGGTAAGCTTGGCCAATAATCATATTGGCGACTTTGGCGAAGCGGGCCGAAAGAACACCATGCGCTTGCTCGATTCGGTTGGAATCCATTACGGCGGACTGCTTTCGAACCCTATCAGCATTTTCGAAAGAGCAGGGTTGCGTTTCGGTTTTTGTGCTTTTGCCCCTAATAATGGCACCTGCCAACTGAACAATATTGCCGAGGCCAAGCGTATAGTTGCGGAGCTTAAAGCCCAATGCGATATTGTAATCGCCTCTTTCCACGGCGGAGCCGAGGGGGCAACTCACCGGAATGTTACCCGAAAAACCGAAACTTTTTATGGCGAGAATCGGGGTAATGTGTACGAATTTGCCCGGCACGTTATTGATGCCGGTGCCGACATAGTTTTTGGGCATGGTCCCCATGTTACGCGCGCAATCGACCTATACAAAGGGCGTTTCATTGCCTACAGCCTGGGGAACTTTTGCACCTATTCACGCTTCAACCTGAAAGGACCCAACGGATTTGCTCCAATAATAAAGGTGTATGTCGATAAAAATGGTAAATTTGTAAAGGGCGAAATTTTCGCCATTGAGCAGCTGGGCGAAGGCGGTGTTTCTATCGACCAAGAGAAAAAGGCCATTAAGGAAATTCAGAAACTTACGGCCACCGATATTCCCGAATCGCCCCTGCGAATAACCGATAATGGCGACATACTGCTTAAATAGTTGGGTTCATGCCATACAAAGAAAAAAAAGTTGAGAAGCTGTTCTACTCCATAGGAGAAGTGGCTGAAATGTTCAAGGTGAACACATCGTTAATCCGTTTTTGGGAAAAGAGTTTTAGCATTATCCGTCCCAAAAAGAATAAGAAGGGCAACAGGCTTTTTACCAATGCCGACATTCGTAACTTTCGGCTTATATACCATCTGGTAAAGGAGCAGCGCCTAACCCTCGAGGGGGCCCGTAAAAAGCTGGCCGAGCAGCGCGAAACCACCGAGCGCAACCTCGAAGCCATTGAATCGCTCAAGCGGGTTAGGCAAATGCTCGTTGAAATTAACGATTCACTCTAAATTCCTCGACCCAATGCACGAAGTAACCGTTTCACAAGTAGCCTCTTACATAGAGGCTTTTGCGCCTCTAGGGCTTCAGGAGAGCTACGACAATTCGGGGCTGCTGGTGGGCAATCGCCAAATGAAGGTTACTGGAATTCTCATTGCGCTCGACGCTACCCCAAGCCTAATTGATGAAGCATTGAAACTGGGTGCCAACCTTATAATTACCCATCACCCCATTATTTTTTCGGGACTCAAACGGCTAACTGGCAGCTCGCTAACCGAGCAGGTTGTGTTGGCCGCCATAAAAAACGATTTGGCTCTTTATTGCGCCCATACCAATTTAGACAGCGCATGGGACGGAGTAAGCCACCGAATGGCTGCAGCCCTTGAACTTGCCAACGTGCAGGTACTCGAACCAACCCCCGACTCGCTTCTGAAGCTGGTAACCTTTGCGCCCCATAGCCATGCTGCAGCAGTTAGGGCAGCCCTTTTTGCTGCCGGAGCAGGACATATTGGCAATTACGACCAGTGCTCGTTTAATCTGGAGGGCACCGGAACCTTCCGTGGCAACGAGGCTACCAACCCGCATGTTGGGCAGCCCGGTAAGCCCCATATCGAACCCGAAACCCGAATTGAAGTGGTTTTGCCCAGGATTGCAACCAAATCGGTTCTGAAAGCTTTGGGCGAGGCGCACCCATACGAGGAGGTTGCCTACGACCTGTACCCATTGGCCAACACCAACCCCCGAACGGGCTTGGGAGTAATAGGTATTTTGCCCCAACCCATGGATGCTGCCCAGTTTATGCAGAAGGTTCGCACAGCATTTGGCATTCCCTACGTAAGGCACTCACAAATGCCCGCCACTGAAATTCAGCGCGTTGCGCTGTGCGGGGGTAGCGGAGCAAGCCTAATAGGCCGGGCAGTGGCCCTAGGAGCCCATGCCTTTGTTACAGCCGATGCCAAGTACCACAATTTTTTCGATGCGCAGAACCAAATTTTACTGGTGGATGCGGGCCATTACGAAACCGAACTTTTTACGGTCGATATTTTTTATGAACTACTTACAAAAAAATTACCTAATTTTGCCATCCACAAATCTGTTATAAAAAGCAATCCCATAAACTACTACTAGCAGCATGGTTAACGAGAAGAACAAAACACCCGAAATCACCGAATTGTCGTCGGAAGAGAAACTGCGCATCCTTTACGAGCTGCAGCAAATCGATTCCAAAATGGACCGCATTAAAACCCTGCGTGGCGAGCTACCCCTCGAGGTGCAGGACCTTGAGGACGAAATTATTGGCCTCGAAACACGCATTGCCAACCTCCAAACCGAGGTTAAGGAGCTCGACGAGCTGGTGGTGAAGAAGAAGCTCGACATGAAAAACGCCGATGCCCTTATTATAAAGTACGAAGAGCAGCAGAAGAACGTACGCAACAACCGCGAATTCGATTCGCTTTCGAAGGAAATTGAGTACCAGCGCCTCGAAATTGAGCTGAGCGAGAAACGCATTAAGGAGTTCACCTACCAGGCCAAGGAGAAGAAGCAGCTCATTGAGCAGGCCGAAGGGCTATTAAGCGACCGCAAGGCCGACCTGCAGGGCAAGCAGCAGGAGCTCAACAGCATTGTTTCGGAAACGCAGAAGGAGGAGCAGGACTTTGCCAAAAAATCGGAAGCCTACCAGGAAATGATTGAGCCCCGGTTGCTGAGCGCCTACAAGCGCATTAGGGCCAATGCCCGCAACGGATTGGCCGTTGTAGTTGTTAAGCGCGATGCCTGCGGTGGATGCTTCAACAAAATTCCGCCCCAACGGCAGCTCGACATTAAAATGCGCAAAAAAATTATTGTGTGCGAGTACTGCGGCCGCATTCTGGTGGACCAGGACTTCGATGCCGAGAGCTAGTTGCCCAAGCGTGACTAGCAAGGGTGATTTTTAGATTTTTTAATTGGGTGGGCTGCATGTATTTTGCTCTCACCCTTTTTATTTTAAAGGCACTAAACAATATTTTTTTGATGACCTAATAAAAAATAGGAAAATATGAAAAAAGTATTTAGTTCGTTTCAATTTGTTGCCGTTATTCTGCTTGTTATATATATGCTGTTTCCAACTAGTAATAGCACAATTGATGCATATGCATATGCAAGTAATGCAAAGTATGGAGAAGATCTTTTTCAATCGCATCATTTGCTTTATTCTGTATCTGGTTATTTGTGGTGCGAATTTCTCAATGTATTTGATGTAAATTCATTAAAAGCATTAAAAATATTAAATGCATTATTTGCTTTTTTTTCGCTTTTGATGCTTGGAGGTATATTAAAGCGTTTAGGTTTTGAAAAGAATAAAGTATTGGTTTGGATATTTTTTGTTGGTTCTAGTTGGGCATTAATGCGATTTTCAACTGAAAATGAAACCTATGTTATTCCCATTTTCTTTTCATTAGTAGGAAGCTATTCCCTATTACTATATATGCAATCTTCAAAAATTAAATATCTGTTTTTATCTGGACTCTTTGCTGCTATTGCCTGCCTATATCATCAGATACATTTTTTTTGGTGGTTAGCAATGGCAATTATTGTTCTTAAAGAATATAGGTTTTACAAGAGTTTAGTTTTCATATTACCAGCTTTAATTGTTCCAATAGTATACTTACTGGTACTTTGTTTTTATTCAAATAGTCCGTGTAGCATCGATTCATTTTTTCAGTTCGTTTTTAGAGATTTTATAAATGGAAATGCAACTGTAAATTTTGGAATTAAAAGTTTTGCTTTAACAGTAATTAGTTTTATTAGGACCTTTTTTCAATTGCATGGCTATTTGGCAGTATTGTTTAGCAAATTAATTTTTGGTGTATTATTATTAATCCCAATTTTTCTTTTAGGTTACTCATTATTTTTTCTGAAATTAATTAAGTTCGACTTTCCTAAACTGAAAAATAAGTTTTTATCCATCCATCTTTTGGCTTTTTTATTGCATTTACTTTTTGCTTTTCTATCTTCAGGCAATGCTGAGTTTATGGTTATGCTCCCGTTCTTGCTGACGATTTTCATGAGCATTGTATTAATTAATGAAGTTAGATTCTTACTTCTTCTTTCACTTGGCATGTTAATATGGAATATATTCTATGGTTTATATCCATTAA